>NZ_CP020914.1:0-609260 GCF_007833355.1 Denitratisoma sp. DHT3 | reverse complement strand
TGGTACGCCTGGCCTGGCGCCTGGGCCATCGGCCGCCGCCCCTGCCCGAAACCATGTCCCCGCTCTTGCGCCGATTGGCCGAAGCCACGCACTGGCTGCTGTACCTGCTGATGTTCGCGGTGCCGCTGAGCGGCTGGCTGATGAGTTCCGCCAAGGGTTTTCCGGTGGTGCTGTTCGGCGTGCTGCCCATTCCCGACCTGCTGGCGAAGAATCCGCCGCTGGGCGATCGACTGGCCCAAGTGCATCAGGCGCTGAATTTCCTGTTCCTGCTGCTGGTCGGCGGCCATGTCGCCGCCGCCCTGAAGCATCACTACATCGACCGGGACGACGTGCTGACCCGGATCCTGCCCGTCAGAAAGGAGACCCGCTGATGAACAAGATACTGACCGGCCTGTTACTGGCCTGCGCGCTGGCGGCATCGGCCGGGGCCGTCGAATACAACGCGGTGCAGACCGACAAGAGCCGCATCGACTTCGTCTTCAGGCAGATGAACGTGCCGGTGGATGGCCGCTTCAAGAAATTCACCAGCACCCTCGCCTTCGACCCGGCCAGGCCGGAAGCCGCCAAGGTCGGCCTCACCATCGAGTTGGCCAGCATCGACACCGGTTCCAAGGAGGCCGATGACGAGGCGATCGGCAAACAGTGGTTCAACGTCAAGGCGTTCCCAACGGCCAGCTTCGTTTCCAGTCGGGTCCGCAGTCTGAGCAAGGACCGCTATGAGGTCGGCGGCACCCTGACCATCAAGGGCAAGTCGCGCGAAATCGTCACGCCCGTCAGCGTCAAGACCGACGCCAGCGGCGCCGTCTTCGAAGGCGGCTTCAACCTGAAGCGCGCCGACTACGGCATCGGCGAAGGCCCCTGGGCCGATTTCGACACCGTCGGCAATGAAATTCAAATCAAGTTCCGCGTCGTTGCAGCAAGCACCACCCCTCGCAAGTAATCAACACCCCCAATCCTCAGGAGATACATCCATGAAAAAACTGACCATCCTGGCTCTCGCCGCCGCCTTTTCCAGCGCCACCTTCGCCGCTCCGGAAACCTACAACCTCGAACCCAACCACACCTTCCCGCGCTTCTCCTACAGCCACCTCGGCTATTCCGTGCAAGTCAGCCGCTTCGACAAGACCTCCGGCAAGGTCGTGTTCGACAAGGCCGCCAAGACCGGCGCCGTCGACATCGTGGTCGACGCCAAGTCGGTGAGCACCGGCTCCGCGCTGTTCAACGAACACATCCAGGGCGAGGATTATCTGGACACGGCCAAGTACCCCACGGCCACCTTCAAGTCCACCAAGGTCACCTTCGAAGGCGACAAGCCGGCCAGGATCGAAGGCAACCTGACCCTGAAGGGCATCACCAAGCCGGTGACCCTGACCGTCACCTCCTTCCAGGCGATGCCCCATCCGATGCTGAAACGGGATGCGATCGGCGCCAACGCCACCACCAAGGTCAAGCGCAGCGACTTCAACATGGGCAAGAACGCACCCTACGTCGGCGACGAGGTGACGATCGACATCGCCATGGAAGCGATCAAGGAGTAAATCTTCCCTGCCTCCGGAAGGCGGAACCTCTCCTTCCGCCTTCCTGGCGACGGATCAGTCGATGACCGCCACCGCCGATATCTCCACCAGCATGTCCGGAAAGCCCAGCGCCTGCACGCCGACCATGGTCGAGGCGTTGGGCGGGAAGGGTTTGCCGTCCAATGCCTCGCTCACGGCGCGGGAAAACTGCTCCAGGACCGCCGGGTTCAGATCCTTGACGTACATGACGCTACTGACCACGTCCGAGAGCTGCGCGCCGGCAGCTTCAAGGGCGGTGGCGAGATTCTGCAAGGCCTTGACCGTCTGGGCGTAGTAGTCGCCCGCCCCGATGAGCCGCATCTCGCTGTCGAAGGCTCCCTGGCCGGCCACGTAGACCGTCCGGCTCCCGGAAGCGACGACCACTTGCGAGTAACTGGACATTTTCATCAGGGTATCGGGATTGATGTGCTGCCTGGGCATGGCTGATCCTTTCGCGGTCCATGGTGGTTCGGTTATTCCGGTTTCAGCAGGGTCAGCGGGCTGCCGACCGCAATCGACCCGGCCCGCTCGACGACGACATTGACACCCAGGCGGCGCTCGCAGTGTTCGACCAGGCTGCGCATCAGTCCTTTCCGCTCCGCCACCCCGCACCAGGGCTGGGCGCGCACGGGCATGCCGCAGCGCACGGTCCGGCTATCCACCCGCAGCACGGCTTCGCCGATCCGCAGACGGGCGCCGACCCAGCCGTTCTCGGTCAGGGCCGCGGTCCCGGTCGCCTCGATCAACAGGTTCGGCCGAAAGCGCTGCACAACCGCATCCGCGTCCGTGCGATCTTCCAGATAGGCAAGCGAATCGGTGGTCAGCAGGTGCAGGGGAAAAGCGTCGAAATAGGTACCGGGCGGTGTCGCATACTCCTTGAGGAGCGCCAGCAGATCGGGCGGCGCCTCGGAAAAGTCGGGAATGGCCTCGCCAGCCTGCAAGGCCATGGCCTCGCTGAACTCCTCGGGCGTGGACACCGACGCCAGGCGATAGTGATCCCGATTGGAGGGGTGCGCCCGCGGAGCGAGCCGCAGCGCCTTTCCCAACGCCTCGCCGAGACGGATGCCGGTATCCGGATCGCGGGCGCTGAGCCGTTCGCCCCGAGGGGTCTCGATCACCACGTCGGGAACGTCGGCGTCGTAACAGTCGGCGGACGGCACCGCGCCGGACAGATGCCAGGCCCGGTATTGCAACAGGGCCGGCCACTTTTTCGCGTTACGGATTTCCCGCTTCTCCATATCGACGACCGCCCAGCAACGATCGCCGGGAATACCAAGAGGCGTCAGGAAAGCGGCGTCGATCCTCTCTCCCCCCATGCTCTTGACCGGATAACGCCATATCTCCTTCAGATGTCCAAGCAACATCGCCGCCTCCTGTATGTTTTTTATAGGCTCCCAACCATTTCACCGAATTATGTCACCGCCGTTCACCGACAAGGCGGACCGGAGCGAAGCACGGGCTGCCGGCATGGGCGGCATGAAAAATGGACGACCAGGGTAGACTCCGCCTCCAAATGAGACTCGGCGCCGTCTATCCCCGCTCCTTCCTGCAACTGCTCTCCATCGGCTTCATCCTGGTGGCTTTGCCCCTGGTGATCGGCCTGATCGCCAACGCCGTCTCCATTCGCCGCCTGTCCACGCAGAGCCAGCAGGCGGTTTTCCAAGCCTCGCAGGTCAGCCAGGCCAGTCGCGGGCTGATCGAGACCCTGGCCTCCCAGGAGCGAGCCGCCAGACAGTACCTGATCCTGCGCGATCCGGCCCTGCAGGAGCGTTACCTGACCCTGCACCAGTACCTGGACGACACCGCCGGCCGGCTCGCGGCTCTGCCTCTGAACGATAGTCAGCAGCAGGAACTGGCCGCGTTGCGGCGCCAGGCAGCCGAGCTGCACCGGGCGCTGACCGTTCCACCCAGCCCCTCCGCGCTGACGGACCGGCAGGTGGCCGAGCGCTTTGCCTCGCTCGCCACTGCCGCGCAGCTGATGCTCCAGCACAACAACGAGGCCATCGACCACGAGATCGCCGGCCTGCGCGAACTGGCGGCCGACGCCGAACGCATGATGCTGCTGCAACTGGCCGCGCTGCTGCCGGTCGTCGCCTTCCTCGTGATCGGTTTCACCCGCCTGCTCGCCCACCCCATCGCCCAGATGGAAGCGGCGATCGGCGGCCTCTGGGCCGGCCGCTTCGAACGCAGGATCGCGGTGGACGGCCCGCGCGACCTGCAATCCCTGGGCGAGCAGCTGGACCGGCTGCGGCTGCGCCTGGTGGCCCTGGAGGAACAGAAAAGCCGCTTCCTGCGCCAGGTGTCCCACGAACTCAAGACGCCGCTGACCGCCTTGCGCGAGGGTTCGGACCTGCTGGCGGAGGAAGCGGTCGGTCCGCTCAACTCCAAGCAGAAGGAACTGGCACGCATCCTGACCGACAACAGCCTGCATCTGCGCCAGTTGATCGAGGATCTGCTCAACTACAGCGCCGCCGACTTCGAGCAGGCCGCCCTGCGCCGTCAGGTGTTCCCGCTCGAGGAACTGGTGGCGGCGGTGGTGGAGAAACAGCGCCTGGCATGGAGCGCCCGCCAGCTGGCGGTGGATCTCGACTTGGCGCCGATCGCCCTGAATGCCGACCGGGAGCGCATCCGCACCGTGCTCGACAACCTGCTGTCGAATGCCATCAAGTATTCGCCGCCGGGCGGCCGCATCACCATCGCCGCCCGCAACGAAGACGGCGGCGCCCTGATCGAGGTCGCCGATCAGGGGCCGGGCATTCCCGAAGAAGACCGGGAACACATCTTCGACCCCTTCTACCAGGGCCGCATCCCGGCCGCCGGCCCGGTCAAGGGTTCGGGGCTGGGGTTGTCCATCAGCCGCGAGCACGTGCTCGCCCACGGCGGCCAGATCAGCCTGCTGCCGGGTGCCGGTGCCCGCTTCCGGGTGCGCTTGCCCCTACAATGAGCGCCATGCCACGCCTCGCTTGTCTTTTGTTGTCGCTGGCGCTGTCGGCCTGTTCCTCGGTCTCACTGCGCGGCAGCGGCAACCAGTATTGGCTGAAAGCCTCCGCCCCCGCCATCGTCACCGCGGCCGATTCGCTGTTCGCCTACCACGCCTACGTGCGCGGCCTGTCCGCGGCCGAATGGAGCAAGGAGAACGAGCAGGTGCGCGAAACCGCGAACCGCGAGAACAGCGAGTTCCAACGGATGCGCCAGGCCATCGCGGCGGCGGCCCCGGCCGCGGGAGCGCGGGAACACGTCCGAGCCCTGCAGCAGTTCGAGCAGCTCGAACGCGAGAGCGCGAAGCAGAACTCGTCCCTGCGCGGTCTGATCGCCGCCCTCAGGAGCGAACTGGCCGAACGGCGCCGGCTGGAGGACGCCCTGCGCGAGGAATCGCGGCGCGCGGAAGACCTGGAACAGAAGCTCGACGCCCTGAAGGCGATCGAGCGCAACCTGCAGGACCGCAGCCCGTCCGCGGTTCCCGCCGTCAAGAAAAGCCGATGAGCCAGGGCAGACTCCTGCTGGTGGATGATGACCGCGACCTGCTGCGCCTGCTCACCATGCGCCTGGAGGCCGCCGGTTACGCGGTGACGGCCGCCGACAGCGGCGAGCGAGCACTGGCCCTGCTGGCGGTGGAGCGTCCCCATGCGGTGATCACGGACATGAGGATGCCCGGCCTCGACGGCTCGGCCCTGTTCGAGGCCATACACCGGGGCTACCCGACCCTGCCGGTGATCATGCTCACGGCCCACGGCAGCATTCCGGAAGCGGTCGAGGCGACACGGCGGGGCGTCTTCGGCTACCTGACCAAGCCCTATGAGCCCCAGGCGCTGCTGGCCGAGGTGGCACGGGCGGTGAAGCTCGGCAACGTCGCCGCTCCCGGCGATGCCGCCGACGAAGAATGGCGCAACGAGATCATCAGCCGCAACCCGGCAATGGCGGCCCTGCTGGCCCAGGCCCGGCTGGTGGCGGCCGGCGAGGCGCGGGTGCTGATCCGCGGCGAATCGGGCAGCGGCAAGGAACTGCTGGCGCGGGCGATCCATCGGGCCAGCCCCCGCCACGCGGGCCCCTTTCTGGCGGTGAACTGCGGCGCCATCCCGGAGCAGCTGCTGGAATCCGAACTGTTCGGCCACCTGAAGGGTTCCTTCACCGGCGCCGTGCGCGATCACCGCGGCCTGTTCCAGGAAGCCGCGGGCGGCACCCTGCTGCTCGACGAGATCGGCGACATGCCCCTGCCCCTGCAGGTGAAACTGCTGCGGGTGCTGGAAGAGCGCCAGGTGCGGCCGGTGGGCGCGACCCGCAGCGTGCCGGTGGACGTGCGCATCCTCTCGGCCAGCCATCGCCGGCTGGAAGAGGAAATCGAGGCCGGGCGCTTCCGCGAGGATCTGTTCTACAGGCTCAACGTCGTCACCCTCAAACTGCCCGGCCTCGATGAGCGGCGCGACGACATTGCGCTGCTGGCGACCCATTTCCTGACGACCCTGGGCGCCAAATACGGCAAGACCCTGGGCGGCTTCGCCCCCGACGCCATGGAGCTCCTGACCAGCGCCGCCTGGCCGGGCAACGTGCGCCAGCTCTACAACGTGGTGGAACAGGCGGTGGCGCTGTGCACCGGCGGACTGATTCCCGCCACCCTGATCCGGAACGCCCTGGCCAGTCCGCAGGGCATGGCCTCCCTGGAAGAGGCCCGCACCGAATTCGAGCGCGACTACCTGGCCAAGCTGCTGCGCATGACCGGCGGCAACGTGGCCCAGGCCGCGCGCCTGGCCAAACGCAACCGCACCGAGTTCTACAAGCTGCTGCAGCGCCATCGCCTCGACCCGGCCTTGTTCAAATAGCTGTCGTCTACCGGCGACAAGCGCTTTCCCCTTCCGATCAGCCACTTGCCGTCCCATGGGGCGACTCCTGTCGTCCACCGGCGACAGAACCTCTGCGCCGATTTTTGGTGCGCTCTCCCAACACACTGATTCATCATTGTTTTTCATCCTGGCACGGGCATTGCCATAGGTAGCCCAGGACGGCCGCATCCTGGCCGTCGTCACCAGGAGAAAAACATGAATATCCAACGTTCAGCCACGCTGCTCGCCACCCTGTCCATCCTCGGGCTCGCCGGCTGTTCCTCCAACCCCAGCAAACAGGAGATCGGCATGGTCACCGGCGCCGTGATCGGCGGCGTGATGGGCTCGACCCTGACCGGCGGCAGCGGCGCCGGCACCGTGGCGGGCGCCGCCGCCGGCAGCTATGTCGGCAACCGCATCGGCCGCGACCTGAGCAGGAAATAGACCGGACACCCAGCCATGAGCGCCCGCAGCCCATTCCCTACCCTGTTTCCCACCCTGCGCCCGGCCCTGGCATGCGCCGCCGCACTGGCCGTGTTCGCCCAGGCACCGGTCCGGGCCGCAGTGGTCGCAGTGGTCGCAGTGGTCCTGGACCCGCCGAGCCAGCCCGGGCACGGCATCCGGGCTTCCCGCCCGGCGGGACCAAGCGCCGCGACCCGTCCCTGGTACGCCAGCCATGATGTCGCCACGATCCGCTGCGACACCGCGGCAATCAGCGCGCGGGCGGGCGCGCTACCCTCGATCCACATCGCCAGCCAGTTCGGCGCGGCGATGGACAACGTGGATCGCGCCTGCCTGGTCCATGCCCTGGAATGGGCACCGGAACGGCGCCTGGTGCGCTGGAAAAGCCGCCAGCCCAGTGAAGCCATGTATGACGTCATCCTCCTGCGCAAGGAGGACCGCGTCAACATGCATTGCCGATTTTTCGAAGCCGCGTCAGCTCGCGGCGGCCAGCGCCTGCCCTGGCGCGGCAAGGCCTGCCGTGCCGCGGACGGCATCTGGAAAATCACTTGACCCCGCAACAAGGAGAATTGAATGGAAACCGCCTTCCTCGTCAAACGCAGCCCTCCCAGACTGCTCTATCCGGCGCTGATCGTCGCCGCGATCTGCGTCACCCTTTTCAGCCTGCTCGGCATCGCCGCCATGACCGGTCATCTACCGCAGGCGTCGGCCGGTACCGCCGCGAATGCCGCTGAGTCCGCATCCGCAAACGAGTCGGCGGATCAAGCCCGATCGCTGCCGGAAAACCGGCACGGCGGGCCGGCGCGAGCCGCCCCCTGCGGCAACTGCGGCGTGATCGAATCGATCCGTGCCACAGAGGCCAAGGGCAGCGGCTCCGGCACCGGTGCCGTGATCGGCGGCATCGCCGGGGCCGTGCTGGGCAACACCATGGGCCGCGGCAACGGCCGCACCGCGATGACCCTGATCGGCGGCGGTGCCGGCGCCTACGCCGGCAACGAGATCGAGAAGAACTCCAACCGCCGCACCATCTGGCAGACCCGGGTGCGCATGGAAAACGGCAGCAGCCGCACCCTCAGCAGCAGCCACCCGCCGGAATTCGGCGTCGGCGCCAAGATCAAGCTGGTCGACGGCCAGTTGGTCGCCGATCGGATCGGACAATGAGCCCTCGCACCGCACTCGAAGTCCTGGCGATCGGGAGCCATCGCTGAAAGGCAACGCCGCCGGGCCCGGATGATGGGGCCTGGCCCCGAGCCGGATGACCGAGAGCCGGCCCGGCTCGGGTACACTTGCGCCATTTCCTTCCGGACCCACCAAGGCAATGGCTCAATACGTAATGTCGATGCTCCGCGTGAGCAAGATCGTCCCCCCCAAGCGCCAGATCATCAAGGACATCTCCCTGTCCTTCTTCCCCGGCGCCAAGATCGGCCTCCTGGGCCTCAACGGCGCCGGCAAATCCACCGTGCTGAAGATCATGGCCGGCGTCGAGAAGGAGTACGACGGCGAGGTGCAGTGGCAGCCCAACCTGTCCATCGGCTATCTGCCCCAGGAGCCGGAACTGGACCCGGCCAAGACGGTGCGCGAGGAAGTGGAGTCGGCGCTGGGCGAGGTGATGCAGGCCCAGCAGAAGCTGGAGGCGGTCTATGCCGCCTACGCCGAACCCGACGCCGACTTCGACAAGCTGGCCGAGGAACAGGCCCGGCTGGAGGCCATCCTCGCCGCCGCCGGGTCGGACACCGAGCACCAGTTGGAGATCGCCGCCGACGCCCTGCGCCTGCCGGCCTGGGACGCCACGATCGGCAACCTTTCCGGCGGCGAGAAGCGCCGCGTCGCCCTGTGCAAGCTGCTGCTGTCCCGTCCCGACATGCTGCTGCTGGACGAGCCGACCAACCACCTGGACGCCGAGTCGGTGGAATGGCTGGAGCAGTTCCTGGTGCGATTCCCCGGCACCGTGGTGGCCGTCACCCACGACCGCTACTTCCTCGACAACGCCGCCGAATGGATCCTTGAACTCGACCGCGGCCAGGGCATCCCCTGGAAGGGCAACTACTCCTCCTGGCTGGAGCAGAAGGAAGCGCGCCTGGAGCAGGAGAACAAGCAGATCGACGCCCACATGAAGGCGATGAAGCAGGAGCTGGAATGGGTGCGGCAGAATCCCAAGGCCCGCCAGGCCAAGAGCAAGGCCCGCCTGGCGCGCTACGAGGAGATGTCCAGCGTCGAATACCAGAAGCGCAACGAGACCCAGGAAATCTTCATTCCGCCCGGCGAGCGCCTGGGCGACAAGGTGATCGAATTCAACGGCGTCAGCAAAGCCTTTGGCGACCGGCTGCTGATCGACAACCTGTCCTTCGCCGCGCCGCCGGGCGCCATCGTCGGCGTGATCGGCCCCAACGGCGCCGGCAAATCCACCCTGTTCAAGATGATCCGCGGCCTGGAGCAGCCCGACAGCGGCGAAGTGGCGATCGGCTCCACGGTGAAGATCGCCGCCGTGGACCAGAGCCGCGAGGGCCTCGCCAACGACAAGACCGTGTTCGACGTGATCGCCGACGGCGCCGACGTGCTGACCGTGGGCAAGTTCGAAATGCCCAGCCGCGCCTACATCGGCCGCTTCAACTTCAAGGGCGCCGACCAGGGCAAGATCGTCGGCAAGCTCTCCGGCGGCGAGCGGGGCCGCCTGCACCTGGCCAAGACCCTGATCTCCGGCGGCAACGTGCTGCTGCTGGACGAGCCTTCCAACGACCTCGACGTGGAGACCCTCCGCGCATTGGAGGACGCCTTGCTGGAGTTTTCCGGCTGCGTGCTGGTGATCAGCCACGACCGCTGGTTCCTGGACCGGATCGCCACCCATATCCTGGCCGCCGAGGGCGACAGTCAATGGACCTTCTTCAACGGCAACTACCAGGAATACGAAGAGGACAAGAAAAAGCGCCTGGGCGAGGAAGGCGCCAAGCCGAAGCGCATCCGCTACAAGCCGATCAGCCGCTGACGCCCGCTCGGGCGCGGTCCTCGGCCCGCCACCCCTCGGGATGGCGGGCGTTCAGCGGATGGATCAGTGGCGAACCCTCAGGCTGGCCGCGAAGACCTGTTCGGCCGAGGAGGAGAAGTGGAACTGCTCGAACACGCGCTGAATGCTGGCCTCGTCCAGTTCACGCTCGGGATTCTCGAAGCGGATGCCCAACGGACCGCCGTTCGAAGCCAGGGTCATGAAGGCGAAACGCCAGCGCTGCACTTCCGCCAGGCGTTCGCGCAGTTCGCGCTCGTTGCTGATCACCACGCCGGCAGCCTTGAGGGAATCCAGGAATTCTTCAAAGGACTCGTCGCTGTAACTACCCATTTGTATCCTCGTTATCGGAAGCAGGTGTTTAGCCACCTGCATCCGATAACGCACTCGCCCGCCTCGGGTTGACAGGTCCTCAGGCCAGCCAGCGACCGAGGGTGGCGATGGCGATGGTCACCCCCGCCAGTACCAGGTTGAGCCCCACCAGCCGGCGGATGCGGTTCAGCGCCGCCGCCCCGGCGGGCCAGTCGGCCGCCGCGATGGCCCGCTTCAGGGCGCGGTAGGGCGCGAAATAGACGTGCGCGAAAATGGCCATCATGGCGAGCCCGACGGCCAGCATCAGGTGCCAGTTGAGCGGCGCTGCGGCGAAGCCCACTTCGACCAGCCGCACCAGCCCGCTGACCAGGATCAGCGCCACCGCCGCCCAGACCCAGGCGAAGAAACGCCCGAACACCGCCCGCCACAGGCGCAGGCGCTGGGGCGGCTCCAGCACCTCAACAGCCGCCGGACGCAGGCAGACATAGGCGAAGAACATGCCGCCGACCCAGACCACGACACCGCTGACGTGAAGAAAAAGCGTTATTGCTTGCAGGGACATTGCAGACTCCAGACTCCTTGCGCGGACCGTCCGCGGGACGTCACCATAGCATTTCACGCCAGACCGGGCACCGAGGAATAGAATCCGGTTCCGCTTTTTGCTCCTTTCGTCCATGGCTTCATCCCGCACCACCCTGGAACTCCTCGCGCCGGCCAAGAACCTGGAGTTCGGCATCGCCGCCATCGATCACGGCGCCGACGCCGTGTATATCGGCGGCCCGGCCTTCGGCGCCCGCGCCGCGGCGGGGAACTCGGTGGCCGACATCGAACGGCTCGCCGCCTACGCCCACCGCTTCAACGCCCGGGTGCTGGTGGCCGTCAACACCATACTCACCGACGCGGAGCTGGAAGAGGCGGAACTCCTGACGCACCAGTTCTACGACGCCGGCGCCGACGCCCTGATCGTCCAGGACATGGGCCTGCTGGAGCTCGACCTGCCGCCGCTCCAGCTCCACGCCAGCACCCAGACCGACATCCGCAGCCCGGCCAAGGCCCGCTTCCTGCAGGACGCCGGCTTTTCCCAGATCGTGCTGGCGCGCGAGCTGTCCCTGAAGCAGATCCAGGCGGTGGCGGCGCAGACCGACGTCGCCCTGGAATTCTTCATCCACGGCGCCCTTTGCGTCGCCTACAGCGGCCAGTGCTACATCAGCCACGCCCACACCGGCCGCAGCGCCAACCGCGGCGAATGCTCCCAGGCTTGCCGCCTGCCCTACGCCCTGGAGGGGCCGGACGGCCAGGTGGTCGCCCGCGACCAGCACCTGCTGTCGATGAAGGACAACAACCAGAGCGACAACCTGCGCGCGCTGGTGGACGCCGGCATCAGCTCCTTCAAGATCGAGGGCCGGCTGAAGGACCTCAGCTACGTCAAGAACGTCACCGCCCACTACCGGCTGCTGCTCGACCAGTTGCTGGAGGATCTGCCCGGTTACCGGCGCAGTTCCTCCGGCCGCAGCCACCTGCTGTTCACGCCCCGCCCGGAGAAAACCTTCAACCGCGGCACCACCGACTATTTCGTGCGCGAGCGCCAGACCGACATCGGCGCCTTCGACTCCCCCAAGTTCGCCGGGGAACCGATCGGCCGGGTGCGGGCGCTGGGCGCGCGCCACGTGGAGGTGGACGCCACCGAGCCGATCCACAACGGCGACGGCCTCAGCTACTACGACGCCGAGGGCAAGCTGGCCGGACTGCGGGTCAACCGCGCCGAGGGAGACCGGCTGTTCCCGGCGGAACCGGTGGCGGACCTGGCGGGCCTGACCGTGGGCGCCGCCCTCTACCGCAACCGCGACCAGGCATTCGAGCGCCTGCTGGAGAAGAAATCGGCCGAGCGCCGGATCGACGTCCGTATCGCCCTCGCCCGCACCGCCGCAGGACTGCGGCTCACCCTGGAAGACGAGGACGGCCACCAGGCCGCCGCCGAACTGCGCCAGACCCTGGAGCCGGCGCGCGATCCGGCGAAGGCCCGGGAAGCGCTCGCCGAGCAGCTGGGCAAGCTCGGCAACACGATGTTCGCCGCGCGGGAAGTCCGCATCGAAATGGAGACGCCCTGCTTCCTGCCCGCCGCCGCCATCAACGCGCTGCGCCGACAGGCGGTGGAGGCGCTGGAAGCGGCGCGCCTGGCGGGCTATCGGCGCCCGCCCCGGGCGGCGGCCGTGACCCCACCGGCGCCCTATCCGGAAAACGAACTCAGCTACCTGGGCAACGTGCTCAACCGCAGGGCCCGGGATTTCTACGCCCGTCACGGCGTACAGTTGATCGCCGACGCCTACGAGGCCAACCAGGAAACCGGCGCGGTATCCCTGATGATCACCAAGCACTGCCTGCGCTACAGCTTCAATCTCTGCCCCAAGCAGGTGAAGGGCATCCGCCCCGAGCCCATGACCCTGGTCAACGGCAAGGAGCGGCTGACCCTGCGTTTCG
Source organism: Denitratisoma sp. DHT3 (assembly GCF_007833355.1). NCBI lineage: Bacteria > Pseudomonadati > Pseudomonadota > Betaproteobacteria > Nitrosomonadales > Sterolibacteriaceae > Denitratisoma > Denitratisoma sp. DHT3. The sequence continues at coordinate 596,637 of NZ_CP020914.1, read as the reverse complement.
ACTGCAAGCCCTGCGAAATGCACGTGATCGGCAAGCTGAAGAAAAACCGGGTGATCCCGATCCTGGACCGGGCCACCGCATCCTCCTGACGATCATGAAAAAAGCCTTGCTCCTCACCGCCGCGACGCTCCTCCTGGCGCTCGGCCTGCAATTCCTGATGCCGCCCGGCGCCGAACGGGCCGCCGGCAACGCCGTGCCGCCGCCCTGGCGGATCGAGAAGCTGGCGGACGGCCATACCCGCGTCCTCGGCCTGGTGCCCGGCGTCAGCACCCTGGGCGAAGCGCGGCAGCGCTTCGGCGCCGACCTGTTCATCGCGGTGATCGCCGCGCCGAACGAAACCGGCGCGCTGGAGGCCTACCTCGACGGCATGAACGCGGGCTCGATCACCGGCAAGCTGATCCTGACCATCGACGCGGCGCCGGAAATCGTCGCGGCGATGAAGCAGCGCTCGACCAAATCCGAATACATGGAAAGCAGCACCCGCAAGTACCGCCTCGCGCCCGCCGACCTGGAGGCCGCCCTGCGCCTGCCGATCCGCGCCGTCGGCTTCATCCCGTCGGCCAACCTGGACGCCGCGACGGTGGAACAACGCTTCGGCCGTCCCGTCGAACGCCTGCGCGCCTCGGCCGAGAGCGAACACCTGCTCTACCCCGACCTGGGACTGGACGTCGCGGTGAACGCCAAGGGCAAGGAGCTGCTGCAATACGTCGCACCGGCCCGCTTCGGCCTGCTGCGCGACAAGCTCACCGGCCCGGTACCGGGAGCCGCCGCTCAGTAGTGCGGCGGGATCTCGTCGCGCAGGCTGCGGAATTCGACGAACAAGCCATCCCTCCGCCATTCGCCATGGCTTTGTCGCCAAAATGGCGACAGTGATACACTGAAAACTCAAGTAATCGTTGGAGGTGAAGAATGAGTACCGCTGCTACCAAACAAGATCGTATCGGCGCCCGGGTTCCACACGAGGTCTACGAGACGCTGTGCCGCGCCGCCGAATTGACGGGCGCCACAGTCAATCAGTTTCTGGTGCAGGCCGCGCTGAAAGAGGCCCAGGAAGTCATCGAGCGCGAGGAGGTCATCCGCCTCAGCCCGCGCGACTGGAACTGGTTACTCGACTTGATGGAAAACCCGCCCAAGCCGAATGCCAAGTTGAAGGCTGCCCTGAATCGCTATCAAAAAGCCAAGCGAGACGATGCAGGTACTGCCTTTAACTGGGAACCATGACCGGCAGGCGTTCGACTGCGGCCGCCAGGAACTGAACGACTGGCTGCGGCAGGTCGCACGCCAGCATCAGGACAAGGGGTTGTCAAAAACCTTCGTCGCCCTCCGCGAAGAAGAGCCGGCGCGCATCTGCGGCTACTACGCGCTGACCTTGGCCGAACTCGAAAATCGGCATCTGCCGGAGGCCTGGCACAAGAAGCTGCCGCGCCGCATTCCCGGCGTGCGCCTGGGGCGACTAGCGGTCGACCGGCAATATCAGGGCAAAGGTCTGGGCGAACTGCTGTTGATCGATGCCCTGACGCGGGCGCGGCGCATCTACGCTGAGGCCGGTGGCATCGGCCTGTTCGTCGATGCGCTGGATGAGCAGGCGGCGGCGTACTACCGGCGCTTCGGCTTTCAGTCAGCACCGGACAATCCGCTGCTGCTATTTCTATCGGCACAAGCCGAAGGCGAAGGACGCCCGAAGGGCGGTCCCGCGCAGCGGGATGCCGTCACGAGCGAAGCGAGGCGGCACAAAGGTCGTGGAACGAGAATGATTGAAAAGTGAAATGACCAACAACAATAAAGAAACCGAACGGGCGGAACTCCACAAAACCATTTGGCGCATCGCCAATGACCTGCGTGGCAGCGTGGACGGCTGGGACTTCAAGACCTACGTGCTCGGCATGTTGTTCTACCGTTTCATCTCGGAAAACCTCACCAACTTTTTGAACGAGCACGAGCGCAGGTCGCCCGACAGCAGCCCCGATTTCGACTACACCATACTCAGCGATGAAGATGCCGAGTTTGGTCGTACGTCCACGGTAGATGCCAAAGGCTTCTACATTCTGCCCTCGCATCTATTTGCCAACGTGCGCAAGCGTGCTCGTCACGACCCTGACCTCAACCAAACCCTGTCCCGCGTGTTCAAGGACATCGAAGGCTCGGCCATCGGCGCAGACAGCGAGGATGATTTCAAGGGCTTGTTCGACGACCTCGACGTCAACAGCAGCAAGCTCGGCCTCACGGTCGCCAAGCGCAACGAAAAACTCGTGAAGCTGCTCGACGCCATCGGCGATCTTCCACTCGGCAGCTTCTCCGACAACACCATCGATCTGTTCGGTGACGCCTACGAATACCTGATGCAGATGTACGCCTCCACCGCCGGCAAGTCCGGCGGCGAGTTCTACACTCCGCAGGAAGTCTCCGAACTGCTGGCGTGCATCGCGGTCAGCGGCAAGACCGAAGTCAACAAAGTGTACGACCCCGCTTGCGGGTCGGGATCGCTGCTGCTCAAGTTCGCCAAGGTACTGGGGCAGGACAAGGTACGGCAGGGCTTCTTCGGACAGGAAATCAACCTGACCACCTACAACCTGTGCCGGATCAACATGTTCCTGCACGACGTCAATTACGAGAAATTCGACATCGCCCACGGCGACACGCTGACCGATCCGGCCCACTGGGACGACGAGCCCTTCGAGGCCATCGTTTCAAATCCACCCTATTCGATCAAATGGGACGGCGACGCCAACCCGCTCCTGATCAACGATCCGCGCTTCGCCCCGGCGGGCGTGCTCGCTCCCAAGAGCAAGGCTGACCTTGCTTTTACGATGCACATCCTGAGCTGGCTGGCGGTCAACGGCACGGCGGCCATCGTCGAGTTTCCCGGTGTGCTCTATCGCGGCGGCGCGGAACAGAAAATCCGTCAATACCTGATCGACAACAACTATATCGACGCCGTGATCCAGCTGCCGCCCGATCTGTTCTTCGGCACCACCATCGGCACCTGCATCATCGTGCTGAAGAAGTCGAAGCGCGACAACGCCACGCTGTTCATCGACGCCAGCGCCGAGTTCGTGCGCAGCGGCAACAAGAACAAGCTCACCGAAGCCAGCCGGCAGAAAATTCTCGGCGCCTTCAGCGCCCGCAAGGACGCGGCGCACTTTGCCAAGCTGGTCGAAAACGCCGACATCGCCACCAACGGCTACAACATCGCGGTCTCGTCTTATGTGGAACAGGAAGATACGAGCGAAGCGGTGGACATCCGGGTGCTCAACGCCGAAATCGCCCGCATCGTGGCGCGGCAGGCGAAACTACGCACCGCCATCGATGCCATCGTTGCCGATCTGGAAGGAGAAAGCGCATGACCAACGGTGACAGCAAGGTAAAACTCTTTGAATCCAGCCAAGTCCGTGCCGAATGGGACGCTGACAACGAGAAGTGGTGGTTCTCGGTGCTGGACATCATTGCCGTCCTGACCGACCAGCCGGACTACAAGAAGGTCAGGAACTACTGGAAGTGGCTGAAAAACAAGCTGATGACCGAGGGCAGCCAGTTGGTTAGCGCCACTAACCAACTGAAATTGAGAGCCGCCGACGGCAAGCTCTACAAGACCGACGTCGCCGATACCGAGCAGATCCTGCGGCTGATCCAGTCCATTCCCAGCAAACGCGCCGAGCCCTTCAAGCTGTGGCTGGCGCAGGTGGGCAGCGAGCGTCTGGACGAAACCGTCGACCCCGAGCTTTCCATCGACCGCGCCATTCAGAACTATCGCCGCCTCGGCTACAGCGAGAACTGGATCAACCAGCGCATCAAGTCGATCGAAGTGCGCAAGGCGCTCACCGACGAATGGGACAAGGCCGGCGTGCAACAAGGGCAGGAGTACGCCGCGCTGACCGACCTGATGAGCAAGGTCTGGAGCGGCATGAGCACACGCGAATACAAGCAGCACAAGGGGCTGAAACAGGAGAACCTGCGCGACAACATGACCAACACCGAACTGGTGCTCAACATGCTGGCCGAAGTGGCCGCCACCGACATTTCGCTGGTGCGCAACCCGCAAGGGCTGGCCGAGAGCGCCCAGGTCGCCGCCGAAGGCGCCCAGACCGCCAAGGCCGCACGGCTGCAATTGGAGAAAAGCACCGGCCAGCCGGTGGTGAACCGATTGAATGCGAAGAAGCTGGGCACGCGGCAACTGGAAGGAAAGAAAAAATGAGCCGCATCGATGCCCTGATCGCGGAGCTTTGCCCGGAGGGAGTGGAGTTCAAGCGTCTCGGGGACATTGCACGTATCAAGAACGGCAAGGATCACAAGACGCTCGATGACGGAGACATTCCTGTATACGGCTCTGGCGGAATCATGAGGTACGTCGACACCTACGCCTATGACAAACCATCAGTTTTGATTCCCAGAAAAGGCTCCCTTGGAAACCTGTTCTACGTCGACGTCCCATTTTGGAATGTCGACACCATCTTCTATACAGAGATCGACAAATCACGAGCGCTGCCGAAATTCCTCTACTACTTTTTGACCACTATTGGCCTTGGTGAGATGAACCAAGCTGGGGGAGTACCAAGTCAAACTCAGTCAGTTCTGAACGAATTGAAAATCCCCATCCCGCCGCTCAAAATCCAACGCGAAATCGTGAAAGTGCTCGACACTTTCACCAAATTGGAGACAGAACTGGAGGCAGAACTGGAGGCACGTCGACGACAGTACCAGTACTACCGCGACGCGCTGCTCACCTTCGATGAAACTTCTTGCGCGAGCGAAGCGAGCGCAAGCAAGCAAGCAAGCAAGCAAGCAAGCAAGCAAGCAAGCAAGCAAGCAAGCAAGCAAGCAAGCAAGCAAGCAAGCAAGCAAGCAAGCAAGCAAGCAAGCAAGCAAGCAAAATATGGTGGACGACGTTGGGTGACGTTGCAACCATCGTTCGTGGCGCGTCACCACGGCCTATTCAATCGTTCCTCACGGATGCCGAGGACGGCGTGCCGTGGATCAAGATCGGTGACATTGCCGCAGGCGGCAAGTACATCACCGATACCGCAGAGTGCGTAACGGAAGCTGGCGCGGCAAAGTCAAGACGGGTTTATCCTGGCGACTTCGTACTGTCCAACTCGATGAGTTTTGGACGGCCTTATATCTCTAAAATTGAAGGCTGCATCCACGACGGTTGGCTTTCCATAAGTGGTTTCAATGCCACGTTCGTACCGGATTTCCTGTATCACCTTCTTCGATCAACCCCTGTACAAGCCGAGTTTGCAAGACGGGCCGGGGCAGGAACGGTTCAGAACCTTAATGCTGATGTCGTGAAATCAGTTTTGGTTCCGGTGCCGTCATTGGATGAACAGAAGTACATCGTCGCCATCCTCGACAAGTTCGACGCATTGGTGAACGACATCTCCATCGGTCTGCCCGCCGAGATCAAGGCGCGCCGCCAGCAATACGAACACTATCGCGACCGTCTGCTCACCTTTCGGGAGGCGGCATGAGCGAAAACCTCAAGTCTTGCCGCTACGAACCGATTGCGCTTTCCAACGAAAGCACAGTCGTCGCCGAATTCGTGCGCCCGAACGAGGTGCGCGAGGAACGCTACCAGTCCGAGGTCGAGCTTGAGCGCGACTTCATCGAGCGCTTGCGGGTGCAGGCTTATGAATACCTGCACATCGCCAGCGAGGCGGAACTGGTCGCCAACCTGCGCCGCCAGTTGGAGGCGCTGAACAAGATCGCGTTTTCTGATGCCGAATGGCAAGCCTTCTTCGGCGAGAAGATCGCCGGGGCCAACGACGGCATCGTCGAGAAAACCGTGCGCATCCAGGAAGACCACGTGCAGGTGCTCAAGCGCGACGATGGCAGCACCAAGAATATCTACCTAATCGATAAACAGAGCATTCACAACAACCGCCTACAGGTCATCAACCAGTACGAAGTAGAAGGCAGGCGCGCCAATCGCTACGACGTGACCGTGCTGGTCAACGGCCTGCCGATGGTGCATGTCGAACTCAAGCGCCGGGGCGTGGATATCCGCGAGGCGTTCAACCAGATCGACCGCTACCAGCGCGACAGCTTCTGGGCCGACTCCGGCCTGTTCGAGTATGTGCAGTTGTTCGTCATCAGCAACGGCACGCTGACCAAGTATTACAGCAACACCGTGCGCGACGGCCATCTTGCCGAACAGTCGCCAGCCAAACGCCGCCGCAAGAAAACCTCCAACAGCTTTTCCTTCACTTCGTGGTGGGCCGATGCGAGGAACCGACCGATCACCGAGCTGGCCGACTTCACCAAGACCTTCTTCGCCAAGCACACGCTGCTGAATGTCCTCACCCGGTATTGCGTGTTCGACGTGGATCGCAAGCTGCTGGTAATGCGGCCTTACCAGATCGTCGCCGCCGAACGCATCCTGCAACGCATCGCCACCGCCACCAATCACCGTCAGCTTGGCACCGTTTCGGCGGGCGGCTACGTCTGGCACACCACCGGCAGCGGCAAGACGCTGACCAGTTTCAAGGCTGCGCAACTGGCGCGCGGGCTGCCGGAAATCGACAAGGTGCTGTTCGTGGTGGATCGCAAGGATCTGGATTACCAGACCATGCGCGAGTACGAACGCTTCGAGAAGGGCGCGGCCAATTCCAACACTTCGACGGCGGTGCTGCAAAGGCAACTGGAAGATGCGAACGCCCGCATCATCATCACCACCATCCAGAAGTTGAGCCGCTTCGTCGCCAAGAACAGGAAGCACCCGGTCTACGACGCGCATGTGGTGGTGATCTTCGACGAGTGCCACCGCAGCCAGTTCGGCGACATGCATCAGGAGATTACCCGCGTCTTCAAACGCTACCACCTGTTCGGCTTCACCGGCACGCCGATCTTCGCCGACAACGCGGGCACGGGCGGCAACCCCAGGCTGCGCACCACAGAACAGGCCTTCGGCGACAAGCTGCACACCTACACCATCATCGATGCGATCAACGACAAGAACGTGCTGCCATTCCGCATCGACTATATCAACACGATCAAGACATCACCGAGTATCAAGGACAAACAGGTGTCGGCCATCGATACCGAGCGGGCGCTGCTGGCGCCGGAACGCGTTGCGCAGATCGTCGGCTATATCCGCGAGCACTTCGACCAGAAGACCAGGCGCGACGCCAGCTATCGGGTGGGCGGCAAGCGGCTCAGTGGTTTCAATTCGCTGTTCGCCACGGCCTCCATCGACGCCGCCAAACGCTACTACACGGAATTCGCCAATCAGCAGAAGGACGTTCCGCCCGCAAAGCGGCTGAAGATCGGCCTGATCTACAGCTTCGCTGCCAACGAGGAGGAACCCGACGGGCTGCTGGGCGACGAGGAGTTCGAGACCGAAGGGCTGGATCAGGGCTCGCGCGATTTTCTGGACGCGGCCATCAAGGACTACAACGCCCTGTTCGCCACCAGCTACGACACCTCCGCAGACAAGTTCCAAAACTACTACAAGGATTTGTCGCAGCGGCTGAAGAACCGCGAGCTTGACCTCGTGATCGTGGTCAACATGTTCCTGACCGGCTTCGACGCCACCACCCTGAATACACTGTGGGTGGACAAGAACCTGCGCGCGCACGGACTGATCCAGGCGTATTCGCGCACCAACCGCATCCTCAATTCGGTCAAGACCTACGGCAACATCGTTTCCTTCCGCGATCTGGAGCAGGAGACCAACGACGCCCTGGCGCTGTTCGGCAACAAGGACGCCAAGGGCATCGTGTTGCTCAAGCCTTACGCCGAGTACTACGAGGAATATCAAAAGCGGATCGAGGAACTCATCACCAGTTTCCCGCTCGGCAAGGCGATCATCGGTGAAGCGGCACAGAAGGCGTTCATCAAACTCTTCGGTTCGATCCTGCGGCTGAAAAACATCCTTACGTCCTTCGACGATTTTGCCGGCAACGAAATTCTCAGCGAGCGCGATTTCCAGGATTACCAGAGCCTGTATCTGAATCTCTATGCCGAATTCCGCAGCATGTCAGATGTGGATAAGGAATCGATCAACGACGACGTGGTGTTCGAGATCGAGTTGATCAAGCAGGTCGAAATCAGCGTCGATTACATCCTGATGCTGGTCGAGAAATACCTGAAAGCCAAGGGCAGCGGACAGGACAGGGAAATCCGCGCCACCATCGAACGCGCGATCAACGCCAGCCCCAGCTTGCGCAACAAGAAAGACCTTATCGAACAGTTCGTGGACTCCGTCTCTACGAAGGCCAAGGTGGATGCGCAATGGCAGGCTTTCGTAACAACCAGAAAGGCCGAAGAGCTGGAACGAATAATCGCCGATGAGGGGCTCAATGCCGATGAAACGAGAGCATTCATCGACAATGCATTCCACGATGGGGTGATTCCGGTGACCGGCACTGCCATCACGAAAATACTGCCACCTGTTTCAAGGTTTACCAGAAACAACAACCATTCGGCGAAGAAGCAGGTGGTGCTGGACAAGCTTGCTGCATTCTTCGAGCGGTATTTCGGGCTGGCCTGAGTTCAAACCGTATTTCCCGCCACAGAGAGTGGCAGTCAATAGTGCGGCGGGATCTCGTCGCGCAGGCTGCGGGATTCGGCGGGCATCGATTCCTGCAACTGCTGGCGCAGCGCGCGCACCTCGCGCTGCAATTGCTCGATCTGCTGCTGTTGCCGGAACACGGTCTGATTCAGAGCCTCCAGCAGGTCCTCGGCAAAGCCGGCCTTGATCTCCAGTTCGGTCAGGCGATGCTCCTGCGCCGTGTCCATCGTCACTCCTCGGGCATGCCGCCGGTCCGGGTGGCCGGCCGGCGCAGATAATCGACCACCCCCGCCGCCGCGGCGCGGCCGCTGGCGAAACAGGCGGTCAGCAGGTAGCCGCCGGTGGGCGCCTCCCAGTCCAGCATCTCGCCGGCGCAGAAAACGCCGGGCAGCGCGCGCAGCATTAGCCCAGGCGTCAGCGCCTCGAAGCGCACCCCGCCGGCGCTGCTGATCGCTTCGTCCAGCGGGCGCGGCCGTTGCAGCACCAGATGCAGATCCTTGATGGCCGCCGCCAGGCGGACGGGATCGGCGTAGGTCTCCCGCACCGTGCATTCCCGCAGCAGGCCCGCCTTGACACCGGCGATGCCGGCCTTGCTCTGCAGATGGCTGGCCATCGAGCGGGCGCCGCGCGGATGGGAGACTTCGGCCTCGATCCGTTCCAGCGACTTGCCCGGTGCCAGGTCCAGCCGCAGCAGCGCCGTGCCGCCCGCCTCCAGCGCATCGCGCAGCGGTGCCGAAAGCGCGTAGATCAGGCTGCCTTCCACGCCGGTGGCCGTGACGACGAACTCGCCGCTGCGCTGGTGGCAGATGCCCTCGCGGTCGATGAAGGTCGCCGTCACCGACTTCACCGGCTGCCCGGCGAAGCGCTCGCGGAAATGCTCGCTCCAGACCACGTCGAAGCCGCAGTTGGCGGGCAGCAGCGGCGCGATATCGACGCCCCGCCGCGCCAGCAGCGGCACCCAGGCACCATCGGAACCCAGTTGGCGCCAGCTGCCGCCGCCCAGCGCCAGCACCACCGCGTCGGCCTCGACCTGCCGCTCGCCCTGGGGCGTGGCGAAGCACAGGCGGCTCTCCACCCAGCCCAGCCAGCGATGGCGCATGTGGAAGCCGACTCCGGCCCGGCGCAGCCGGTGCAGCCAGGCCCGCAACAGCGGCGCGGCCTTCATGTCGACCGGGAAGACCCGCCCCGAGGAGCCGACGAAAGTCTCGGTCCCCAGCTCCCGCGCCCATTCGCGCAGGGCGTCGGGACCGAAGGCCGCCAGCCAGGGCGCGACCTGGCCGCTACGGGCACCGTAGCGGGCGAGGAAATCCGGCGCCGCCTCGGCGTGGGTCAGGTTGAGTCCGCCCTTTCCCGCCATCAGGAACTTGCGCCCCACCGAGGGCATCGCATCGTAGAGATCGACCCGCAGACCGGCCGCCGCCAATCCCTCGGCGGCCATCAGGCCGGCGGGGCCGCCGCCGACGATGGCGACGCGGGATGAGGACACGGCATCGGCGGTCATGCGGCCTGGCCCCTAGTTCGCGCGCCGCGCCCGCTGCCAGGCGAGCAGCGCCCGCGCCGCGTGCGCCATGATGCGGTCGTGGTCCTGGCGCGGCAGGGTCTGGCGCAGGGATTCGAACAGGGCCTGGGTGGTCTCCTGGGCCAAGCCTTCCCGGGCCAGCCCCTCGTCCAGGCACTGGATCTGGATGTGGGCCAGGGCGTCGGCCACCAGGCGCCAGCCCAGGGTCGGCATGGCGCGGAGCAGCGCCAGCATCATGCCGCCCAGCTGCGCCAGCACGCGCAGCGCATCGTCGCGGCTGTCGCCGGCGATCATCGCGTGCCAGAGCGCCAGATGGAGATGACGGCGCAGTTCCACCTTGAAGTCCTGAGCGGCGAATTCCTCGGCCTCGACGGCCTCGAACTGACGCAGGAAGCGGGCGTCCGCCGCCGCGTCGAGGCCGGTGCGCAGATCGCCCAGCAGCCGGCTCAGCGCCGGGATGCCGACCAGGCCGAAGGCCTGGGTGTAGGCCAGTCCCCACTGGTCCAGTCCGCCCAGCAGCAGCGCCAGGCGCAGGGCGCGCGCCTCCGCGTCCGGCGTCGCCTCCAGCCACAGGCGCAGGGCGTCGGCGATGCCGGCCAGTTCGGCGTCCTCGGCGGCGGCGCCCTCCCCCACCGCCAGACGGAACACGCGGGCGAAAGTCTCCTGCACCGTATGCGCGGCCTGGCGCTGCGCCTCCGGCGAGAGCAGCGCGGCCAGCGGATCGGCGGGAATCGGGGCAATGATTGTGCTCATGGCCGGGGCGTCAGCCAGCGCGGTTCGACGGCGACGGTGCGCTCGCCGTCGGTCAGCCAGACGTGGCCGTCCTGGATCGTGCATTGCAACTCCATGGTGCGCCGGGTCAGCGCCGCCAGCCCGGCGCAGGTCTCGTCGTCTACGGCCAGCACCCGCACATTGGACAAGCGGCCGATGGCGTCTCCTTCCTTGGCCCACCAGGCATCCATCGCACGTCCGCCGTAGGCCAGCACCATCACCTCGGCCGCCCGCGACGAGGCGCGCCGCAGCAGGCGCTCGTCGGGCTGGCCGACCTCGATCCAGAGCCGCACCTCGCCGGAATATTCCTTCAGCCAGAGCGCCGGCTCGTCGTCGGCGGAAATACCGCGGCCGAACTCCAGCCGTTCATCGGCCGCCAGGACGAAGGCCAGCAGGCGCACCATCATCCGCTCGTCGGTCTCGGACGGATGCCGCGCCAGGGTCAGTCCGTGCTCGGCATAGTAGTTGCGGTCCATGTCCGCGATGTTCAGCGCGGCCTTGAAAACGGTGGATTTGAGCGCCATGAATCGAAAACGCCGGATCGTGACAAAGGGCGTGACTATACCCGACGCGGGACCGCCGCCCCCGGTTTCGGCAGGTGGGCTAACGCCCGCGCGCCAGCGTCTGGGAGGGCAGTTCCCCGAACAGTTTGCGGTAGGCGCGGGCGAAGACGCTGCCGTGGTAGAACCCCCAGCGCGCGGCGACGTCGCCGACGTTGCAGCGCGCCGGATCGGCGGCACGCAGCGCGTCGTGGACGCGGCGCAGGCGCGCCTGCTTGAGATAGGTGGCGGGCCCGATGCCGAACCGTTCCATGAAGCCGTACTGCAACGTGCGCAGCGAAACCCCCGCCGCCCGCACCAGGTCGGCGATGCCGATGTCCTCGTCGCAGCGGGCGTCGATCAAGGCCAGCGCCCGCGCCAGGTAGGCATGGCACTGGGTGCCGTTGGCGCCGCCGCCCAGCTGGCGGGGGGCGGCGCTTTCCGCCTGCGCCGTCAGCAGCGACAGCAGCAGCGTCTGTTCGATGGAGCGGGTGGTCATGCCGCGGCTGAAGGCCGATTCGGGATCGACGCTCTCCTGGCAGATGACGCCGAGCGCGTTGGCGAAGCTGCGGCCGCAGCCGGTGCCCAGCGCCATCCGCGGACGCAGCGGCAATGGCCCCGCCTCCAGGCCGGGAAAGGCGTCCCGCGCCAGCGCCCGCAGCCGCTCCCCCGGAATCGACAGCACCACGCTGATGCATTCCTCGCTCCAATAGGTGTCCAGACAGTCGCGCGGGGAATACACCAGGGCGCTGCCCGGCGCGACGGCGATCTCGCCGTGGCGGGTATGGCCCACCAGGCTGCCGCGCAGCGGCACCATCACCTGGTAGGAACCGATCGGGCCGGAGGTCGCGGTCACGGCGGCGCCGTGGGCGACGCCGAACAGATGGCCGAGATCCATCGCCACGTGGCTGATGCGGATGTCGGCCGGCCGGCGGCCGCCGCAGGTGACCAGCCGGCGCGGCTCGATCAGGTTGCTCACCGTCCGCTCGGCAAGCATGGGATCGTCGCAACGCAAACGCGTCGCGGCTCCCAGCGGAAAGCCCTTGATACCCGGAACAGCGTGCGTCATGAAGCGTCTCCTCGGGCCCGTGCCGGACAGGAGCGCCCTGTGCCGGGCCTCATGGTGGTGGCCTGACTCGCCGGATGCGACGGCGCATCCAGGAGACGCTTATAACAAAGGCCCATCCGGGTGTCGATGGATCAGACTGCAATCCCGCGGCAACGCCGCGACCGGATCAGGCCGGCGGCGGAGTCGTGCCCGGTAACGGGGCGGCGGGCTCGGGACGCCCGGCCCGTTCCGCCTCCTCCAAGTAGGGGTAGCGGAGATGGCCGTAGCGGATCACCAGCACGGCCACGGTCAGCAGCAGGATCGCCATGGCGATCGCCAACATCCGCGTCTCGCTCATCTCCTTGAGGTCGAGGATCAGGTAGCGGGCCAGGGCGACCATCGCGATGTAGAGCGGAAAGCGGACCGGGAGCTGCCCGGCCCGGAAGTACTGGCCGATCATGGCCAGCACCTCCAGATAGAGGAACATCAACAGCAGGTCGGAGAGCCCCACCCGGCCGGCCGCGACCATGGTCTGGGTCTCCTGGAACATCGAGTAGCTGGTGGCGAAGCCGACCACCAGCAGGCCGACGTATTCCACGGCGCTGAGACCCAGGGTGAAGAATCCGCGCACCTGTTTGAAACCCTCGGTTCTGGTATCCATCTCTCGGCTCCCGGTTTCGGCGTCCGACCGCCACAGGGGATTATCCCCTCATCGCCGACGCCTCAGCTATGTCCCAGATAACTGTGGAACACGCCGTTCGGATCGTACTGCTTGCGCAATTTCTGCAGCCGGTTCCAGTTTGCCGCCGTGAAGCACTGCCGGTAGCGATCCGGATTCAGGCGCCCCTCGACCTCGTTCACGTAGTGGCCGACCGCGTATTGGTCCAGCAGCGGGATGTTCTTCGCCAGCCAGTCGTAGATGCGCGGGTCGTCCTGTTCCTCGTCCCAGATCCCGTAGGCGCCGACGTAGCAGTCGGCCGCCCAGGAGAAGCATGCGTCGGCGCGGGGCTTGGTGGCCATGTTGAAGGAGGCGAGCACGTGGCAGTCCTTGGTCGGCGCGCTGCGGAAGTGGTCCGCCACCGCCAGCAGTGCCTTGCCGCCTTCGTTGGTCAGCACGTTGTCCACCGCGTAGCGGGCGCAGCGGCCGGCCGGATCGTTGAGACTGAAGTAGCGCTCGTACAAGCCCTCGAAGCTGAAGGGCTGGTTCTCCATTTTCACCAGGCACTTGGTGGCCAGGTCGGAAGCGGCGAAGGGCTTCAGGACCTCCAGGCACTTCTGCTCGCTGTCCTCGAACACGAAGGCGGTGAAGAAGACGATCTTGGACTTCTCCGGCGGCGCATCGGCGGGAACCTCCGGATGGTGCATCAGCACGGTGATCAGCTCCACCCCCGCGACATTGTTCTCCTTGCGGATCCTGTCCAGCGTGGCGGTCACCATTTCCAGTTGGGACAGCGGGAAGATGTAGGAACTGGCCAGGATGGCCTTGGGCACCGGATAAAGTTGCAGGTGCAGGCGGGTGACGACGCCGAAGAAGCCGGGACCGACGCCGCGCACCGCCCAGTAGATGTCCGGGTGCTCCCTGGCCGAGACGTGCAGCAGCCGGCCGTCGGCGGTGACCACGTCGGCGCCGACGATGGAGAGCGTGGCCATGCCGCCGCGCTGGGCATAGTTCCAGCCGATGCCGCCGCCCATGGTGAAGCCCCCCAGCCCCACCGAGGGACAATGCGGCACGGGGAAGCTCAGGCCCTTCTCCCGCGCGGCGGTGACCAGCTCCAGACTGCGCACGCCGGGCTGGATCGAGGCGATCCGCCGGTCGACTTCGATGCTGATCTCGTCCATCGCGGAAAGGTCCAGCAGCATGCCGCCGTCGCGCAGCGAGGGACCGCAGGAATTGTGGCCGCCGCTGCGCACCGCGACCCGCAGCTTGTGCTGCGCGGCGTATTTGACCGCCGCGACCACGTCCTCCGCCGACCTGGCCTGGACGATCATCTCCGGATAGCGCTTCGGCTTGGACATGTGCCAGACCATCGACTGGCGCCACATTTCGTAATTGGCGTCCTGGCGCCGGATGATCTTGCCGGCGACGCCGGGAATCGTGAAACGGGCCGGCTTTTCCGCGGCCAGCGCGCGCGGCGCGCGCAAGGCATTGACCGCACCCAGGGCGGTCAGGCCGACCAGTTGCTGCAAGGCCCGGCGGCGCGATGACGATTGTTGGTTCATGAGTTCCTCCCATGACATGAAAATGGAGCTTTTCCGCCGGGCAGACTTTCCCACGAAGAGGAGCGAGCCCGACAGAGCTTTTCCGCCGGGCCGCCCCAAGGAAAAGCGGCACGCGCCGGAGGCGCAAACGGCACACTGCTGCCACGAAGACCCCCAAACATCCGAGCGCAGCGAGCCATATCGAACCCCCCGGAGGGGGGCGAAGGGGGGTGAGCCTTTTTCAATTGACGTTCTCGAAGTAAGCCGCGAGGTTGGCGATATCCTCGTCCGACAGCGGCTTGGCCAGCGCGTTCATGTTGGAATCCTTGCGCTCGCCGGAGCGGAAGGCCTTGAGCTGCTTTTCCAGATAGGCCGCCTTCTGGCCCTGCAGATTGGGATACTGGGGCGCCTTGCCGATGCCGTCGGCGCCGTGGCAGGCGACGCAGCCCCCCACCTTGGACATCGCGGCGGCGGCATTGCCGGCGGCCAGCGCTGCCGGCGCCAGCAAGGCCAGCGCGGCGACGGACAAAGCGGCCGCGAAACGATCACGAATGCTCATTGAGAAACTCCTCCTGTTTTATTTTTTTCAGGGACGCAGCACGGCCTTCACCACCCGGCCGCTCTCCGAATCGCTCATCGCCTGGTTGATCTCGTCCAGGCGATAGAACTTGACGATCTTCTCCAGCGGCAGGCGCCCGCTGCGGTACAGATCGATCAGCTTGGGAATGAAGTTGTCGGGCACCGCCTGTCCCTCGATGATGCCCATCACCGTGCGGCCGAACATGATGCTGTTCATGTCGAAGGTGACCTCGGTGCCCAGCGGCGGCGCCCCCACCAGGCCGCACACACCGGGCACCACCAGGCTTTCCACCGCCTGGCGGAAGACCGCCGGAATGCCGGTGCATTCGAGAGAGAAATCCATGCCGCCGAGCTTCTGGGCCTCCTCCACCACATCCACCTGGCGCGGGTCCAGCGCATGGGTGGCGCCCAGCTCCAGCGCCACCTTCCTGCGCTCGGCGTTGGGCTCGACGGCGACGATCGTGGTGCAGCCCACGGCGACGGCGGCCATCACCGCCGACAGGCCCACCGCGCCGCAGCCGAAGATGGCGATGCGCGATCCGGCCGGGGGCCGCAAGGCGTTGATCACCGCCCCGGCGCCGGTCTGGATGCCGCAGCCGAGCGGCCCCAGCAGTTCCAGGGGCACGTCCTTGGGCACCTTCACCGTGTTGGCTTCGCTCGCCAGCGCATAGGCGGCGAAAGAGGACTGGTTGAAGAAGTTGGCGAAAATCGGAATGCCGTGCTGATGCACGGTGGGGGAACCGTCGATCCGGACCCCGGCGAAGTTGCAGCCGAAGATGTTGGCGCAGTGGGTGGGATCGCCGTTCCGGCAGGCCGGACAGTGGCCGCAGGCGCGATAGCTCATGACCACGTGGTCGCCGGGCTGGAGCTTGGTGACCCGGGCGCCCACCTTCTCCACGACGCCCGAGCCCTCGTGGCCGAAGACGGCCGGGAAACGCACCGGATACAACTGGTCGCGGCCGATCATGTCGGTGTGGCACACGCCCACGCCGACCACCCGCACCAGCACCTCGTCTTCGCGCAACTCCGCCAGTTCGACCTCGGTGACATCGAACTTGCCCGACTTCTCGCTGACAACGGCAGCCTTGGTTTTCATCTTTTCCTCCTCCTTGATTGCGACGGTCCCTCAGCGGGACGGTTTTTTCCAGATGCCGCGTTCCTGCATCAGGGCGATCTGGCGGTCGATCACCTTCTCCTTGTACTCGGCGTGCATCATCGGCGCGCGATCCAGGTACAGGTTCTTCGGGTAGATCTCGCGGTCGTAGATGATCTGCGCCAGTTCCGATCTGACATCCTTCATCCAGTTCGACACCTGGGCATTGGCGCGATGGTGGCGCAGTTGCTCGATGTCGATCACCCCGGCCACGTAGGTCGAGCCGGCGCCGTATTCCTGCCTGCCGACGATGGCGCCGCGATGGTTGATGATGTAGGAGCGGCCGCCGAAGGTGTCGATCGGCGTGGTCGAGTCCGGGAACAGGTAGTAGGTGCCCATGTTCGGCGACAGCACGTACATGTTGTTCTCCAGCGCCCGGGCGCGCGAGGAGATCTCGAAGAAGTCGTTGCCCGTGCCGGGATGGGGGAAGGAGGCGCGGTAGGCCACCTCGCAGCCGTTCATCGCCAGGCCGCGGCCGTTCTCGGGATAGGAAGCCTCGTTGGCCATCATGACGCCCAGGCGGCCGATCTCGGTATCCACCACCGGCCAGAACGCGTCGAGGGTGCGGCCGTACTTCTCGATCCACCAGTCGAAGATGTCGTGGGGCGTCATGCTGTGCTCCACCGGGTACAGCGTCGCCAGCTTGTAATGCTTGAGGATCACCTCCCCCTGCGGGTCCAGCACGAAGCCGACGTTGAAGAAGCGGTCCGGCCAGTCCGGATGCCGGGCCTTGGCCTGGGCCATGATGAAGACGTCGTATTCGCGGGCGATCCTGCCCAGGGCGTCGGTCTCCGGGCCGGGAATGTCGATGGCGCAGGTGTTGGCGAAGTCGGCGTGGTCGACGTCGAGCACCTCGTCGTTGAAGCCCTGCAGCCCGCCCTCCGGAATCACCAGCAGGCGCACCGGGATGTCCAGGCGCGACAGCCAGGCGGCGGCCTTGGTCAGGTGGCCCAGGTGCTCGATGTTCTTCATCATGTCCGAGCGCTGGCGGATGCCCCAGACGGTGGGGATCAGGCCGACGCAGTTGTACGGTTCGATCATGTGGTTTGCTCCTTGTCGATCGCGGAACGGGGTCAGGCCGGCAGTTGCACGGTGATCCACTTCCATTCGGTGAAGGTGTCGACGTCGATGTCGGTGCCTTCGCGGCCGAAGCCGCTGTCGCCGACGCCGCCGAAGGGCACGTGGGGCTCGTCGTGGAGGGTGGGCGCGTTGATATGCACCATGCCGGCATGGACGCGCTGGGAGAACTGCATGGCCTTGGTGATGTCGCGGGTGAAGATCGCCGCGCTGAGGCCGTAGCGGGTGTCGTTGGCGCGGGCGACGGCCTCCTCGAAGTCGGCGACCGGATAGATCGAGGTGACCGGACCGAAGGTCTCCTCGCGGCAGACCGTCATCGACTCGGCGACGCCGGTCAGGACCGTGGGCCGGCAGCGGTTGCCGATCCAGTCGCCGCCGGTGAGCAGCGTCGCGCCCTGGGCCACGGCGTCCTCGATGTGGTGGCGCACCCGCTGGCGCTGGCGTTCCGAGATGATCGGCCCGACCCAGGTGTTCGGGTCGCGCAGGTCGCCCATGCCCAGGCTTTCCGCCTTCGCCTTCAGGCGCCGGCAGAACTCGGCCTCGACGCCGCGCTCGACGTAGATCCGGCTCGACGCCATGCAGGCTTGCCCCTGGAAGAAGAACTGGCCCAGGGCGGCCGCTTCCACGGCGGCATCCAGGTCCGCGTCGGCCAGCACCACCAGCGGGTTCTTGCCGCCCAGCTCCAGCACCACGCGGCGCATCAGGGGGCCGCACAGGCCGGCGATGTGCTTGCCGACGCGGCTGGAGCCGGTGAACATCACCACCTTGACCAGGGGATGGGTGGTCAGCGCGTCGCCGATCTTGTCGCCGAAGCCGGTGACCACGTTGAAAGCGCCGGCCGGAATGCCGGCCTCGTGATATACCTCGGCGAGCAGGTGGGCCACCCGCGGCGCCTCCTCGGAAGTCAGCATCACCACGGTGTTGCCAGTGGCCAGCGGCGTCGAACTCAGCTTGACGTTCTTCAAGAGCGGCACGTTGAAGGGCGTGATACTGGCGATCACGCCCAACGGTTCGCGCACCGTCATGCTGAAGCGCCCCGGCGTCTCCGACGGAATGGTCTGCCCCGTCACCCGCCGCGCCACACCGGCGGCGGCGCGCAGGCAGTTGATCGCGTACTGCACCTCGAACTGCGCCTTGCCGAAGGGTGAGCCCACCTCGTCGGTGAGCACGTCGACGAACTCCTGGCGCCGCCGCTCGACGATCGCCGCGGCCCGCGACAGCCAGGCTTCGCGGTCGGCGGCGAGGGTCCGCCGATAGCCGTCGAAAGCCGCGTGGGCGGCCTGCACGGCGCGATCCACGTCGTCCGCGCCCGCCTCCGCCACCTGGGCGTAGGGCGCGTCGTCCTCCGGGTTGCGATCGATGAAATACCGGCCTGTCGCGGGCGCCACGTGCTGGCCGCCGATCCACAGATCCATGGGCGATCGCACCGGCATTGCTGTTGTCTGCACCATCATTTCCTCCTGGGTTTCTTCTGTCATGGGACCGCTCCGTCCCGTCGCGGCAGCGCAAGGCGGAAGCAGCCTTCCCCTTCGCATCCGCGGCCA
The DNA here is from genome assembly GCF_007833355.1 of Denitratisoma sp. DHT3. Taxonomy (NCBI): domain Bacteria; kingdom Pseudomonadati; phylum Pseudomonadota; class Betaproteobacteria; order Nitrosomonadales; family Sterolibacteriaceae; genus Denitratisoma; species Denitratisoma sp. DHT3. The sequence continues at coordinate 577,702 of NZ_CP020914.1, read as the reverse complement.
ATATAGCCACGACCCGATTCCGGGCGGTAGCGCGCTCGTGCAAGCGATAGCCCTTTTGCGCAAAAAAAACGTTCGCACCGGCCGCCTTCCGGCACGCCGGGATCGACATGTCGACTTCTCGATATTCCTTGGCCTGTTGTAGCAAGAACCCCATCCCCGCCCCGAACTAGGATTCCCCCACAGTCGGGCCGTCAGAGCCGCGACCATTCAGGAGGGTTCCAGATGAATGCAAACGAGCAGTCGCGCAGGATCAGCGTCATCACCCCGGTGCCGGTGCCCGCCGCCGCCCAGCCCCTGTTCCGCGCCCAGGTGCCGCCGGAGTGCGTGCGCCCCGGCACCACCCTGGAGTTTTCCTTCGCCCGGGAAGGCGGGCATTTCCTCGACAGCCACTACGACAGCGCGCTGGCCACCGCGTTTGTGCTGGAGCAGGCCGAACAGGCCGAGGCCGACGGCTGCGATGCCGTCTGCATCAGCACGATGACCGACACCGGCCTCGACGCGGTGCGCTCCCGGCTCACCATCCCGGTGGTGGGGGCCGGCCTCAGCTCCTACCTGCTGGCCTGCAACCTGGGGGAAAGATTCTCGGTCGTCACCCTCTGGCAACGCTGGGTGCCCTTCTACCTCAAGAGCCTGAAGCAGTACTGCCTCGATGAACGGCTGGCCTCGGTGCGGCATATCAACACCCACCCCAATCTCGAAGCCCTGCTGACGGGGAAGGAGGAAGTCGTCTTCGCGGCCCTGGAGCAGGCCGCTCGCCAAGCCATCGAGGACGACGGCGCCGACGTGATCGTACTGGGGTCGACCACCATGTACCAGTCCCACCGATATCTGGCGCAAAAGCTCGCAGTCCCGGTCGTGAACCCGGCATTGGTGGGGGTCCAGGCATGCGAAAACCTGCTGGACCTGTCGCTCTCCCACAGCAAGGCCTGCTACGTCGAACCGGAATTCCGCAACGACGGCCTATTGAACAACGTGCTGTCGAGATTCTGATCCCGCACCGGCACGGATCGCACAACCAACCGCAAGGAAACAACACCATGGTGAAAATCAAAGTCAATGGAAAGGAACGCACGCTCGACGTGGACCCGGAGATGCCGCTGCTCTGGGTCCTGCGCGAAGAGCTTGAAATGACGGGGACCAAGTTCGGCTGCGGCATCGGCGCCTGCGGCGCGTGCACCGTCCATCTCGACGGTGTTCCGGTGCGCAGTTGCGGCCTGCCGGTGTCGGCGGCGGCGGGCAGGAACGTCACCACCATCGAAGGACTGGTCGGCCGGATCGCCAGCAGCCTGCAGGCCGCCTGGGTGGCCGAGAACGTCGCGCAATGCGGCTACTGTCAATCCGGACAGATCATGACGGCGGCGGCCTTGATCGCATCGAATCCGCATCCGTCGGACAAGGAGATCGAGGCGGCGATGAGCGGACACATCTGCCGCTGCGGCACCTATCAGCGCATCAAGAACGCCATCCGCGCCACCGCCAGGAACCTGGCCTCGACTCACGCCGCCGGAGGTCGATCCAAATGAAGATGACTCGACGCAGCTTCATCCTCTCCGGAGTCGCCGCCGCCGCGGGCCTGGTGGTGGGCATCTCCTTCGCCGGCGAGAAAGCGCCGGCCGTGCCCTATCCGCACGCGTCGGACAGCGACCTGCAACCGAACGCCTGGCTACAGGTGACGCCCGACAGCCGCATCATCTTCCAGTTCCACAAGGCCGAGATGGGCCAGGGCACGATGACCGGTTTCGTCACCCTCGTCGCGGAGGAACTCGGCGTCGCCCCGGAAACCATCGTCCGTGAATTCTCCGGCATCCATCCGGCCTACCTGAATCCGCTGTTCAAGCTGCAGATCACCAACGCCAGCAGTTCCATGATCACCTGCTACCAGCCCCTGCGCGAAGCGGCGGCGACGGTGCGGATGCTGCTGCTCGCGGCCGCGGCGCAGCGCTGGAACGTGCCGGCGGCCGAACTCGAAGCGCGGGACGGCGTGATCCATCATCGCGGCAGCGGCCGGCGGGACAGCTACGGCAGCTTCGTCGCCGTGGCCAGGACCCTGCCGCCGCCGGACAGGCTGGAGTTCATGCCGCGCGAAAAATATCGCTTCGTCGGCAAGCACAACCGTCGCCTGGAGTCCAGGGAGAAGACCAACGGCTCGGCCAAGTACGGCATCGACATCACGCCGAAAGGCACCGTGATGGCGGTGATCGTGCGCTGCCCCCAGTTCGGCGGCACGCTCAAGCGCTTCGACGCCACGGCGGCCCGGCAGATGCGCGGGGTGCTGGACGTATTCCCGATCGACAGCGGCATCGCCGTGGTGGCCAGCCACTACTGGTACGCTCGCCAGGCCGCCGGCAAGCTGGAGGTCGAGTGGGACGCGGGCGCCATGAAGGGCGTCTCCAGCGCCACGATCGCCCACGATCAGCGCCAGGCGCTGGATCGGGTTGAAGCCGCCGCCGCGCTGCCCGTCGCCGCCGATGGCATCAGCGCCGAATACTCGGCCGGCTTCATGGCCCATGCGCCGATGGAGCCGATGAACGCCACGGTCGCGGTCGAGGGCGACAAGGTCGATGTCTGGGTCTCCACCCAGGCGCCCGACATCGTGCGCGGCGCCGTCGCCCTGGCCCTGGGCTGCGCGCCGGAGAAGGTCACGGTCCATGGCTGCTATCTCGGCGGCGGCTTCGGCCGCAGGGTGATCGCCGACGTCTCGGCGGACGCCGCGATGGTCGCCAAACGTATCGGCAAGCCGGTCAAGGTGATCTGGAGCCGGGAGGACGACATCCGCCACGACCACTACCGTCCCGCCGTGGTGAGCCGGATGTACGGCGAACTCGAAGGCGGCCGGGTCAAATCATGGCGCTTCAGAATCGCCGGCGGCAGCCTGATCTACAACCTGTTCCACGTGCTGCGGCCGGTGATCTTCCCGCCGTCGATGCCGCCGTCCGAGGTGGAAAAGATCGCCCGGAAGAAGATCGAGACCGACGACAAGAACCTCGAAACCGTCAGCGAGCCGGTATACAAGCTCGGCGAGATCAAGGTGGACCAGGTCATCGTCGACAGCGGCGTGCCGGTCTTCTTCTGGCGCTCCGTCGGCCACTCCTTCAATTGCTTCTTCCTCGAAAGCTTCATGGACGAACTGGCCCACAAGGCCGGCGAGGACGGCCTGGCGTTCCGACTGAAGCATCTGGAGCAGGGATCGACCGAAAGCCGGCTGCTGAAACAGGTGGCGGAGAAGATCCGCTGGGGCCGTCCCGCGCGCGGCCGCTCCCTCGGCCTGGCGCTGGACAGGATCAAGGGCGCCATCGTGGCCATGGCCGCCGAGGTTTCCGTCCAGGGCGGGAAGATCCGCGTCCATCGGATCGTCTGCGCCGCCGACATCGGCCTGCAGATCAATCCGGACATCGCCCGGACCGTGATCGAGAGCTGCATCGTCTGGGGCCTGAGTTCCTGCCTGCAAGGCGAGATCACGATCGCCGACGGCCGCGTCGAACAGGGCAACTTCGACGATTACCCGCTGGCCCGGATGCATGACGCGCCGAAGATGGAAATCCATCTGGCGCAATCCGAGCGCAGCCCGGTGGGCGTCGGCGAATGCGCGGTGGCGCCGGTCGCCGCCGCCGTCGGCAACGCCGTGTTCCGGGCCACCGGCAAGCGGCTGCGCTCCCTGCCACTGAAAGTCTGACCAGGTCCGTTCGCACTGAGCTTGTCGAAGTGCAAGCCGCACTATCACCAGGCTTCGACAGGCTCAGCCCGAACGGGTGATGACTTTTTCATCTGTTATTTACTTAGTTTGATCATTACAACAACAGGAGGAAACAATGAAAACCACAACATTCAAGAAACTTTGCATTTCCGCACTGCTCGCGACCTCTGCCCTGTGCCACGCCGGCGAGCCGGCGGCGAACGCCCCCGCCCCCAAGACCGCCGATCTGCTGACCTACGACCGCCTCTACACCGGCAAGAACGGCGAGTCCCATTTCGACAAGGTCACGGTGAACTTCAAGGTCTTCCAGTACGCCAACGACGTACCGCCGGTCTGGGTGGAGTCCGCCGGGCTGCGGCCGGCCAAGGCCGTGCAGTTCATGGCGTCGCCCACCGGCTGGGACGGCCGCGCCAACCATCCTCCACCCCGCCGCCAGTTCTTCATCGTGCTGACGGGCGCCGTCGCCTTCACCGCCTCCGACGGCGAGACCCGTACCCTGCGCCCCGGCCAGGTGCTGCTGATGGAGGACCACCAGGGCAAGGGGCACGGCTCCTACAACGCCGACCAGGGCATTTCCACCGTCGTCGCCATTCCCTTGGCCGACTGAGCGCGGAGAACCCTCGTCATGATCGACTTCACCCTCACTGAAGAGCAGCGCCAGCTCCAGGACCTGGCCCGGCGCTTCGCCGAAAAAGAGGTCAAGCCGCGGGCGGCCGAATACGACCGGCAGCCCGACCCGCGCGACTCCTTCGCCGCCGAGGCTTCGCGCAAGGCTTGCGCGCTGGGATTCCACGCCATGCTGGTGCCCGAGGAATTCGGCGGCATGGGGCTGGGCATGCAGAACTTCTGCCTGGTCATCGAGGAACTGGCGGCCGCCGACATCGGCTTCGCGATGAACTTCGGCGTCAGTTGCGCCATCAGCAAGATGATCGCCGACCACGCCACCCCGGCGCAGGCGGAGCGCTGGCTGCGCCCCTATGTCGACACCAGCGGCGCCACCCACCACTTGCTGGCCTTCGGCGGCACCGAGCCCTCCGGTGGCACCGAAATCGTCTGCCCCGAACCCAATCCCGAGTATGGAACGCGCTCCACCGCCAAGCGCGTCGGCGACGACTATGTAATCAACGGCGCCAAGAACTTCATCACCAACGCCAGCCGTGCCGAACTCTACGGCTGCATGGTGCGCACCGACAAGAGCAAGCCCAATTTCGAGTCCAACAGCATCTTCTTCCTGACGCCGGACACGCCGGGATTCTCCGTCGGCAAGCTGGAGGACAAGATGGGCCATCGGCTGATGAGCAACGGCGAGCTCATCTTCGACAACGTCCAGGTATCCAAGGACGACATGCTGGGCGCGGAAGGCGGCGGCCTCCCGATTTTCGCCAGCGTCCTCGGGGTCAACAGCCTGGGCGCGGGCGCCCTGGCGCTGGGCCTGTCGCGCGCCGCCTACGCAATGGCGGAGGACTACGCCAGGCAGCGGGTCATCTGGGGCCGGCCGATCACCCAGTACCAGAGCATCGGCAACATGCTGGTGGACATGAAGATGCAAATCGAGGCCACCCGGCTCCTGGTGCAGCGCGTGGCATGGGCGGCGGACCACGACGTGCATGACGGCGCGATCCACCACTCGATGGTCAAGGTCTATGCCTCCGAGATGGCGCGCAAGGTCACCGTCGATGCGATGCAGGTGCTGGGCGGATCGGGCTACATGAAGGACTACCCGGCCGAGAAGTACGTGCGCGACTCGATGGTGATCCCGATCTACGACGGCACCAACCAGGTCCTGCGCCAGTTCATGGCGATGGACATGTATTGAACCTTAAGTAGTTAACCACGGCGACACGGCGGGCACGGCGAAACCACGAAGGCTTCTCTCGTTTTGATGAATCGCCCGAGTCAAGTGAGGGGTGAAGCGAGAAAAGAGAAAAGCCAGGAAATCGAGGGTTTTTGCCGTGCCCGCCGTGTCGCCGTGGTTTGAATTGAGGCTTTCAGCTTTAACCGGCGGCCGCGCCCCGTTCGCGCTCGTCGTTCAGCGCCAGATAGCGCCGGGGCGAGACCCCCAGTTCGCGGCGGAACATCGCGACGAAGGCGCTGGGCCCCTCGTAGCCCAGCTCGTAGGCCGTGGCCGTCACCGAGCACCCCTTGGACAGGAGCGTGATGGCCTGCAACAGGCGCAAGCGTTTGCGCCACTGGAGGTAGCTCAGCCCCGTCTCGCCGTTGAAATGCCGCAGCAGCGTGCGCTCGCTGGCGCCGACGCGCTTGGCCCAATGCGACAGCGGATGGTTGTCGGAGGGGTTCTCCAGCAGGGCGTCGGTCACGATCCGCAGCCGTCTGTCGCGCGGCAGCGGCAGTTGCAGCGGCTCCGGCGCGATCGCGCCGAGCAGGTCCGGGATCACCGACAGGATGCGGGCGTCGGCGCCGTCCAGGGCGTAGTCGGGCCCCACTCTGATGGCATGCAGGATCAGTTCCCGCAGCAGCGGCGACACGGTGATCACGCAGCATCCCTCGGCCAGGCCGTGGATCGCCGCCGGGTGCAGGTACAGGGTCCGCAGGTCGAAGGACCCCGTCGCCGTGACCGAATGCACGACGTCCGCCGGCACCCACACGGCCTGCTGGGGCGGCAGCACCCAGGTGCAATCCGCCGTGCTGACGCGCAGCACCCCCGCGGTCGCGTAGATCAACTGGGCCCGCAGATGGCGATGAGCCTCGATGCTGAACTTCTCGTTGGTCGGCCAGCCATAGGCGTAGCCCATGACCGGGCGGCGCTCGTCGTCGTCGTCGGCCAGGCGGTCGTGCATCGGGCCCGCGCCGATGCGCAAGGCGCCGACCCCGTGATGCACCGAGAGCTGGAACGAGACCGTCATCGATCCGCCGGCGCCGCTCAGGAAAACGCGGCGATGCCGGTGATGGCTCGCCCGAGGATCAGGGCGTGGATGTCGTGGGTGCCCTCGTAGGTGTTGACCACTTCGAGGTTGACCAGATGCCGCGCCACGCCGAATTCGTCGCTGATGCCGTTGCCGCCCAGCATGTCGCGCGCGACGCGGGCGATGTCCAGGGCCTTGCCGCAGGAGTTGCGCTTCATGATCGAGGTCAGCTCCACGGCGGCGCCGTCCCCCTCCTCCTTCATGCGGCCAAGCCGCAGGCAGCCCTGCAGGCCCAGGGCGATCTCGGTGAGCATGTCCGCCAGCTTCTTCTGCACCAGCTGGTTGGCCGCCAGCGGCCGGCCGAACTGCTTGCGGTCCAGGGTGTATTGGCGGGCCCGCTGGTAGCAGTCCTCCGCCGCGCCGAGCGCGCCCCAGGCGATGCCGTAGCGGGCGCTGTTGAGGCAGGTGAACGGTCCCTTCAGGCCACGGACCTCGGGGAAGGCGTTCTCCTCGGGGCAGAACACCTCGTCCAGCACGATCTCGCCGGTGATCGAGGCGCGCAGGCCGACCTTGCCATGGATCGCCGGCGCCGACAGGCCCTTCCAGCCCTTTTCGAGGATGAAGCCGCGGATCGCGCCGGCGTCGTCCTTGGCCCAGACCACGAACACGTCGGCGATCGGGCTGTTGGTGATCCACATCTTGGCGCCGCTCAGGGAATAGCCCCCCGCCACCTTGCGGGCGCGGGTCGCCATGCTGCCGGGATCGGAGCCGTGGTTCGGTTCGGTCAGGCCGAAGCAGCCGATCCATTCGCCGGTGGCCAGGCGCGGCAGGTATTTCTGCTTTTGCGCCTCGGTGCCGAAGGCGTTGATCGGCACCATCACCAGCGAGCTTTGCACGCTCATCATGGAACGGTAGCCGGAGTCGATCCGCTCCACCTCCCGCGCCACCAGGCCGTAGGCCACATAGCCCATGCCGGCGCCGCCGTAGGCTTCGGGGATGGTGATGCCGAGCAGCCCCAGCTCGCCCATTTCGCGGAAGATCGCCGCGTCGGTGCGCTCGTGGCGGAACGCCTCCACCACACGCGGCGCCAGCTTCTCCTGGCTATAGGCGAACGCGGTGTCGCGCACCATGCGCTCTTCCTCGGTCAGTTGGTTGGACAGCGAGAGTGGGTCGCTCCAGTTGAATTCCGGCTTGGCCATTTTGAGTTTTCCTTGAGATTTTCAGTGGTGACGGTAGTGACGGCGGGCTATTCCGATGGACCGGATCGTAGGCGCCGGCCAGACGCGAGGCAAACGAATTTTAGGAACCAAGATATGTTGTTTTGGAATATATTCCGGGACGCCAGCGAGTCCATCCCGGAGCCAGCGACATGAGACGCAAGATCCCCAGCATTCAATCCCTGTGCTGCTTCGAGGCGGCGGCCCGCCACGAGAGCTACACCCGCGCCGCCCAGGAGCTGGCGCTCACCCAGGGCGCGGTGTCGCGCCAGATCGCCGCCCTGGAGGAATTCCTCGGCGTGCCGCTGTTCAAGCGCACCCGCCACGGCGTCGCCCTGACGCCGACGGGCGTCGCCTATGCGCGCCAGATCGCCGGCCGGCTCAACGGCCTGGAGCGGGACACCATCGACGTCATGTCGGCGCCCGCCAGCGGCGGCGCGATCCAGCTGGCCGCGGTGCCCACCTTCGCCACGCGCTGGCTGCTGCCCCGGCTGGCCGATCTGGCGCTGCTGCACCCCGAGATCACGGTGCATATCGAGACGCAGACCCGGCCTTTCATGTTTTCCGACAGCGGCTTCGATGCCGCCCTCTATGCCGGAACGGCCGAACAGCTCGCCAACTGGCCCGGCACCCGGGCGACACTGCTGATGCAGGAGGAAGTGGTGCCGGTGGCCAGCCCCCGGCTGCTGGCCGGGCGCGGCCGCTGGCAACCGCGGGACCTGCTGCGCCTGCCTCTGTTGCAGCAGAGCACGCGACCCGACGCCTGGCGCCAATGGTTCGAGGCCATGGGTGCCAGCGCCGACCCGATCCGCTACGGCCCGCGCTACGAACTGTTCTCCATGCTCACCATGGCCGCCAGTTGCGGCCTGGGCGTGGCCCTGGCGCCACGCATGCTGATCGAGCCGGAACTGGCGCGCGGGGAATTGCGCATCGCCTGCGATCGCCCCCTGCGCGGCGCCCGCGGCTACTATCTGGTGACGCCGGAATCCGGCGAGGAACGCCAGGACATCGTCGATTTCCGCGACTGGCTGCTGGCGCGGAGCGGGCCGCAGGCATCCGCTTCCCGACCCGCGCGAGAGTGAACGCCGGGCAGTCATGCCTCCCGGCCCATTGACGGCGAGACATGCGGAACCCAAATACTTCGACATGAACATGACCGCCCAAGGCATGGGTATGGGCATGGCAAAAAAAGAACCCGGCCCCGTTGCGGGGTGCCGGGTCAAGAGGAGATGCCTTCGATGCCGCGGCGATCGATGGAAACGATCGCCGCGGCCAGTCGTGCCGCGATCAGCGGCCAGCCGCCTCGAGCTGTCCCAGCGAAACATCCGAGGACTTCACCTTGGCCTGGTTGACGAACCACTGGGTGGGGTCGGTCAGGAACACCGTGGCGTGGTTGCGCTGGAAGTCGATGATCGCGCCGCCGGAGGTCTGGTAGCTCTGGAAGCCGTCCTCGCCCTTGACCATGAACGAGTGGAATTCCATGAATTTCCAGAACTCGCCCTTGCGGTTGTAGGCCTCGCCGTAGTAGATCCGCGGGTACTTGGTATCCATGTACAGCACCTTCTTGCTGTAGGGATGGACGTCCGGCGTCACCGCCTCGATCACCCAGACCTCGCGCGGCTCGAAACGATCGTTGTTCAGGTTCCAGTGCGGCTCACCCTGCTCCAGCACCGGATAACGCTCGTTGAACGCCTTGGCCTTGGGGTTCCAGGCCGGCAGCCTGGCGTGGGCGACGGCCAGCACCCAGCGCTTGCCGAGCAGCTTGTAGCTCTTGTACCAGGAAGGACGTGCGTTGAAGATCTCCAGGTCGTCCTGCAACTGGTCGGAGCTGCCCACCGGGTCCATCCAGGCGCCGCCGGAGAGACGGCGCACGCGCCGTACCGCCGGCACATAGACCCAGGCGTCGGGCACCTGGGCCGAGTCGTACATGATGGTGAAGGTGCCCAGGCCCTTCATTTCCGCCGGTTCCTTGAAGAACAGCAACTGGCGGGCCTTCTCCTTGCCGTCGCCCTCGGTAGGCTTGCCGCCCAGCCGCCCCTTCATGTTGTAGCGGGTGAATTCGGCGATGGGCTCGGCGTGGATGCCCTTCTTGCCGTCGATCAGGAGCTGGGTCCAGGTCTTGGCGGTCGCCACGTCGCCCGCCAGCTGACCGAGGTGGTAGTTCCAGATCAGCTTTTCGGCGACCTGGGGATCGTTGGCCTGGACGTCGGGGAACGGCTCGCCGGCTTCCCAGCCCTCGATCTCGCGGGTCTGCGGATTGATCTTGGTCTTGCCTGCGTTGGCCTTGCTGGCCTTGACCCACTTGGCGTCGAGCGGGATCTCCTTGGCCTTGTAGAGCGGCAGCTTCCAGCCGTTGTTGCGGATGCGCCATTCCATCTTCTCGGTCAGCAGGCTGCCGATCGGCTTGCCGTCGAGGGTTTCGTTCTTCAGGCTGTCGATGTTGGCGGCGGAAAGCACGGTGCCATCGGCGACCTCGCCGGCCCAGGTCAATTGGCAGGTGCCGGCCATCGCCATGACGACGGCGGTGGTGAGCAGTTTACGTCTGGTGATCATGCGCGATACTCCTCGACTCAGAATTGATAGGTGACTTTGGCGTAGAACTGGTTGTTGTTGGCGAAATAGCCGAACAGACTGGTATTGCGCTCGATGTTGTTGTTTGCGAAGGTGCGCTCGCCGCCGCCGAAGAAGTGGTCGTACTCCAGCTTCAGGCGCCAGTCCTTGCCGAACTGGAAGGCGATGCTCGGCACGATGAAGCCGCCGCCGTAGCTGAGGTCGCGGCCGGCGACGATGCCCGGATTGATGGTGCCGTTGGCGTAGCTGGTGTCGAAGATCACCGTCAACAGGGAGGAATGCTCCTTGCTGCGCTGGCCGAAGCCCACCAGCTGGACAAGATCCTCCTTGCTGTTGAAATCCCGAATCCAGGTGTCGAACAGCTGCACCGAGAAGAACGCGGGCTTCTCGGTGCCCAGCAGGGACTGGGTGAAGGCCAGGTTCTTGTCCATGCGGAACATCGAGCGGATGACGTCCTTGCGCTTCACGCCGTCATAGCCCGGGCCGCCCAGTGCCCCGGAATAGAACGAGGTCTGGCCGTAGTTGTAGGCGAAGTCGCGGATGTAGGCGACTTCGGTGCTGAACACCGCGTCCGCGGCGGCGGAATAGCCCGAGGCGGTGAGGCCGAAGAGGTCGATCTTGGGATAGATGACCTCGCCCGCCAGACCGATCGGCTGATTGCCCTCGAACGGCGTGGAGCCGGAGAGTCCGGCCGTGCCGGGGGTGCTGAAGATGTCATTGCGCATGCTGATGACCGGCACCGGATTGAAGGTCTTCAGGTACGACAGCGAGTAGTTGATCTCGCTGGCCATGCCGCTCCAGCGCAGCCCCCAGGTGTTGTCGCGCGCGTCCGCGCCCCTGACCTCGTAGTTGTAGGGCGTGACGGCGAGGAAGTCGACGCTCTTCAGCGGCTGGTTGGCCCAGCGCCCGCCCTGGATGTCGAAGGTGTTGCCGATCGAGTCGTGCTTGTTCAGCGCGCCGGGACGGAACAGGGCCTGGACCTTGCCGTCGAGCTCCGGCACCTGGATCGTCAGGTTCGCCATCACGGACGGTTTGCGCAGATCCTCGTTGGCGGGCTCGAGGAAGCTGCGCCACATGAAGTTGTAGCCATGCACCATGTCCATGGCCTGGAAGAAGTCCGACTCGCCCCAGACCACCTGCTGCTTGCCCAGGCGCAGCATCACGTTGCTGCTGGGCTTGATGTCCATGTACAGCTCGCGGATCTCGCCTTCGCTGTACAGCCGCGACAGATCGTTATGTCCCGCCGCATCTGCGCCGAGCTTTTCGAGCGTCCGCAGGTAGTCGGTCGACGCATCCTTCACCAGGCGGAACTTGCCGACCCAGGAAATGTTGTCATTGACCGTGGAATCGATGTTGAGCTTGAGCGTGAACCGGGCCATGGACAACTTGCCCTTGGTGTCCCGGTTCGAACCGGCCAGGTTGTCCTTCAGCGTGTTCTGGGTGTTCCAGGAAAACGCCGCGCTCACATCGCCGTAGATCTTCGTATCTTCAGCGTGCGCCGTGGCCACGCACAGGGGTGCCATGGTTGCCAGCACGCCCGCCATCCTGCCGACGGTGCGTCGGACCGACTTTCTTTTTTTACTCATAAACCCTCCTCTAGCATGAATGGGATCAAGCAGTTATCTGTTACAGATTCACAAGGCACTACCAGGGCACTACTACGACTTCTGGCCGAAGACGAAAGCCGGCCGGAATACGAACAGCATCGAAGGCATCAGCAGCAGGGCGGAACTCGCCGACACCGCCAGCCAGATGCCCATCAGCAGGGCCATCTCCGCCTGGAAACGCAGCGAGGAGACCCACCACAGCATCACCGAGAGGATCAGCACCAGCGCGGTGATCACGACGCCGAGCCCGGTGCTGTGCAAGGCGATGGTGGTCGCCGTCACGGCGTCCTTGCCCAGCGCCAGCTCCTCCTTGATGCGGTCGGCGATGTAGAAGGCGTAATCCACGCCCAGGCCGATGCCCAGCGCGGCCACCGGCACGGTGTTGATGTTCATGCCGATGTCCATGAAGGCCATCACCGAGAAAGTGATCGTGTTCGACAGGATCACCGGCACCATGAACACCATGCCGGCGATGGTCGAGCGATAGACGACGCTACAGATCACCACCAGCACGAACAGCGCCAGGGCGATGGCCTCGATCTGTCCGGACAGGATGATTTCGTTGACCGCCGCCATCACGCCGACGGCGCCGCCGGCCAGGTAGTAGGCGCCCTGGCTGAGCGGATTGAGCTCCATGAACTCCTTCACCCGCGCGACCGCGGTGCGGATGGTCTCGCCCTGGCGATCGCGGAACAGCAGCGTCACCGCGGCGTTCTGATAGCCGGTGTCCACCAGGCGATCCAGGTCGCCGGGCTCCGACACCGACTCGAACAGATACATCAGCGAGCCATTGACGGTTTCCGAATCGCCCAGCTCGTAATAGCGCGGATTGCCCTCGTGCATGATGCGGTTGACCGTCGGCACCACGTCGGCGATGGACATCGAGCCGCCGATCTCCGGCTGTGCGCTCATGAAGCGCTGGAACTTGCCGATGCTCTCCAGCACTTCGGTCTTCTTGACGAAGCCCGAGCTCTCGCCGCCGACCACCACGAACATGCGGTCGACGCCCTTGAACCGGTTGTTGATCGCCGCCGAGTCGCGGTTGTAGGGCGCGTCCGACCAGAGGATGGGCGAGCCCGGATTGGCGTCGCCGATCTTCAGGTTGAAGGCGTAGTAGCAGGAGAAGGAGAACACCAGCGCCGCGCCGGCGAGCACCGCGTAGCGCGCCCGCGAGGTCGCCACCCAGGCGCAGAAGCCGAGGAACTTGTGCAGCAGCGGCGCGGTGTTCAGCGGATGGGCGTAGCCCTTCGGATGATGTCCCCAGGACAGCAGCACCGGCGTCAGGATGACCGCGCTCACCGAGAGCGTGAACACCCAGACCACGGACAGCAGGGTGAGTTTCTGCAGCAGCGGAATCGGGCTGAGCGCCACCACCGCCATGCAGCCGGCATCGGCGATGATGCCCAGCATGCCGGGGCGGAACATGTCGAGCAGCGCCAGCCGCGCGGCGTCCTCGCACTTCTCCTTGCCGGCCTCGATGGCGTCCACCTCCTCGTCGAAGCGATTGACGATCTGCACCGAATGGGACACCGCGCGGGCGCTGATCAGCACCGCGACGACGATGACCAGCGGCTCGAAGTGGATGCCGGCCAGCTTGATCACGCCCAGCGCCCAGATCGCGCTGATCAGGCCGGCCAGCATCGGCAGCACGGTGTTGCGCCAGGTGCGCGTGAAAAGGAACAGCAGCGCGGCGACCAGGGCCGCCGTCGCCAGCACCAGATGGAAGGTCTCCGGCAGGTGGTGATTCACCCAGCCGTACAGGATCGGGTCGCCGACGACGTGGATATGGACGCGGTCGTCCTTGACCTTGTTCACTAGATCGTTGATCTCGTGGAACACCACGCCGTAGTCCACCAGGCGGTCGATGAAGTCGACCGTGATCAGCGCGGCCTTCAGGTCGGTCGACACGTAGCTGCCGTAGACCAGCGGATTGCGCACCACCGCGGCCTTCAGCTCCTGCAGCTCGGCCTCGGTCTTGGGCACGTCGGGCCACATCAGGGGGCGGGTCTCGATGTTGTCGGTCGAGGCCCGCACCTCCTTGGCCTTCTTCGAGGCCAAGGAGATGATCTGGAACGGATTCACCGCCGAGACCTTGCGCAGCTCGAACGTCAGGGTCTGCACCTTCTCCAGGATCGCGGGATCGAAGATGTCGCCCTGCTTCGCCTCCACCATGATCGTCACCATGTTGGAGCCGCCGAAGGTATCGGCGAACTTCTCATGCACCTTCACATAAGGATGCGACGACGGCAGCATGTCCGCGAACACCGTCTTCACCTCCACCAGCGCCGCGAAATAGGTGAGCACCGCGGTCGCCAATCCGAGCACCACCACCACCGCCGCCCGCTGGCGGATGCAGAAGGTGGAGAATCTCGCTATCCAGCCTGTTTCAATCATTGCCTTCCCCTGCCATTACGGTCCATCGATCAATCAATTCCCGGCGCCGAGTCGATGCCACGAGGCATCCTCCCCGGTCCAGCGGCCGAGGCTGCCTCCCGCCAGATACAGTTGTCCATCCGCCGCGACGATCCGGGTATGCCAGGCCAGTTCCTGGGGCGCCAGAGGGCCGCCGGACCACGCGCTGCTCTCGCCGTCCGCGGTGGCGAACACGCCCTGGTCGCCGACGGCGAACCAGCGGTTGCGCTGCGCGTCCCACGCGATGTCATAAAAGTGGAGATGGATGTCCGCGCCGTTCCGGTCCCGGCGCCCGGCGGCCACGCGGCGCCAGGTCCTCCCGGCGTCGGCGGTCGTCAGAATGACGCCCTCGAGACCGACCGCCACGCCGTTGCGGGCATCGCGGAACGCCACTCCCATCAGGCTGCTGCGCACGCCGGAGGGCGCCGCCTCCCAGGTGCGCCCGCCGTCCGTGGTGCGCAGGATGCCGCCGGCCTCGCCGACCACCCAGCCGTTCTTCTCGTCGGCGAAGGCGACATCGTTGAAGGCGGTGTCCTGCACGGCGCGCCGGCGCTCCCAGGTCTTGCCGTAGTCGCCCGAATAGAGCAGCGCGCCCATCTCGCCGACCGCCCAGGCGCCGCCGCCGGCGACGGCCTTCACGCGCAGCAGCTTGTCGGTCGACGCGGGCAGGAAGTCGAGGCGATTGCCGCTCCAGAGGCCGCCGCCGTCCTCGGTGACGCAGACCATGCCGCCGTTGCCGACGGCCAGCAGATGCTTGGCGTCCCAGGCGGCGATGTCCTGCAGGTGGCTGGCGGTGCACGATCCCTGGCCCGACCAGGTGGCGCCGTCGTCGATGCTGTGAATGATCTTGCCGAAGTTCCCGACCGCCCATAGCTGCTTGGAAGCCGGAGCGGCAAGTCCGAAGAAGGCGTCGCCGCGCCCCATCACCGGCGGCGCCACCATGGCCCCCACCGACTTGGGCTTGATGAACAGCCCCGCCCAGAGCAGGCCGGCGATGATCAGCCAGGGCATCACCGACAGCACCAACTTGATCAGCCGCGTGACCACCGCGCCCGAATCGACTCGTTGCGACATAGCGCCACTTCCTCCTTGATAATTTCCGCCTGTTTGTCCGGGCACCGGCAGATCGGTGGATCGGACATGGCTGTCTTGATTCGGCGATATGGGCGGCCGCGGTCGCATTTCTGCACTTCCCGGCTATCCCCTATACGTTCGGGATGATTGTGTCGTCGGGGACGTTCCGTTTCTTGCTCGACCACGCTGAAACGATTGACCGGCGATGCATGGTTGTACGGGGCGGCGCGCCGTTCCGCATCGACGGCGCAGTGCCGCGCCACAGGCGGCTTCGCGCGAAGCCGCGCCAACGGCGAGTCGCTGCCTTCGGAGTCAATCTCGGCGCTCCCGCGGGCAAGAGCGCCTCGCGGCGCGCTGTTAGTCTCGAATTCATTGGCTCGCCCCCCTTCGCCCCCCTCCGGGGGGTTCGATATGGCTCGCTGCGCTCGGATGTTTGGGGGCGCCTCGTGGCGGCATCGATGCGTTGCGGCTGGCGCCGCGTGCCGCTTTTCCCCATTGTGGGAAAGGCGGCGCGGCGGAAAAGCTCTGTCAAGGAAGCACGGAGGTTCTGATTTTGTAGGAGCGGGCCATGCCCGCGACCAGCGCATCGTCGCTCACCGATTCGCGGGCATGGCCCGCTCCTACATGCGCCGTGCCCGCCGTGTCGCCATGGTTGTCCTTGGGACGGCCCGGCAGGAAAGCACGTTTTTTCACACTAATCACCAGGAGAATCGAATGACCGATAAAAAACCTTCACTCACTTTCATCGGCGGCACGGGCGATCTCGGCTCCGGACTGGCGTGGCGTTTCGCCCGGGCCGGCTATCCCGTGATCATCGGCTCGCGGGCGGCCGACAAGGCGGAGGCCGCCGCGGCGGAAATGAGCCGGCGCGGCAACCTGTCGGTGCGCGGCATGGCCAACGCCGAGGCCGCCGCCGCTGGCGACATCGTCTTCATGACGGTCCCCTTCGCCAGTCACGAGGGCACCCTGACGCCCATCCGCGCGGCGGTGCAGGGCAAGATCTTCGTGGACTCCACGGTGCCGCTGATACCGCCCAAGGTGACGCGGGTCCAGCTCCCCGCCGCCGGCTGCGTGGCGAAGCAGACGCAGGCGTTTCTCGGCGAGGGCGTGCGCGTCGTCTCCGCGTTCCAGAACGTGGCCGCCGCCCATCTGCAGAACGAGGAGGCCCACCTGGACGACTGCGACGTGCTGGTGAGCGGCAACGACGTGGACGCGAGGGAGACGATCGTGCGCCTGGCCGCGGAAATCGGCTTCAAGGCCTGGCATGCGGGACCGATCGAGAACTCGGCGGTGGCGGAAGCCCTGACCTCGGTCCTGATCTTCCTCAACAAACGCTACGGCATCGCCGGCGCCGGCATCCACGTCACCGGCACGCCGACCAAGTCCGAATAAACCTTGAAAAAGTAGTCAACCACGGCGGGTACGGCGTGTGTAGGAGCGGGCAATGCCCGCGAACCGGTGGGCAACAATATGCTGGTCGCGGGCATGGCCCGCTCCTACGGGACGAGGAGGGTTTTCGCCGTGCCCGCCGTGTCGCCGTGGTTCGACCCAAGATTTCCAGAATAAAAATGCCCCGCGCAGGGGCATTTCTTTCGGAAGTACCGGCTTCAGCCGGTGACGACCGGCGTCAGTTCGCCGTTGCGGGCCTTGGTCCGCAGGTGGCCCGGCGAGATGCCGAACCGCTCCTTGAAGGCGCGGCTGAAATGGGCGGAGTCGTTGAAGCCGCGGCGATAGGCGATTTCGCAGATGGTCAGGGAGGCCATCGCCTGGTCCAGCAGGTCCTCGCGGCCGGCCTTCAGGCGGCGATCCCAGATCCACTTGCTGACGGTCATGCCGCTTTGCTGGAACAGGCCGTGCAGATGGCGCACGGAAATGAAATTGGCCTCGGCGATCTTGGTCGGGGTCAATTCGTGGTCGGTGAAATGTTCCTCGAGGTAGGAGAGGATGCGGCACAGGCGGGCGGACTGGTTCTTCTCGTTGTCCTTGGGGCACACCTTGGCCCGGGAGCGGACGACCGCGCCCACCAGGGCGAGGAAGCTTTCCGACAGGGTGTACTGCTCGATTTCGGAGAGGTTCCCCTCGGCCTCCAGGGTCAGGGACTTCAGCAGGTTGATGACGACCGGCACCAGTCCGCCGCCATTGAACACGGCGGCGCCGAAGTCGCGGACCTCCCGGCCCAGCACGCGCTCGTGGAACACGCGGTGGGGGATGCGCAGGATGATCTTGCTGCCCTTCTCCGGATAGTTCACGCTGTAGGGGATGCCCCCCGGAACGATCGCGAAGGCGTCCTGGGCGAGCGTGAAGGTCCGCTCGCACTGGGTGATCACGGCCGTGCCCTCGAGCTGCACGTGCAGCAGCAGATCGAACACGTGGTCGGCGAGAATGTCCTCGTCGCGGCGGCAGACGGTGACCGGATCGCTTTCGATGCAATGGATGGTCAGCGTGGCCAGCTTGAAACGGCTGATCGCATAGTGACCGAAAGGTTCGTCGTGCTGCTGGGCCAGTACGCGCACAACGGCATTTGCGACATTGTCCAACGGCGGTGCTTCGACCGCGAGTGGCATACCCATAAAACAAGCCTCCTCCAGTGGGAGCCCGCCCGCCATCCGGACGGGAACTCCCGGGATTGCTGTCTCAGCTTCCGGCCGGCTCGACCGGCTCTTTTCGCTTTTCAATGAGTTCGGTTGTTAGATATCAGAACGCACGAAGAGCAGTCAACCATAACGCTCCGAGTGTTGTATTTCCGTCAAACCGCGCTGGCCATCGCCACGAAATCGGCGTCGCTGACCAGTTGATGGGTTCGCGTCGCCTGCTCCTTCACCTGCGCCAGCAGCGTCGGGAACTTTTCCTCGGGAACGACGAGCCCCAGTTCCTTGATCTTGATCTCGATGTTGGCCAGACCGCTCTTCTTGCCCAGCACGATGCCGCGCCGGGCGGCGACGATGGACGAGGAATACGGTTCGATGGCGTCGGGCATGTGGAACTGGGCCGCCACCGCACCGCTCTCGCGCACGAACAGCGCCTCGCCCACCACCGGCTTCCAGCGGTCCACCTGGTAGTCGCCCGCCGCGCGCACCAGTTCGGACACCTTGCGCGCCTTGGACAGGTCCATTTCCACCGGTACGTTGTAGAGACACTGAAGGGCCAGCGCCACCTCGCAGATGTCGGCGTTGCCGGCCCGCTCGCCCATGCCGTTGATGGTGCCATGGATCCAGGTCGCCCCGCCCCGCACCGCGGCGACCGCGGCCGCCGTGGCCAGGCCGAAGTCGTTGTGGCCGT
This sequence comes from Denitratisoma sp. DHT3, assembly GCF_007833355.1. Lineage (NCBI taxonomy): Bacteria > Pseudomonadati > Pseudomonadota > Betaproteobacteria > Nitrosomonadales > Sterolibacteriaceae > Denitratisoma > Denitratisoma sp. DHT3. The sequence goes on along the minus strand of NZ_CP020914.1, from coordinate 558,984 downwards.
GCCAGTGGATCGGCACTCGCGGCCCGACCCAGGAGGCCACCTTGCGGATCAGGAATTCCACCGCTTCCGGGGCGCAGGCGCCGATGGTGTCCACCACCGACACCTCCGAGGCGCCGGCGGCGATGGCCGCCTTGTAGACCTGTTCGAGGAAATCCAGGTCGGAGCGGGTCGCGTCCACCGGGAAGAAGTTCACCCGCATGTCGTGGGCGCGGGCATGGCGGATCGCGTCGCTCATCCGGTTGATCACGGTCTCGCGGGTGAAGCCGTAGGCCTGCATCTTCTGTTCGCTGGTGGCGATCTCGATCAGCACCGCCCGGGTGCCGAGCTCGATGTGGGCGTCGATGTCCGCCTTCACCGCCCGCGCGAAGCCCCAGATCTCCGAGTGGAGGCCGGCGTCGAGAATCCGCCGCACCGCCTGGGTGTCCTCGTCGGAAACGCGGGGGAAGCCGGACTCGATGCGCCCCACGCCCAGTTCGTCGAGGGCGCGCGCGATCTGGTACTTGGCGTCGGCGGAGAAGACCACGCCGACCGCCTGCTCGCCGTCCCGCAGGGTCGTGTCGTAGAAGCGCACGGTGCGGCTGCGATCGAAGCCGTCCTGGACTTCCGGTCGCCGATTGATGTCGCCCGTCCAGATCAGGTCGGGGGCAATGGATGTGCTGCCGTTCATGTCGTCACCTCGATTCAAGCAATTGCGATCGGTCGGACCAGGGAGGCTTCCCCGCCCTTGATCTTCAGCGGCAGCACGACCACCGTGCTGACGTGGCGCCCGGCGGCCGCCAGGGCTTCCAGGGTCAGGCTTTTCATTACGTAGATGCCGGCCTCGACCAGGATGATTCGATGGCTCGCGAACGGCGCCGGCACGCCCAGCGACAGGTTGTCGATGCCCACCAGGCGCGGCTTGCGGGCGACGATCCAGTGCGCCGCGTCGTCGGCGAGGCCGGCCCATTTGTTGAGATAGGTGTCGCGGTCGGTCTCGAAGAAGCGCCCGTAGCCGGTGCGCACCAGGACGCAGTCGCCCGCGCCGATGGTCACGCCCTGGCGCGCGGCGGCGCCCTCCAGGTCCGCCGCCGTGATGGCGTAGCGCTCCGGCAGCAGGTCCACGCCCTTGTAGGCCGGAATGTCGAGCAGCACGCCGCGCAGCACCAGGGGCGGCACCTTTTCCATGCTGTGCAGCGGCTCGGGCAGATGGGTGAAACCGGTGTCGCGCTGATAGGGCGTCACGTCGATGCCCATCACCTTGTTGTCCTGCGACATGTGGATCGGCGCGTCGAAATGGGTGCCCGAGTGCATCGACGTCACCACCAGGCTGATGGCGTCCGAGAAGCCGGGCTCGATGCCCATCTCATCGAAGGACTTGCGGACGTACTCGTGGTAGCGGTAGAGGAAGAACTGGAACGGCGGGTCGAAGGGATGCACCGGCATCGCCGGCCAATAGGCCTGGCCGAGATCATAGACGTCTGCCTTCGACAAGGCGTCAAACAGGGCTTCACCGCGCATTTCATGTTCCTCGCAATATTGTTGTGATGGGCGTCGCGCCGTGTTCGCCGGCCTGGAAATCGTTCGCCGCCGGCTGCATCCCGCCGACGCCGCGCGGGAACCACGGACGGCGCCGCAAGGCGCCGTAGAAGGTGTTGCGCTGGAGCGGTTCGCGGCCGATGGAACGGATCAGCGCCTCCAGTTCGGCGGGCGACATCTCCTGGCCGTGGCCGGCGCCGGCGGCGCGGCTGATGCTCTCGTTCATCAGGGTGCCGCCCAGATCGTTGGCGCCCGCCTGCAGGCAGGTGGCCGCCCCCTCCCGCCCCATCTTCACCCACGAGGTCTGGATGTTGCCGATCAGGGGATGCAGCGCCAGGCGGGCGACCGCGTGCATCAGCACCGCCTCGCGGAAGGTGGGGCCGCGCCGCGCCAGGCCGCGCCGGTAGAGGGGCGCCTCCATATGGACGAAGGGCAGCGGCACGAACTCGGTGAAGCCGCCGGTCTCCTCCTGCAGGTCGCGCAGGCGCAGCAGGTGCCGGGCCCAGTGCTTGGGACCCTCGATGTGGCCGTACATGATGGTCGCGGTGCTCTTCAGGCCGAGGCCGTGGGCGACCCGCATCACTTCCGTCCACTGGTCCACCGTGAGCTTGTCCGGGCAGAGCGCCTTGCGGATGTCGTCGTCGAGGATTTCCGCCGCGGTGCCGGGCAGGGAGCCCAGCCCCGCCGCCTTCAGCTCGGCGAGGTAGTCCGCCAGCGGCACGCCCAGGGTCTGCGCGCCCTGCCAGACTTCCAGCGGCGAAAAGGCGTGGATGTGCAGATCCGGCCGGATCGCCTTGATCGCCTTGCAGATGTCGATGTAGGTCTGGCCGGTGTACGAAGGATGGATCCCGCCTTGCAGGCAGACCTCGGTGGCGCCGCGATCCCAGGCTTCCACCGCCTTTTGCCGGATCTCGGCCAGGGAGAGGTTGTAGCCCTTGCCGCGCAGCGCCTCGCTGGTCTTGCCCTTGGAGAAGGCGCAGAAACGGCACTGGTAGGCGCAGATGTTGGTGTAGTTGATGTTGCAGTTCGGGATGTAGGTGACGGCCTCGCCCTTCACATCGACGCGCAGCTCGTCGGCCGCCGCGCAGAGGATCCGGAAGTCCCCGCCCCGCACCTCGAACAGCCGGGTCAGCTCCGGCGCCGACAGCCGCGTGCCGCGCGCCGCCTTCTCCGCGTGCCGGTAGGCCTGGCTGCCCAGGGAGCAGCTCAGGTGGCGCGATTTGGGGAACGACGGCAGTTCCGGCGGGCGGCCGTCCTCGCCGGGGGACCAGTCGTCCGTGCGCGGAAAGCCGCCGCCGTCCACCCGGTCGCGCACCGCTTGCCGCAGGCCCTGGTCCACCCAGGATTCCAGCCGCTGCGCATAGGCCGGGTACAGGGGCAGACGCGGCACCAGCGTCTTGCCGGCCGCCTCCGTGGCCTGCGCCAGCTCGCGCAGATGGGGCCAGGGCGCCTCCGGATTCACGTGGTCCGGCGTCACCGGCGAGATTCCCCCCAGGTCGTTGATCCCGGAATCGATCAGCGCCCGCAGCGACTGGGGAGAGAGATTGGACGGCGCCTGGATGTTGGCCTTGGGGCCGAGGACGATGCGGGCCACGGCGATGGTCCAGCACAGCTCGTCGAGGGACGGCTCCTCCGCCTCTGCCATCTTGATGCCGGGCTTGCGGCGGAAATTCTGGACGATCACTTCCTGCAGATGGCCGTAGCCGTCGTGCAGGTCGCGCAGCGTCAACAGGGCCTCGATCCGTTCCTGGCGGGTCTCGCCGATGCCGACCAGGATGCCGGACGTGAAGGGAATGCCCAGCCGGCCCGCCTCGGCGATCATCGCCAGGCGCACCGCCGGAATCTTGTCGGGCGAACCGTGATGCGGCCGGCCCACCGCGCACAGCCGCTGCGAGACGGTTTCCAGCATCAGCCCCTGGGAAACCGACACGGCGCGCAGCTCGGCGAGTTGCCGGGCGTCCATCACGCCGCCGTTGATGTGGGGCAGCAGGCCGGTCTCCTCATGCACCCGGCGCGCCATGGCCGCCAGGTAGGCGACCGTGGACTCGTAGCCCAGCGCCGCCAGCGCCTCGCGGGCCTTGGCATGGCGCAACTCGGGTTTGTCGCCGAGGGTGAACAGCGCCTCGTGGCAACCGGCGCGCGCACCGGCGCGGGCGACCTCCAGCACCTGCTCCGACGTCAGGTAGGGCGCCTGGTCCTCGCCCCGCTCCCGCGAAAACGCGCAGTAGTGGCAGACGTCGCGGCAAAGCCGGGTCAGGGGGATGAAGACCTTGGGCGAATAGGTGATCAGCGCGCCGTGGCCGCGATCCCGGATCTTCGTCGCGATCGCCTGCAGCGCCTTGGTGGAATGGCACTCCGCCAGCTCCAGCGCGGCATCGGCGTCAAGGCGCCCCGAACTTGAAATCGACTCGACGAGGATGTCCATCAATCACGGCTTTCCACTGTTCAACCACTCCATGCCGGACCGGGCGGACCCTTTGCGGCCCGCCCGCGGCGACTCACTCGACCACGCCGCAGAGGTCCATCATCACTTCGATGTACACCCGCACGATGTCCATCATGTCGCCGATGTGGGTGTGCTCGCCCTGCGCCGTCGAGAAGCCGCCGCCGCCGGTGCGGATGCGGCCCGCCGAGCCGTAATTGACGGTGGGGATGCCGTAGCGGTTCATGTGGGCCGCGTCGCTGTACCAGGTCTCGGTGCCCATCTGCGGCGCCTGGCCGAGCTGGTGGGTATGGGCGGCGATCACGCTCTGGACCAGTTCGTGATCGTCCGGAATCGAGGTGCCCGGGGCCGAGAGGAAGATTTCGGCCTTGGTGCCCGCCAGATGCGGATTGGCCTTGACCACGCTCTTGACGACGCTGCGCACTTCGTTGAACGCCTGCTCCGGCAGGACGTTCGGCAGGGTGCGCACGTCCAGGTAGATCACGCAGTTGTCGGGCGTGCGGGCACCGCGCCAGGGCCAGCCGCCTTCGATGGCGGAGACGTTGACCCGAGGCTGGAAGTCGCCGAGGCGGTTGCGCTGGCAGTAGTCGGGAATCCATTCGTGGATCGCGTCCAGCACCACGCGCGCGCGGTTGATCGCGTTGCGTTCGAGATCCGACCAGGCGGTGTGGATCAGCTGGCCGGGCACGGTGATCTTGATCCAGGTGGTGCCGCAGTGGCGCGGGATCAGCATCATGTTGGTCGGCTCGCCGAGGATGCAGAAGTCGGCGGTGGCGCCATGGGTGATGGCGTACTTGGTGCCCACGCCGTAGCCCTGGTACTGGCGGCCCTCGTATTCGTTGACCGGCGCCTTCTCGATCTCGCCGGCGACGCCGGCGATGACCACGTCGCCGCCCAGCTTGATGCCGGCCTTGCGGATCGCCTCGACGGCGGTGACGTAGTTGGCCAGGGCGAACTTCATGTTGAAGGAACCCATGCCGTAGATCCACTCGTCGTCGACCAGCGTGCCCTTGCACTGGTAGCCGAGGCCGCGATGGGCCTGCTCGGGGCCGAACGAGGTGTCGAGGTGGCCGTTGAACATCAGCGACTTGCCGCCGCCTTCGCCCTGCAGGCGGCCGACCGCGTTGTAGCGCTCGTCGCCGATGGGTTGCAGCGTGGCGTCGAAGCCGGCGCCCTTCAGCACCTCGTGGTAGGCGCGGGCGACGTCGCCCTCGTAGCCGGTGGGGCTGGGGATGTTGGTCAGGTCGATGGTCAGGTTGACCAGCCGGTCGCGGTCGATCAGATCGGTCGCCTTGCGGACGAGATCCTTGTTGACACGGTTTGCCATGATTGTTTCGCCTCGCTTATTCGACGATGAAGGTGGTCAGGGTGCCGAGCTTCTCGACCTTGCAGTCGATGCGGTCCCCGCCTTTCAGGTAGGTGGCGTCCTTGCGTCCGGCGATGACGCCCGGAGGGCTGCCGGAGGTGATCACGTCGCCCGGCTCCAGGGTGATGTTGGACCACCAGGACACCATGTCGGCGATCTTGTAGATGACGTTGCCGGTATTGGAGTTCTGGCGCTCCTCGCCGTTCAGCGTCAGCACCATGGGCAGGTTGTTGACGTCGCCCACCTCGTCCAGGGTGACCAGATAGGGGCCCAGGGGGCAGGAGCCGTCGAAGCTCTTGCCCAGCAGGATCACCTTGTTGGAATGCTCGCGGGCCTGAATGTCGCGCGCCGACAGGTCGTTGAAGATGGTCAGGCCGGCGACGTAGTCCAGCGCCTCGTCGGGCGAGACGCGGAAGGCTTTCTTGCCGATGATGATGCCGACCTCGATCTCGTAGTCGAGCTGCTTGGTGAAATGGGGCACCTTCACCGAGGCCCCGGTGGGCACGACGCTGGAAGGCGCCTCGAGGAAGCCGGTGGGGTGCTCGAAATGGAACTCGCCCCAATTGTGCGACTGCCACTCGGGTTCCTTCCAGGTGGTCAGTTCCGAGAGGTGGGCCGGGAAGTTGCACGAGGTGTGCATGATCTTGCCGGGACGCGGCACGGGCGCCTGTAGTTCCACGTCGTCGGCCGGGACCACGTTGGCGCGGCCCAGGGCGGCGTTCGCGGCCACGGCGCGGGCGCGGGCCATGGCCCCCTCGCCCATTTCGAGGAAGTCGATCATCCGGGCCGGCAGCTCGCCGTTGGTCGCACCGTGCAGATCGAGATAACCGCCGTCGGCCAGCACCACGCCGATGGTGGTCTTGCCGCTCGACTTGATCTTAAAACTCGCCAGTTTCATTTTTGCCTCTCTGTTGGATTCGACTGCGCCGCGGACTCGTTGCCCGCGGCGCCTGCTGCGGCGCTCAGGCCGAAGCGACGGGACCGGGCTTCAGCTTGGGCAGCACTTCGGCGCCCATCAGCCGGATGGTTTCCAGGTTGTCCTCGACGGTCTTGCCGACGACTTCCAGCAGCGGCAGGTTGAGGCCGGCATCCACCAGTTCCTGGGTGATTTCCAGGCATTCCTCGGGAGTGCCGGAGATCACGGTGAAGCGGCGCATCATCTCGTCGGTCACCAGATGGGTGACGTTGTCCTGGGTGCCCTCGGCGATCGCCTTGCGGAAGGGTTCCCAGGCGCTGTCGGGCAGGCCGGAGCCGGCCAGGATCACGTCGTTCTTGATGTTGCGGATCTTGTTGACGATGTAGGTGCCGGTGTAGCTGCGGGTGGCGTTGCGCGCCTTGTCGCCGTCGCGGGAACAGGCGCAGAGGATCACGCCGCCCACGGGGAAGCTGTCCGGCAAGGTGCGGCCCACGGCGGCGGCGCCGGCGCGCATGTTGTCGATGGCGTACTTGACGAAGGCGGGCGAGGTCAGGCCGGCGAGCAGCATGCCGTCGCTTTCCTTGCCGGAGAGCTTCTGCATCGCCGGGCCGGTGGCGCCGACGTAGATCGGGATGTCGGTGCGCAGGCCGCGGCCGGCACGGTCGAAGGCGGGCATCGAGGACTTGTAGTGCTTGCCTTCATAGGAGTATTTCTGGCCGCTGAAGACGTGGCGCATGATTTCCATGGATTCGTGATGCACGGCCACGGGACGCATCTTCTCGATGTCGTACTCCAGGTATTCGATGCCGACCTTGCCGACGCCGATGCCCATCAGGAAGCGGCCGTTGGACAGTTCGTCGATGCCGGCGGCCTCGGAGGCCTGGATCGTCGGATGGCGCATGTAGGGCGAGGTGATGCCAAGACCAACCGGAATGTTCTTGGTGGCCTGGGCGACGACGGCGAGGGTGGTGAAGCAGCCGCGCGCCTCCAGCCCGTATTGGCGGAACCAGTGATAGGCCTCGGCGATCCAGAAGCCGCCGGTCATGCCGCTGGCCTCGGTCTGCTCCGCGTAGGCGCGGATCGCCGACAACGGCTCGTAGGACTTGAAAATTACGCCCATCTTGGGCTGAATGGTCTTGGTCATTTGGACTTAACTCCCGCTGAAAGGGTTGGCTCGCAGTAACTCGATCGGAGGCGCGGCGCGCGCCCGGCATCGAACTGGATCGAATCGTACGGGGGCCGTCCGCGGGGAGTCTTGCCCGGCCGGGCGGGGTGCATTGATCGCCAGTGCAAAACCGAAAGGGGCCCCGATCGGGGCCGATCCGGGGTCGGGAATCCTGCACGCTGAGACAAACCGCTCCGGTTCACCATGCAAGACCCCGCTGCCGGCAAACCGTATCTTCCCCTCCGAAAAAGCTTGAAGCTCCCCGTTATCGGGGGCGTCGCCTACAACGGAAATACTCCAGCCACCGAGACCCGCCGTAACGATCATGAAAAAGATCCGCAAACTCCTCATCGCCAACCGCAGCGAAATCGCCATCCGCGTCATGCGCGCCGCCACGGAGCTGGGCATACGCACCGTGGGCATCTATTCCAACGAGGACCGCTTCGCGCTGCACCGCTTCAACGCCGACGAGAGCTACCTGGTGGGCGCGGGCCGGAAGCCGATCCAGGCCTACCTGGACATCGACGACATCATCCGCATCGCCAAGGAGGCCAAGGCCGACGCGGTGCATCCCGGCTACGGACTGCTCTCGGAGAACCCGGACTTCGCCGAGGCCTGCGTCCGCAACGGGCTGGCCTTCGTCGGCCCGACCCCGGAGGTGATGCGCACCCTGGGCAACAAGGTGGCGGCGCGCAACGCCGCCGTCGCCGCCGGCGTGCCGGTGATGCCCGCCACCGGCCCCCTGCCCCGCGAATTCGACGCGGCCGCGCGCCTGGCCGGGGAGATCGGCTATCCCCTGATGCTGAAGGCGAGCTGGGGCGGCGGCGGACGCGGCATGCGGATGATCGAAACGGAGGACGACCTGCGCGCCCAGCTCGACGTGGCGCGGCGCGAGGCGATGGCGGCCTTCGGCAACGACGAGGTGTATCTGGAGAAGCTGGTGGTCAACGCCCGCCACGTGGAGGTCCAGATCATCGGCGACCGCCACGGCACGGCGATCCATCTGTTCGAGCGCGACTGCTCGGTGCAGCGGCGCAACCAGAAGGTGGTGGAGCAGGCGCCGGCGCCCTATCTCGACGACGTCCGGCGCCAGGCTCTGTGCGAATCGGCCCTGCGCCTGGCGCGGGCGGTGAACTACACCCACGCCGGCACCGTCGAGTTCCTGATGGACGGCGACAGCGGCCAGTTCTACTTCATCGAGGTGAATCCCCGCATCCAGGTGGAGCACACCGTCACCGAGCAGGTCACCGGGGTGGACATCGTCAAGGCCCAGATCCGCATCTGCGAGGGCGCGCGGATCGGCGACCCCGACGCCGGCCTGCCCCGCCAGGAGGATGTCCATCTCTCCGGCCATGCGCTGCAATGCCGCATCACCACCGAAGATCCCGAGAACAACTTCACCCCCGACTACGGCCGCATCTCCGCCTATCGCAGCCCGGCCGGCTTCGGCATCCGCCTGGACGCCGGCACGGCGTATACGGGCGCCGTGATCACCCCCTACTACGATTCGCTGCTGGTCAAGGTCACCGCCTGGGCGCCCAGCGCGCGCGAGTCGATCCAGCGCATGGACCGGGCGCTGCGGGAGTTCCGCGTGCGCGGGCTGTCGACCAATCTGCATTTCCTCGAAAACGTCATCAACCACCCGCTGTTCATCGCCGGCGACTGCTCCACCCGCTTCATCGACCGGACCCCGGAGCTGTTCCACTTCCCCAAGCGGCGCGACCGGGCGACGCGGATGCTGCGCTTCATCGGCGAAGTGGTGGTCAATGGCAACGAGGAGGTCAAGGGCCGGCAGCAGCCGCATCAGCCGGTGGCCGCACCGCTGCTGCCGGCGGCGGAAGGCGGCCGGACGATCCCGCCGGGCACCCGCGACCGCCTGAAGGCGCTCGGCGCGCGCGGCTTTTCGGCCTGGATGAAGGAGCAGCGCCAGGTGCTGCTCACCGACACCACGATGCGCGACGCCCACCAGTCGCTGTTCGCCACCCGCATGCGCAGCGCCGACATGGTGGCCGTCGCGCCGCACTACGCCCGCGCCCTGCCGGAACTGTTCTCGCTGGAATGCTGGGGCGGCGCCACCTTCGACGTCGCCCTGCGCTTCCTCAAGGAGGACCCCTGGGAGCGTCTGGCCAGGCTGCGCCAGGCGGTGCCCAACATCCTGTTCCAGATGCTGCTGCGGGCCTCCAACGCCGTGGGCTACACCAACTACGCCGACAACGTGGTGCGCTACTTCGTGCGGCAGGCGGCGCGCGAGGGCATCGACGTGTTCCGCGTGTTCGACTCGCTCAACGGCGTGGACAACATGCGCGTCGCGATGGATGCCGTGATCGAGACCGGCGCCCTGTGCGAGGCGGCGATCTGCTACACCAGCGACATCTTCGACACCGCCCGCCCCAAGTACGACCTCAAGTACTACGTCGACATGGCCCGGCAACTGGAGAAGGCCGGCGCCCACATCCTGGGCATCAAGGACATGGCCGGGGTCTGCCGGCCCCGCGCCGCCGCGACGCTGGTCAAGGCCCTGAAGGAGGAAATCGGCCTGCCCATCCATTTCCACACCCACGACACCAGCGGCGGCGCCGTGGCCAGCGTGCTGGCGGCGATCGACGCCGGGGTGGACGCGGTGGACGGGGCAATGGACTCGATGAGCGGGCTGACCTCGCAGCCCAGCCTGGGGGCGATCATCGCCGCCTTGCAGGGCGGCGAGCGCGATCCGGGTATTTCCCCGGCGCGCATCCAGCCCTTCGCCCGCTACTGGGAGGGCGTGCGCCGCTTCTACACGCCGTTCGAGGCCGACATCCGCGCCGGCACCTCCGACGTCTATCGCCACGAGATGCCGGGCGGCCAATACACCAACCTGCGCGAACAGGCGCGCGCCATGGGCCTGGAGCACCGCTGGGCCGAGGTGGCCCAGGCCTATGCCGACGTGAACCAGTTGTTCGGCGACATCGTCAAGGTCACGCCCACCTCCAAGGTGGTCGGCGACATGGCGCTGTTCATGGTGGCCAACGAGCTCGCCCCGGCCGAGGTGGCCGACCCGGCGCGGGAGGTCGCCTTCCCGGAGTCGGTGGTCTCCCTGTTCAAGGGCGAGATGGGTTTCCCGGCCGACGGCTTCCCGCCCGCATTGCAGGCCAAGGTACTGAAGGGCAAGCCGCCGCTGGCGGGCCGCGCCGGCGCCATCATCCCGCCGGCGGACCTGGAGGCGCTGCGCGCCCAGTGCGAGAAGGCCGTGGACCGCCACATCAGCGACACCGAGCTGGCGTCCTATCTGATGTATCCGAAGGTGTTCATCGACTACGCCGAGCACCATCGCCACTACGGCGACGTCGGTCTGCTGCCGACGCCGGTGTTCTTCTACGGCCTGGCGGAGCGGCACGAGATCGCCGTCGAGATCGAGCCGGGAAAAACGCTGGTGATCCGGCTGGTCGGCCAGGCGGAGGTGGACGAGGAAGGCATGGTCAAGGTGTTCTACGAATTGAACGGCCAGCCCCGCTCCATCCGCATCCCCAAGCGCGGCGCGGCGGTGCTGCAGGCCGCGCGCGCCAAGGCCGAGCTGGGCAACCCGAACCACATCGCCGCGCCGATGCCAGGCGCCGTCGCCACCGTCAACGTGAAATCCGGCCAGGCGGTGAGGAAGGGCAGCCCCCTGCTCTCCATCGAGGCCATGAAGATGGAGACCATGATCACCGCCGAGCGGGACTGCGTGGTGGGCAGGATCCACGTCGCCATCGGCGACAAGATCGAGGCCAAGGACCTGCTGATGGACCTGCGCGACTGAACGCCTGCGATGGTTAGCGTGGCACCACGCACAACATTGCCATGACGTCCGATTCCGAACCGTTTCTGCGCGTGCCGGGCGACAAGCACGAACAGGTGTTCTTCGTCGTGCGCCACCGGGTCAGGGCGGGCGCCCGCGAGGCCTACGAGCGCTGGCTGCGGCACATCATGCAGGTGGCGGCGAAATTCCCCGGCCATCTCGGGGTCCAGATCGTGCGTCCACCCGCCGGGCGCCAGGAATACGTGATGGCCGTGCGCTTCCAGAGCCAGGAGGACGCGGCCCGCTGGCATCGCTCGGCCGACAGGGAGGCGCTGATCGCCCAACTGGAGAATCTGCTCGACAGCGACGAGCAGATCGACATCGTCAGCGGCATCGACTACTGGTTCACCCCGCCCAGCGGCATCATTCCGCCGCGCTGGAAACAGCTGCTGGCGACCACCGCGGTCATCTGGCCGCTGACGGTCCTGATCTCGGTCCTGCTCGCCCCCCTCCAGGAAGCCCTGCCCCGCCCCCTCCCCGGCTGGCTGCTCCAGGGACTGAACATCCTGACCGTGGTGGCCCTGGCTACCTACCTGGTCATGCCCCGCTGGACCCGGCTGCTGGCGAAGTGGCTGTACCGCAGGTAGGACGGTTCCGCACCGTCACCCTGGAAATTGACCTCACAAGGAGATCCCATGTCCCAGACTTCTCCCCGTATCGCTCTCGTCACCGGCGCCAACCGTGGCATTGGCCTTGAAATCTGCCGTCAGCTGGGCACCGCGGGCATCATTGTTTATCTGGGTGCCCGCGACGATCTCCTGGGAAAGCAGGCAGCAAGCGCCCTGCGCGACACGGGTCTGGACGTCCGATACCTGCGGATCGACACGGATGACTCGACGACCTATCAGGCGGCCCATGATCGGATCGCCCGTGAATTCGGCCGCCTCGACATCCTCGTGAATAATGTGGGCATGGGATTCGACTGGGCCTGCACTGCGGCCAATGTCCCCATTGAACTTGTGCGCAAGACCTTCGACATCAACTTCTTTTCGATCCTCGAGTTGACTGGACATCTGCTTCCGCTGCTGGAAAAAAGCCCGGCCGGACGCATTGTCAATCAGTCGAGCGCCATCGGTTCCCTGTCGCTGCATGCATCGCCCGAATCGTGGGCCCAAGGCGATCGTCCCCTAGCCTACTGTGCCAGCAAAACGGCCCTCAACGCTTTCACTCAACACTTGGCCTGCGCCTTGCGGAATACGCCGATCAAGGTCAATTCGGCCCATCCCGGCATCGTAAAGACCGATCCGAACCCCGGTGGGTTGATCAGCCCGGAGGAAGGCGCCCGCACCGCCGTTTCCCTGGCCCTGTTGCCGAACGACGGGCCCACCGGAGGATTCTTCCATCTCGACGAACCGATCCCTTGGTGACTTATGGTGGTTAACCCGCTGCGCTCGTCTGTTTGACTCGCTGTTTCAATTTTCTGTTTCACGTTGATTCTGGAAGAGGCTAGGCATAGCGCCGGACCAGCCCGGTGACGACGCCGAAGATTTCCAGTTCGCCCTTGGGACGGATGACGGGATACGCCGGGTTGTGGGGGATGAGAACGAACTTCCCGCGTTCCATGCCCAATTCCTTGAGGGTGAATTCGTTGTCGACGATGGCGATGACGAAATCGCCCTTGTGGGCGGCGCGGCGGCGCTCCACGACCACCATGTCGCCCTCGTGGATGCCGGCTTCGCTCATGGAATCCCCCTTGACCGGAACCATGACGGTGCGGGAGGGCTGGCGGACCAGATAGCGGTCCACCAGGAACGGATCGGACTCCATGGCCTCGACCATATCCGGACCGCCGGCGCGGACGAAGGAGGCGGCCAAGGGGCGCTCGAAGAACCGCTCCGTGGGAATCCAGGCATCGTCGTCGGAAGTGCGTTCGACATAGCCGGCAGTCGCCAGGCGCTCCAGGAGCTTGCTGGAGGCGGCCTTGGAGGCGAAGCCGAGCAGCGTCGCGATCCGCCGGAAGGAAGGAATGCGGCGGTTCTCGGCATAGTAGTCCCGTAGCTGGTCGAGGTATTCGGTGTCTTTGTTGGGGGAGGCCATGGCCGTCTCCGGGTATTCTTTCGTTCACCAAAGATAGTGCTCGAACGATTACCTGTCAACATGCGTCCCTATTCTCGAATCCCACAGGCGGATCGGCTTGTTAGGATGGACGAATCATGAATGCGCCGATCGGAATGCACCGATCGAATGGACCCGAAGATGTCGCCGGAAGACCTTGAACGCCTTGTGACCGTGGCGATGCCCTTCGGAAAATACAAGGGGCGCCTGATCGCCGACCTGCCTGGAAACTATCTGAACTGGTTCGCCCGGGAGGGTTTTCCGGCCGGGGAAATCGGGCGTCTCCTGGCGCTGATGCAGGAAATCGACCACAACGGGCTCAAGCCGATCCTCGAACCGCTGCGGCAGCGGAGGGCCGGCTGATGGCGATCTGGGTCGATGCGGACGCCTGCCCCAGGCCGATCAAGGACATCCTGTTCCGGGCGGCCATTCGCACCGGATGCGAGCTGACGCTGATCGCCAATCAGATGCTCGCCGTGCCGCCCTCGCCCCATATCCGCTCGCTGCAAGTGCCAAGGGGGTTCGATGTCGCCGATGGCGAGATCGTCCGCCGCGCCCAGGCCGGCGATCTGGTGGTGACGGCGGATATCCCCCTCGCCGCCGAGGCGATTGGCAAAGGGGCGAAGGTGATCACCCCGCGCGGGGAAACCTACGATGCGGGCTCGATCGCCGCCGCGCTGACCCTGCGCAACTTCATGGACACCTTGCGCTCGTCGGGCGTCGAGACCGGCGGACCGGCCTCGTTCAGCGCCAGCGACCAACGTGAATTCGCCCGACAGTTGGATCGCTATCTGGCGAAGTGATCCGACTTCAAGGCAGCCGGCGCCGGGAAAGCGGCCGTGGTTGCCCCCCGTTCGAGTCGCACCGCGTTCCCGCGCTGTTTCACCGAAGGACCAGAGGGCTCGCTACATCACTCCACGATGGGCTGTCAAATACGAAGCACATAAGAAATAGTGCAAATTGCAAACAAATTTTGATTGTGCCGTGACATTCGCCACAGTCATAATCGAATTTATGTTATTCGCGAACTTAAAACGGATTCGTGAGTTTGAGCGGAAAAACCTGCCCTTCATGACCTCGCTGGAAGACCGAGAGATTCTGCTGACGATTGGTTATGCCCAGGAACAAGGTCATCCGGTCTGCTTCAAAAATCTTACTTTGAGCATGGATAACCTGAAACGTTTCGGCCTGGGCTCCGCGGCGACGATACGGCGGCGCGTGATGCGATTGATTGCACGCGGCGCGTTGGAGAAATACCCCGCCGATCATGACGGACGAATAGTCTATCTGGTGCTGTCGGAAAAATCACAACGGCTGTTCGCGCGCTACTCCGGGGTAATGACCAGTCTGTATTGGCGGTAGCGTGCGGCCCTGATGGCGAGCGCTCCCTCAGTCCCGACCTTCGACGATGCGACAGATCCCGGCGATTTGTTTCTTCGCCTGAAGAGACATTGCGAGGGCCAATACAGGCTGAAAAGCATTTCCATGGTCTGTGACGAAGATTTCAAAGACAGGATTCTTTGCATCATCGAGACCGACAAGGCGACGGTGATGGATCTCGCGAACTACCTGGGCGGGGAGGTGTTCGGCTATACCAGCGTGCTGCTGCACATCCCGGCGAGCGCCTGTTTCCAGTGCGCCAGCCGCAAGAACGGCTATCTCATGACGGCCCATCGTTGCGACTTGTGCTGGTCGGTGGAGTGATGGAGGAGGCTCGCCCCCCTTCGCCCCCCTCCGGGGGGTTCTAGACTGCTCGCTGCGCTCGGGTGTTTGGGGGTGCTTCGTGGGGGCACCGATACGTTGCGCCTCCGGCGCGTGCCGCTTTTCCTTGCGGCGGCGCGGCGGAAAAGCTGTTTTTTACGCTGAGCTCTTTTTTACGCTGAACTCCCGGCGGACGTCAGCCGGTGGGGGTGGCTATACACCTTGGCGCTCGTGCCGCGCACGAATCCACAAAGCGTGATGCCGAACCGCTCGGCGAGGTCGATCGCCATCGACGAGGGCGCGGAGATCGCGGCGACGACCTCGAAGCCGGCGCGCACCGACTTCGCCACCATCTCGTAGCTGACCCGGCTGGAGATGTAGACGCCGCAGCCGTCGAATCCGAGCCCGCTGAGGAAACGGTAGCCGATCACCTTGTCCAGGGCGTTGTGCCGCCCCAGGTCCTCCGCCACCGCCGCCACCCGCAGCTCGCGGTCGAACACCGCGGCGCCGTGCGCGCCGCCGGTGCGGCCGAAGATGCCCTGATGCTCCAGCATCGCGTCGCGGATCGGCAGGAAGTCGGCCACCGACATGCGCACGGTGTCGGGCACCCGGGCGGTGCAGGTCATGCCCGCCTCCAGTTGATCCCGACCGCCGCACACCCCGCAGGAACTGTTCATCACCACGTTGCGGCGCCTCACCGCGACGCCTTCCGGATGGGCGAGCACCATCCGCACCACGTCGGCGCGCTCCGGGCAGACCGACATGTTGACGATGTCGGAGACGCGCTCGACGATGCCCTCGGTGAAGGCGAAGCCGGCCGCCAGCGCCAGCGACTCGGGCACCCCGCATTCGGACAGCACGCCGTCCTCGATGGTGAAGCCCGCCGCCTGGCTGTTGTCCTCGGTCGGAGTCCACATCAGCGCGTAGCTGCCGACCCCTTCCACCTCGATGGTGAGGACGTCCTCCTCCACCACACGGCACTCGGCAACGCCGGAGCGATGGCCGTCGGCGAAGATTTCCTCCGCCGCCGTGATGCGGGTGCCGAGATTGCTGACGACGGGGGTGCCGACAGGGCCCATGGGAACGCTCCCGGAATTCCGGAACCGGCCGGGCGCTAGCGCGCGCTCGGCAGGCCGATGCTGCCGGCCAGGTCGTGGGTGATCGGCTCGAAGACGGCCGCCTTGAACAACAGCACCCGGAAGGCGAAAAAGCCCACCAGCATCGCCAGCGTTGCCAGGATCACCATCGGATACGAGCCGGCACCCAGGGCCATCAGGACGACGGGTGCGGCCAGGCCGAGCAGCAGCACCAGATTGCGGAACGGCGACGAATACTCGCCCTGCAGCAGCATTTCCGCCGAGAAGGCCCCGCCCTTGGATTTGCGCCGCGCCGACAGCAGGATGCCGAACACCACCAGGGTGTCGAGGATCAGCATCAGCACCGCCAGATTGACCAGGCCCGCGAGCCGCCGGGGTTCGAGCGCGCCCCAGCCCACCACCAGCGTCAGCAGCGCGCCGGCGGTCAGGGCGTAGCAGAAGCTCGACACCGGCAGCAGCGGGCTGGCCCACAGGGTGAGCGACTCGGAATGGGACATCGCCAGGCCCTGGTAGCACATCACCACCAGCGCGCCCGCCACCGCCAGATAGCCCACCAGGTCGATCACGCCCTGCGACAGGCCGAGGGCGGCGCCCAGCCCCGTTGCGCGGTCGATCACGTGCAGCACGCCGAAGCCCACCAGCACGGCGACGGCGAAGGCGCCGCGGCTGATCCAGGAGCGGTCGGGACGCAGGATGGCGCGCCAGGACTTCTGCGGCACGCCCATGTGGGCGAGATGGAAGTAGGGTTTGAGGGTCGCGGTGAGGGCCAGGCCGAGCGCCATTCCCAGCACGTAGTTGCAGAAATAGGAAACCAGGAACAGACCGGTGCCGACTTCCGCGGAGAAGAAGGCGATGGCCATCGAGGTGTCCCAGTAGCGCTGGAAGCGGTACCCCAGTTTGAAGGAGTTGCCGACCAGACGATTGTTGCCGGTATTCGTCATCGTAGTATCCACCTAGGCAGTTGAGCGCCCCCGAAAACGCCTCTCGGCATTTTCACCCTCCCGAGGGAGGGGCAAGAAAGCTTGGGGCGGCTCTTCATTTTCTTGAGAGCGCCGCAGCGCTCAGTCCACGTCTCAGTCCACGTAATAGACCTTGGGCTTGGTGCCCTTTTCCGGCAGCGGCTGGCGGCCGTCGCGGTCCCGGATCAGCTTGCTGGGCGCGCTGTTGGGATCGTCGAGGTCGCCGAAGATGCGGGCGTTGGTCGGGCAGGTGGACACGCAGGCCGGGTCGAGTCCGGCGTCCACCCGCTGGCTGCAGAAGTCGCACTTGACCGAGGTACCTGGTGTGAACCGCTCGTAGCCCTGCTTCTCGAAAGGCGTCAGCTCGCCGGTGCCGAACAGGCCCTTCTCGAACATGTCCTTGTCGAGCATGGTGCGCATGTCGTAGGGGCAGGCCACCGCGCAGCTGCTGCAACCGATGCACTTGTCCCGGTCCACCATGACGATGCCGTCCTCGCGGGTGAAGGTCGCGCCGCTGGGGCAGACCTTCTCGCACGGAGCATCCTCACACTGATTGCAGATGGTGGGGATGTAGGTGCGCCGGGTGTTGGGGTAGGTGCCGTGCTCGTAGCTCAGGGTGCGGGTGAAGAACACGCCGTCCGGCAAGGAGTTCTCCTGCTTGCAGGCCACCACGCAGGCGTTGCAGCCGATGCAGGCCTTGAGGTCGAAGACCATTCCCATCTTGGCCATCAGTGTTGCCCTCCCTTGCCCTTGGCGTTGTTGATGGAATCCACGAAGTCATAAACCGTGGAACCCCGCTTGAGGAAGTCGGGCCAGTCGTCGAGTTTCGTGATCTTCACGCGGCAGCTGGTCTCGGGCTGGCCGGTGGCACCGTCTGTATTGCGCATGTCGTAAGGCAGTAGATCGTTGTAGTGGCCCCCGGCCATCAGCACCGAACGGTTCTCGTTCTTGGTGCGGGACAGGGCGTTGGAAACCCCCAGGGTCTCGTGGTGCATCGCCTCGGTGGTCTTCAGCCGGCCGTAGAGGCGGCCGTAGGGCGACTCCACGAGGACGATGTCGCCGTCGGCGAAGCCCAGCTTGTCGGCCGTGCCGCGATTGAGCAGGAGGCCGGTGTGGACCGGGTCGCGGTAGGTGATGTCCTTGATCCAGGGGTTGGACAGGCTCTCGCCGAAGTTGAGCTGGATGTCCTTGAAGGTGATGGCGTAGAGGTTGTACTCCGCCGGCTCCAGGTGGATCGGGTCCAGCACCGTGGTCGGCAGCGGCTGGTAGTCGTCGAAGGGCCATTCGTGGCGGAACGGCACCTGCGCCTCCTCGAACTGCTGGCGCAGGTTCTCCCGCTGCAAGGGCAGGTCCTCGATGTAGAACAGCAGGCGCATGCCGTCCCAGGGCCGGTACCACTTGTCCAGCCGGCGCTCGGTGGAGGAATGGCCGTGCTCCATGTACCACTCGATCGGCTTGTCGTTCCAGAGCAGGCCGAGACGCTCGGCGATGTCGCGGTCGGTGTACTTCCTGCCCGGCTCCAGCTTCAGGTGCGGCTTCTGGTTGAAGCCCAGGATCATGTTGATCACTTCGTTGTACTGGTCCAGCACGCCCAGCCGCTCGGACAGTTCGAAGAAGATGTCCTCCTCGCTCTTGGTGTCGTAGAGCGGCGCCACCACCGGCTGGCGGAAGCAGATGCCCTCGGTGTAGGGCGGCTCGATCATCACGGAGTTGAAGGACTCCAGATAGTCGTGGGAAGGCAGGATGATGTCGGCGAAGTCGGTCATCTCCGTGGGAATGATGTCCACGCAGACGATGAAGCGCATCTCCTTGAGGAACTGCAGCCACTTGTCGCGCGGCCCCTGGATCGCCCAGACCGGGTTGGAATGGCAATTCACCAGCACGTCGGGCTTGTAGGTGGAGCCGTACTTCTCCGGCTCCAGATAGGAAAGCATGTTGAGGTGCGGGCCGTTCACGCCGACGGGGAAGAAGCCCGCCAGGTGGTACTCGTTGGGCGGCCAGGAGAAGGGCGGCATGTGGCCCAGCTGGTGGGGCGTGCCCAGCATCTGGCCGCACTCGCCGGGCTGGCAGTGGTTGTTGTCCACGCAGCCGTCGGTGATGGTGACGCCGCAGCGGCCGCCCGGGTGGTCGATATTGCCGATCAGCATGTTGGTGAGCTGGAAGGCGTGGTTGGTCATCATCCCGGTCTTGCGGCCCTGGGCGCCCCGGTAGTAGTTGTAGGCCGCGGGCCGGTAGGGCACGGTACGGCCGTCCGCCAGGGTCATGGTCTCGCCGATGCGCGCCTCGCGGGCGAACTCCCGGGCGATGCGGCGCACCGTCTCGGGCGGCACCGTGGTGACCTTCTCCATCGCCTCGGGCGAGGCTTCCTTGAGGATGTCCTTGTAGACCTGGAAGGCGGGGCGGCACTTCACGCCGTTCACCACGTACTCGCCCTCCAGCGCCAGATTCTGGTTCTTCAGGGTCGGATCGTTCCAGAGCTTGGCGCAGTCGTCCGCCGTATCCCAGACATAGATCTGGCGGTTCTCGTCGCGCACGAAGAACTGGTCCGGCCCCACCAGATAGGACGCGTTGGTGTCCTTGCGCAGGAATTCGTAGTCGCACAGCCCCTCGTTGACCAGGACGTGGCTCATGCTCATGGCGAAATGGCGGTCGCTGGCGGGGCGGATCGGCACCCACTCCTCGGCCTTGGCCGCGGCGATGGACATCCGCGGCTCCACCGCAACCACCTTCATCCCCCGCTCGATGCGGGCCTTGGCCACCCAATGGGACTGGGCCGCGGCGTGGAGGTGGGAAGAGAAGCCGTCCCCGGCGCCGTTGCTGATCCAGTAGTTGCAGTACTTGGCGTCATTCACCGCGCCGAAGGCGGAATGGATGTAGCCGTTCAACGGATGGTAGGCGCCGCCGCACATGGTGCCGCCGGACTGGTAGAAGTTGTGATTGCCGATCGCCAGGGGCCAGAACCAGATGTGCATCTTCTGGAAGTCCTCCAGCGACGGCAGGATGCGGCGGGGGTCGACGTCCAGCGACTTCTTGATCTCGCGGGCCGTGATGTCCAGCGCTTCCTCCCAGCTGATCGGCTCCCACTTGGGATCGACGCCCGGCCCCTTCTCCGGATTGGTGCGGCGCATCGGCTGCTGGAAGCGCTGCGGATCGTAATGGCGCATGATGCCCGCGTTGCCCTTCGGGCAGAGCTTGCCGGCATTGGACGGATTGGTGGGGTTTCCCTCGATCTTGTTGATGACACCGTCGTCGGTGACATGAACCCGGGTGGAACAGGAGTGCAGGCACATCTTGCACGTCGAGTTGAACCACTTCCCCGGCTTCAGGGAATTCTGCTGGATGTCTCTACTATTCACTTGCTTGACCTCCGTTGGGGAAGGAACGTGACTGCTTCTGGATTTCTCCGCTCGCGACAGGCCGGAGTTTCTGGGTACTGGGTTACAACGGGCTTACTGCATCCGAAAAATCGCATCAGGGTTTGAACTTCGGCGCGAAACTGAGCACCGGATCGTAGGTGCCAGCCTTGAACATCAGCACGCGAAAGGCGTAGTAGCCGGTCAACTCGCAGCCGGCGACCAGGATCATGGTGGCCAGGTCCTTGGCGGCGAAGGCGAGCATCGTCCCCGAGACGACGAACCCGAGCACCAGCACCACCGGCAGGAAATAGCCCGAAAACGCGCCGCGCAGCAGCAGCTCCACCGACTTGCGGCCGCCGCCGGAGCCGTATTTCGCGCTGTGCACCAGGCTCAGCACCATCACGAAGCCGTAGAGCACCAGACCGACGGCGGCCATGCGCAGCATCGGCAGCGCCTCCGGATGGCTGGTGGCGAGCGCGTCGTGGCCGATCACCAGAGTCAGCATCACGCCGTTGAGCAGGGCATAGGTGAGGCTCGCCAGGGGCATCAGCCCGCTGCTCCAGAGGGTGATCGACGAGGAATGGGACATCGCGAACCCCTGGTACACCATGATCACCAGACAGCCCGCGACCGCCACGCCCGCCGCCAGCGCCGACAGCGGCCGGGGCAGCAGCCCGGTCTGCAGGTCCAGCAGATGCAGGGCGCCGAAGGCGGCGAACAGCGTGATCGCCCAGAGGCCGCGGCTAATCCAGGAACTGCCGACCCGGGTGAAGGCGCGCCAGCCGCGCGACGGCTTGCCCAGATGCAGCAGATGGCCGCCGCCCTTGCCGAAAATCACCATCAACAGGCCCAGCAGCATCCCCGCCGCCAGGTCGTAGAACTGGGAGACGAAATACAGACCCGCGCCGGCCTCGCCGAAGAAAAAGGCCGTCGCCATCGACATTCCCCACGACTTCTGCATCCGATAGCCGACGCGGAATTCGCTGCCGACCACATCGAGACTCTTAGCCAACATGTCATTCCCTCCTTGTCCACCGCTTGCGCGACCCCAGGGCCGCGACGGGGGAAATCAATCGATGTAGAACACCTTCGGGTCCGTGTTCTTCTCCGGCAGCGGCTGGCGGCCATGGCGTTCGTGGATCAGGCGCCGCACCTTGCTGTCCGGATCGTCCAGATCGCCGAAGATGCGCGCCTCGGTCGGGCAGGTCGCCACGCAGGCCGGCTCCAGGCCGGCGTCGACGCGCTCGTGGCAGAAGGTGCACTTGACCGCCGTGCCCGCCGTCCAGCGCGAGTAGCCC
Source organism: Denitratisoma sp. DHT3 (assembly GCF_007833355.1). Taxonomy (NCBI): domain Bacteria; kingdom Pseudomonadati; phylum Pseudomonadota; class Betaproteobacteria; order Nitrosomonadales; family Sterolibacteriaceae; genus Denitratisoma; species Denitratisoma sp. DHT3. The sequence continues at coordinate 537,299 of NZ_CP020914.1, read as the reverse complement.
TGCTCCTCGAACGGCGTCAGCCGGCCGTTGCCGAACAGGCCGGCCTCCAGCATCTCCGGCTCCAGGCGGGTGCGCTGGTCGTAGGGACAGGCGACGATGCAGGAACCGCAGCCGATGCACTTCTCCTTGTCCACCAGGACGATGCCGTCGGCCCGGGTATAGGTGGCGCCGGTCGGGCAGACCCGCTGGCAGGGCGCGTCCTCGCAGTGGTTGCAGATCGTCGGGATGTACATCCGCGTCGTCTTGGGAAACTCGCCGATCTCCTCGGACAGCGTCTTGGTGAAGAACACGCCGCCGGGCAGGCTGTTCTCCTGCTTGCAGGCGACCGTACACGCATTGCAGCCGATGCAGCGCCGCAAGTCGAAAACCATGCCCCACTTGGCCATCAGTGCATCCTCCCGTTCTGTCCGCCATACACGGAGTTGCCGGCCGCCAGTTCGGGCGGCAGTTCCGTGAGCTTGACCAGCCTGACCCGCGCCACCGTCTCCGGCTGGCCGCTGCAGGCGTCGGTGTTCTCCAGGTTGGCGGGCAGCAGGTCGTTGAAGCTGCCGCCGCCCACCCGCACGCCGCTGTGCTGGATCGCCATCCGGGTCAGGGCGTTGGACACGCACACCGTTTCCGGATGAACGCCCTGGGACGTGGCGAGCCGCGCGACGATGCTGCCGTAGGGCGACTCGATGCGCACCACGTCGCCGCTTTGCAGCCCCTTCGCGGCGGCGGCGGCGGCGTTGATCAGCACCGAGGTATGCACCGGGTCGTTGTAGGTGATGTCCTTGATCCAGGGATTGCTGGTGCTCTCGCCGAAATTGATCTGGATGTCCTTGAAGGTGATCGCGTACATGTCGTACTCGGGCGGTTCCATCAGCACCGGGTCGGGACGGGCGTCCGGCAAGGGCTGGTAGTCGCCCCACGCCCACTCGCTGCGGATCGGCACCCGCGCCTCCTCCATCTTCTGCCGCAGGTCGTCGCGCGCCCGCAGGATGTCCTCGATGTAGAAGTGCAGCCGCATGCCTTCCCAGGGCCGGTACCACTTCTCCGGCCGGCGCGGCGTCACCGCGTGGCCGTGCTCGACGTACCAGTCCAGGTCCTTGCCGTTCCAGAGCTTGCCCTTGCGCTCGGCGATCTCGCGGTCGGTGTAGGTGCGGTTGGTTTCCAGCATCAACTCCGGCTTCATCACGAAGCCGGTGACGTAGTTGAGGATCGTGTTCCAGCCCTCCAGGATGCCGATGCGCTTGGAAAGCTCGTAGAAGATCTCCTCCTCACTGCGCGTGTCGTAGAGCGGCGGCGTGGCCGGCTGGCGCAGGCACATGCCCTCGTGGTGGGGCGGCTCGATCATGGTCATGTTCCAGGTTTCGAGCAGATCGTGGGCCGGCAGGATGATGTCCGCCCACTCGTTGCTTTCGTTGGGCAGGATGTCGATGGCGACGATGAAGCGCATCTCGCGCATGATCCGCTGCCATTCCTTGCGGCTGCCGCTGATGTTCCACATCGGGTTGGCATGGCACAGCAGCATCGTGTCCGGGCGATAGTCGAGGTTGTACTTCTCCGGGTGCAGCAGGGTTTCCTGCGCGAGGTGGCCGGGATCGACGCCGATCGGGAAATAGCCCATCAGGTGCACTTCGTTGGGCGGAAAGGAGAACGGCACTTCCGGGTGCAACTGGTGCGGGTTGGCGTGCATCATGCCGCTCTCGCCCGGCTTGATCTCGCCGCAGCCGCCGCGGATGTCCTCCATCTGGTCGTCGAGAGTGGCGCCGCAGTGCCCCCCCGGCGTGTCGATGGCGCCGACCAGGAAATTCACCAGCTTGAACGCCTGGTTGGCCATCGCGCTGTACTTGTGGCCCTGGGCGCCGCGATAGTAGTTGTAGGCGGCCGGGCGCAGCGGCAGGATGCGGTCGCCGATCTCGATGAAGGAGCCGATCTGGGCCGCCTTGGCGAATTCGCGGGCGATGCGGCGAATCGTCTCCGCCGGCACCGTGGTGACCGCCGACATCTGCTCCGGCGTGCATTCGGCGAGGATGTCCTTGAAGCGCTGGAAGGCCGGGCGGCAGGCGACGCCATTCACCTCGTAGACGCCCTCCAGGGCGAAGTCCTTGAGCGAGGGATCGTTCCACAGCTTGGCGCAGCCGTCCTTGGCGTCCCAGACGTAGATCTCGCCGGCGCGGTCGCGCACGAAATAGCCGTCGGGTCCGACCAGATACGGAGCGTTGGTGTCCTTCTTGAGAAACTTGGCGTCGAAGAGGTTCTCATACACCAGCACGTGGCACAGGCCGAGGGCGAACTGGCGGTCGGTGGCCGGGCGGATCGGCACCCACTCGTTGGCCTTGGCGCCGCCGATGGACAGCCGCGGCTCGACGGTGACCACCCGCATGTTGCGCTCGATGCGCGCCTTGGCGACGTGGTTGGCCTGGGCGGCGGTGTGCAGATGGGACGAGAAGCCGTCGCCGCCGCCGTTGTTGATCCAGTAGTTGCAGTAATTGACGTCGTTGGCCGCGGCGAAGGCCGAATGCACGAAGCCGTTCATCGGATGGTAGCCGCCGCCGCAGAAGTTGCCCACCGAGGAGAAGAAGTTCGCCGAGCCGAACGCCGCCGGCCAGGCCCAGAGGAAGATCTTCTGGAAATTGTTGATCGCGGGCAGCAGCTTGCGCGGGTCCTCGTCGCGGGTCCGCTTCAGTTCACGGCCGACGATGTCGTAGGCCTCGTCCCAGCTGATCGGCTCCCATTTCGGATCGACGCCCGGACCCTTCTGCGGATTCGTGCGGCGCAGCGGCGTCTGGAAGCGGTTCGGATCGTAGTGGCGCAGGATCGCCGCATTGCCCTTGGGGCAGAGCCGGCCGTTGTTGCTCGGGCTGCTGGGCTCGCCCTCGATCTTGTTGATCACCCCTTCGTCGGTGATGTGCACCCGCGTATTGCAGGAGTGCAGGCACATCTTGCAGGTCGATTTGACCCACCGCCCCGGCTTCAGGGAATTCTGCTCAGGCTGTCGATTGCTCACTTCGTTGCTCCTCCTCCGGAACCGCAAACCGAGATGCGATTGAAACCAGGGCCGAACGTCGCCGCGCCGCGCGGAACTATTTGGCGGCAGCCTCTGCGGGCTGCTTCTTGAACATGGACTTCAGGTTGCCGAGCACGCCCTTGGCACCTTTATCGGCCTCGTCCGCCTCCGGGACGCCGTGGAGTTCGCCGGCACGCTTGGTCATCGCGGCGATGAACTGGTCGTTGATGCCGTCGGCGAACTTCTGCATCACGCCGCTGGCGAACTTTCCCAACTTGCCGACGATATTCACCTTCGAGGTATAGGTGATCTCGGTGTGCGCGCCATCCACATCGCGCAGGGCCAGGGTGCATTCGGCGCTGATCTTGCTGCCGCCCTCCTTGTCCGAGCCGCGCATGGCGTAGACGGCGTATTCCGGCGGCCGCTCCTCGGTGGTTTCCACCTGCACGTCGAAGCCGGCCTTGATCGGGCCGACCTTGATCCCGACCGAGCCCTTGTACTTGCCCACGCCCAGGATTTCGACCGTGTGGCAGCCGGGCAGGCACTTGCCCACCTCATGAGGGTCGTTCAGGAAAGTCCAGACCTCGGGCAAAGACCCGTCCAGGACAAAAGTGCGTTCTATGTACATCCGTTCTTCTCCTCGTCAGCCAAGCACTGCCGGAAACTATGCTCAACCGGCACGTCCCGCCATCCACGAACCACGCCGACTATCCGGCAACTACCGCGGTGAATTTCGCACCGCAACAACCAAGACCCCCGACCCATCAATAACGCCTGAACTGCTCTGAAAATCATCTGATATTGCAGCGCAACCAAATCGTCACAACCATCGGCTAGCGGATGAAACCAAGGCCCAGAGCGGGTTTACAGCCTGTTGCAACGGCACGATACAAACTGGACCGACGACCGTCTTGACTCTCGAAGCAGCGGCCGATGACCCTCAGCGCAGAGGCGGAACACGCCGCGCGGCGCGGCGCCCGACACTGCGCCGGGAGTCAAGCGCCCTGCCCAGCCGGGCAAGAGTTCCGCGAGCGATCGGATTAGGGTTGCGTTCCACCGGCCACGCACTTTCGCAACAGGGCCGGCCGGACCGGAGACCAGGACCGTGGAAGCTCATACCGAAACTGCTCGTCGGGCCCGCCCCTCCTCGCGGGCAACACTCCAACCCCAGCGCCCGCCCCGCAATGCGGCCGAGGTCTGGGCTCTGGTTCCACTGAAGGATCTGTCCCTGGGCAAGACCCGGCTCGCCGGCGTCCTCGACGCCAAGGCCCGGCGCGGACTGGCCCTGGCGATGGCCCGCGACGTGACCCGCGCGCTGACGCGGGCCGGCGGCGTGGCGCGGGTGGTCATGGTCAGCGACATTCCGGGCCTGCCCGGGCTGCTCGGCCTCGACGACGTGAGCTGTTTCGACACCGGCGGCGCACGCGGCCTCAACGAGGATCTGAGCCGCGCGGCGGAGTGGGCCCAGGCCCAGGGCGCCGGCCAGGTGCTGATCGTCCATGCCGACCTGCCCCATCTCACCGCGGCGGGGATCGACCGCTTCATCGCCGCCGCGACTTCGCCCCGCCGCCTGCGGGCGGCGGCCGACAAGGAAGGCAGCGGCACCAACCTGCTGCTGGCGCCGCTCCCCCTGCCCCTGCCCCTGGTGTTCGGCAGCCGGAGCCTGCCGCGCTTCCACCACGCCGCGATGGAGGCGGGCATCGGCCTGGAGGTGCGCCACGATCCGGCCCTGGCGGGTGACATCGACGAGGCCGAGGATCTGAACCGGCTGATGGCCACCTATCGCCGCGGCTACCTCGCCGGCAGGGCCACCGCCGCCTGGCTCGCCGCGACGCTCGAAGTCCGCGCCTGACATCGGCCGCCTCTGTACGGAAATCGTCAGCATGATGTGCTGCAATGTCGCTGCGGCGCAGCAGAAAAATCCCCGGCCGCGACAGCGCGCTGACAATCAAACCGGTGCGCTCTGGGGGGCAAGCCCGAATCGAATCTTCGCTCTATCGTGAGCCCATGCCGTGAAGCGGTCGCAACACCGATCTTCAGCGTCGGCGCGGGAAGGCGCGGGACGCTATGGCAAGATGGCATCAACAAATACTGAGGAATCGCTATGTATCCAGCGCCATTTCGATATCACCGACCGGCTTCCCTGAAGGAGGCCATCCTGATGCTCTCCGCCCTCGGCGAAACCGCCAAGCCCCTGGCGGGCGGCCAGACCCTGCTGCCGATCCTGAAGCTGCGCATGGACGAACCGACGGACCTGGTGGATATCGGTCGGCTGCCCGATCTGCGCTTCGCCCGCGAAGAGGATGGCTGGATCCGGATCGGCGCCCTCTCTCCCCACGGCTGGGTCGCCAAGTCCGCGATCGCCGCCGGGGTCCCCATCGTCCGCGACTGCGCCGGCGGCATCGCCGACGTCCAGGTGCGCAGCCGCGGCACCATCGGCGGCTCGGTCAGCGCCGCCGATCCCAACTGCGACTGGCCGGCGCTGCTGAACACCCTGGATGCGCAGGTGCTGTGCGCCGGCCCCGACGGCGAACGCGCGATTCCCATCGGCGACTTCATCACCGACGCCTACACCACCGCGCTGACGCCCGGCGAACTGGTCACCGAGATCCGCTTCATGGCGCCCCCGGCCGGCAGCGGCGGCGCCTACATCGCCTACAAGAAGGCGGCGGCGGCCTTCCCGGTCTGCTCCGTGGGCGTGCAGTTGACGCTCGACGCCGGCAACGTCTGCCGCGACGTCCGCATCGTGATGGGCGGCGCCGGACCGACGCCGCGCCGCGCCCGCGAGGCGGAAGCCGAACTGCGCGGCAAGACCCTGAGCAACCCGTTGTGGGAACGCGCCGCCGATGCTGCGATCGCCATCGCCGAACCGAACGCCGACGTGCGCGGCTCGACCGAATACAAGCGCAAGCTGCTGCGCGGGCTGCTGCTCCAGACCGCCGAAGTCGCCGTGCGGCGCTGCGCCAACACCAATATCGAGGGGAGTCACGTCTATGCGTAATCAGGACACACGGGTAACCATCGAAGTCACCGTGAATGGAGAGAAGCACCGCCGCCAGGTGGAGCCGCGCATGCTGCTGGTCGAATTCATCCGCGAGGAACTGGGCCTCACCGGCACCCACATCGGCTGCGACACCAGCTACTGCGGCGCCTGCACCGTGGAGTTGGACGGTGCGCCGGTCAAGTCATGCACCATGCTCGCGGTCCAGGCCGACGGCAGCGAGGTGCTGACCGTCGAAGGGCTGGAAAAGGACGGCGAGCTGCATCCGCTGCAGAAATCCTTCTCCGAGCACCACGGCCTCCAATGCGGCTACTGTACGCCGGGCATGCTGATGTCCTCGCACGCGCTGCTGGCGGAGAACCCCACCGCCGACCGCAAGGCGATCAAGAAGGCCATCGCCGGCAACGTCTGCCGCTGCACCGGCTACCAGAACATCATCAAGGCGGTCGAAGCCGTCGCCAACGACAACAAGGAGCATCGCTGATGGAAATGAAGTTCTCCGGCCAGTTCGAGGTCTCGCCCCGGCCCGCCGAGGTCTTCGAACTGCTTTCCGATCCGCAGAAATTCGCCCCCCTCCTGCCCACCTTCTCCAGCCTGGAGATGAAGGACGCCGACACCGCCATCGTCAAGGTGTCGGTGGGCATCGGCAAGATCCGCGGCACCGCGACCACCCAGCTGGCGCTGCAGAAGAAATCGGCTCCCAGCCACGCCACCTACGTCGGCAGCGGCCGCGTGATGGGCGGCGCCTACACCATGACCACCTCCTTCGCCCTGGAGCCCGCCGGCGGCGGCACCCGCGTCAACTGGCAGGGCGAGGTGCAACTGGTGGGCAAGATCCTCTCGCTCGCCGGCGGCGGCATGCGCGGCTACGCCGAGCAGCAGATCGGCACCGTGATCACCAGCCTGCAGCAGGCCATGTCGCCCGAGTATCAGCGGGAGGCCGCCGCCCGCAAGGCGGCCCAGGCCGAGCAGAAGTCGGGCTGGATGTCCGGCCTGATGCGCCGCCTGCGCAAGCAGGAAGAGACGGCGATGCCGGCCGAGGCCGCCGCCGAGACGGTGGACACCGAGGCGCTGATCGCCGGCTGGACCGGCCCGGCGCTGGAAACCGCGGACATCTCACCCAGCCTCGCCTCCCTCGCGGCGCCGCCGCGCTACAAGGATTTCGCCCAGATCGTCGAGCGCCACGGCGGCGACAAGTGGGTGCACGCATCGCTCTCGCGCAAGGAGGACAGCCGCCTGGTACGGGGCAAGGGCCTCTTCGTGGACGACTACAAGCAAAGCGGCATGCTGCACATGAGCCTGGTGCGCTCCCCCTACGGCCACGCCCGCGTGGTCCGCATCGACACCTCCCGGGCCGAGGCCCTGCCGGGCGTGGTGTGCACCCTCACCGGCAAGGAGATCGCCGCCGTGTGCACGCCCTTCATGCAGATCGGCCCCGGCGATGCGCAGAACATCAAGGACTACCCGATGGCCGTCGACAAGGCCATCTACCAGGGCGAGCCGGTGGTGGCGGTGGTGGCGGAGAACCCGCGCATCGCCATGGACGCGGCCCAGTTGGTGGACGTGGAATACGAGCCCCTGCCCGTCGTCACCGACTGGAAGACGGCCCTGGAGGACAAGTCCGTGCTGCATCCGGGCATGGGCACCAACCACCACTGGCACGGCGTCTACGAGTACGGCGAGGTGGAGAAGGCGTTCGTCGAGGCGGCCCACGTGGTCAAGATCGGCCAGATGGACTTCCATCGCTTCTCCAGCACCCCTCTGGAGACCAACGCGGTGGTGGCCACCTGGACGCCGACCGGCGGCGTGGACTTCTTCTGCAACAACTCCTTCCCCGCCATCGTGATCCAGATGATCGCGCCGGCACTGGGCCTGTCCATCGACCAGGTGCGCGCCAAGACTCAGGACGTGGGCGGCAGCTTCGGCAACAAGATCGGCAACTATCCCTACATGGCGCTGGCCGCCCTGGCCTCGAAGAAGAGCGGCGGCCGCGCGGTGAAGTGGGTGGAGACGCGCAGCGAGCACATGCAGGCCGGCGGCCACGGCAGCGAGCGAGTCTACCTCGACACCGAGGTGGCGCTGGACAAGGACGGCGTGATCACCGCCGTGCGCTCCAAGCACATCGACGACTGCGGCGCCTATCCGCGCTACGAGCCGCTGGGCTGCGTGATCTGGTCGCAGGTGCTGCCGGCCTGCTACAAGCTGCGCAACATCCGCATCGACTTCAACCAGGTGGTCACCAACAAGGGGCCCTCGGCGCCCAACCGCGGCTACTCGCGGCTCCAGCAGCTCTGGTTCATGGAGCGCGTGATCGACATCTGCGCCCACGAGCTGGGCATCCCGGCCGACCAGATGCGGCTCAACAACTACATCCGCGAGTTTCCCTACACCACGCCCAACGGCTGCGTCTACGACTCCGGCAACTACCCGCTGCTGCTGGAAAAGGCCAAGGCCCTGATCGGCTGGGACGACTGGCGGCGGAAGCAGGCCGAGGCCCGCGCCGAGGGACGCTGGATCGGCATCGGCATCGGCACCACACTGGATTCCGGCACCAACAACTTCGGCCAGGCGCGCATCGTCAATCCCTACCTGCCCTTCTCCGGCAACTCCGAGGTGGCGACGATCAAGCTGGACCTCGACGGCACCGTGGTGGTGATGCTCGGCTCGACCCCCTCGGGCCAGGGCCACGAGACCACGACCGCCCAGGTGGTGGCCGACGAACTGGGCATCCGCCCCGACCTGGTGGAAGTGCGCACCGGCTTCGACACCATCTTCAACAGCCACGGCGGCCATTCCGGCTCGTATGCCAGCCAGTTCGCCGTCACCGGCCTCTCGGCGGTCCATGGCGCCTGCCAGAAACTGAAGAAGGAGATGAAGAAGCTGGCCGCCTTCGCCCTCGAAGCCAACGAGGACGACCTGGAGTTCGGCATCGGCCAGCAGGGTCCGGAGCTGCGGGTCAAGGGCACCGACCGCAGCATCAACTACTGGGGCCTGTCGGCGATGGTGAACATCAACACCGCCAGCCAGCCGCCGGAGCTGGCCGACGTCACCCTCAACATCCGCCACGTCTATCGCCCGCCCTTCAAGATTCCCGACACCGAGAAGAAGATGGGCAACCTGACCCTGACCTACGCCTCGCAACTGCATATCGCGGTGGTCGAGGTGGACCGCCGCACCTACGTGCCGAAGATCCTGGCCTATGCGGCGGTGGACGACTGCGGCAACGTGATCAACCCGAAGATCGTCGCCGGCCAGGTCCATGGCGCCACCGCCCACGGCATCGGCGCCGCGTTGATGGAGAGCTACGTCTACGACAAGGAGGGCAACCTGCTCACCGGCTCGTTCACCGACTACACGCCAATCACCGTGATGAACATGCCCGACCTGGCCTACGACGATATCGAGACCCCGTCGCCGTTCAGCTACAACGGCGCGAAGGGCATGGGGGAAGGCGGCGGCGCGCCGCTGCACACCCTCTCGGCGGCGGTGCAGGACGCGCTGTTCGCCGAGGGCGTGGTCGTGCGCAATTCCTTCAACGCGCCCAACGACCTCTACGAACTGGTGAAGCGCGCCGACCGCGCCGCGTTCGTGCAGGTGGAGCGGCGTGTGGCATGAAACGGGGAATGCCGTGACGAACGGCGGGGAAGGAGCGCTCGGTTCCATCGATGAAGTGCAGCGGCGGTTCGCGGCCCAGGGCTACATCGCGGACCGCCTGCTGGCGACCACCGTCTTTCTCGCGGCCTCGCTGGGCAAGCCCCTGTTCCTCGAGGGCGAGCCCGGCGTCGGCAAGACCGAGATCGCCAAGGTCCTGGCCGCCGTCCATGGCGCCGAACTGATCCGGCTGCAATGCTACGAGGGGCTGGACAGCAGCGCCGCCCTCTACGAATGGAACTACACCCGCCAGTTGCTGGAGGTGCGCCTGCAGGAGGCGCGCGGCATAGAGCGGGAAAGCATCGGGCGCAACCTGTTCAGCGAGGAGTTCCTGCTCCAGCGCCCGCTGCTCAAGGCGTTGCAGAGCGAGGGGCCGCGTCCCCCGGTGCTGCTGATCGACGAGATCGACCGCGCCGACGAGGAGTTCGAGGCCTTCCTGCTCGAGGTGCTCTCCGATTTCCAGATCACCATCCCCGAGATCGGCACCCTGCGCGCCCGCCACGTCCCGTTCGTCATCCTCACCTCCAACCGCACCCGCGAGATCCACGACGCCCTCAAGCGGCGCTGCCTCTACCACTGGATCGACTATCCCAGCTTCGACAAGGAAGTGCGCATCCTGCGCGCGCGGCTGCCGGAGGTGGAGCTGCGCCTGGCCGGCCAGGTCTGCCGCTTCATGGAGCTGCTGCGCCAGCAGGACTTCTACAAGCGCCCCGGCGTCGCCGAGACCCTGGACTGGGCCCGGGCGCTGCTCGCCCTGGGCATCGCCGAACTGGACCCGGTCGCAGCCGACGCCACCCTCGGCTGCATCCTGAAGTACCGGGACGACATCGACAAGCTGCGCCAGCTCGGCCTCGAAGGCCTGGTGGAGATGGCGCTGATGCCCGGCCACGATCCGTCGGCGGCCTACGCGCCCGGCCCCTGACCCGGCCCCGGACTTCGGCTCCGTTCCGCCATGGCGCCCGCCGTCGCTCCGCTCCCCGCCCCGCGCACGGTGCTGGAGCACGTGGTGGGATTTTCCCGGGCCCTGCACGAAGCCGACCTGCCGGTCAGCCCGGCGAACCTGCTCGACCTCTGCCAGTGCTTCCGCCATGTGGAGATCACCCGGCGCGAGGACTTCTACGCCGCCGCGCGCGCCACCCTGGTTTCGCGGCGCGAGGACATTCCCCGCTTCGACGCGGTGTTCGCCCGCTACTGGGAATCCCCCGAACGGATTCCGATCCGCCGCCGCCGCGACGGCGACCGCGAGGAGGACGCGCCCGAGGAGAGCGCCGCCGGCGCCCGCCTGATGCTGCCCGGCGAGGGCGGCGAGGGCGACGACGAGAAGCGCCAGGCGCTGAAGCTCTCCTACAGTCCGGACGAGGTTCTCGCCCTGCGCGACCTGGGCACCCTCACCGACGCCGACGTGGAACGCGCCCGCCGCCTGGTGCGCGAACTGGCGGCGGCGCTGGCGAACCGGCGCAGCCGCCGCCACGCGGCATGCCGCCACGGCCGGACGCCGGATCTGCGGCGCCTGCTGCGCAGCCGCGCCTTCCACACCGCCGAGGGCGTCTGCCCCCTGCCCTACCTCACGCGCCGCATCCGCAAGACGCGGCTGGTGCTGCTCTGCGACGTCAGCGGCTCCATGCAGCGCTACAGCGCGTTCCTGATCGAATTCATGTACGCCCTGCGGCGCGAGCTGCCGAATCTGGAGGTCGGCGTGTTCTCCACCCGCCTGACGATGATCACCGAGCTGCTGAAGAGCAAGGGCGTCGCGGCGTCCCTGCGCCAGGTGGCCGCCACGGTGCACGACTGGGCCGGAGGCACCCACATCGGCGCCAGCCTGCGGGAGTTCAATCAGCGGCATGCCGCGCGGCTGCTGGGCGGACGGACGGCGGTGATCTTCCTCAGCGACGGCTGGGACCGCGGCGACGCCGCCGAAATGCGCGAGCAGATGGCCCGCCTGCGGCAACGGGCGCGGACGCTGCTCTGGCTCAACCCCCTGCTCGGCACGCCGGGCTACCAGCCCCTGACCCAGGGCATGCGCGGCGCGCTCCCCTACCTGGACCATTTCCTGCCAGCCCACAACCTGCAGAGCCTGTCGCAACTCGCGAAGACGCTGCGCGCGATCGGCGCCTGAGGCCCCACGCCGCCGGAGGACATCATGATTTTCGCGGAATTTCCCAGCACCCAGGCCGAAGGCGTCCGCCTCGCCCACACCCTCAAGCTGCCGCACCTGACCCTGCGCAAGGGGCGCGTGCTCTCGGCGGCCGATGCGGCCGCCCTGGTCGCCGCCGGAATCTCCGGCATCTCCGGCGCCCGCGTCGAAGCCGGCGAATTCGACGAGGACAACGCGGCCCGCTTCGTCGCCGGGCTGCTGGAGAGCGAGCACGTCGCGGCGCGGTCGCCCTACACCGGTCGCTGCAACCTCTACGCCCGGACGCCGGGTCTGCTGCGCCTGGACCGCGAACGCATCGACCGCCTCAACCTGATCAGCGAGAACGTCACCCTCGCCACCCTGGCGCCCGACGCCCTGGTGGGCAAGGACCAGCGCGTCGCCACGGTGAAGATCATTCCCTTCGCCGTCTCCGCCGGCATCCTGGAGCGCTGGCGCCGGGAAGCCGGCGCAGGAGCGCCTCTGGCGCTGGCCCCCCTGGCGCCGCGGCGCGCGGCCCTGGTGATGAGCGTCTCCTCCGGAACCACGGAACGCATGCTGGATCTGGCCGTGGCCGCCACCCGGACCCGGCTCGCCGCCCTGGGCAGCCCGCTGGCGCTGGAACTGCGCTGCGCCCACAGCGTGGCCGGCGTCGCCGGCGCCGTCGGCCAGGCCCTGGCGGCGGGCTGCGATCTGCTGCTGGTGCTGGGCGCCACCGTCAGCAAGGACCGGGGCGACGTGGTGCCCGCGGCCATCCGTGCCGCCGGCGGCACCATCGAGCATTTCGGCATGCCGGTGGAACCGGGCAACATGCTGCTCACCGCGCGCATCGGGGCGGTGCCGGTGTTCAACCTGCCCGGCTGCGCCCGCTCCAGCAGCCACAACGGGCTGGACATCCTGCTGCGGCGCCTGTGCGCCGGCCTGCCGATCGGCCCGCGCGAGATCATGGGGCTGGGCGTCGGCGGCCTGCTGCACAGCGCGGCCGAAGAGGAAACCTCCCCTGCCCCGCAGCCGCCCGCCGAAGCCGAGTCGACCCCGCCGCCGTGCCCGCCCCGGATCGCGGCGCTGGTGCTGGCGGCGGGCGGCCCCGCGCGGCAGGGCGAGGAAAACAGGCTGCTGCGGCAGACCGACGGCGTGCCCGCGGTGCGCCGGGTGGTCAATGCGGCCTGCGCCTCGCGCGCCTGCCAGGTGATGGTCGTCACCGGCCATGGCGCCGAGGACGTGGAGGCGGCGCTGGTGGACCGTCCCGTCTCCCTGGTCCATAACGCCGGCCACGCGTCGGGCCTGGCCGGCTCCCTGCGCTGCGGATTGCGCGCGCTGCCGAACGACCTGGACGGCGTCGTCGTGATGCCGGCCACCCTCTCCGCGCCGAGCGCCGACGACGTGGACCGCCTGATCGCCGCCTTCGACCCCGCCGATCCGGCGGTGCTGGTGCCGGAACAGGGCGGCCGGCACGGCCGCCCTGTGCTCTGGCCGCGCCGCCACTTCGCCGAGATGCTGTCGCTCAGCGGCGCCACCGGCGCCCGCGGCCTGCTCGAACAGTACGCGCGGGAAGTACGGACCGTGGCCGTCGCCGCCGAAGCGGCCCGCACCGACACCGATGCGCCGGCACTGGTTTGAGACTTGAACCACGGCGACACGGCGGGCACGGCGAAAAATCAAAGGCTCCCATCGTTTTGATGAATCACCCAATGGGTGCAGTCAGGGGTGAAGTGAGAAAACCCGAAAACCGAGGGTTTGCGCCGTGCCCGCCGTGTCGCCGTGGTTAACCCATTTCCCCAAGGAATCTCTGCGCATTGGATCACCCCCGAGTGCCGTGACAGGCAAGACGACGATTCGCCGCGACCGCTATCGTCGCACCGGAGCTTGAGGCTGCGGCGCGTCCGCGCGCCCGGGACAGGTAGCGATGTCGGATTACTGCAAGGCAACACGCCAACGACATGGCGGAACCGGCCGTCGGACGAAAGTCGGAACATCCAAGTGATCGGCATCCACGGCAAGCTGCGATGAAGAAGGCAACCCGATCGACTGCCGGCGCCTTGTGCGGTGCACTCAAGAAACCAACGGCAAGCCGCGCTCCGTGCGAGTTTCAACAAAGACGGACGTATTGTGGCCGCTGGACGAAACCATTAGACTGGCCGCCGCGGTTGAGGATGTCTTCGATGGATTTGGAGTCGGTTTAGAACCAGAAGGAGATGAGAAGGCAACCCGACATGCTTATCGCACAGCACAGTTCCCGCGCCGCGGGCGATCCGCTTTCCCGACATCTGCTGTTTCAGACTTTCGACGCATCGGAAGCGCGCGAGCGCGTGGCCGACATCTACTGCCCCCATGAACTGACGATCATCGGCGGCAGCAACAGCCGGGTGGACACCCGGATGAGCCACGTGCCCCTGGGCGGCGCCTCCCTCAACCGCCTGCGCTACGGCCCCACCGTGAAAATCGACGCCGGCCAGTTGAAGACCTTCGTGCTGGTGATGATGCCCCTGCTGGGCGCGGCCCACGTCACCTGCGGCGAGGAGAGGATGTGCGCCCGGCCGGGCGCGGCGGCGGTCGTCTCGCCGACCCAGCCCTTCTACCAGACCATCGACGCCAACTGCGACCAGATCATGGTCCAGATCGACCGCGAACTGGTGGAACGCACCTGCGCCCAGCACATCGGCCACGAGCTGCGCCAGCCGCTGCAGTTCCGGCTGGAACTCGACATGGCGAACGGCTGCAGCGGCTGGCCGGCGCTGGTGTCCTACCTGCTCGCCGAGTTCGACGGCAATGCCCGCTACCTGCATTCGCCGCTGGTGCGGGCGCCCCTCGAACACCTGATCGCCGCCACCCTGCTGCATTCCCAGTTCAACAACTACAGCGAGGAACTGGCCCAGCCGGCGCGTCCCATCGTGCCGAGCCACGTCAAGCGGGTCGAGGAATACATCAAGGCCCACGCCGACGAGCCGCTGACCGTGGCCAGCCTGGCCGCCTATGCGGGCGTCAGCACCAGCGCCCTCTACGCGGGCTTCCGGGATTTCCGCAACACCAGTCCGATGGCCTACCTCCGCGCCGAGCGGCTGCGCCGGGTGCATGAGGAACTGCTGGGCGCGGTTCCGGCCACCGCCAACGTCACCGACGTCGCGATGCGCTGGGGCTTCCAGCATCTCAGCCATTTCGCCGCCCACTACAAGAAGAAGTTCGGCGAACTGCCCTCCGATACGCTGCGCAAGCAGTAACACCCGCCCCTCGAGGGGGCGAGGAACCGGTTTGCGATCGTTCGCGATGGCCCCGTCCCGACTTCCCGCGGCGCCTTTTCGAGGATAATTCGGGGTTCGCGAAATCTGGATCATCCCCGTGAATCCCCATCTGTCCCAGCTCCAACCCTATCCCTTCGAAAAACTGCGGCAACTCTTCGCCGGCGTCACGCCGCCCGCCGGCCTGCGGGAAATCAAGCTGTCGATCGGCGAGCCGCAGCACCCGACGCCGGAGTTCATCAAGCGTGCCGTCACCGAAGGCCTGGCGGGACTGGCCAACTATCCCACCACCGCCGGCAGCGACGCGCTGCGCCAGGCGATCGCCGGCTGGATCGGCCGCCGCTACGGCATTCCGGCACCGGACTTCGCCACCCAGGTGCTGCCGGTGCTGGGCTCGCGCGAGGCGCTGTTCTCCTTCGCCCAGACGATGATCGACGGCAGCCGCCCCGGCGCCCTGGTGGCCTGCCCCAATCCGTTCTACCAGATCTACGAAGGCGCGGCCCTGCTGGCCGGCGCCGCCCCGGTGTTCCTCGACACGCTGCCGGAACACAACTTCGAACTGGACCTGACCGCCCTGTCCGACGAACAGTGGCGCCGTGTGCAGCTGCTCTATGTGTGCAGCCCGGGCAATCCCACCGGCAAGGTGATGGGGCTCGACGCCTGGAAAAACCTGTTCGAGTTGTCCGACCGCCACGGCTTCGTCATCGCCTCGGACGAATGCTATTCGGAGATCTATTTCGACGAGGGCGACAAGCCGCTGGGTGGGCTGGAAGCGGCGCAGCGCCTGGGCCGGGACGACTATCGCAACCTGGTGATGTTCAGCAGCCTGTCCAAGCGTTCCAACGTGCCGGGCCTGCGCTCGGGCTTCGTCGCCGGCGACGCCGCGCTGATCGGGAAGTTCCTGCTCTACCGCACCTACCACGGCAGCGCCATGAGCCCGGCGGTGCAGCACGCGAGCATCGCCGCCTGGAACGACGAAGACCACGTAGTGGACAACCGCCGCCAGTACGCCGAAAAGTTCGCGCGGACGACGCCCCTCATCGCCCGCCACCTCGCGACCGCCCGCCCCGACGCCGGCTTCTACCTCTGGGCCTCGGTCGCCCGGTACGCGCCGCTGTCCGACACCGAGTTCGCGCGCGAACTGCTGCGCCAGTACAATGTCGTGGTCCTGCCCGGCAGCTTCCTGGCACGCGAATCCGGCGGCGTCAACCCGGGCGCCGATTTCATCCGTATCGCCCTGGTGGCCGGCGTCGAGGAGTGCCTCGAAGCCGCCGGCCGCATCGCCGCTTTTTGCCAAACACTTTGACCCCTGACTGGAAACACCATGCACGAACTACAAAAAATCATTGAAGACGCCTGGGAGACCCGCGCCGAATTGAAGCCCGGCACCGCGCCCGCCAAGGTCGGCGACGCCGTCGCCCACATCCTCGCCGAACTGGACGCCGGCACCCTGCGGGTGGCCGAGAAGATCGACGGCGCCTGGGTCACCCACCAGTGGATCAAGAAGGCCGTGCTGCTCTCCTTCCGCCTCGAAGACAACGTCATGATGCCGGGCGGCGGTGCGATCAACTATTTCGACAAGGTGCCCACCAAGTTCGCCCAATACGACAACCACACCTTCCAGCAGGGCGGCTTCCGCGTGGTGCCCCCCGCCGTGGCGCGGCGCGGCAGCTTCATCGGCAAGGGCGCGGTGCTGATGCCCTCCTACGTCAACATCGGCGCCTATGTCGATGAAGGCACCATGGTGGACACCTGGGCCACCGTCGGTTCCTGCGCCCAGATCGGCAAGAACGTGCACCTCTCGGGCGGCGTCGGCATCGGCGGCGTGCTGGAGCCGCTCCAGGCCAACCCGACGATCATCGAGGACAACTGCTTCATCGGCGCCCGCTCCGAGGTCGTCGAAGGCGTGATCGTCGAGGAGAACTCGGTGATCTCGATGGGCGTGTACATCGGCCAGAGCACCAAGATCTTCGACCGCACCACCGGCGAGATCCTCTACGGCCGCGTGCCCGCCGGCTCCGTCGTGGTCTCCGGCAACCTGCCGGCCAAGGACGGCAGCTACAGCCTCTATTGCGCCGTCATCGTCAAGAAGGTGGACGCGCAGACCCGTTCCAAGACCAGCATCAACGAACTGCTGCGCGACTGAGCGTCAGGCTCGCGTATCGAGGGAGACCGGCATGGGTACGATGGATCGGCTGTTCACGCTGATGGCGGAAAGGAAGGCCTCGGACATTTTCGTATCCGTCGGCGCTCCCATCAACATCAAGATCAACGGCGTGGCCGTGCCGGTCAACCAGCAGGTGATGGATGCCGCCACCATCCACGGCCTGCTCCGGGAAATCCTCAGCGAAGCCCAGTTGCGCGAGTTCGAGGAGACCCTGGAGCTGAACACCGGCTACGCGCTGGAGGGCGTCGGCAACTTCCGCCTCTCGGTGCTGCGGCAAAAAGGCACGCCGGCGTTCGTGGTGCGCTACATCCCGGCGGAGATTCCCCGCTTCGAGACCCTCAACCTGCCGTCGACGCTGACCGACGTGATCATGGAAAAGCGCGGCCTGATCCTGATGGTGGGCGCCACCGGCTCGGGCAAGTCCACCACCCTGACGGCGATGCTGGACCAGCGCAACGAGCGGATGAGCGGGCACATCCTGACGCTGGAAGACCCGATCGAATTCATCTTCAAGAACAAGAAGGCCATCGTGAACCAGCGCGAGGTCGGCGCCGACACCCGGGCCTTCCAGGTCGCGCTGAAGAATGCGCTGCGCCAGGCGCCGGACTGCATCTTCATCGGCGAGATCCGCGACAAGGACACCATGTCCCAGGCCATCGCCTACGCCCAGTCCGGCCATCTGTGCCTCGCCACGCTCCACGCCAACAACGCCTATCACTCGCTGTCGCGCATCATCAGCTTCTATCCCCTGGAGAACCGCCCGGCCCTGCTGGCCGACCTGTCGGTCACGCTGAAGTGCGTGATCTCCCAGCGCCTGGTGAAAAAACCCGACGGCGGCCGCATCCCGGCGGTGGAAGTGATGCTGAACTCGCGCCACATCGGCGAACTGATCGAGAAGGGTGACCTCAACGGCATGAAGGAAGCCATGGAGCAGAGCCTTTCTCCCGGTTCGCAGACCTTCGAGCAGGCCCTGTTCCACCTCTACAAGACCGGCGTCATCACCCTGGAAGAAGCGCTGGCGAATGCCGACTCGGCCAACAACCTGCACTGGCTGATCAACAATGCCGCCATCGACGATGGCCCCAAGGAGGCCAGGAACGAGCCCGCCGAAGGCGAGCGGACCGCGTCCGGCGCCACCTTCTCCGAATTCACCCTGACCATGGATGCCGGTGATGTCTGATGTTTTGTCACTGGCGCGGGAACTGATCTCGCGCCCCTCCGTCACGCCCACCGACGCCGGCTGCCTCGAACTGATCGGCCAGCGTCTCGCCGCGCTCGGCTTCAAGCTCGAATTCATCAACGCCGGCGGCGTCGTCAACCTGTGGGCGCGGCGCGGCGCCGCCGCCCCCCTGGTCTGTTTCGCCGGCCATACCGACGTGGTGCCCACCGGCCCGCTCGACACCTGGAAAAGCCCCCCGTTCGAACCCGAGATTCGCGCCGGCCTGCTCTACGGCCGCGGCGCCGCCGACATGAAATCATCCCTGGCCGCCATGGTGGTGGCGTGCGAACGCTTCGTCGCCGCCCATCCCGGCCATTCGGGCGCCATCGCCCTGCTGCTCACCTCCGACGAGGAAGGCGACGCCATCGACGGCACGGCGCGGGTGGTCGAAGCACTCCAGGCGCGCGGCGAGCGCCTCGACTACTGCATCGTCGGCGAACCCACCAGCGGCGATCGCCTGGGCGACACCATCAAGAACGGCCGGCGCGGCTCCCTGTCGGCGAAATTGACCGTCAAGGGCGTGCAGGGCCACGTCGCCTACCCGGAAAAGGTGAAAAACCCGATCCATCTGGCGGCGCCGGCCCTGGCCGCCCTGGCGGCGGAACGCTGGGACGAGGGCAACGAGTACTTCCCGCCCACCAGCTTCCAGATCTCCAACATCCACGCCGGCACCGGCGCCACCAACGTGGTTCCCGGCAGCCTGGAAGTGCTGTTCAACATCCGCTTCTCCACCGCCAGCACCGTCGAGGGGCTCCAGTCCCGCATCGCCGCCATTCTCGACCGCCATGGGCTGGACTACGCCATCCAGTGGACCGTCGGCGGCCGTCCCTTCCTCACCCCCAAGGGCAGCCTGGTGGCCGCCCTGGCCGCCGCCATCGAGGACGCCACCGGCATCCTGCCGGAGCTGTCCACCACCGGCGGCACCTCCGACGGCCGCTTCATCGCCGACATCTGCCCCCAGGTGGTGGAGTTCGGCCCGGTGAACGCCACCATCCACAAGATCGACGAATGCGTCGCGGTAGCCGACCTGGAGCCGCTTGCCGCCGTTTACGAAGACACGCTGAAGCGCCTGCTCTGCTGACGCCCACGGCGGCTGGCTCGCTGCGCCCACACGTCCGATCCGCCGTTTCAACTTGCAATTTCACGGTAATGGAAAAACTCGAAGACCAACTCATCACCGTCCGCGACTGGCTGCGCTGGGCCGTCAGCCGCTTCGGCGAGGCCGGCCTGTTCTTCGGCCATGGCTGCGACAACGCCTACGACGAAGCGGTCTGGCTGATCCTCCACGGCCTGCACCTGCCGCTGGACCGACTGGAGCCCTTCCTCGACGCCCGGCTCACCCGGCCCGAGCGCCAGGCCCTGGCCAATCTGCTGGAGCGGCGCATCGCCCAGCGGGTGCCGGCGGCCTACCTGACGCGGGAAGCCTGGCTGGGCGAATTCCGCTTCTACGTCGATGAACGGGTCATCGTGCCCCGCTCCTATTTCGCCGAGCTGCTGGCAGAAGGGTTGCAGCCCTGGCTCGACGATCCGGCCGGCATCGGCGCGGCGCTCGACCTGTGCACCGGCTCGGGCTGCCTGGCGATCCTGATGGCCCACGCCTTCCCCGGCGCCACCATCGACGCCGTGGATCTCTCGCCGGACGCGCTGGCCGTGGCTCGCCGCAACGTCGCCGATTACGGCCTCGAAGACCAGGTGCGCCTGGCGCGGTCCGACGTCTTCGACGGCCTGGCGGGTTGCCGCTACGACCTGATCATCTCCAACCCGCCCTATGTCACGACCGGCGCGATGGAGACCATCCCCGCCGAATACCGCCATGAGCCATCCATGGCGCTGGTGGCCGGCAGCGACGGCCTGGACGTGGTGCGCCGCATCCTCGCGCAGGGAGCGGACCACCTGACGCCCGGCGGCCTGCTGCTGGTGGAGGTCGGGCACAACGCCGATCTGGTCGAAGCCGCCTTTCCCGAAGTGCCCTTCACCTGGATCGACGCCCCCAGCGGCGAATCCAAGATTTTCCTGATGAGCCGGGAAGAATTGATCGCGCATTTTCGCTGAGTCCACCCCAAACCGCGACGCCCCGCCGTTGATGCAAGATAGAATCGGACGTACGACCTAGGCCGGGGAAAGCGGAGAGCTGTCATGTGTCTGCGCGTGAAACAATTCAAGCTGGAACTGCCGGGGTATCTCTCCAGCGCCCTGCTTTCAGTGCTCCTGCTCCTGGCGCTGGTCGTCGTCTTCACGCTCTACGTTCGCGCGGAAAAAGCCATCGATGTCGCCAACTCGCAGCGCCATCAATCGTTGAAGCTGGCCGACGAGCTGCGCCAATCGTCGGATGATCTGACACGGATGGTGCGCAGCTACGTGGATACGGGCGACCCGGTCTATATCCGCTACTACCAGCGCATCATCGACATCCGGGATGGCCGGCAGCCCCGTCCCGTGGGTTATGACCATCCCTACTGGGAGCTCTACAGCGCAACCGGCAAGCCGCCCCGGCCAGACAGCGATCAGCGCGTCAGCCTGCTGGCGTTGATGCAGAAAGCCGGATTCACTGCCGCGGAACTGGGCAAGCTGGCCGAGGCCAAGACCCATTCGGACGCCCTGATCCGGCGCGAACAGGAGGCGATCAACCTGGTCCAAGCCGCCGGCCCCGGCGATCGGACATCCGTCGCCCGCGCACGGTCGCTGCTGTTCGACGAGGAATATCTGCGCCAGAAGGCCAACATCATGCGGCCCATCGACGATTTCCTGCGGATGCTGGAGGCCCGCACCCAGAGCGCGGTCGAGAGCGCCATCCGGCGGGCTGCCGTCATCCGCTACCTGTTTGCCGCGCTGAGCCTGGCGCTGATGTACTCGCTCTGGAGCATCCATGGGTTCATGCGCAGAACGCTGGGCGGCGGCATCGATGAAGCGCATGGCCACATTGCCCGGCTGGGCCGCGGCGACTTCAGCCAGGAGATTCCGGTGGCGCCCGGGCGCAAGGACAGCATCATGGGCTGGCTGGCCGAAACGCGGCGCCAGCTCCAGCAACTGGACGCCGAGAGAAAGAAGCACGAGCAGCAACTGCGCATCGCCGCCACCGCTTTCGAAACCCAGGAAGGCATCATGATCACCAACGCCGATCGCGCCATCATCCGCGTCAATCGCGCCTTCACCGAGATCACCGGCTATTCGGCGGCCGAAGTCGTCGGCCGGAATCCCTCGATCCTGAATTCGGGCCGCCACGACGACGAGTTCTTCCACCAGATCTACCTGACACTGGCACGCGAGGGACATTGGCAGGGCGAGATCTTCGACCGCCACAAGGACGGGCACGTCTATCCCAAATGGCTGACCATCACGACGGTCAAGGATGATGCGGGCCGGATCAGCCACTACGTGGGCAGCTTCGCCGACATCACCGAACGCAAGGCCGCCGAGGCGAAGATTCTCGGCCTGGCCTTCTACGATCCCTTGACCGCGCTGCCCAACCGCCGCCTGCTGATGGAACGATTGGGCCACGCCATCGCCAAGCGCACCCGTTTTGCCAAGCACGGCGCCCTGCTGTTCCTCGATCTGGACAATTTCAAGACCCTGAACGATACCCAGGGGCACCGCCTGGGCGACGAACTGCTGATCGAAGTGGCGCAGCGGCTGAACGCCCACGTGCGGGAAGCCGACACCGTCGCCCGCCTGGGCGGCGACGAGTTCATCGTCCTGCTCGACGATCTGGACGAATCCAGCGCGCACGCGGCCGTCCAGGCCCGGGTGGTGGCCGAGAAGATCATCGCCAGCCTGTCCCAACCCTACTGTTTGAGCAACGGACAGTTCCAATGCTCGACCAGCGTCGGCATCGCCCTGTTCGTCGATCCGGCGACGTCGCCCGAGACCATCCTCGCTCAGGCGGACAGCGCCATGTACGCGGCGAAAAAGAACGGCAAGAACACTTTCCGCTTCGCGTCGGACGACCGCCGGGAATAGCGCGCCTCAGGAGCCGCCAGCGCTCGAACGCGCCGCCAGCAGGCCGGCGCAATAGCGCCGGGCGTCGGCGATGAATTCGAGGAAATCCGTCTCGAATCCCTCGTAGCATGCCAGCAGCTCCGCGCCGCCGCCGCCGAGGTGGTTGGGTTGGCGCAAGCGATACTGCGCCAGCCGGTCCAGGGCCAGGGCGATGGCGTCCGGCGTCCGGTAGGACAGCAGCCAGTTTTCCTGGCGCATGTAGCCCAGCGTGCGGTGGAAGGCCGGCGGCAGGTCGCCGCGGCGCCGCTCGGCCAGGGCGTACAGTTCGGCCACGTACTCGGCCAGCGGCACCTCGCTGAATCGCGGCCAATGGCGGGCGAGGAAGTGGTCGTAGAACATGTCGACCATGATCCCCGCATAGCGGCGGCGCATCGCGCTGACCCGCCGGCGGCTGCGCAGAAAAGCGGGATGAACGTCAGCATAGCCATCCACGCGCCGATGCAGCTCGACGCCGACGGCCAGGGTCGGGGACAGCTTGCCGGGCAGCGGTCCCTTGACGAAGTCGCCGACCAGGGCGCCGAGCCGGTCCTCGATCCCATCCCCCGCCAGCCAGACGTGCGCCAGGAAGTTCAATGTCCATCCTCCCGTTCCCGCCGCGCGGCGGAAAGACCCGGCAGGTGGCCATCAGGGCTGAGTCGCCGTTCCACGGCCGGGAACGGCGCCATCGAGCCGTGCATCGTCATGATCGGTCCTCTTCGCGAATGGATCGGGATTGTCTTGGCTGGGCGGCGGTGCTGTCAAACTCTGGGTAGAATCCGGCGCACTTTTGTACGGAAGTCCACCATGCCCCTGTATGCCCTCGGCGACAAGCGCCCCACCCTGGGCCGCGATGTCTGGATCGCCCCCAACGCCACGGTGATCGGCGACGTGCGTCTCGCCGACGGCGCCAATCTGTGGTGGAACGCGGTACTGCGGGGCGACAACGATCGCATCGCGATCGGCGTCGGCACCAATGTCCAGGACGGCACCGTGATCCATACCGACGCCGGGGTGCCGGTCAGCCTGGGCGACCATGTCACGGTGGGCCATATGGCGATGCTCCACGGCTGTACCGTGGGCGACCACGTGCTGGTGGGCATCAAGAGCGTGATCCTGAACCGGGCCCGGATCGGCGCCTACAGCATCGTCGGCGCCAACACGCTGATTCCCGAAGGCAAGGTCTATCCGGAACGGGTGCTGATCCTCGGCTCGCCGGGCAAGGTGGTGCGGGAGCTCGACGACGACGACATCCGCATGCTGGAGGGGCTGGCCCAGCGCTACGTGGCCCACGCCCGGCATTTCACCGACGAACTGCAACTGCTCGGTCAGCCTCCTGCCGCCTGAGGCGGCAGCTTGTCCAGCATCCCGGTCAGCGCCTCGGCGGACATGGGGCGACTGATCAGGTAGCCCTGGATGCTGTCGCACTGCTCGCGGCGCAGAAAATCGAGCTGTTTGACGTTTTCCACACCCTCGGCGACGCTCGAAAGCTTCATGTTGCGCGCCATGGCGATCACGGCGCCGGCGATGGCGGCATCGGCTTCGTCCTCCAGTTCGACGATGATGGCGCTGCTGATCTTCAGGGTGTCGACCGGGAAGTGCTTCAGATAGCCCAGCGACGAGGCCCCGGTGCCGAAGTCGTCCAGGGCGATGCGCACACCCAGCGCCTTCAACCGGTTCAGGGCCGTAACGGCCTCGCCGGCATTTTCCATGACGATGCTCTCGGTCAGTTCGATCTCCAGCAATTCCGGCGACAGCCCCGTTTCCTCCAGGATGAGGCGCACACGCTCCGGCAGATTGCTTTCCCTGAGCTGGCGCGCGGAAAGATTCACCGCCATGCGCAAGGGGCGGCGCCCCTCGTCGATCCAGCGCCTGGCCTGGAGGCAGGCGGTTCGCATCACCCACTCCCCGACCGGAATGATCATGCCGGTTTCCTCCAGCATCGGAATGAATTCGGAAGGCATGACCAGGCCGCGGTCGTGATGCATCCAGCGCAGCAATGCCTCGACCCCGATCAGCTCCCCGCTGCCCGGGTCCACCTGGGGCTGATAGTGGAGCACGAACTCGTCGCGTTCCAGCGCCCGCCGCAAATCGGTTTCCAGCGCCAACCGCTGCCGGCTCAGGGCGTTCATGTCCTCGGAGTAGAAATGGTAGGTGTTGCGGCCGGTGCGCTTCGCGTGGTACATGGCGATATCGGCCTGTTCCATGACATTGCTGTCGACCTGTTCCTCGTGGCCGTACATGGCGATGCCGATGCTGGCGGTGACGAACACTTCCTGGGACTCCAGGAGGAAAGCCTGGTCCATGGCTTCCAGGATCTTGCGCGCCACCATGGCGGCATCGTCGCGGGAATTGAGATCCCGCAGGATGATGGCGAACTCGTCGCCGCCCAGGCGGGCCACCGTATCCACCTCCCGCACGCAGCCGCGCAGGCGCTGGGCGGCGCTGCGCAACAGGGTATCGCCCTGGGCATGGCCCAGGGTATCGTTGATCAGCTTGAAGCGATCCAGATCGATGAACAGCACCGCCGCCAGGGACAGGGAGCGCCGCACCTGCGCCATGGCCTGTTCCATGCGGTCCTCGAACAGCATCCGGTTGGGCAGCGAGGTCAGCGTGTCATGATGGGCGATGTGGCGCAGACGCTCCTCGGTTCGTTTCAACGCCGTGATGTCGCTGAAGGCGGCGACGAAATGGGTAATCCCGCCCAAGGCGTTCTTCACCGCGTTGACGTTGAGCCAGATCGGGAAGTCCTCGCCGCTGGCGCGGTGGCAGATGGCCTCCCCCTGCCATTGCTCCTTGCTCGACTGGGTTGCCCAGACCTTGTGGAACAGTCCCTCGCTCTGATGCAGGCCGAACATCGAACGCCCGACGACGTTGGCCTCCGCATGGCCGGTGATGTCGGAAAACGCCCGATTGACGCTGATCACCGATTGGTCGACGTCGGTGACCAGAATGCCTTCCAGCGCCACCTCGAACACCTGCGCCACCAGGCGCAGCTTCTCCTCGCTGCGCTTGCGCTCGATGGCGTAACGCAGCGCGCGGGCCAGCAAGCGGGCATCCACCTGCCCCTTGATCAGATAGTCCTGAGCCCCCGACGCCACCAGTTCCGCCGCCAGCGCCTCGTCGTCATTGCCGGTCAAGGCCACCACGGGCAGGTCCGGCGCCCCCTGCTGAATGCGCAGATAGGACTCGCGGCCGTGCGCATCCGGCAGCGACAGGTCGATCAGGATGATGTCGAAAGTCCTGTCGGCCATTGCTTTCAGTCCATCCGCAAGGGTCGCGACATGGACGTATTCGTAATACCCGATGTGGCCGTCGGCATGGGCCTCGCCCAGTTGCAACCTCAGCAGGTGGGCGTCACCCGGATTGTCTTCAACTAAAAGAATGCGCACGATGGCCGATCATTGAATTTTATGCGGTGCTTCCTCGCCGACGCGCAGCAACTCAGTCAAGGCCGCCGCCGAGAGCGGCTTGGCGAACATGTAGCCTTGGGCGTCATCGCAGGCCTGCTGGCGCAGCAGATCGGCCTGGTCCCGCGTCTCCACCCCTTCGGCGACGCCCTTCATCTTGAACACATGGGCCACCGAGATCACCGCCTGAGCGATCGCGGCATCCTCCGGGCTTTCGGTCATGCCCCGGATGATGGTCCGGTCGAGCTTGATGGAATGGATCGGGAAACGCTTCAGATCCCGCAGCGAAAGAAAGCGCCCGAGATAGTTGTCCAGCGCCAGGCGCACCCCCAGGCGATTGAGCTGCTGGAGGGTTTCCTGGGCCAATTGCTCATCGTCCTGCAATGCTTCCTCGGTGAATTCGAGCTCCAGCCACTTGCCGGGCAGACCGAACGTTTCCAGCGCACGGCTGACGCGCGCGGCGAGATGGGGGTCGCGAAACTGGCGCACGGAAAGATTCACCGCGACCTTCAGCGGCCGCTCGGCCTCCCGCATCCATTTGGCGGCCTGCTGGCAGGCCGTCTGCAGCACCCACTCCCCCACCTCCAGAATCAGACCGGATTCCTCCATGGCGGGAATGAACTGGTCAGGTCCCATCACCGCCGCACCGCTGTCGTCATGCCAGCGCAAGAGCGCTTCGACACCGATCGTGCGGCCGCTGTGCAGATCGACCTGGGGCTGGTAATTGACGACGAAGCATCCTTCGTCGAACGCCTTGCGCAGCAATTCATGCAGTTCCCGCCGCTGCTGGTTGGCGGCATCCAGTTGCCGGGAATAGAAACTGAACCTGCTCCCGGCGCCATCCTGGCGCTTGGCCTGGTACATCGCCGCATCGGCATTGCGCACCAGCACCTCCATGTTTTCGCCATCCTCGGGATAGAGGGCGATGCCGACGCTGGCCGAGACGTTGAACGTGGTGGATCCGATGACGAGGGGCACGTCCAGCACGTCCAGCATCTTCTGGGCGACATGGGCGGTGCTCTGAATGTCGGCCAGTTCGCCGGTGCAGACGATGAATTCGTCTCCACCCAGCCGCGCCACGCAGTCGGTTGCGCGCAGGACGGACGACAACCGCTCGGCCACCTGCTTCAGCAGTTCGTCGCCGACATGATGGCCGAAGTTGTCGTTGATGCCCTTGAAGCCGTTCAAATCCAACAGCATCAGCGCCAGCGGCTTCTGGTAACGGCGCGCCTGGGCCAGAGCACGACCGAAACGGTCGTAGAACAGCTTGCGGTTGGGCAGCCCGGTCAATACGTCATGGTGCGCCAGGCGGTACAGATGCTCCTCCAGCCGCCGCCGTTCCAGCGCGTAGCGCAAGGAGCGGGTCAGGAGGGGACCGCTGATGTGGCTCTTGACCAGGAAATCCTGGGCGCCGATGCGCACGGCCCGCACCGCCAGCGACTCATCCTCGATCTGGCTCAGCACAACGATGGGAATGTCGGGGGCCAGCGCATGCATCTTGACCAGGGTATCGAGCCCCCCCACGTCGGGCAGTTCCAGATCGAGCAGGATGACATCCACCTCGCCGGGTTCCAGGAAGGGAATCGCGGCAGCGAGCTGATCGGCATGCAGCAGCTCGAACCCTTCCTGCATGCATTCATTCAGCATGTCCGACACCAGACGATAGTCGCCCCAGCTGTCCTCCACCAGAAGAATGTTCAGTTTCTTGTTGTTCAAGACACCATGTTCCTTCCGATATCAATTTTCATCCGGCAACTTGACGATGGTCAGCCAGAAGGTGCCGACGGATTGCACCACCTTGATGAACTGATCGAGATCGACCGGCTTGTTGACATAGCAATTGACGTGCAGGTCGTAGCTGGCCAGGACATCCTTTTCGGCTTCCGAAGAGGTGATGATCACCACCGGAATCCGGCGCAGCACCGGATCCGCCTTGATTTCGGCCAGCACCTCGTGGCCGCCTTTCTTGGGCAGGTTCAGGTCCAGCAGAATCACGTCCGGTCGCGGTACGTCCTGATACTTGCCCTCGCGGCGCAGAAAGGCCAGGGCCTCGACGCCGTCCCCGACCACCGACAGATTGTTGCGCAGCTTGCATTCCCGCAAGGCTTCCTGCGTCAGGCGCACGTCTCCGGGGTTGTCCTCGACCAGCAGGAACTCCGCCGGCCGACCGATATCGTCAATGTCCATGGATCCCACTCTCCTTGTCCGGGATGGTGAAAAAGAACGTGGTGCCCTCGTTGCTGCGGGACTCCACCCAAATACGACCGCCGTGGCGCTCGACGATTTTCTTGCACAAGGCCAGACCGATCCCGGTTCCCGGATATTCGGCCTTGCTGTGCAGGCGCTGAAAGATCACGAAAATCCGCTCGAAGTATTCCGGGGCGATGCCGATGCCATTGTCCCGCACCGAGAACTCCCAGGCGCCATCGACGCGGCGGGCACCCACATGGATCTGCGCAGACTCTGTCGCCGCGCGGAATTTGAGCGCGTTACCGATCAGGTTCTGGAACAACTGGATCAGCTGGGTGTCGTCCCCCATCACGACCGGCATGGCGTCCCACGTCACCGCGGCACCGCTTTCCTGCACCGCCACCGACAGATTGGCGAGCGCCGAGTCCAGCACCCGGCCGCAATCGGTGGAGGCGAACGACTTGCCGCGCGTACCGACGCGGGAAAGCTTGAGCAGATCGTTGATCAGCACCTGCATCCGGGTCGCGCCGTCCACCGCGTAACCGATGAACTCATCGGCATCCTGGTCCAGCTTGCCCTTGTAGCGCCGCGCCAGCAGCTGGGTGTAGCTGGCCACCATGCGCAGGGGCTCCTGCAGGTCGTGCGAGGCCACATAGGCGAACTGTTCCAGTTCCCGGTTGGAACGGGCCAGTTCCTCGGTGCGCGCCTTCAGGGCCTGCTCGGCTTCCCAGGCGTCGGTGATGTCCGAATACTCGCTCACGTAGTGAGTGACCGCTCCTGCCTCGTTCTTGACCGGGGCGAAGCTCATCCGCGCCAGGTAGTCGTGGCCACCGGCATGGCGATGCCACACGTCGCCGCGCCAGATGTCGTCCACGGCCTCGCGCGCCCAGCGCTTGTACAGGTGCTCCTCGTTGCGCTCGGAAAGCAGCAGCCTGATGTTCTGCCCCACCAGCTGCTCGGGCGCGTAGCCGGAGATTTCCTGCGTCAGGTAGCTGGCGTGGATGATGGTGCCGGACAGGTCGGTGATCAGCACGCCCTCCAGGTCGCTCTCGAAGGCCTTGGCCAGGAAGCGCAGATGCTTCTGGTCGGCATGGAAGTAGGCGCTGATGACCAGTTCGATGTCCAGCAGGCAGACCTTGAACAGGGAGAGCGCCGTGGCGCTGAAACGCTCCGCGTCGCCCTCGCACGCCCGCAAGGCGGCCGGCAACAGCTCTTCCAGCAGGGAGGCCAGGGATCCCACGTACCACTCGGGCTTGAGGCCGACGCGCTGATGGGCCAATCCTATCCGCAGACGCTCCCGAGCATAGTCAAGGTCGAACCCGCTGGAAACGATCGCCGACAGCTGATTGCCGTGATCGGTGCGCATCTGCTCCTGGATGTGCGTGGCCTTTGCCAATACATCATCGAATTCTTCGGAGCGGCCGAACGCCTTGTCGAATCGATCCGCAAAAACGTTTTTCAGCCGGTCGGCTTCGGACTGCAACGCACGCAGACGAGCCGCATCGCCCTCGTCCAACCCCAGATAGTCCTTGCGTCTTTGGAAATCGTCTGGATTCAGGCCCAACTCCTCGACAATGCTGTCGAGTACTTCCTGACTCATGCCCACGAACCATTCCCCGCAAACAAAATTCCGGGGATTGTATGCCCTTCATGAAGAATGGGCAAAATCAATTCAGGTCAGGGGCGGCGGGAAGGAATCTGCACGAAGACTTCGCCGTCGCGGATCAGACCGAGCTCATAGCGCGCCCGCTCCTCGATCGCGCCGTAACCCGACTTGAGATCGCGGACCTCGGCATCCAGTCCGGCATTGCGCTGCTCCAGCTTCTGGTTCAGCTCGCGCTGGGCGCTGAGCTGGCGATCCATCTCCCACACCCGATACCAGCCGCCCTTGCCGAACCACAGCGGATACTGCAGCAGCGCGACCAGAACGATCAGCACCAGGGTGGCGGGCCAGCGCAAGGCGACCTCGATGGATTATCCGCGCCGCGTCGTACAGCCCTCTCCGCCATGACGGAGAGGGGCCGGGAACCCGTGGCGGGAGGGAACGATCACTTGCGCAGGTTGTAGAAGGTGTCGCGACCCGGGTAGGTGACGCTATCGCCCAGATCCTCCTCGATGCGCAGCAGCTGGTTGTACTTGGCGATGCGATCGGAACGGGAGAGCGAACCGGTCTTGATCTGGCCGGCGTTGAGGCCCACGGCGATGTCGGCGATCGTCGAATCCTCGGTCTCGCCGGAGCGATGGGAGATCACGTTGGTGTAGCCGGCGCGCTTGGCCATCTCGATCGCGGCGAAGGTTTCGGACAGGGTGCCGATCTGGTTGATCTTGATCAGGATCGAGTTGGCGATGCCCTTGGCGATGCCTTCCCTGAGAATCTTGGGATTGGTGACGAACAGGTCGTCGCCGACGATCTGCACGCGGCGCCCGAGCTTGTCGGTGAGCAGCTTCCAGCCGTCCCAGTCGCCCTCGGCCATGCCGTCCTCGATGGAGACGATGGGGTACTTGTCGGCCAGCGTGGCGAGGTAGTCGGTGAAGCCCGCCGAGGAGAGCTCCAGCTTCTCCGAGGCCAGCACGTACTTGCCGTCCTTGTAGAACTCCGAACTGGCGCAGTCCAGCGCCAGCAGCACGTCCTGGCCGGGCGTGTAGCCGGCGGCCTCGGTCGCCTTGAGGATCAGCTCGATGGCCTCGTCGTTGCCGGAGACGTTGGGGGCGAAGCCGCCCTCGTCGCCCACCGTGGTGGGGTAGCCCTTCTTGTCCACCAGCTTCTTCAGGTGGTGGAACACCTCGGCGCCGCAGCGCAGAGCCTCGCGGAAGCTCCTGGCGCCCACCGGCATGATCATGAATTCCTGGATGTCCAGGTTGTTGTTGGCATGCGCACCGCCATTGATCACGTTCATCATCGGCACCGGCATCTGCATCGGCGCCGAACCGCCGAAATAGCGGTAGAGAGGCAGGCCCGCCTCTTCGGCGGCGGCCTTGGCCACGGCCATCGAGACCGCCAGCATGGCGTTGGCGCCAAGCCGCGACTTGTTGTCGGTGCCGTCCAGATCGATCAGGGTCTTGTCGATGAAGGCCTGCTCTTCGGCGTCGAGGCCGATGATGGCTTCGGAGATTTCGGTATTCACGTTCTCCACCGCCTGCAGCACGCCCTTGCCCAGATAGCGGCCGGCGTCGCCGTCGCGCAGCTCGATCGCCTCGCGCGAGCCGGTGGAGGCGCCGGAAGGCACGGCGGCGCGGCCCATGATGCCCGATTCGAGCAGAACGTCGGCTTCGACGGTGGGATTGCCGCGAGAATCCAGAATCTCGCGGGCGATGACATCAACGATTGCACTCATGAACTGACCTCTGAATTGGCGGATTGCAAAAAGGGATTATAGGAGGCCGCGCCGTTTGACCAGGGCGTCGATCTCTCTCAGGGTGTCGAGCAGTTCGGCCATGCGCCCCAGCGGCCAGGCATTGGGTCCGTCGGACAGGGCGCGCTCCGGGTCGGGGTGGGTTTCCATGAACAGGCCGGAGACGCCCGCGGCGACCGCGGCCCGGGCCAGGGTGGGAACGAACTCGCGCTGACCGCCGGAACTGGTGCCCTGGCCGCCGGGCAGCTGCACCGAATGGGTGGCGTCGAACACCACCGGGCAGCCGGTCTCGCGCATGATCGCCAGGCTGCGCATGTCGGACACCAGATTGTTGTAGCCGAAGGAGGCGCCCCGTTCGCAGACCATGAGGGTGTCGGTGTTCGCGCCGGCGCCCGCCTTTTCCAGGATGGCCTCCCTGGCCTTGGCCACCACCTGCTTCATGTCGCCCGGCGCGAGGAACTGCCCCTTCTTGATATTGACCGGTTTCCCGGAAGCGGCGCAGGCCTGGATGAAGTCCGTCTGACGGCACAGGAAGGCCGGCGTCTGCAGCACGTCCACCACCGCCGCCACGGGCGCCACCTCGTCCTCGGCATGGACGTCGGTCAGCACCGGCACGCCGATCTCGCGCCGCACCGCGGCGAGGATCTCCAGCCCGGCCTCCATGCCCAGGCCGCGAAAGGAGGCGGAGGAGCTGCGGTTGGCCTTGTCGTAGGAGGCCTTGAAGATGTAGGGCATGCCCAGCGCGGCGCAGGTCCCCTTCATCCGGCCGGCGATGTCCAGGGCCATCTGCCGCGACTCGATCACGCAGGGGCCGGCGATTAGGAACAGCGGATGTTCCAGCCCCACCTCGAAATCGCACAGACGCATGGTCAGCCCGCCGCCTTGCCGCTGCGCTGGGCCAGGGCCGCCGAAACAAAGGCGGTAAACAGCGGATGGCCGTTGCGGGGATTGCTGGTGAATTCCGGATGGAACTGGACGCCGACGAACCAGGGATGTACCTCGGCCGGCAGTTCCATCATCTCCGGCAGATCCTCGCTCGGCGTACGGGCCGAGATCACCATGCCGGCCGCCTCCAGCTTCGGCACGTAGATGTTGTTCACCTCGTAGCGGTGACGATGGCGCTCATTCACTTCGGCGCCATAGATCCCGCTGGCGCGCGTGCCCGGCTTGATCGGGCAGCACTGGGCGCCCAGGCGCATGGTGCCGCCCAGGTCGGAGTCGGCGCTACGCTTTTCCACCTGGCCTTCGCGATCCATCCACTCATTGATCAGCGCCACCACCGGGTGCGGCGTGTCCGGATCGAACTCGGTGCTGTTGGCGCCCTCCAGCCCGGCCACATGGCGGGCGAACTCGATGGTGGCCAACTGCATCCCCAGGCAGATGCCGAGGTAGGGAATCCTGTTCTCCCGCGCGTAGCGGATCGCGGCGATCTTGCCCTCGGTGCCGCGCCGGCCGAAGCCGCCGGGAACCAGGATGGCGTCCATCGACTTGAGCGTCTCGGCGCCGTTGCGCTCGATCTCCTCGGCGTCGATGTAATGGATGTTGACCCGGCTGCGGGTGTGCAGGCCGGCGTGCTTCAGCGCCTCGATCAGGGACTTGTAGGACTCGGTGAGATCGACGTACTTGCCGACGAAGGCGATATCCACCGTGTGCTCCGGATGCTCCAGCGCATCCACCAGCTTTTTCCAGATCGACAGATCGGCGGCCTTGGCCAGGATGCCCAGCTTGTGGCAGACGATCTCGTCGAGCATCTGGTCGTGCAGCATGGCCGGGATCTTGTAGATGCTGTCCGCATCCATCACGGAGATCACCGCCTCGGACTGCACGTTGGTGAACAGGGCGATCTTGCGCTTCTCGTCCTCGGGCACTGGCCGGTCGGCGCGGCACAGCAGCACGTCGGGCTGGATGCCGATCTCGCGCAGTTCCTTGACCGAGTGCTGGGTCGGCTTGGTCTTCAGTTCCCCGGCGGTGGGGATGTAGGGCAGCAGAGTCAGGTGCAGGTAGCAGGCGTTGTTCCGGCCTTCCTCGATCCCCATCTGGCGGATGGCCTCGAGGAACGGCAGCGACTCGATGTCGCCGACGGTGCCGCCCACCTCGATGATGGCCACGTCGGCCCCCTCGGCGCCTGCCTTGATGTTGGCCTTGATCTGGTCGGTGATGTGGGGAATGACCTGCACGGTCTTGCCCAGATACTCGCCGCGGCGCTCCTTCTTGATCACCGTCTCATAGACCTGGCCGGTGGTGAAGTTGTTGCGCTTGCTCATCTTGGCGCTGGTGAAGCGCTCGTAGTGCCCAAGATCCAGGTCGGTCTCGGCGCCGTCCTCGGTGACGAACACCTCCCCGTGCTGGAACGGGCTCATGGTGCCGGGATCGACGTTGATGTAGGGATCGAGCTTGAGATGAGTGACCTTGATGCCACGGGACTCGAGAATGGCCCCCAGCGAGGCGGCGGCGATGCCTTTACCCAGAGAGGACACGACACCGCCGGTGACGAAGACGAATTTGGCCATGGAAAGTGCGACAGCGGGAAAGCCGCATGATACCGGAAAAGGTCCGCCGACCTCAAACCCGAACGGCGCGGAGCGAGGGACGGCGGTGCCTTCAGGTATCATGGAAGCCTGAGCCGGGAAGCGGAAAAATCGGGGAAATATCAAGAACCTCCCCAGGATGCCGCCCAACCTGGAATCGGCAGTTTCTTACCTGGAGTTCCCCCATGTCATCTTCGATTTTCGCCGCGGTGGAAATGGCCCCCCGCGATCCCATCCTGGGCATCACCGAAGCCTTCAATGCCGACAGCCGCGCCGACAAGGTCAACCTGGGCGTCGGCGTCTATTACGACGACGACGGCAAGCTGCCGCTCCTGGCCGCCGTCAAGGCCGCCGAGAAGGCCCGCCTCGACGCCATGCCGGCGCGCGGCTACCAGCCCATCGAGGGCCTGGCCGCCTACAACCAGGCGGTGCAGAACCTGGTGTTCGGCAAGGACTCCCCGCTGCTGGCCAACGGCCAGGTGGTGACCGTCGAGGCCCTGGGCGGCACCGGCGCGCTCAAGATCGGCGCCGACTACCTGAAGCGGCTGGTACCCGCGGCCAAGGTCTACATCAGCGACCCGAGCTGGGAGAACCACCGCGCCCTGTTCGAGTCCGCTGGCTTCGAGGTGGGCACCTACGCCTACTACGATGCGGCCACCAAGGGCGTGAACTTCGATGCGGTGAAGGCTTCGCTCGACGCCATGGCGCCCAACTCCATCGTCTTGCTGCACGCCTGCTGCCACAACCCCACCGGCGCCGATCTGACCGACGCCCAGTGGCAGGAAGTGGTGGCGCTGATCAAGGCCAGGAACCTGATCGCCTTCATCGACATGGCCTACCAGGGCTTTGCCGATGGCATCGACGCCGACGCCGTGGCGCTGAAGCTGTTCGCCGCCTCCGGCCTGCAATACTTCGTCTCCAGTTCCTTCTCCAAGTCCTTCTCCCTGTACGGCGAGCGGGTCGGCGCCCTGTCGATCGTCACCGCCTCCAGGGAGGAAGCAGCGCGGGTGCTGTCCCAGGTCAAGCGCGTGGTCCGCACCAACTACTCCAACCCGCCGACCCACGGCGGCGCCATCGTCGCGGCGGTGCTCTCCAACCCCGAGCTGCGCCAGCAGTGGGAAGACGAGCTGGCCGGCATGCGCGAGCGCATCCGCGCGATGCGCATCGCCCTGGTGGACAAGCTCAAGGCCCAGGGCCACGACTTCGCCTTCGTCGCCCGCCAGCGCGGCATGTTCTCCTACACCGGCCTGTCCGCCCGGCAGGTGGAGCGATTGAAGGACGAGTTCGGCATCTACGCGGTATCCACCGGCCGCATCTGCCTGGCCGCGCTCAACACCCGCAACATCGACCACGTGGCCAATGCCATCGCCACCGTGCTGAAAAGCTGACGACGCCCGCATCCGCCCGGCCCTCGACCACACGGGGCCCGGCGGATCGTCCGTTGCCGGGGCACTGGCGCCCCATATTCATGGTTCCGTAACACGACTGAAAGAAAATCATGACTTCTAGTCGAACCCGCTCCGCGGACAAGCGCAAGACCATGAACGCCACCCAGGCCCATCTCAATTTCTTTCCATCGGAACACTTCATCAACCGGGAGCTGGCCCTGCTCGCCTTCAACCGGCGGGTGCTGGCCCAGGCGGCCGACCGGCAGGCGCCCTTGCTGGAGCGCCTGCGCTTCCTGTGCATCGTTTCGAGCAACCTGGACGAGTTCTTCGAGGTCCGGGTCGCCGGCGTCAAGGAGCAGATCAAGCTCAACAGCACCATCCCCGGTCCCGACGGCCTGCCGCCGCAGGAGGTGTTCCGCCGCATCGGCCTGCAGACCCATGCGCTGATCGCCGAGCAATACGCGCTGCTCAACGACGAGATCCTGCCCAAGCTGCGCAACGAGGGCATCGTCTTCTATCGCCGCCGCGAATGGGGCAATGGGATGCGCGCCTGGATCAAGGACTACTTCCTGCGCGAGGTCATGCCGGTGCTCACGCCCATCGGCCTCGACCCGGCCCACCCATTCCCCCGCGTGCTCAACAAGAGCCTGAACTTCGCCGTCGAGCTGGAGGGCAAGGACGACTACGGCCGCACCGGCGGCGCGGCCATCGTCCAGGCGCCGCGCGCCCTGCCGCGCGTGATCCGCCTGCCGCGCGCCCTGTGCGGCGTGGATCACGGCTTCATCTTCCTTTCGTCGATACTGCACGAGCATGTGGCGGAACTCTTCCCCGGCATGAACGTGCTGGGCAGCCACCAGTTCCGCGTCACCCGCAACTCCGACCTGTTCGTGGACGAGGAGGAGATCAAGAACCTGCGCACGGCGCTGCAGGGCGAACTGCCCCAGCGCCACTTCGGCGACGCGGTGCGCCTGGAGATCACCCAGGACTGCCCCGAAGTGCTGGCGGATTTCCTCCTGGCCCAGTTCGGCCTGGGCGACGGCGATCTCTATCGCATGCCCGGCATCGTCAACCTGGTGCGGCTGATGTCGGTGCCGGACCAGGTGGACCTGCCCCACCTCAAATATCCCGCCTTCACCCCCGGACTGCCCAAGGTGCTGACCAAGCGCTACGACATCTTCGCCAGCATCCGCAAGCAGGACATCCTGCTGCACCACCCCTTCCAGTCCTTCGCCCCGGTGGTGCAGATGCTGCAACAGGCCGCCGACGATCCCCAGGTGGTGGCGATCAAGATGACGCTGTACCGCACCGGCATCGACTCCGTGCTGATGGAGCACCTGCTGCGGGCGGCGCGGCAGGGCAAGGAAGTCAGCGTGGTGGTCGAATTGATGGCCCGCTTCGACGAGGAGGCCAACCTCGACATCGCCAACCGGCTGGAGGAGGTCGGCGCCCATGTGGTCTACGGTGTCTTCGGCTACAAGACCCACGCCAAAATGCTGCTGGTGCTGCGCCGTGAGGAACACGGCTTCCGCCGCTACGTCCATCTCGGCACCGGCAACTACCATCCCCGCACCACGCGGCTGTACACCGACTTCGGCCTGATGACCTGCCAGCCGGAGATCGGCGAGGACGTCAACGAAGTCTTCAAGCAGCTCACCGGCATGGGCAAGGCCCTGCCGCTCACCCACCTGTGGCAGTCGCCGTTCACCCTGCACGCCAACATCCTCCAGGCGATCCAGCGCGAAACCGCGCTCGCCCAGGCCGGCAAGGCGGCAAAAATCATCGCCAAGATGAACTCCCTGCAGGAACCGGCCGTCATCGAGGCCCTCTATGCGGCCTCGCGCGCCGGCGTCAAGGTGGACCTGATCGTGCGCGGCGCCTGCGCCCTGCGTCCGGGCGTCAAGGGCCTGTCGGAAAACATCCGCGTGCGCTCCCTGATCGGCCGCTTCCTCGAGCACCACCGGATTTTCTATTTCCTCGCCGACGGCGCCGACCTGCTCTACCTGTCCAGCGCCGACTGGATGGACCGGAACTTCTTCCGCCGCATCGAAACCGCCTTCCCGATCCTGGATCCGAAGCTCAAGCGCCGCGTGCTCAAGGAGGGCCTGCGCGCCTACCTGGTGGACAACTGCCAGTCCTGGGAAATGGACGCCAACGGCGACTACCGCCTCCAGGCCAGCAAGCGCAAGCGGGTCTCCGCCCAGGAGCTGCTGCTTGCCGAACTGGGCTCCATCGCTTAGCGGGAAAAACGAGCTTTTCCGCCGCGCCGCCGCAAGGAAAAGCGGCACGCGGCGCCAGCCGCAACGCGTCGGGCACCTACGAAGTTCCCCCAAACATCCGAGTGCGGCGAGCCTTGTCGACCCCCCCGGAGGGGGGCGAAGGGGGGCAAGCCCTTTATCAGACCCGCTGCACCGAAACCACGCCCGGCACTTCCCGCAACAACGCGAAAAGCCGCGGCAGGCGCGCGGTGCCGCTCAGTTCCATGGTGAAGGCCATGCGCGCCGCGCCGCTGCGGGACAGGGTCTTCACCGCCGTGACGTTGACCTTTTCCTTCGACAGCACATCCGAGATGTCGCGCAGCAGGCCCTGGCGGTCGGCGGCCTCGACGGCGATGTCGATCGCGTAGAGCGCGCCTTCCTGGGCCGCGCCCCATTCGGCGGAGATCACCCGCTCCGGGTTGCGGGCCGCCATGTTGCGGAAATTGCTGCATTCGAGGCGATGGATGGAGACGCCCTTGCCGCGGGTGACGAAGCCCTGGATCGCATCCGGAGGCACCGGCTTGCAGCAGCGCCCCAACTGCGTCAGCAGCTTGTCCACGCCGACGATCAGCACCTTGGAATCGGCGGCCTTGCTGCGCCGGGTGACGATCTCCGGCTCCACCTCCAATGCCTGCGGCGCGCCCTGCAAGGCCACCTGGATCGCCCGCGGCCCCAGTTCGTTGTGCGCCGCCGCCAGGAACATCGCATCCACATCGCGGAAGCCCAGCTTGCGCGCCAGTTCCTCCAGATTGGCCTGGCTCTGCCCTTCCCGCTGCAACTCCCTGGTGACGAAGGCGCGGCCCTGGGCCAGCAGTTCCGCCGCGTCCTGGGCGGCGAACCATTGCTTGACCTTGCGCCGCGCCCCCGGCGTCGCCAGATAGCCCTGGCTCGGATTGAGCCAGTCGCGCGACGGTCCGCCGCTCTTGGCGGCGACGATCTCGACCCGCTGGCCGTTCTGCAAAGGCGTGTTGAGGGGCAGCAACTGGCCGTCCACGCGGGCGCCCCGGCAGCGGTGGCCCAGATCGGAGTGCAGCCGGTAGGCGAAATCCAGGGGCGTGGCGCCGCGCGGCAGATCGATCACCCGCCCCTGCGGCGTCAGCACGTAGATCGTGTCGTCCAGGGCCGCGCGCTTGAACTGCTCCAGCCACTGGCTGGAATCGGTCACCTCGTCGCGCCAGGTCAGCAACCGGCGCAGCAGGGCGATCTTGTCGTCGTAGGCGGAATCGGCCTTGGCCGCCGAGCCCTTGGCGAAGCTCGCCTCCTTGTAGCGCCAGTGGGCCGCCACGCCCAGTTCGGCGTGCTGGTGCATCTCGCGGGTGCGGATCTGCACTTCCACGGCGCGGCCGTCCTCCGCCTCCACGGCGGTGTGCAGCGAGCGGTAGTCGTTGCCCTTGGGGTGCGAGATGTAATCGTCGAACTCGCCGTGGATCGGCTGCCAGTGCTGATGCACCAGGCCCAGCGCGGTATAGCAGTCCTTCACCTCGCCGACGATGATGCGCAGCGCCCGCACGTCATAGACCTGGGAGAAGTCCAGGCCCTTGGCGCGCATCTTGTTCCAGATGCTGTAGATGTGCTTGGGCCGGCCATACACCTCGGCCTCGATGCCGATCGCCGTCAGCTCGGCCTTGAGCCGCGCCACGGCGGCAGCGATGAAGCTCTCGCGCTCGACCCGGCGCTCCTCCAGCATCTTGGCGATGCGCTTGTAGGTGGCCGGCTGGAGGAAGCGGAAGGACAGATCCTCCAGTTCCCACTTGAACTGCCAGACGCCAAGCCGGTTGGCCAGCGGCGCGTAGATCTCCAGGCTCTCCCGGGCGATGTCCGGCCGCTCCGGCGTGTCCTGGTCGGTCAGCCAACGCAGCGTCTGGGTGCGGGACGCTAGGCGCAACAGCACCACGCGGATGTCTTCCACCATCGCCAGCAGCATCTTGCGCAGAATCTCGGTCTGCGACTGCATCTCGGCGCCGCCGGCATGGCTGCGGATGAGGAGGTGCAAAGGCGCCAGGCGGTGCAGGCCGCGCACCAGGCGCACCGACTCGGCGCCGAAGCGCGGCTCCAGCACGGCTTCGTAGTCGGCCAGATCGTCGGGAACGTCGAACAGCAAGGCGGCGATCCGGGTATCCAGGTCGAGATCGAGCCCGGCCAGGATCACCGCCATCGCCGCCGCGTGGGGAAATACGGGCTCCCCGGTGCTCAGGAGGCGCTCGCCATAGGTCTCCCGGGCGAACTCGAAGGCGTTCCGCAGACGCGCCGCCTCCGCCGCGTCCAGGCCGACAGCGGCCAGGGCGAAAATCTCCTCGGCGGAGTGCTGATCGGAAAAGGAATGAACGACGGCGACCATGGCATTACTGAAAGGTTGCGGCGCGGACTCGCGCGGAACGGATTATCGTACGCATCGCCCCGCCTTGGCCAATCGGCCCGGTCGCCCAGGACAAACGAATGAACGGCCACGCACCGGTTCCTTCCCTTGAAGGCTGTCGGATGCACACATTTCCCATCATTCCGGCGCAGGCCGGAATGACGTACGGGCATCCCGAGGCGAAGAGGGAGAATCCGAAGGGGGGGCGAGCCCAGCCTACCCCACCCACTTCCGCGCATTGCGGAACATGGTGAGCCAGGGGCCGTCCTCGCCCAGGCCGAGCGGCGCCCAGCTCATCTGGGCGGTGCGGAAGATGCGCTCCGGGTGCGGCATCATGATGGTGAAGCGGCCGTCGGCGGTGGTGACGCCGGTGATGCCGGCCGGCGAACCGTTGGGGTTGGCCGGGTAGGTCGCGGCCACCGCGCCCCGGTTGTCCACGTAGCGCAGCGCCACCCGCGCCCGTTCCTGGGCATCGCCGGCGAACACCGCGCGGCCCTCGCCGTGGGAGACCACCACCGGCAGGCGCGAGCCGCCCATGCCGGCCAGGAAGATGGAAGGCGAATCGGGAATCTCCACCATGACGAAGCGGGCCTCGAACTGCTCGCTGCGGTTGCGGTGGAAGGTGGGCCAGTCCTCGGCGCCGGGGATGATGGACGCCAGGTTGCTCATCATCTGGCAGCCGTTGCAGACGCCCAGGGCGAAGCTGTCGGGGCGCTGGAAGAAGGTGGCGAATTCGTCCTTCAGCCGGCTGTTGAAGAGAATGGACTTGGCCCAGCCCTGGCCGGCCCCCAGCACGTCACCGTAGGAGAAGCCGCCGCAGGCCGCCAGACCCTTGAAATCGGCGAGCCGCACGCGGCCGGCCTGGAGGTCGGACATATGCACGTCCACCGCGTCGAAGCCGGCGCGGTCGAAGGCGGCGGCCATTTCCACGTGGCCGTTCACGCCCTGTTCGCGCAGAATCGCCATGCGGGGCCGCACGCCGCTGGCGATGAACGGCGCAGCCACGTCCTGGGCCGGATCGAAGCTCAACTGGCAGGAGAGCCCTGGATCGGCGGCGTCGTTGAGGGCGTCGAACTCCTCCTGGGCACAGGCGGGGTCGTCGCGCAGGCGGGCGATCTGGTGGCTCACCTCGCTCCAGGCGCGCTGGATCTCGGCGATCGGCGCACCAAAAGCCTGCTTGGCGTTGCGCCAGACGCGCACCTCGCCGAAAGTGTTGGGGGAGCCGACGATGTGGCTGCACTTGCCCAGGCCCGCGGCCCGCAGTGCGTCCATCACGGCGCTGCGGTCGGCGCGGCGGATCTGCACCACGGCCCCCAGTTCCTCGTTGAACAGGGCGCCGATCAGGCGGTCGCGCATGCGGCCCTCGACGATCTGCGGCGCCCGTTCGATGCCGTCCACGTCGTTCATCAGCGGGTCGTAGCACAGCGTATCCAGGTTCAGCGACACGCCGATGCGGGCGGCGAAGGCCATTTCGCAGACCGTGGCGAACAGGCCGCCGTCGGAACGGTCGTGATAGGCCAGGAGCTTGCCGTCCCGGTTCAGCGCCTGGATCGCCTCGAAGAAGGCTTTGAGGGAAGCCGCGTCCACATCCGGCGCGGCATCGCCGGACACGCCATACACCTGGGCCAGGGCGGAGCCGCCCAGGCGGTTCTGGCCTTGGCCGAGATCGATCAGCACCAGCTCGGTCTCTCCCACGTCCTTGTCGTCCCGCAGTTGGGGCGTGAGGGTCCTGCGGATGTCGGCGCAGGGGGCGAAGGCGGTGACGATCAGCGACACCGGCGCGGTGACCTGCTTGGCGCTGCCGTCCGCCTCCCACTTGGTACGCATGGACAGCGAATCCTTGCCCACCGGGATCGCCACGCCCAGGGCCGGGCAGAATTCCAGGCCCACGGCCTTCACGGTGTCGAACAGGATCGCATCCTCATGGCCGTGGCCGGCGGCGGCCATCCAGTTGGCGGAGAGCTTGATCCTGCCGATCGCGCCAATGTCGGCGGCGGCGATGTTGGTGATCGCCTCGCCCACCGCCATGCGGCCCGAGGCCGGGCCGTCGAGCAGCGCCAGCGGCGTACGCTCGCCCATGGCGAAAGCCTCGCCCAGCACCGTGTCGAAGCCCATCGCGGTCACCGCCACGTCGGCCACCGGCACCTGCCAGGGGCCGACCATCTGGTCGCGGGCGGTGAGGCCGCCGACGCTGCGGTCGCCGATGGTGATGAGAAAGTTCTTCGAGGCCACGGCGGGCAGGCGCAGCACGCGGGAGACGGCCTCCCAGAGGTCCGCCTGTTCGATGTCCAGGGCCGCGCCGGCCGGCCGGGCGCGACGGGCGTCGCGGTGCATGCGGGGCGGCTTGCCCAGCAGCACTTCCATCGCCATGTCCACCGGCCGGTTGCCGAAATGGTCGTCCTTGACGATCAGCTGGCCGTCGTCGGTGGCGCTGCCCAGCACCGCGAAGGGGCAGCGCTCGCGCTCGCACAGGGCGCGGAACTCGTCCAGGCGCTCCGGGGCGACGGCCAGCACGTAGCGCTCCTGGGCCTCGTTGCTCCAGATCTCCCGCGGCGACATGCCCGGCTCCTCGCTGGGCACGGCGCGCAGGTCGAAATGGGCGCCGCGGCCGGCGTCGTGGGCCAGTTCCGGCATGGCGTTGGAAATGCCGCCGGCGCCGACGTCATGGATGGCCAGCACCGGGTTGTTCGCCCCCATCTGCCAGCACCTGTCGATCACCTCCTGGGCGCGGCGCTGGATTTCCGGGTTGCCGCGCTGCACCGAGGCGAAGTCCAGGTCGGCGGTGTTGGTGCCGGTAGCCATCGAGGAAGCGGCGCCGCCGCCCAGACCGATCAGCATCCCCGGCCCGCCCAGCTGGATCAGCAGGGTACCGGCCGGGAACGGAATCTTGAAGGACTGTTCGGCCTGGATGTTGCCGACGCCGCCGGCGATCATGATGGGCTTGTGGTAGCCGCGCACCTCGCCGTTGAAGGCCTGCTCGAAGGTGCGGAAATAGCCCGCCAGGTTGGGACGGCCGAATTCGTTGTTGAAGGCCGCCGCGCCGATGGGGCCTTCGATCATGATGTCCAGCGCCGAGGCGATGCGCTCGGGCTTGCCGTATTGCGACTCCCAGGGCTGGACATGGCCGGGAATGTTGAGGTCGGAGACGGAAAAACCGCACAAGCCGGCCTTGGGCTTGGAGCCGCGCCCCGTCGCCCCCTCGTCGCGGATCTCGCCGCCGGAGCCGGTGGCGGCGCCCGGGAAGGGGGAG
This sequence comes from Denitratisoma sp. DHT3, assembly GCF_007833355.1. Lineage (NCBI taxonomy): Bacteria > Pseudomonadati > Pseudomonadota > Betaproteobacteria > Nitrosomonadales > Sterolibacteriaceae > Denitratisoma > Denitratisoma sp. DHT3. The sequence goes on along the minus strand of NZ_CP020914.1, from coordinate 494,200 downwards.
ATCGCGGTCGGGTGGTTGTGGGTCTCCACCTTGGCCAGGATGTGGGTGGTCTCTTCCTGCCAGCGGTATTGGCCCTGGCCGTCCGGGTAGAAACGCTTGACCTTCGCCCCCTCGATCACCGCGGCGTTGTCGGAATAGGCCACCACCGTGCCTTCGGGGTGGGCCTTGTGGGTCTCGCGGATCATGCCGAACAGGGAATGGGGCTGGTCCTCCCCGTCCACGGTCCAGGAAGCGTTGAAGATCTTGTGCCGGCAGTGCTCGGAGTTGGCCTGGGCGAACATCATCAGTTCCACGTCCGTGGGATTGCGCCCGGCCTTGGTGAAGTTCTCCACCAGATAGTCGATCTCGTCGTCCGACAGGGCCAGGCCCAGTTCGCCATTGGCCGCCGCCAGGGCCGCACGGCCCCGGGCCAGCAGGTCCACCGTGGTCAGCGGCTGGGGCGCCACGTGATGGAACAGCGCCAGGGCTTCCTCGGCCGAGGCCAGCACCGATTCGGTCATCCGGTCATGGAGTTTGGCCGCCAGGGCAGTGCGATCCAGCTTCTTGCCCTGTGCATGGAAAGCGATGCCGCGCTCGATGCGCTTGATACCGGCGAAGCCGCAGTTGCGGGCGATGTCGGTGGCCTTGGAAGCCCAGGGCGAAATCGTGCCCAGGCGCGGCGTCACCAGCAGCAGTTCACCCTTGGGTTCCGCCGGCAGCGCGGCGGGAATGCCCAGCAGATCCTTCAGGCGGGCCAGTTCATCGCCTTCCAGGGCGCCTTCGCTCTCGACGAAATACCAGTGCTCGGCCTGCAACCCGGAGAGGCCGGACACCGCGGCACGGGCCTGTTCCTGCAGACGGGAAAGGCGGGAAGCGGAAAAAGCGGCGGTGCCGCGCAGGGAAAGCACTTGGGGCATGACGGAAAAGGGGAGGGAAATAGGGGAAACGGACCGGAGCCCGAATTATACGGGCTTCCCCCTCGCTTTCCCGGCACGCCGGTGGCCGGGCCACCTCGGACCCGGCCGAACTGCCGGTGATCCGGACTATTCGCTCGGCAAGCCGTGGCCGGTGCCGAGCGTCACATCCTCACCGAGATCGATACCGACGATCTGCGCCGCTTCGATCAGGCGGGCGATATAGCGCTGGTAGCTCACCTGCTCCAGGCGCGCGGCCAGGAAAGGACGAATGCGTTTTTCCACGGCCTCGAAGGGCAATGCCTCCCCCAGCGCGCAGCGGTCGATCCGGATGATGTGCAGGCCGAAGCGGCTTTCCACGGGATGCGGCAGCAAGCCCGGCTTGCCCTGCCCCACCAGCGCCGACCAGAATTCAGGCACCACGGCGTCGCGGGTGATCTGGCCCAACGAGCCGCCCAGCGCGGCGCTGGAGCAGGCGGACTGCTCGCGGGCGATGCGTTCGAAAGCCTCCGGATCGTTCTTCAGTGCGAGCAGCACCGCGTCCGCCTTGCGCGCCAGTTCGGTCTTGTCGTCGTCCGGCGCGAGTTCGAACAGAATATGGCGCACCTCGAACAAATCGCCGCTGCGGAACTTGTCCCGGTTGGCCTCGAAATAGCGCCGCACCTCCGCATCGGAGACTTCCGACGCCGGCACTTCCTGCTCGATCAGGCGCTCCAGCGCACCTTCTTCATCGTCCGCCTCGATCCCCTGCCGAATCGCCTGCTGCCGCAACAATGTCCGCACCACCAGCGCCCGGGCCGCCGCCTCGCGGGGCTCGGGCGCATCGGCGAACTGCTCGGCGACGGCATCGATCGCCTCGGCTGAAATCGATTCGCCGTTGACGCTGATTCCGGCGGGCTGCTTGCGGTAGAAATTGATGACTTGGTTCATGGCGGAGCTTCTTCGAATTAGCGTGAAAGAATGCAAAAACGGAGCGTGTGGCGACTTCGAGCGCAGCGAGCCAATGCCGTCACCTCCCCCGGAGAGGGGGAGGCCGGGAGGGGGAGGGCCTTCTTGCTCTTCGCGTATTTCATGCGCCGGGGCGGAAAATTGGCTTCCATGAGCGTTAGGTCCGACGATGATACATGGACCGGGTGACCGCCCGCCCGTGCAGCCCCCGGCTGCATGGCGATCGCATGAACCTCAGTCGCCCTGCCCGCGCATCCGCAGCAGGACGGCGCTGACGTAGGCGTACAGCACCTCGCCCTTCTGGTTCAGGAGCTGCACTTCGAACTCGACCACGCCCAGGCCGGGGCGCGAAGCGGAGGGCCGCTTGTCCAGGCAGATGGAGCGGACTTCCAGCCGATCGCCGGGCCGGGCCGGCGCATGGCTCCTGATCTCCCGCATGCCCAGCGCGCTCACCGTCGCCCATTTCTCGGGATCGGAATGACAAAGCTTGCTGGTGATGGCGAACAGATGCACGCTGGAGGCCACCAGCCCGCCGAAGATGGACAGCCTGGCGGCTTCCTCGTCCAGATGGAAGGGCTGCGGATCCCACTCGGCGGCGATGCGGATGATCTCCGCCGCCGTCACCTCATGGCGGCCGGGATAGGTGAGCGCCTGACCCACGGCGATGTCTTCGAAATATTTCATCCTTAAAGCCTCGGTTCGAACCCGTGGTCAACTACTCTTTCAGGATTCAACGTTCAGCCGGGAACGAGCCCCAGGCGCTGGAACATGATCGTACCGGCCTCGGTCACGTCGGCGGGATGATCGGCGGCGGCGAAGGACGTCGCCACCGCCCATTGGCGGGCCACTGCTTCCGGAGTCAGGGGTGCGTGATCGCCGATGGTGGCGCCGGCGCTGCGCTCCCAGCGCAGCTTGGCGAACCAGCCGCCGCCGGCCTCGAACAGACCGCCGGTTTCCGGACAGTCGGCGTGGCACAGCCAGGCCACCACGGGGCTCACCGCCTCCGGGGTCATGCGCGCCTGCCAGGACTCGGGCATGCGCGCGCCCATCATCTGCGAGGCGGCGATCGGCGCGACGGCATTGACGCGGATGTTGTGGCGTGCGCCTTCCACCGCCAGCGTGCGGGCGAGGCCGTAGAGCGCCAGCTTGGCGCTGCCGTAATTGGCCTGGCCGAAATTGCCGTAGATGCCGGCGGCCGAGACCGTGAACAGCACCCGGCCGTAGTTCTGTTGCCGCAGATGGGGCCAGGCGGCGTGGGTCACGCGGTAGGCCCCTTGCAGATGCACGTCGACCACGGCCTGCCACTCGGCGTCGCTCAGGTTGTGGAAGGCGCGGTCGCGGATGAAGCCGGCGTTGTTGATCACGCCGTCGATGCGGCCGAAGGCGTCCAGGGCGGCCTCGACGATGCGCTCGCCCTCCAGCACCGAATCCAGACTGGCGCAGGCCACGCCGCCGGCGGCGCGGATTTCCGCCACCACCTGCTCGGCGGCGCTGCTGCCCGCCGCGTCCCGCGCCGGGTCGTTCACCACCACCCGCGCGCCGCGGCTCGCCAGCAGCAGCGCATGGCTGCGCCCCAGACCGTTGCCGGCGCCGGTGATCGCGATCACCTGGCCGTCGAAGCGCAGGGCGTCGTCATTGCTCTGCATCGCCATGCTTACCGTCCCTTTTGCTGCGCCGCCTTGGTCATGTTGGCCCGCGCCACCAGGAAGTCCTGGATCGCCAGCACCTCCTCCGCGCTCAGTTGCTCGTGGAACGCCGGCATTCCCTTGTCCTGGCGCGCGCCGCCCAGCACGATGCCCATGAACTCCCGGCGGGTCTGCGGCGTCATCGCGTCCAGGTTCGGCACGCCGCCGGTGCCGGAGCCGTGGCAGACGCCGCAGTGGTTCATGTAGAGCACGCCGCCGCGGACGATCTGCTCCATCGAAGCGGTGGCCGGCGGCGGATCGATCGTCTGCTCCAGGCGCGGCACGGCCGGCAACCGGGCCTTGCCGTCGAGGGCGAACACCACTACCCGATTGACGTTCTTCAGGCCCTGCGCCGTGGCACCGTCGGGAAAGCCCGTGGCGTGGCCGCCGCCCCAGCCGATGCCGGTGGCGATGTACTGCCGGCCCTTGATGCGGTAGGCGATCGGCCCGCCCATGATGGCCGAGACGGTGCGGTATTCCCACAGCTTCTCGCCCTTGTCGGCGCTATAGGCCACCAGCCGCCCGTCGCTGGTGCCATGGAACACCAGGTTGCCGGCCGTGGCCAGGGTGCCGCCGTTGGTCGGCATCAACTGCTCCACCTGCCAGGCTTTCCTGCCGGCGGCGACGTCCCAGGCGATCAGCGAGCCGCGCACGTGCTTCGCCACCTCGCCGCCCAGGGAGGGGTCGGTGACCCAGGGCGCCATGTCCAGACCGGTGTTCCAGCGCCGGTTGCGCTCCCGGTACTTGGCGTTGCGGTCCATGACGTAGAAATTGGGCATCTGCAGTTCGCCGAAATACAGCAGGCCCAGCTTCGGATTGAAGGACATCGGGTTCCAGTTGTGGCCACCCAGCGGACCGGGGTATTGCAGCGCCGGCTTCTCGGCCTTGGCATAGTCCGCCACCGGATTCTCCACCGGCCGGCCGGTGGCGAGGTCGTAATGGCTCGCCCAGTTCACCTGGGTGAACTTCTCGGCCGACAACAGCTTGCCGTTGGTGCGGTCGAGCACGAAGACGAAGCCGTGCTTGGGCGCCTGGACCAGCACTTTCCGCATTTCGCCCTGGAACATCAGGTCGGCCAGCACCATCTGCGTGGTGGCCGGATAGTCCCATTGCTCACCGGGCGCGAGCTGGTAGTGCCAGACGTATTCGCCGCTTTCCGGCTTGAGCGCGACGATGGAGGAAAGGAACAGATTGTCGCCGCCGCCGGGGCTGCGCAAATCGCGCGGCCAGGTGGCCGCGTTGCCGACGCCGATGTAGAGCAGGTCCAACTCCGGGTCGTAGGACATGGCGTCCCACACCGTGCCGCCGCCGCCCCAGGTCCACCACTGGTCGCCGCGCCAGGTCTTGGCGGCCATTTCCATCGCCTTGTTCTCGAAGGGCTTGGACGGATCGCCCGGCACCGTGTAGAAGCGCCACACCAGCTTGCCGCTCCTGGCATCGTAGGCGGAGACGTAGCCACGCACGCCCATGTCGGCGCCGCCGTTGCCGATCAGCACCTTGCCCTTCACCACGCGCGGCGCGCCGGTGATGCTGTAGGGACGCTTCGGATCGACGGTCAGGGTCTCCCAGGTCTTCTTGCCGGTGGCCGCGTCGATGGCCACCAGGCGCCCGTCCAGGGTGCCCACATACACTTTGCCCTGCCACACCGCGACGCCGCGGTTGACCGGGCCGCAGCAGGTGTTGCCGACCATGGCGCGATCCACCTTGGGATCGTACTTCCACAGCGGCTTGCCGGTCTCGGCGTCGAACGCATAGACGATGCTCCAGGCGCCGGTGATGTACAGCGCGCCATCGACCATCAGCGGCGTGGCCTCCACGCCGCGTTCGAATTCCAGGGTCTGGCTCCAGGCCAGGCCCAGGCGGGAGACGTTCCGGTCGTTGATCTGCTCCAGCGGACTGAAGCGCTGCTCGGAATAGGTGCGGCCGTGGCTCATCCAGTTGCCGGGCTCGCGATCCGCGGCGACGAGGCGGGCACCATCGACGGCGGCAGCACGGGGAGCCGTCGGCCCCGCCGCCATCAGGTTGCCGGAAAGGACCAGCAGGCTGGCCGCGACCAGCCAGGAACGATGAAAATTGCGCATGAGTTTTTTCCGTTAAAGAAAAAAGCAGGGCCGGTCAGTGCCGGCCCCGGGGGGGAGTCCGCCGTCAAGCCATCAGGGCTTGATCGACTTCTCGATCATGGCTTCCAGCTTCTTGCTGTAGGGCGGCAACATGCCGAACAGCTTGCGCGGATCGTACCACCCCGCTTTGTACACCGTGCGGGCATGGGCGAATTCGAGGAAACCCTCGTGGCCGTGGTAGTGCCCCATGCCCGAATCGCCGATGCCGCCGAAGGGCGCGTCGTCCAGGGCCGGATGCATCGCCACCTCGTTGAGGCTGACGCCGCCGGAGATGGTGTGGTCCAGCACGTAGCGTTCCTCGGCCGCGTCCTTGCCGAAGTAGTAGAGCGCCAGCGGCCGGGGCCGGGCGTTGATCGCCGCCACCGCGTCCTCCAGGCGCTCGTAGGTGAGCACCACCAGCGCCGGGCCGAAGATCTCGTTCTGCATGATGGCGGTGTCGGCGGGTGGATCGATCACCAGACGCAGCGGCAGGCGCTTGCCCTGGGCGCCCTCGAAGGGGCCGCCGAAGGTTTCCACCCGCGCGCCGCGCGCCGCGGCTTCGCTCACATAGCTGTCGACACGGGCGCAGTGGCGCTCGTTGATCACCGACACCCAGTCCGGATTGCTGGCGTAGCTGCCGGGATAGAGGCTGTCATAGGTGCCGCGCAGCGCGGCGACGAAAGGCTCCAGGCTCTCCTTCGCCACATACACGTAGTCGGCATTGACGCAGATCTGGCCGCTGTTGGTACCCTTGGCCACCATGGTGCGCTCCGCCGCCAGCGCGAGGTCGGCGCTGCGGCCGACGATCACCGGCGACTTGCCGCCCAGTTCCAGGGTCAGCGGCACCAGATGCTCGGCCGCGTTCTTCATCACCGCCTTGGCCACCGCCGTGCCGCCGGTGAGCACCAGATGGTCGAAGGGCTGGGCCGAGAAGGCCTGGCCCAGCTCGAGTCCGCCATTCACCACGGCCAGTTCGGACGGATCGAAGAACTCGGCCACCGCCGCCGCCAGCGCGTTGGCCGTGCGCGGGTTCAGCTCGGAAGGCTTGATGATGGAACGGTTGCCCGCCGCCAGCACATAGGCCAGGGGCGCGATCGTCGTATAGATCGGGTAGTTCCAGGTGCCCATGATGCCGACCACGCCCTTGGGGTGGTACTCCACCCAGCCCTTGGCGCCGAACAGGCTGAAGGGCATCACGCCCTTGCGCCGCTGCGGCTTCATCCACTTGCCGACCTCCTTGCGCGCGTGCTTCAAGGAGGCGAGCGAACCCATCAGGTCGAACATCATCGTCACCACCCGCGGGCGGTTGCCGAAGTCGGCATTCACCGCCTCGCACAACGCGTCGCGGTGCTTCACCAGCATATTGATGGCGCGCTGGATGCGGTCCTTGCGCACCGCCAGGCTCACCGGCCCCTCGGCGATGCGCGCGGCCTTCTGCCGCGCCACCAGGGCCTCCAACACCGCCACCTCGGTGGCGCCCATCGTCGTCATCTGATCCATGCTGTCATCTCCTCTCGCAACCGCCGGGAGCGGCTTATTGTCAGCGCGGAATGTTGCCATCTGTAAAGGGGAAAAACTGGCCGGACTGCCCGTTATGGGCAGGTACCCAACGGGAGCGAGGGGATTACCGATCGGCTTCTACAATTCCCTCTCTCAAGCCCTCGGTAAACTCCGGATTGACGGCCTGACCCGAGCAAATTCCGCTGTCACCGGGCGTGACTTCATCGTTGTATTCATCGGCAATTGATCGGAACAACCTGCTACATTAACGTTAATGAATTAATTAAAGGATGATTTCATGCCCTACCGTGCACAAGATATCGTACCGATCAGTGAAGCTCGTGCTCGACTCACCGAGTTGTCCGATGAAGTGGTCGCAGGTTCAGAGAAGCTGCTGACCAAAAATGGGGCGGCATACGTCGCCATCGTGGATGCAAAAAAGCTCGATTACTACCACGCTCTCGAAGAGGAACACGCCAACCTGGTTTTGCTGACCGAGGCGGAAATCGGATTGCGTGAGCTACTGGCCGGCCGGCGTGTATCAAGTGCCGACCTGGCTACTGTGCTGGCTGACTGATGACGCTGCCCGGCACCGCCAGGGTTGAGGCTGCCCCCAACTTTCTTGCAAATCTGGAAGGAGCGCATGCATTTTTCGTGCTTCAGGATGCGGACACCGCTGCTGCCCGACTGGCCAAGCTTAAATCCGAGCTACGCGAAATGGTTGCCATTCTGTCGTGGTCGCCCGGCAGTGGTCGGCCAGCACGGTTCATGGGGACAAAGTCGGCACAAACGCGGTTGAAAACAGCAGCCGTCGAGCAGTTGGCCGAACAAGCCGGACTACCGAGCTTGCGCGAATACGTTATTGACCGACATATCGTGCTGTACGCTCACTCCGACAACACGGTGGTACTGCTGGCAATCAAGCATCAACGACAATTGATCTACGCTGCGGATACCTTGCCAAACACTGATTGACAGCGTTCTGTACAGTACGCTGGATGTCGGGACAGCAAGATCCCGAAAAACTGGGGACGCATCCCGTTCATGCCTCCCGATTCGCAGCCCCCATGACTTCTCGGTGGCATACCAATTGCGTGGTCCGACGCACTTCGCAAATGGAGGCATGCAATGATCGTTCAGTCCACTTCGGCTTTCCTCGCCACTGCCGGGATCGCGCGTACGCCATCGCCCCGGCAAACCCCGACCGGATCGCCGGCAAACATTGCCGACACCGTCAACATTTCCAAAGCGGCGCGGGAGGCGCTCGCAGCCTCGTCTTCTTCCTCCGCAGCGGGAAACGACAAGTCGGTCGAAGCGCGGCTTGCCGAGATCAGAGCCAGGGGCCCGATAAACAGAAGTCGGGAAGACCAGGATTTTCTGTTCGCCAACGACAAAAGACTTGCTGAAATCACCGCGCAAGGCAAGCCACCCGAACAGCTCACGGCCGATGAACTGGACTACGTGCAGAAGGCCACGGGTCTCGTCAATACTTTCGCGAACCTCAGTTCGGCGGAAAAGGCGCTGTATGACAAGGCTGTGGCCAGTGGAAACACCGAGGCCGCCGCGGGCATCTCCCAGATCGCGCTGATTCGGATGGGAGGGCACATGGCGGGCGGGGCAAACGGCACGACGTACGACCCCATCGATACGTCCATCACGGCCGCCAATATCGAAAAGTATTTCCGTCACAGCATCGTCGATCCGAGCGGCAACGCGGAGGCGAAGTTCCAGGCGCTGATCGGTTTCCTGCAGAACGCTTGAGATATCCGCCATGCAAATCCACCCGGCCGATGCCTACTCGACCCTGTCTCCAACGATTTCTTCGCTCCAGCGAAAACCAACCGCGACGTTGACCGACCGGGCGGCAAGTTCCGACGACCGAGCCAGCATTTCCCAGGCCGGACGCAGCCGCCTCGCCGCCGAGGCGGACGGAGCCACGAACGGTACCGCCACCCAGGCGCTCTTCGACACCAACCAGGGTACCCAAGCCCTGGACATCGATGCCTACTTCACTCCGCCCGCCGGCGGCTATCTCACCCTGCCGCCGCTGCTGATGCCGAGCCAGCGCAATATCGACGCGCTGAGCGGCCATATCTCGGCGACCTTCCCGAAGTTCCTGGCCGAGAACGGCATTCCATCGGCACCGACGAGCATCACCTACGGCAGCGACGGGAAGATGCGGCTGCCGGCGGACTACCCCTATGCGCCGAAACTCGCGCAGGCATTGGAGGACAACCCGACCATGGCCCGGGAGCTGCAGACGGTCAATGCGCTCACGTCCCACATGGTGGAGATGAACAAATCCATCCCCTTCCAGCAGGAATACACCGCCGCGTCCTCGCAGGCCGAGATCAATGCGGTCATCGCAAAGTACGCCCATCTGTTCTCCGGCAACCGCCTCTCATCGAGCATCGCCCTAGAATTCTCGGAAAACGGCCGCCTGACCATGACGGCGGACGGCAAGTCCATATCCTGACGAAAATAAGGGATGTAACGTTTATGCGCCCCGCCATTCATACGAGTTGTATGCGAGTTTATTTTTGAACTCAAGTACAGCTTTATGCTAAGCTGAATCCGTTCGATGTGGCTGACTGGCGAGTATCCCAGTCAAAAGCATCGACTGGCCGGAGCAGGCTGGACATGGCTTGTGCCTGCCGGTTTTCAAACGTATCGGATTCGGACGGAGACTGTGAACCGCACCCTCGCGATCATTGGCGATGCTCCAAAGACATCACTGCCGGGCCGGGCCGGGAAGCCGGTCATGGGCCTGCGTGAACACAAGAAGCGGCAGGTTTGGGAGACGGTGCTGTCCGTCAGCGTCAAGTTGTTCGAATCCCAGGGGTTCGCCAACACGAGCATGGATCAGATCGCCGCCGCTTCGATGATCTCGCGCACCACCCTCTTCAATTACTTTCCCAGCAAGGATTCCATCGTACTGGAGCTGGCCAAGCCCTTCGAGGACATCTATCCAGGCATATTGCGCGACCTCTGCGCCAAACCTGGCACGACTGCGCAGCGCATCGAGAGAGCATTCGCGGCAGCGGCGGATCACTTCACCAAATACCGCGCCGTCAACTCGGTGATCTATCTCGAACTGACCCGGATTCGCAGCACCGATACGCAGGCGAACAACGCCGCCATCAAGAAATATCGCGACGCGGTCATCTCCCTGCTGCAGTTCGGAGTGGAACAAGGCGATGTGCGCACCGACATCGATCCCGGAATCATGGCCGACCTGATTCTGGCACCCCTGTTGATGGGGCTGTATCGCATGTTTGGAGGCACCGAAGACTTCGACATCAAGGCCAACTTCAACCACTATGCCCAATTGCTGACGGATGCGGTCGTGATTCGCCAAGCGCCGGAAACACCATCTTTGTGACAACGACTGAAGACTGCATATGACCTGGGATTTTTGTACGCCGCCGGAAGTGCAAGCCGAACTGGACTGGATGCGCCAGTTCATCGACGAAAACGTCATCCCGCTGGAATTGCTGCTGGAAGATGTGACCCAGCGGCAAATGGACGCCATCTTCGCCCCGCTCAAGCAGCAGGTGAAGGATCGCGGCCTGTGGGCGGCCCATTTGCCGCCAAAGGACGGCGGACAGGGCCGGGGGCAAATGCATCTGGCCCTGATGCATGAGATATTGGGTCGTTGCGATCTGGCGCCGGAGGTCTTCGGCTGCCAGGCCCCGGATTCGGGCAACGCGGAATTGATTGCCGCCGGCGCCGACGAAAGCCAGCGGCAGAAATGGCTGTATCCGCTCATGAACGGCGAAGTCCGTTCGACGTTCGCGCTCACCGAATTCAACACCTCGGGTTCCGATCCGACCGGCATTGCCACCAGCTGCGTCCGGGACGGCGACCATTGGGTCCTCAATGGCCATAAATGGTTCGCCTCCAATTCTTCGGTGGCCGATTTTCTGGTGGTGATGGCGGTGACCGACCCGCAGGCACCGCCCCATCAGCGCGCCAGCATGGTGATCGTCCCCAGGGGCACGCCGGGGCTGGAATTGATCCGGGATGTCGGCACCATGGCCCATCCCAGGCATAGCGATCCGGGCGACCTGTATGTACGCATCGGGGGCCATACCGAAGTCAAGTTCGACAACTGCCGGGTGCCGCTGGAGAACATGATCGGCAAGCCGGGCGATGGTTTTGCGCTGGCGCAAAAGCGCCTGGGTGGCGGCCGCATCCACCATGCCATGCGGGTGATCGGCCAATGCAAGCGTGCCTATGAAATGATGAAGGAGCGCGCAGTCTCCCGCTCCACCAAAGGCAAGCCGCTGGGCAAGCATCAGTTGGTCCAGGAGATGATCGCCGAGAGTTACGTGGAGATCGAAATGGCGCGCCTGCTGGTGCTGAAGGCGGCCTGGACCATGGATCGTCATGGCCCTCACAGCCTGGAGTCGCAAAAGGAGATCGCCGCCACCAAATTCGCCTTGCCCAACATCCTGTTGAAGGTGATTGACCGGGCCATCCAGATTCACGGGTCGTTGGGCTATTCCAGCGATATGCCCCTGGAGCAGATGTACCGGACCGGCCGCGGCCTGCGGGTCGCCGATGGCGCGGATGAGATCCACAAGCAAACCGTGGCGCGGCTGGAATTGAAGGACGTGGCGCCCAAGGAAGGCCATCCCACCGAATTCATCCCGGACCAGAAGGCCAAGGCGCTGGCGAAGTTCGGCGAGTTCGTGGCCAAGGTAAAGGCTGAAGTGAAATGAGCGAGATCAAGGGCATCAATCTGCCTCCCGTCACCGACTGGCTGGCGGCGAACCTCGATGGACTTCCCGCCCCCTATCGGTTCGACCTGGTGGCGGCCGGCGGCTCCAACCTGACGTACATCGTCACCGCCGGCAACGGAAAACGCTTCGTCCTGCGCCGGCCGCCGGTGCGCGCCCGCATCGCGACCGCCCATGACATGCGGCGCGAATACGACATCATGAGCGCCCTCGGCGACTCGTCCGTGCCGGTGCCCGCCATGCTGGCCTATTGCGACGACGCGGCCGTGAACGGGGTCGACTTTTACTGCATGGAAATGGTCGATGGCCTGATCCTCCGCGACCTGGCAGCGGTCGAGGGCATGAGCGCGGGGGAGTGCCTGCGCGCGACTGAATCCCTGATCGATGCCCAGATCGCCTTCCACCAGATCGATCTGGAAGCCGTCGGCCTGGCGGGCCTGGCCCGCCACGACGGCTATCTCGAACGCCAGTTGGCGCGCTGGAAGAAACAGGTGGAGGCGGCCAAGAGCCGCGATGTCCCACTCATCGACAGCCTCCATGAGACCCTGTCCAAGAATATCCCGACCACCACGGTCAGACCGGGACTGGCACACGGCGACTACCGTTTCGACAACATCATACTGAACGACGGCTATCGGGTGGCGGCCGTGCTGGATTGGGAACTGTGCACCATCGGTGATCCCATCGCCGATTTCGTCTGGTCGCTCAACTATTGGGCCGAACCTGGCGACCGGTTGTTCTGGCTCCAGGATCCGCCGACCAGAAACCCATTGTTTCCGCACCGTGATTTCGTCATCGACCTTTACCAGGCGCGTTCCGGCCATACCGTGAACGATCTGGACTGGTACACCGCCTTCAGTTGGTGGAAGCAGGCCTGCATCGTGGAAGGCGTCTACAACCGCATGAAGCAAGGCGCTTCCGGCGGGATGAAAGTGGAGGCGATCGACCTCGTGGGGCAACGGGTGATCGATTACCTGCAGCACGCCCAGTCACTGCTCTGAGCTGCATCGAAAGAGACCTTGAAAACCGACCGATGGACCGCCAGCACCATTGGAGAATCAAAGACAAGTCGACACTGACCCTTCCCTCGGCCCAGCCCTCATGATCAAACTCACCTTCTGCGTTCGCCGCCTCCCCACGCTCAGCCATGAGGAATTTCTGCGTCATTGGCGCGAGGTGCATGCGCCCCTGGTCCGGCAGCATCAGAAGGCGCTGGGCATCGTGCGTTATGTGCAGAGCGCGGCCGTGCCGGGGGAGGTCACGGCGAGCCTGCGGGCCTTCCGCCAGGCGCCGGAGCCCTATGACGGCATCGCGGAAATCTGGCTGGAAAGCGCCGACGCATTGACGGCGATGGCCACCGATCCAACGGCGGCGGCGGCCCATCAGGCGCTGTACGAGGACGAGCGGCGCTTCGTGGACCTGGCCCGCTCGCCGCTCTGGCTGGCGGAGGAACGGGTGGTGATCGGCGACACTGCGGAAAACCGATCAATCGAGGATTGAAGGCCCCTCCCCTGTTTGCTAGTTTGAAACGGCGCCGCTCGCTTTCACGTTCCGCCGCGCGTTGCCGCGTAGGTCCGATCCACCCGAACCCCTCCCGGAGGCTGATCCATCATGCCCAAGAAGCGTTTTCCGCTCGCCAAGGTGTATGGCTTGCTGGAGCCGGGCCCCGTGCTGTTGTTGACCACGGCCAAAGGCGCTCAGTCCAATGCGATGGTGCTGTCCTGGCATACGATGCTGGAGTTCGAGCCGCCGCTGGTCGGCTGCGTCGTCAGCAGCCGCAACCATTCCTACGCGCTGCTGCGCGCAACCAAGGAATGCGTGCTGAACATCCCGTCGCTGGAGATCGCGCGCCAGGTGGTGGGGTGCGGCAACTCGACGGGAGCCAGGCTCGACAAGTTCGGCAAATTCGGCCTGACGCGGCGGGCGGCGACGCGGGTGTCGGCGCCGCTGATCGACGAGTGCTTCGCCAGCCTCGAATGCCGCGTGGTCGACACCGGCATGGTGCGGAAATACTCGTTCTTCGTGCTCGAGGTGGTTGCGGCCTGGGTGGATGCCCAGGTCAGGAACCCGCGCACGCTTCACCACCGCGGCTACGGCAGGTTCATGGTGGCCGGGGAGACCGTCAAGCTTCCCTCGCGCATGCGCTGAAAAGCCTTCGATCCCGCCAGCCCCCTCCCTCACATGTACAGAATCACCTGCTCGTTCAGCACCGACGGCCGCTCCTGGCCGACGACGTGAATGGCGATTTCCAGGGTCACCTGGGTGCCGGCCTTCACCGCCTGCACCGCCTTGACCCGGCAGCGGGCATGGATGGCGCTGCCGGCGGGCACCGGACTGGGGAAGCGCAGTCTGTCGGAGCCGTAGTTCACCATGTTGTTGAAGCCGACGATCTCCCAGTCCAGCGGAATGTGGAAGCGACTGGCCAGCACCTGCACCAGCGCGCCGTGGGCGATGGTGGTGCCGAACGGGCTCTGGGCGCGGGCCTTCTCGGGATCGGTGTGGATCCAGTAGTCGTCGCCGCTCAGGGCGGCGAAGTCGTCGATGAGTTGCTGGGTGACGACGAACGGGTTGCTCCAGGGGGAATATTCCTCGCTCACCAGGGCTTGCAGGGCGGCGATGTCGCGGAAGTCGATCTGGCGCTTGGGGATTGCGTGGTTCATGAGGCGGCTCCGGTGGAAATCCAAAATCGGTTGCATGGGCCATGAATGGCAAGCCTTGCCGGGCAAGACATCGGCGCGCCATTCAGCGTCCCATCGATTTGCCGAATGGTAGTCCGGGGCGGCCGCCGGTTTGTTCGCAATTCGATCCCGGATAAAATTCCGGCCGCCAATGCCATTAAGCTTGAGCCCCGACAACAAGCACAAACAAGCACATCGAGCCCGGCGTCCACGCCAGCAGGGCTCTCTCCCAACTCCATTGCGAAGCACAGCCATGAGCGAAGAAGACGATACCTTCAACCCCTTTGAGTGCCCGGCCGTGAAGGCCCCGGTGAACGACGACTGGGCCGCTCGCCGCGAGGCGGTGGAAGCGGCCCGCGCGGTGATCGGCAAGCTGGTCACCACCACCAGCGACGCGGCCGCCCTGCGTTCGGTGGCGGCGGAGCTGCTGCGCCAGGCCGAGATCCTGGGCCAGGCCCCGAGTCTGCACGGCCGGCTGGCCTTCGAGAACGGACTGCACGGCACCTCGCGCCGACTGGGCTACGAGCTGAACCCCATGGACGGCAAGAGCAACCCGCTGGCGCCGCCCTTCAACACCTGGTTCGAGGACGGCGTGGCCCATGGCCGCGCCTATCTGGACTGGCGCTACGAAGGCCCGCCCAACACGGTGCATGGCGGTTTCGTCTGCGCGATCTTCGACCAGTTCCTCGGCATCGCCCAGAGCCTGACCGGGCAGCCCGGCCCCACGGGCACGCTCACCACCCGCATGCACCGCCCCACCCCGCTGTGCACCGAGCTGCAACTGGTCGGCCGGGTGAAGGAGGTGAAGGGCCGCAAGAACATCCTCACCGGCGAGATCTGGGCCAACGGCATCATGACCGCCTCCGCCGAGGGGCTGTTCGTGCACGTCAGCCGGGAGCGCTTCCGCCAGCTGATGGACGGCGCTGCCTGAGCCGGCCCACCGAACGCCGTTGCTAGAATCGATTCCGACATTTTTCCCATCCACTCGACATTGGAGCCTGCCATGAGCGACACCATCCACTATCAGGACGCCGAAGGCCTGAAGAAACTGATCTCCCCCGAACTGGGTGCCTGGAGCCCCGCGGTAAAGGTGACCCAGGACATGATCAACCAGTTCGCCGACCTCTCCGGCGACCGCATGTGGCTGCACGTGGACGTGGAGCGCTGCAAGACCCAGAGCCCCTTTGGCGGCAGGACCATCGCCCATGGCTTCCTGCTGCTCTCCATGCTCTCCCGCTTCCAGACCCTGCCGGACGTCTCCACCATCGTCACCGGCTACCGCCACATGATGAACTACGGCTCCGACAAGCTGCGCTTCCTCAACCCCGTGGTGGTGGACAGCGAAATCCGCGCCCGCAGCCGGATCAAGGACATCGAGGTTGCCAACGGCAAGACCAAGGTCACCGCCGAGACCGAGCTGGCCGCCGTGGGCAGCGACAAGCCCGCGCTGATCTACGAGATGGCCTTCGTCTTCGTCTGATCCGCCATTCGCATTCGGGCACGGCCGCGATCTTTCGGACCGCGGCCGTTTTTTTCGCCGCGCCGACCGCGTCGAACGCCGCGAGATCGGCGCGGCATCGGCCGCTGCGCGTGCCTCGCGGAGACCATTCCGAAATGGCCGGAAACGCCCGCAAACGGCCTAGCCGAGCAGGTTCGCATTTCACCGCCGCTGCCGCGGACCGCCAGGCCCGCAAGGTAAAATCGTCCCACACGAAGAGCGCCCGGCAGTCCGCCGCCCGCACTCGCCACGACACGCCCGCCGGGCGCTTTTCCGTTTTCCGAGATCACACAAAGGAGCCACCATGCCTGAAGCCGTCATCGTCGAAGCCTGCCGAACCCCCATTGGCCGGGGCAAGACCATTGTGGGCGACCTCAGTGGAATGCACGTCACCGCCTTGCTGGGAGCGACGCTCCGGGAACTGATCCGTCGCAGCGGGATCAACTACGCCGACGTGGACATGATCGCCGGCGGCTGCGTCACCCAGGCCGGCGAGCAGTCCAACAACATCATCCGCCAAACCTGGCTCTCCATGGGCGAGGGTTTCACCACCGGCGGCTTCACCATCGACGCCCAGTGCGGCTCGGCCCAGGTGGCCAACAACACCATCTCCCACGCCATCGCCGCCGGCTCCCTGGACATCGGCATCGCCTGCGGCGTGGAGTCGATGAGCCGCGTGCCCCTGGGCTCCAACGCCTACAACGGCCCCGGCTACTTCATCCCCGAGGGCTACCCCTACGATTTCTCCCACAACCAGTTCATCAACGCCGAGCGCATCGCCGAGATGCGCGGCATCACCCGCGCCCAGGCCGACGCCCTGGGCGTCGAGTCCCAGCGCCGCGCTGCCCAGGCCTGGGCCGAGGGCCGCTTCGACCGCGAAGTGGTGCCGGTCACCGCCCCGATCCTGGGCGAGGACGGCAAGCCCACCGGCCAGACCAAGGTGGTGAGCCGCGACCAGGGCCTGCGCCCCACCACCCTGGAGGGCCTGGCCGGCCTGAAGACCATGGTGGAAGGCGGCATCCACACCGCCGGCACCAGCTCCCAGGTCTCCGACGGCGCCGCCGCCGTGCTCTGGATGAGCGCCGATGAAGCCAGGCGCCGCGGCCTCAAGCCCCGCGCCCGCATCATCAGCGACGTGGTGGTGGGCACCGACCCCTACTACGTGCTGGACGGCCCCGTGGACGCCACCGCCAAGATCCTGAAGCGCAGCGGCATGACCATGAACGACATCGACCTGATCGAGATCAACGAGGCCTTCGCCTCCGTGGTGCTCTCCTGGGCCCAGGTGTACAACGCCGACATGAGCAAGGTGAACGTCAATGGCGGCGCCCTGGCCCTGGGCCACCCCGTCGGTTCCACCGGCGCCCGCCTGATCACCACGGCGCTCCACGAACTGGAGCGTCAGAACAAGCAGACCGCGCTGATCACCATGTGCTGCGGCGCCTCCGTGGGCACCGCCACCATCATCGAGCGCCTGTAAGCCGCTCGCGGATTCGACACGGGGCGGCCTGTCCGCCCCGCTTTACCATTACCCTTCACGTACATTCCAAAGGAGATTCAAATGGGTGATTTGACCGGAAAGGTTGCCATCGTTACCGGCGCCGGCCGCGGCCTGGGCCGCGAGGAGGCCCTCCAGCTGGCACGCCAGGGCGCCCGCGTGGTGATCAACGACATCAATCTGCCCGCCGCCGTCGAGGCCTCCCACGCCACCGTGGCCGACATCAAGGCCCTGGGCGGCGAAGCCATCGCCGTCTTCGGCGACTGCGCCGACAGCAACGATTCCGACACCCTGTTCAAGACCACGCTGGAAACCTTCGGCGATGTGAACATCGTGGTGAACAACGCCGGCTTCTGCCGCGACAAGACCATCTTCGCCATGAGCGACGACGAGTTCGACTCCGTGGTGCGCGTGCATCTGCGCGGCCACTTCGTGAACATGCGCAACGCCACCAAGTACTGGCGCGAGAAGGCCAAGTCGGCCCCGGTCTATGGCCGCCTGGTGAGCACCGCCTCCGAGTCCATGCTCTACGGCACCCCCGGCCAGCCCAACTACGCCGCCGCCAAGGCCGGCATCGTCGCCATGACCATGGGCGCCGCCCAGCTGATGATCAAGTACGGCATCACCGCCAACGTGATCATGCCCCGCGCCCGCACCGCCATGACCGAATCCGCGCCCTCCGCGCCGATGTTCGCCGCGCCGGAAAAGGGCTTCGACGTGTTCAATCCCGAGAACGTCGCCCCCCTGGTCGGCTATCTGGCCTCCCCCGAATCCGGCCACATCTCCGGCGAAGTGTTCATCGTCTGGGGCGGCCAGGTCACCGTGGTGCAGCGCCCCACCCTGGGCACCAGCTTCAACAGCTCCAACGGCGGCAAATGGGCGCTGGACGACATGCACAAGGTCATGTCCACCTACTTCAACGAGTCCCACAAGCCCGTGGCGGACGGCTACTCCATGCCGATCTGATGGCATGAAAAACCCGCCGGAACGCTGGCGGGCTTTCAGGAAAAACGCCAACCCGAGAGTTGGCGTTTTTTTATGGCTTCCGCTTGCGGACTCAGCTGCCGCCGATGATCTCCGCCTTCAGCACCTGCTTCATCACCTTGCCGCTCGCATTGCGGGGCAGAGTCTCGTTGCGCACGGACACATGCTTGGGCACCTTGAAGCCGGCCAGATGGGCGGCCACGTGCTGGCGCACGGCCTCGGCGTCGAGGCTGACGCCGGCCTCGGGCACGATGGCGACCGCCAGGACCTCGCCCATTTCCGCATCAGGTACAGCGAAGGCCGCCACCTCGGCCACACCGGGCAGGTGGTGGATGCAGGATTCGACCTCGAGGGTGGATATCTTTTCCCCGCCGCGATTGACGATGTCCTTGATGCGGTCCACGATGAAGACGAAGTCTTCCTCATCCACGTAGCCGATGTCGCCGGAGTGGAACCAGCCGTCCCGCAGTGCCGCCTCGGTGGCGGTGGGGTTGCGCCAGTAGCCCATCATCACCGTCACGCCGCGCACGCAGAGTTCGCCCGTGCTCCCCTTGGGCAGCACGTTGCCCAGGTCGTCCTCGGCGTGGATTTCGACGATGGGCGAGATGATGCCGCTGGAACGGGGCTTGTAGGCGAAGGCCTCGGCGGTAAACGAGGAGGCGGTCGAATTGGTCTCGGTCAGGCCGTAGCCGGTGCCCGGCAGGGAATTGGGGAACTTGCGCAGCGTGGTGTCGAGCAGGACCTGGGGCGTCGCCGAACCGCCGAAACCCACCGCCGCGATGCTGGACATGTCGGCCTGGTCGAAGCGGGGCGAGGCGAACAGCTGCTGCATCATCGCCGGCGAGCCGTTGAGCTGGGTCAGCCGCTCCTGCTCGATCAGGTCGATGGCCTGGTCCACGTCCCACTTGTACATGATGACGATCTTGCGCCCCGCCTTCAGCGCGCCCAGGAACAGCGCCTGCAGGCCGCTGACGTGGAACAGCGGCACCGAGAGCAGCGCCGCGGGCTCGAAGCCGGAGGCCATCATGGCCTGGATCCGCTGCGGGCTGGCCATGGCGGTAATGGCGGAAACGAAGTCGATGTTCATCAGGGCCTGACAGAAGGCCCGGTGGTTGGAGAGCACGCCCTTGGCGCCGCTGGTGGTGCCGGAGGTGTACATGATCATCACCGGGTCGTCGCCGCCGATATCCACCGGCGGCGGCGTCAGCGCATCGACGCACAGCTTGTCGTAATGGCTGATGCGTCCGCCTTCGGCGACGCTGGCGTCGGTGACCACGGCCTGGATGTCCAGGCCATCCAGGTCTCCGGTCACGTGAGCAAGACGTTCCGGGTCACAGAACAGCACCTTGGGTTCGGCGTTGGCGAGGTTCTGCACCAGTTCCTCGCGCTGGCTCCAGCTGTTGAGCGGAACGGCGATGGCGCCGAGGGAGACGATGGCGACGAAGGCCGCCATCCACTCTGGGCGGTTGCGCATGGCGATCGCCACGCGGTCGCCCTTCTGCACGCCATAGCGACCGGCCAGTTGCGAGGCCAGGGCGTCGGCGTGGCGGAAAAACTCGTTGAAGCTCCAGCGCTGCCCCTGATAGACCAGGAAGGTCTTGTCGCCGAACTGGCGACCCTGGTTGATCAGGTGCATCACGTTCTCGGGGGCGTTCTTGAAGACCCGATAAGTATTGCCTCCCAGTTCCCGCTCCACCAGCTCGAAGGGCGCGCCGGGCGCCGTTACCTGGGCCTTGGCCGTATTCAGTTTCTCGACGATTGCTTTCATGGTTGTCCCTGGCGAAGATCAGAAGCCGCGCAACGTGGCATAACGGTCCCGATGGAAGGACGCGTCGCCGAAGAACTGCTGCGAGACGCGCGCCCGCTTGAGGTGGAGGCCCACGTCCAGCTCGTCGGTCATGCCGATGCCGCCGTGCATCTGCACCGCTTCGTTGCTGATCAGCTCGATGGTATCGGAAACCTTGGCCTTGGCCAGCGACGCCAGCAGCGGCAGCTGCGGCGAGTTCTCGTCGATCGCGGTGAGCGCCGCCAGCACGGCGCTGCGGCTCATCTCCAGGGCGATGTACATCTGCGCGGCGCGGTGCTGCAACGCCTGGAAGGAGCCGATCGGCACGTCGAACTGCACCCGCTCCTTCAGGTAGGCGACGGTGGTCTCGAACATCCAGGCGGCGGAACCCAGCATCTCGGCGGTGAGCAGGATGCGGGCGCGGTCCAGCACGCTGTCGAGCAGCGCACCGCCCTGCCCCACGGCGCCGATCACGGCGCTGGCGGGCACGGCGACGTTGCTGAAGCGGATGCTGGCGATGTTGCGGCTGTCCACCAGGGTGCGGCGCAGGCGCTCGACGCCGGCGGCCTTGGCATCGACCAGGAACAGCGTCAATCCGTCAGCATCGCCGGGCTGGCCCGAGGTGCGGGCCACCACCACCAGCTGGTCGGCGATGGTGCCGTCCACCACGTAGTGCTTCTCGCCGTTCAGCACATAGCCGCCGTCGCTGGCCTGAGCGCTGAGCGCGATGGCCTTGGGATCGTGGCGCGGCTTCTCGTCCACCGCCAGGGTGAACAGGGCTTCGCCGCCGATGATCCTGGGCAGCCAGGCTTCCTTCTGGGCATCGCTGCCGCCCAGCAGGAGCGCGCTGCCGCCCAGGGCCACGGTGCCGAACAGCGGCGTCGCCGCCAGGGTGCGGCTGGCCTGCTCGAACACGGCACCCAGGCCCTTGTAGCCGAACTCCAGTCCGCCATGGGCCTCGGGGAAGACGATCGCCGTCCAGCCCAGGTCCACCATCTGCCGCCACACCTCGGGCTGATAGCCCAGCGGGTCCTGGCTGTCGCGCAGCTTGCGCAGGGCGGCGACGGGCGCGTGCTCCGCGAAGAAACCCCGTGCGGTTTCGGCCAGCATTTCCTGTTCGGAATCAAACAACATTCCCATGATTTTTCCTTAAAGTGAAAAATGAGCTTTCCCGCCGGGCCGCCCCAAGGGAAAGCGGCACGCGGCGCCAGCCGCAAACAGCACACTCTTCCCACAACGCTCCCCCAAACAACCGAGCGCAGCGAGCCAATGAGAACCCCCCGGAGGGGGGCGAAGGGGGGCGAGCCTCATTCCGGCAGGCCGAGCACACGCTTGGCGATGATGTTGAGTTGAACCTCGGAGCTGCCCCCCGCGATGGAGTGGGCCTTGTCATTGAGCCACTGCTTGGTGGCCTCCAGCTCGTCCTTGGCGAAGCCCTCGCTCTCCCAGCCCAGGCCCTGCAGGCCCAGCGCCGCCACCATGGTCTCGGACCCCTTCTTCAGGGTGTCGGAGAGCTGGTACTTCATGGTGGCGCTGACGTTGGTCACGTCCTTGCCGGCCTTCATCATCTCGACGATGCGCTGCTGGGTCAGGCCCTGGACGTGGGTCTCGATCTCCAGGCCGGCGACCTTGTCGCGCATCACCGCGCTGCCGATGCGGCCGTTGGCGTCGCCCAGGGCCTTCTTCACGATGGGTACCAGGCTCGGGCCGGGCAGGTTCAGCTCGGAGAACTTGGACATCGCCTTGCGCTCGAAGGTGAGCAGGCGCTTGGCCACGCCCCAGCCGCCGTTCAAGGGGCCGACCATGTTCTTCAGCGGTACCCGCACGTTGTCGAAGAACACCTGGCAGAAGCTGGACTTGCCGCTGATCAGGTCGATCGGGCGCACGGTGATGCCGGGCGACTTCATGTCGATCAGCACCATGGTGATGCCCTGCTGCTTGTTGCCTTCGTTGCTGGTGCGCACCAGGGCGTACATCTGGTCGGCGAGGAAGGCGTAGGAGGTCCAGATCTTGGAACCATTCACCACGAAATCGTCGCCGTCCTGCACGGCGGACATCTTCAAGGAGGCCAGGTCGGAGCCGGCGTTGGGCTCGGAAAAGCCCTGGCACCAACCGATCTCGCCGCGGCCGGTGCCGGGCAGGTAGCGCGCCTTCTGCTCGTCGGTACCGAACTCCAGCAGCACCGGGCCGATCATCCAGATGCCCAGGCTCACCAGGGGCTGGCGGCAGCCGGCGCGGGACAGTTCCACTTCGACGATGCGGGCGCGGGCGGCATCCAGGCCGGCGCCGCCGTACTCCGCCGGCCAGTCGGGGGCCAGCCAGCCCTTGTCGCGCATGCGCTCGTACCAGAGGCGGGCGTCCGCGCTCTTGAAATCGATCTTGCTGGAGGCCATCGGCAGTTCGCCCTCCAGGATCGGCGACCGCAGGGAGGCCGGGTAGTTGGCTTCCACCCAGGCGCGCACTTCAGTGCGGAAAGTGTCGAGTTCGTTCAATTTGTCGTCCTTTCTGATTTCGATTCTTGTCGTGGCCGCCGCGCATCAGGCGGCCCGCACCCGATACTGATGACTGCCGTCCTGCTGCAATTCCCGCTGCACCCGGCCCTGGCCGCACAGATAGGCCAGATGGGCCAGGGTCTCGGCGATCGCCAGAATGCTGTCCATGGAGCCGCCGCGGCTGCCGAAGTAGCGGTTCGCCAGGCCGTAGGCCGTGTCCGGCTGCCCGGCGCAGAGCGCCTCGATCTTGTCGAGCACCCCCTGGTGATGCTGGCGCAGTTCCTCCGCCCGTGCCTTGAGGCCATGGAAGGGCAGTTCATGGGCCGGCAGCACCAGGGTTTCCCCGGGCAGACGGCCGATGTGCGCGAGGGAGGCGAGCCAGTCTTCCAGGGGATTGGCCTCGGGCTCGAAGGGCAGCACGCCGACGTTGGGGCTGATGCGGGCCAGCAGCTGGTCGCCGCTCAGCAGCACGCCCAGATCGGGGCAATACAGCGAGGCATGTTCCGGCGAATGGCCCTCCCCGCCCCACACCTGCCACACATGATCGCCGATGGTCAGCGTCCCACCGTCGCGCAGGCGCTGGTAGGCGCGCGGCATCGGCGATTCGGAGAAGATCTTGTTGAAACCGTTGAGGGTGTCGATCAGCACCTGCAACTCGGCCTCCGACATGCCCGCGCGCACGAAGAACTCGCGGAACTCCCAGGAGTCGGCGGAAAACCCGCCGTCGTAGATCCGCATCGCGAAATACTCGGCCCGGCTCATGTAGAGCGGGACGCGCAGCTTCTCCGTGAACCAGCCGGCCAGGCCGCAATGGTCGCCATGGTGATGGGTGCAGACGATGCCGGTGATGGGGCCGTCCAGGGCCGGCAGGACCCGCTCCCAGATCGCCCGGGTCTCCTTGGTGTTGATGCCGGTATCCACCATGCGCCAGCCGGCGCCATCCCGCACCAGGTAGAGGTTGATGTGATTCAGGGCCAGGGGCAGCGGCATGCGCAGCCACTTGATCTGCCCCGGTACCACATCGATCAGTTCGCCATTGCTGGCGGGCGCCTGAAAGGGAAAGGAAAGGGTTTTCATGGGGACTCCTCGGCAAGGTCCGCGGGTGCGCAGCGGTCAGGATGCCACGAAAGGCTTCATGCCCAGCGCCGCCAGAGCCGATTCGCTATAGGGCACGTAGGTCTTCGCCTGGTCGTCGCGCACCAGCAGGGGGTCGGTGAACTGGCTCGGATCGTAGCCCTGGCGCTGCAGATCGACCCGGCGCAGCTTGAAGGTGGAGGTCATGTCGGCCTGAGGGCTGACACGCACGAAATAGGGTACCGCATAGCCGGGCAGGTTCGCCGCCGCCATGTCGTAGAAGGCCTTGGGATCGAAGTCGCGGCCCGGCGCCATCACCACCGCGGCCATGCCGGCGCGGCCTTCGTGGTCGGGCACCTTGACGCCATACACCGTGAGGATCTCCAGCCCCGGATAGCTGGCGAAGGCGTCGGCGACTTCGCTGGTGGAGACGTTCTCGCTCTTCCAGCGGAAGGTGTCGCCGATGCGGTCGACGAAGTAGAAGTAGCCCTCGTCGTCGTAGCGGGCCAGATCGCCGGAGGAGAAATAGGCGTCGCCGTCCTGGAACACGTTGCGCAGGATCTTCTTCTCCGTCGCCTCGGGCGAGGTATAGCCCTCGAAGCGGCCACCGCCGATGTCGGGATGGTTGACGATGAAGGCGACGATTTCCCCGGTCTCGCCCGGCTGGCAGAGGATCATGTGGCCGTTCGCGTCGCGCGGATGGCTCTCGGTTTCCACGTCGTAGCGCACCAGGCGGATGTTGGTCTTCTCCCAGTAGGGAATGCGGCCGATGGAGCCCTTGAAGTTGTCGACGTTCTGGATGTTGCCGTTGGATTCGGTGGCGCCCCAGCCTTCGTAGATGTCCTCGATGCCGAAACGCGTGGCGAAGCGCTCCCAGACCTCGGCGTTCAGGCCGGCGCCCATCACCTTCCTCAAGGTATGGTCGCGATCCGCGGGCGTCTCGGGCTGGTTCAGCAGATAGCGGCAGATCTCGCCCACGTACTGGGCGAAGGTGACCTTGTACTTGCGCACGTCGGACCAGAATTCGCGCAGGCTGAACTTGCGCCGCAGCATCAGGGCGGCCCGCGCCGAGAGCGCCGTGGAGGTCAGCGACATCAGGGCCGCGCCGTGGTAGAGCGGCAGGAAACAGTAACAGACGTCACCCGGCCCCAGGTCGGTGGTGACCTGCATCACGTCGCCGGTGGTGAGCACCCGCATGTGGCTGTTCAACACCGCCTTGGGCAGGCCGGTGGTGCCGGAAGTGTAGATATGCACGAAGGGTTGCTCGGCCAGCAGGCCATCCCGCACCGACGGCGCCAGGTTGTCGTCCGGCTGGCCCTCGGCCAGGGCGCTCACGTCGGCGCCGCAGGTCTGGCGCAGGGCGGGATCGGCGGGCTTTTCGGCATCGGGCAGCAGCCACAGCGGCAGCGTGCCTTGCACTTCGGGACAATGGAAATGGACCAGGCACTCCTCGCCGACGATGGCGGCCTTGGCGCTGGTGATGGAGAGGCAATGCGCCAGCGCCTTGCCGGTGATGTTGGTGTTGATCAGGGAGGCCGTGACCCCCAGCTTGGCCAGGGCCCAGAGCAGGAAGAAGAATTCCGGCCGGTTTTCGACGGCCATCGCGCAGGCGTCGCCGTACTTGAGCCCCAGCCCTTGCAGCGCGCGGGCGTAGCGGTTGGCGATGGCATTGACCTCGCCGTAGGTCCAATGGTGATCGCCGTAATGGATGAAGATGCGCTCACCGGAATCGGCCGCGCATTCCTCGAAGCGGTCGGCCATCGTATAGGTCTGCCGGGGTTTGTGCCGCCCCGCAACCGCATTGCGCCGATCCAGCTTCACCTGCGTTTCGTCCCGCGATACCACCATCAGTCTCGTCCTCCAATGAAAATGCCGCCCCCTCTCCCCGCGTGCGGGGAGAGGGTTGGGATGGGGGGAAATTCTGCTTGTATCCGCCGGCCTCAGCGGCTGGCCTTGGCCATGCCCAGGCCGAACTGGGAGGCCATGTCGCGCAGCATCTCGTTGACCCCGCCGCCGAAGGTGTTCACCAGGGCGCCGCGGTATTCCTCCTCGAGGATGCCGTTCAGCGCCGCCGCCGGGCTGCCGTGCTGGTACAGGCTGCCGGCACCGACCACTTCCATCAGCTTGCGATACACGTCGATGGTGGCCTCGGTGCCGAACACCTTGGAGGCGGAGGCCAGGCCCACGTCCATCTTGCCGGCGGTGAGGTCGGCCGCCATGCGGTAGCTCATCAGCCGCATCGCCTCCACCTGGCGGTAGCAGTCGGCGAGCCGGCTCGCCACCCAGGGCGTGTCGATCGGCCGGCGCCCGCTCGCGTCGGCGCTGCGCGCCCATTCCAGCGTCTTCACGAAGTCGCCGCGCGCCTTGACGCCCATCGCGCCCAGCCCGATGCGCTCGTGGTTGAGCTGGGAGGTGATCAGCTTCCAGCCGCCGTTGAGTTCCCCGACCAGCATGGACGCCGGCACCCGCACGTTGTCGTAGTAGGTGACGTTGGTCATGTGGCCCACCGTGTAGATCGGCGTGAAGGAGAAGCCGGGGTCCTTGGTGTCCACGATCAGGATCGAGATGCCCTTGTGGCGCGGCAGATCCGGATCGCTGCGGCAGGCCAGCCAGACGTAGTCGGCGGCGTCGGCGTCGGAGGTGAAGACCTTGTTGCCATTCACCACGAAACCGTCGCTATCCTTCACCGCCGCGGTCTTCAGGGTGGCCAGGTCGGTGCCGGCGGCCGGCTCGGTGTAGCCGATGCTGAAATGGATTTCGCCGGCGGCCATGCCGGGCAGGAACTTCTTCTTGTGCTCCTCGGAGCCGTGGGCCATCAGCGCCGGCCCCACGGTGTTGATCGTCACGAACGGCAGGACCGCGCCGGCCAGGAACGACTCCTCGAAGAAGATCAGCTGCTCCAGCGGCGTGTAGCCCTTGCCGCCGTACTCCTTCGGCCAGCCCACCGCGAGCCAGCCGTCCTTGCCCATCTGGCGCACCACCCGCTTGTACTCGTGGACCCGCGCCGGGTTCTTGTAGTCGTGCAGCAGGGCCTTGGACTCGGGCGTCATCAACTGGTTGAAATAGGCCCGGATCTCCAGCTTCATGGCCTCTTGTTCGGGGGACAGATTCACGTGCATAACTGCGTCCTCATTCAGTGGACAGGATTAGACCGCTGGTGGGCACGCCGCTGCCGGCGGAGACCACCACATTCTTGACGTTGGCAACCTGGTTGACGGAGGTGCCGCGCAACTGGCGCACGCCTTCCGCGATACCGTTCATGCCGTGGATGTAGGCCTCGCCCAGCTGGCCGCCGTTGGTGTTGATCGGCAGGCGGCCGCCGCGCGCGTGCTCGCCGGCACGGACGAAATCCTTGGCCTCGCCGCGCCGGCAGAAGCCGAAGACCTCCAGCTGGGGCAGGATGAAGGGCGAGAAATGATCGTAGAGCACCGCCGTCTGGATGTCGTCGGGCGTCAGGTCGGCCATCGCGTAGAGCTGATCCGCCACCAGGCGCATCTCGGACAGGGCCGTGATGTCCTTGCGGTAGAAGGAGGTGACGCTCTGCATGTCGTCGGTCATCCCCTGCGCCGCGGCGGCGATCAGCACCGGCTTCTGCTTCAGGCTCCTGGCCCGCTCGGCGGAGACCAGCACCACCGCCACGGCGCCGTCGGATTCCTGGCAGCAGTCGTAGAGGTGCAGCGGCTCGACGATCCAGCGCGAAGCCTGGTGCTGCTCCAGCGTCAGCGGCTTGCCGTGGAAAAAGGCCTTGGGATTGACCGCGGCGAAATCCCGCGCCGCCACGGCCACCCGGCCGAAATCCTCGCTGGTGGCGCCGAAGTCGTGCATGTAGCGCTGCGCCGCCATGGCGATCCAGGACGCCGGGGAGACCAGGCCGAAGGGGTTGTACCAGCCGAAATGCACCGACTCGGCCAGCGGGCTCGCCGGCCAGTCGGCGACGCCGGAACCGAAGCGGTACCAGGAGCGCTCGTTCATCGCCCGGTAGCACACCACCACGTCGGCGACGCCGCTGTGGATCGCCATCGCGCCGTGCAGCAGCGGGGCGCAGGCCGCGCCGCCGCCCTCGTGGGTGCGGCTGAAGAACTTCAGCTGCTTGCCGCCCAGGAGGCGGAACACTTCCCGCTCCGGCACGTTGTCCATGGTGAAGGTGGACAGGCCGTCCACCTCCTTGGGATCGATGCCCGCGTCGGCCAGGGCGGCCAGCACGGCCTCCATCGCCAGATGGATCTCGGTGCGCCCGGAGTTCTTGGAGAACTCGGTGGCGCCGATGCCCGCGACCGCCACGCGCCGGGACAGGGGATGCGTGCTCATTTCCGTCCCGTCCTCAGCACGGCAGCGCCACCACCACGGTGGCCATCAGGTGGTTGCCGATGGCATTGCGGCCGGTGACGTCCAGTTCCACGGTGCGCTCCGCTTCGCCCTTGGCGGTGACCTTGGCGCTCATGGTCATGGTGTCGCCCGGATAATTGGGCGCCCCCAGGCGGATCGCCACCTTGCGGAACAGCGCCTCGGGGCCGGCCCACTCGCCGATGTAGCGTTCCACCAGCCCGCCCGTGGTGAGGATGTTCATGAAGATGTTGGGCGAGCCGAGGGCGCGGGTGGCTTCCAGATCGTGATGCACGTTCTGGTAATCGCGGGTGGCGATGGCGCAGGAGACGATCTGCCGCACGCTGATCGGGATGTCCAGCGGCGGCAGGTCCTCGCCGACCGCCACCTGATCGAACCGGCGGGTTTCCGTCCAGCTCATAGCTCGGCCCCGTGGGCCTCCGGACTCGCCAGCCACTGCCCGAGGGCCGCCAGTTGCGCGGGCGCGCCGCCGAAGGTCACCTCCAGGGCACGGCTCCACAGGGTGAAGCGATGGATCGGATAGGTCAGGTCGACGCCGATGCCGCCGTGCATGTGCTGCGCGGCATGGGTGACGCGATAGCCGCAGTCGCAGGCCCAGACCTTCACCGCGCCGGCCGCGCCGGCCGCATCCAGGCCGGCGTCCAGGCGCCAGCAGAGTTGCCACAGGGTGGAGCGCAGGGCCTCGGTGTCGATCAGGCAGTCCGCCGTCTTCTGGGTGATCGCCTGGAAGCTGGCGATGGTGCGGCCGAACTGCACCCGCTCCGAGGTGTAAGCCACCACCCGGTTCAGCGCCTCGCGCGACACCCCCAGATGCAGCGCGCCCAGGCAGGCCACCACGCGCGGCTCCAGCCAGGCCAGGGCTTCGGCCGCGAGCGACGCGTCCGCCGGAAGTTCGAGACCATCGAACAACAGGTCCGCCGCCGGCTCGCCGTGGGTCAGCAGCCCGGCGACCTTGCCGATGCCGGGCAAGGACAGATCCACCAGGAACAGACGCACGCCGGACGGCGTCTGCGCCGGCAGCAGCGCCACCGCCGACTGCCCGGCCAGCGCCACCGCCACCGCCCGTCCCCGCAGGCGCCAGCCGGCGGCCGTGGGTTCGGCGTTCAGGGTCAGGCCCTGGCTGGCCAGCAACCCTTCCAGGCTGATCGCGGCGAGCTTGGCGCCGGCGGCCAGATCGGCCAGCCAAGCGGACTTGGCCGCCGGCGCGGCGAAGCGGGAAACCGCCGCCGCCGCGAGCTGGGTGGACCACAGCGGCACGCGCGCCAGAAAGCGCCCCTGCTGCTCCAGGGTCAGCATCAGCTCGACCATGCCCAGGCCCGTGCCGCCATCCTCCTCGGCGACGATCAGGGACACCAGGCCCGTCTCCCGCAGCTGCTGCCACAGCTCGGCGTCGTAGGCGGCGCCGCCGGCCGAGAATTTCTGCGTCTGTTCGTCAGAGCAGTAGTCCGAAAACACGCTGGTCGCCAGATCGGCAATGGCCCGCTGTTCTTCGCTGAAAGTGAACTCCATGTATCGCTCCCTCAAATGGGCCGGAACACCGGCACGACCAATTCTTCATCCACACGCAGGAACTCCGCCTGCACCGGCATCCCTATCCTGATCTCGGAGCGCTCGATCCCGACCAGGCCCGCCACCAGGCGGGTACCCTCTTCCAATTCCACCAGCAGCACCGGATTGGGCGCCTCGATTCCCGCCACCTGCGGGTGATGCACCACCACGAAGGAATGGATCACGCCGCGCCCGCTGGCCGGCAGCGTCTCCCAGGCGAAGGAATGGCAATCGGGACAGCACGGCGCCGGCGGATGGCGCAACTGGCCGCAGGCGCTGCACTTCTGGATCAACAGCCTGCCTTGCTTGAGGCCGTCCCAGAAAAACCGGGTATCGTCGCTCACGCCCGGATGCGGGCGGCGCGGCGCGGGTTGTGCCGGCGCCTCGGCCTGGGTTTCCGCCGTAGCCCCGTCCGCCGCCTGATGGGGCCGATAGACGAACAGGCGGAAGCGCATGGTGCCGACCTTCTCGCCCTCGGTGGTCATGAAGGTCATCAGGTTGGTGACGAAATAGCCCGTGCCCAGCGCCGTCTTCTTCAGGTCGCTGACCGACTCCAGCATCGAGGTGAAGCACAGCGACTCGCCCAGGCGCAGATAGCGGAAATACTCCTGCTCCGCATTCACCGCCACATTCACCGGGAAGCCGTTGTTGGTGAGGAAATCCACCGCCTCGTAGGGATTCACCGCGCTGGAGCCGGGCGGGGTCTCGCCATTGACGCCGGCCAGGGTCCAGGCCTGCAGCATCGTCGGCGGCGCCACCTGGCCGCCATGGACCGACTGCGCCGCGAACGCGGAATCGTGGTAGAGGACGCTCTTGTTGCCCATCGCCTCGCACCACTGGCGAATCATGGGCTGATTGACCGGATCCCAGGCATAGACGCGGCCATACTCGCGGCCCACCATCGCCTTGACGTGGGCTTCGACATCGATATTCGTCTCGGGCATTCTTCTTTGTGGTTCTCAACTTGATGCGAACGGAAGGCGCCCCCTTCCGGGTCCCCCCGAAAGCCCCGCGCGGCCGCCGGCAAACGGATTGGCGGCATTTCCTTGACTCGACAAGAATCTAACGCAACGGGCCCCACGGCGGCAACTCACATTTGCGCCGCAGCGGACATACGAGAAGTGGCCCTGTCACCGGCCCAGGCACGCCGCTGAATCGTTGTTCGCGTTTATTTTGCAGTGCACCACCCGAAACATCCCGCGAACCGATGGCGGCGTAGACGGCAACCGCCCCCGGGAACCGACTCGGTCCGCGGGGGCTGGGGGATCGGGGGTCAGCGGTCGAGTTCTTCCAGCCGCAGCCGGATGACCTTGCGCTTCACCGCCGGCAGCGCCTCGATCCGGGCGATCGCGGCATCGGCCTGTTTTTCCTGGCAGACGTGGCTCAGGATGATGATGTCGGTCTGGGCCTCGCCCTCGCCGGGCTCGCGCTGCAGCAGGGCGTCGATGGAAATCCGCGCGTCGGCGAGGATGCGGGTCACGTCGGCCAGCACGCCGGGCTTGTCCTCCACCCGCAGGCGCAGGTAGTAGGCGGTCTCCACCTCGGCCAGCGGCAGGATCGGCGTGTCGGCCATGGCGTCGGGCTGGAAGGCCAGATGGGGCACGCGGTTCTCCGGATCGGCAGTGTGCATCCGGGTCACGTCCACCAGGTCGGCGATCACCGCGCTGGCGGTGGGCTCGGCGCCGGCGCCCTTGCCGTAGTAGAGCGTGGAGCCGACGGCGTCGCCCTGCACCAGCACCGCGTTCATCGCCCCTTCGACGTTGGCGATCAGGCGCTTGGACGGGATCAGGGTCGGATGCACGCGCAGCTCGATGCCGTTTTCCTTGCGCTTGGTGATGCCCAGCAGCTTGATGCGGTAGCCCAGCTGCTCGGCGTACTTGATGTCCTCGGCTTCCAGCTTGCTGATGCCTTCGACGTGTGCCTTGTCGAACTGCACCGGGATGCCGAAGGCGATGGCGGAGAGGATCGTCACCTTGTGCGCGGCGTCCACGCCTTCGATGTCGAAGGTCGGGTCGGCTTCCGCGTAGCCCAGGCGCTGCGCCTCCTTCAGCGCCTCGGCGAAGGGCAGACCCTTGTCGCGCATCTCGGAGAGGATGAAGTTGGTGGTGCCGTTGATGATGCCGGCGACCCACTGGATGCGGTTGGCGGCCAAGCCCTCGCGCACCGCCTTGATGATGGGGATGCCGCCGGCCACGGCGGCCTCGAAGGCCACCATCACGCCCTTCCGCTGGGCGGCGGCGAAGATCTCGGTGCCATGCACCGCGAGCAGGGCCTTGTTGGCGGTGACCACGTGCTTGCCGTTCTCGATGGCCTTCATCACCAGTTCCTTGGCGATGCCGTAGCCGCCGATCAGCTCCACCACGATGTCGATCTCGGGGTCGGTCACCACGGCAAAGGCGTCGTCGGTCAGGGCGGCCTTGCCGCCGGTCACCTCCTGCGCCAGCGCCAGGTTCTTGTCCGCCACCTTGGTGATGCGGATCGGACGGCCGGCGCGGCGGGTGATCTCCGCCTCGTTGCGAGTGAGGACAGTGTAGGTGCCGCCGCCGACGGTGCCGATGCCGAGAAGGCCAACATTGATGGGTTTCATTTGAGGTTCTTTCTGAAGCAAAAAGAGGGAATCACAAAGCCTTCCCGGAAATAAAAACGGTGCGCGTCGTGGCGTTGGGTGCCCGAGTCCAGGCTCAACACATCGCAATCCAGGGCCCGGGCCCGCCCCTCGAGGTACGCGAGCAGGCCATGGCCGACGCCCCGGGAACGGTAGTCCGCGTCGGTCACCAAGTCGTCCACATACAGGCGGCGGCCTTCATAGGTGTTCTCCACCAGGCGCCACAGGGCCAGGCCTCGCACCGCGTCGCCCTCGGCCGCCACCACCATGCGGCCGCCGCCGCCGAACACCCGGCACAGGCGCTCCGCGTAGTCGCCGGGCAGCTTGTCGCGCAGCTGGCGGTGCACGGTCTCGGCCCGGGCCAGCCACTCCGGCGCGATCACCGTGCCGGCGGCGTCGGTGACTTCATACAGCGCCCATTCAAGTGCCATGCCGCTTGCGATAGCCTTCCAGGAAGCGGCCGATGCGGCCGATGGCTTCGCGCAGGTCGTCCTCGTGGGGCAGGAAGACGACGCGGAAATGGTCGGGATGGGCCCAGTTGAAACCGCTGCCCTGGACCAGCAGCACCCGCTCCGCCTCCAGCAGTTCGAGGATGAACTGCTGGTCGTCGCTGATCGGGTAGAGCTTGGGGTCGAGGCGCGGAAACAGGTACAGCGCCGCCTTGGGCTTGACGCAGGTGACGCCGGGAATCTCGGTCAGCAGCGAGTGGGCGAGGTCGCGCTGGCGGCACAGCCGGCCGCTCGGCGCCACCAGGTCATTGATGCTCTGGTAGCCGCCGAGCGCGGTCTGGATCGCGAACTGCCCCGGCACGTTGGAGCACAGGCGCATCGAGGCCAGGATGTTGAGGCCCTCGATGTAGTCCTGGGCGTGGCGCTTTTCGCCGGAGATCACCATCCAGCCGGCGCGGAAGCCGCAGGCCCGGTAGTTCTTGGACAGGCCGTTGAGGGTCACGAACAGCACGTCGTCGGCCAGGGAGGCGATCGAGGTGTGGGTGTTGCCGTCGTAGAGCACCTTGTCGTAGATCTCGTCGGCGAAGACGATCAGGTCGTGGGTGCGGGCGATCTCGATGATCTCGCGCAGCAGTTCGTCGGGATAGAGCGCGCCGGTGGGATTGTTCGGGTTGATCAGCACGATGGCCCGCGTGTTGGCGGTGATCTTGGCCCGGATGTCGGCCAGGTCCGGCAGCCAGCCCGCCTGCTCGTCGCACACGTAATGGCGCGGCGTGCCGCCGCCCAGGGTCACCGCGGCGGTCCACAGCGGATAGTCGGGCGCCGGCACCAGCACCTCGTCGCCCGGATTCAACAGCGCCTGCATCGCCATCACGATCAGCTCGGAGGCGCCGTTGCCGATGTAGATGTCCTCGATGCCCACCCCGGCAATGGCCTTCTGCTGGGTGTAGTGCATGATGGCCTTGCGCGCGGCGAACAGGCCCTTGGAATCGGAATAGCCCGAGGAATCCGGCAGGTTGCGGATCACGTCCTGGACGATCTCCTCCGGCGCCTCGAAGCCGAAGGGCGCCAGGTTGCCGATGTTGAGCTTGATCACCCGGTGGCCGTCCTCCTCCATCTGCCGCGCCCGGGCCAGGACCGGCCCCCGGATGTCATAGCAGACATTGGCGAGCTTGGCGGACTTCAGAACCGGTTGCATGATCGGGTTTTCCTTTGCGATGCGATGGATTGCCGACGGCAAGGGATGCGACCGGCAAAGGGTATAATCTTACTCAAGCCCTTGTTGCGCCGCAATCTGACGACTGCGGCGCTTTTTTACGGCGCTTTCCCATCCATGCCTCGGCCATGAAACTTCACCCCAAGATCGCCGTCGGACAGTACGCCATCACCGGCCAGGGGCCGGGTTATGTCTCCGTGAATGGCCGGCGCCTGGAACACAGCCTGATCATCACGCCCCAGCGGCTCGACCCCGACTGGCCGGTAGCCCGGGCGGAGGACCTCAGCGCCGCGCACCTGCGGCCGCTGGTGGATTTCGGCTGCGACGTGGTGCTGCTCGGCACCGGCGCGCGCCAGCGCTTTCCCGCGCCGGAGGTGCTGCGCCCGCTGATCGAGGCCCGCATCGGCTTCGAAGTGATGGATACCGCCGCCGCCTGCCGCACCTACCACATCCTCACCAGCGAGGGGCGGGCCGTGGTGGCGGCGCTGATCGTGGAACCGCAAGCCTGACGGACATGACTTTGAAAAAAAGCCCCAAAGCATGAAAGTCCCGTCCGTCTCCCTCACCCCCAACCCCTCTCCCGCCAGCGGACGAGGGGAGCTTTCAGAAGTCGCTGCGCGACTTGCATGGTAATGAATCTCCGCCACACACCCTGGATGATCCGGATCCTCTGGATCGCCCTGTTCGCCGTCTGGTTCGGCGCCCTCGACCAGCGCCCCCTGATCCGCCCCGACGAGGGCCGCTACGCCGAGATCCCGCGCGAGATGGTCGCCAGCGGCGACTGGCTGACGCCCCGACTCAACGACCTCAAGTATTTCGAGAAGCCGGCCCTCCAGTACTGGGCCACCGCCGTCGGCTTCAAGCTGTTCGACGAGGACGAATGGACGGCCCGGCTGTGGCCGGCCCTGACCGGTTTCCTGGGCGTGCTGCTGGCCGGGTACACCGGCCGCCGCCTGTGGGGGCGAACGGCCGGCCATCTTTCCGCCGCCATCCTCGCCAGCACCCTGCTCTATGGCGTGATGGGCCATGTCCTCACGCTCGACATGGGGCTCACCTTCTTCCTGCAACTGGCCTGGACCGGCTTCATCTTCGCCCAGCAGCCGGATGCCCGCGCCGGACGGCGCTGGATGCTGACCGCCTGGGCGGCGCTCGCCCTGGCCGTGCTGAGCAAGGGCCTGGTGGCGCTGGTGCTGACCGGCGGCACGCTGGTCGCCTACTCGCTGCTGAACCGGGACCTGTCGCCCTGGCGACGACTCTCGCCCCTGGCGGGACTGGGCCTGTTCCTCGCCATCGCCGCGCCGTGGTTCGTCGCCGTGTCGCTGGCCAATCCGGAATTTCCGCGCTTCTTCTTCATCCACGAGCATTTCGAGCGCTTCCTGACCACGGTCCATCGCCGCAACCAGCCGGACTGGTATTTCCTGTTCATTTACGCGGTCGGCGCCCTGCCCTGGACCCTGCTGCTGCTCCATGGCCTGTTCGGCGCCTGGCGGCGCGAGGGCGGCGCCGCGTTCCAGCCCCAGCGCTTCCTGCTGCTGTGGATCGCCGTGACCTTCGGTTTTTTCAGCATTTCCAGCTCCAAGCTGCCGCCCTACATCCTGCCCATCTTCCCGGCCCTGGCGCTGCTCGGCGGACGCCACCTCGCCGGCCTGTCGCGCCGCGCCCTGCTGCTCCACCTGGCGGCCCTGCTGCCGCTGGCGCTGGCCGCGATCTGGCTCGCCCCCCAGGCGGTGAAATGGCAGGACGAGGACTATTCCCTGGCCATGCTCCAGGGCGTGGCGCACTGGCTCACCGGCGCCGCCGGCGCGCTGCTGCTGGGCCTGGTCGGCGCGATCGCCCTGGCCTGGAAAAAACGCACCATCGCGGCGCTGACGGCCCTGGCGACGGCCGGTTTCATCTCCGGCACCGCCACGCTGCTGGCGCACGGCGAACTGTCGCCCTACAACTCCGCCAAGGCGCTGGCCGCCCAGGCCGCGCCCCGGCTGCGGCCGGACGTTCCGTTCTACAGCCTGCTCCACTACGAGCAGACCCTGCCCTTCTACCTCGAGCGCACCCTGACCCTGGTCCAGTACCAGGACGAAATGGCCTTCGGTCTCAAGCAGGAGCCGCAGAAGTGGATTCCCACCCTGGAAGAATTCAAGCAGCGCTGGCGCACCGGGCCGCACGCCTATGCCGTGATGACCGTCGACGAATTCAAGAAGTTTGTCGCCGAGGGGTTGCCGATGCAGGAGATCGCGCGCAGCCTGCGCTACGTCATCGCCGAAAACGTTCGTCCGGCCCATGGTGGCGACGGTGGCGACTGCGCCGCCACGCCCGCAGCACCCCCCTGCAACGGAGCCCGCATCCAGCCATGACGCCCATCGCCTTCCTCCTGATCCTCACCGGCGTATTGCTCAACGCCGCCGCCCAGTTGCTGCTCAAGGCCGGCACCAACGTGGTGGGCCATTTCGATTTCCACTTGAGCAACCTGATTCCGGTGGGCATGAAGATCGCCTTCCAGCCCTTCATCATGGGCGGCATGGCCTGCTACGCGGTGAGCCTGGTGGTCTGGATCATGGCCCTCTCGCGGGTGCCGGTCTCCATCGCCTACCCGATGCTGTCGATCGGCTACGTGGTCAATGCCTTCGTCGCCCACTACTGGTTCGGCGAGGCGCTGGTCGCCCAGAAACTGCTCGGCATCGGCTTCATCGTGGTCGGCGTGGTGCTGGTGGCACGCTCCTGAGGCCACTCCCATTGTTTCCTGAATGAATACAATCAAGGAATACAGAGACAAGTCAAAAACCAAGGCCCGCACCACATCTGACACTGAATTTTCGACACTTCAAAACCATAGAAGATTGTAGCCAATAAAGAACCAATGGATTTCCTACCCTTCACCCGCCCCAGCATCGACGAGGACACCATCGCCGGCGTCGTCGAAGTGCTGCGCTCCGGCTGGATCACCAGCGGCCCCAAGGTGCAGGCTTTCGAGGCGGCGCTGTCGGAAATCTGCGGCGGCCGCACCGTGCGCGCCTTCAACTCCGGCACCGCCACCCTGGAAGTGGCGCTGCGCCTGGCCGGCGTCGGCCCCGGCGACGAGGTCGTCACCACCCCGCTGACCTGGGTCGCCACCGCCAACGTGATCCTCGAAGTCGGCGCCACGCCGGTGCTGACGGACATCGACCCCATCACCCGCAACATCGATCTCGACCGCCTCGAAGCCGCGCTCACCCCCCGCACCCGCGCCGTGATCCCGGTCGATCTCGCCGGCCTGCCGGTGGACCGGGACCGGCTCTACGCCATCGCCCGGACCCACCGGCTGCGCGTCGTCGAGGACGCGGCGCAGTCCTTCGGCGCCGCCTGGAACGGCCAGGCGATCGGCAGCACGGGCGACTTCGTCTCCTTCAGCTTCCATGCCAACAAGAACCTCACCACCATCGAGGGCGGCGCCCTGGTGCTGCCGGCGGATGTTGACGTTGCCCTGTGCGAGCGCCTGCGCCTGCAGGGGGTGCGGCGCTTCCCCGACGGCGGCATGGACGTGGATGTGCTGGGCGGCAAGTTCAACCTCACCGACGTGGCCGCCGCCGTGGGACTGGGGCAGTTGAAGCACCTCGATGCCTTCACCGCGCGCCGTCGCCAGCTCGCCCGCCGCTACTTCGAGCGTCTGGCCGAACCCGACTGCGCCGCGCTGGGCCTGGAACTCCCGCCTGCCGATTTCGCCAACAGCAACTGGCACATGTTCCAGCCGCTGCTCCCCAAGGGCACCGACCGCGGCGCCTTCATCGCCGCCATGAAGGCGCAGGGCATCGGCGTCGGCGTCCATTACCCGGCCCTGCACCTGTTCAGCCTCTACCGGAACCTGGGCTTCAAGCCCGGCCAGTTCCCCCATGCCGAGGACGTGGGCGCGCGCACCGTCACCCTGCCCCTGTTCCCGGCGATGTCGGACGGCGACGTGGATCGCGTCGTCGTGGCGCTCGGCAAGTCGCTGGCCGAACTGCCGTAAAACGACCCACGCCATGTTCTACCTCGACCTTTTTGCCGCCCTGGACAAGCACCGGGTCGCCTATGTCCTGATCGGCGGTCTGGCGGTTTCCCTGCACGGAGTCGAACGGGCGACGATGGACATCGACATTTCCGTCGTCATGTCGCGCGAAAACCTCGCCGCCCTGATCGCCGCCAGCCGCGAACTCGGGTTGACGCCGGCGCTGCCGGTCGCCATCGAATCGCTCGGCGATCCGGAACTGCTGGCGCAGTGGCACGAGCAGCGCAACATGGAGGTCTTCGCCCTGCGCGCGCCAGGTCTGGCCGGGGTCACGGTGGACGTGCTGCTGCACCCGCCGCTCGGTGCCTCCGCCTTGATCGAGCGCGCCATCGCCTTCGACGTGGGCGGCGTATCCGTGCGGGTCGCCGCCATCGACGATCTGATCACCCTCAAAGCCGCGGTCGGCCGCCCCATCGATCTCGCCGACATCGAGCATCTACGGCGCGTGAAGGAGAGGCAAGCGTGAGTTTCGACCGCGGCCAGCGCACCTACCAAGTCAGCGACGAGCGCCTGCGCGCCTTTGCCGCCCTGACGCCCGCCGAACGTC
This sequence comes from Denitratisoma sp. DHT3, assembly GCF_007833355.1. Taxonomy (NCBI): domain Bacteria; kingdom Pseudomonadati; phylum Pseudomonadota; class Betaproteobacteria; order Nitrosomonadales; family Sterolibacteriaceae; genus Denitratisoma; species Denitratisoma sp. DHT3. The sequence continues at coordinate 455,596 of NZ_CP020914.1, read as the reverse complement.
TGCGCTGGGTCGAGGAGCTGGCCGCATTCCTTCGCCTCGCGCACGCCTCGCGCGAGAGCGCCGTCGCTCCAGCCACTTTGAACCCGCCGGCATCGCCATGAGCACACCCGAACTCTCCATCGTCATCCCCGTGTACAACGAGGAGGCCGGTCTCCCCAGCCTCTTCGACCGGCTCTACCCGGCGCTGGACAGGCTGGGCGAGTCCTACGAGGTGATCTTCATCAACGACGGCAGCCGCGACCGCTCCGCCGCCCTGCTGCGCCAGCAGTTCGAGCGCCGGCCGGAGGTGACGCGGGTCATCCTGCTGGCGGCCAACGCCGGCCAGCACATGGCGATCATGGCGGGCTTCGAGCACGCGCGCGGGCAGGTGGTCGTCACCCTCGACGCCGACCTGCAGAACCCGCCGGAGGAAATCGGCAAGCTGCTCGCCAAGGTTCGCGAAGGCCACGACTACGTCGGCAGCATCCGCAGGAAGCGTCAGGACAGCCTGTTCCGCACCTGGGCCTCGAAGGCGATGAACCGGCTGCGGGAAAGGATCACCCGCATCAAGATCACCGACCAGGGCAACATGCTGCGCGCCTACGGCCGCAACGTGATCGACGCGATCAACTCCTGCAAGGAAGTCAGCACCTTCATCCCGGCCCTGGCCTACACCTTCGCCATGCACCCGGCCGAAGTGACGGTGGAGCACGAGGAGCGGGCCGCGGGCGAATCCAAGTATTCGCTGTACAGCCTGATCCGGCTCAACTTCGACCTGATGACCGGCTTCTCCCTGGTGCCGCTGCAATGGTTCTCGATGCTGGGCATCGGCGTCTCCCTGGGCTCGGCGGCCCTGTTCGTGCTGCTGATCGCGCGCCGCCTGATCCACGGCCCGGAAGCCGAGGGCCTGTTCACTCTGTTCGCGCTGGCCTTCTTCCTGATCGGCCTCACCCTCTTCGGCATCGGCCTGCTGGGCGAATACATCGGCCGCGTCTACCTGCAGGTCCGTCATCGGCCGCGCTACCTGGTCGACGCCGTGCTCGAACGGGACGAGCGATGAGCCGTCCTGCCAAAGCCATCGTTTTCGCCTACCACAACGTCGGCGCCCGCTGCCTGCGGGTGCTGCTGGCGCACGGCGTGGACGTGGCGCTGGTGGTGACCCATCAGGACAACCCCGACGAGAACATCTGGTTCGAACGCGTCGCCGACGTGGCGCGGGACTACGGCATTCCAGTGGCGATGCCGGACGACCCCAACACACCCGAGTTCGTCGCCCGGCTGCAAGCCCTGGCGCCCGACTTCTTCTTCTCCTTCTACTATCGGCTGATGCTGAAGCCCGCCCTGCTGGCGGTCCCGACGCGCGGCGGCTACAACATGCACGGCTCGCTGCTGCCCAAGTACCGTGGCCGGGTGCCGGTGAATTGGGCGGTGATCCACGGCGAGACGGAAACCGGCGCCACCCTGCACCGCATGGTGGAAAAACCCGACGCCGGCGAGATCGTCGCCCAACAGGCGGTGCCGATCCTGCCCGACGACACGGCCGGCGAGGTCTTCAACAAGACCACCCTGGCCGCCGAAATGGCCCTCGACCGCGTCCTGCCCGCCCTGCTGTCCGGCACCGCGCCCCACGTCATGCCCGATCTCACCCAGGGCGGCTACTTCGGCGGACGCAGGCCCGAGGACGGCCGCATCGACTGGACCCGGCCGGCGCGCGAGGTGCACAACCTGATCCGCGCCGTGGCGCCGCCCTACCCCGGCGCCTTTTTCGAGCTGCGCGGCCACCGCATCAAGGTGCTGGGCAGCCACTCGCTGCGCCTGCCCGACCTGGAATGGCCGGGCGCCGCCGAGGGTTTCGGCGGTCCGGCCCTGATGTCCCGTGAAGGGCGCCTTTTCGCCCGTTGCGGCGACGGCGGCATTGTTAGAATCACGTCCCTTGAATTGGACAGTCGGCCCGCGCATCCGGGCGATTTGCCTTCCCGCCTCGGCGGCAACCCGATTTCCCTGCTTCCCTAGCCCACCATGAGCAAAAAGATTCTCATCCTCGGCGTCAATGGCTTCATCGGCCATCACCTGTCCAACCGCATCCTCGCCACCACCGACTGGGAGGTGTACGGCATGGACATGAATTCCGAGCGCGTCGCCGACCTGATGGCGGGTGAACATCGTGACCGCTTCCATTTCTTCGAGGGCGACATCACCATCAACAAGGAATGGATCGAGTACCACGTCCGGAAGTGCGACGTGATCCTGCCCCTGGTGGCCATCGCCACCCCCGCCACCTACGTGCAGCAGCCGCTGCGGGTGTTCGAGCTGGACTTCGAGGCCAACCTGCCCATCATCCGCCAGGCGGTGAAGTACCGGAAGCGGGTGATCTTCCCCTCCACCTCCGAGGTCTATGGCATGAGCCAGGACCCCGAGTTCGACCCCGAGAACTCCCCGCTGATCTACGGCCCGATCAACAAGCCGCGCTGGATCTACGCCTGCGCCAAGCAGATGATGGACCGCGTGATCCACGCCTACGGCCAGCAGGAGGGCCTGCAATACACCCTGTTCCGCCCCTTCAACTGGATCGGCCCGGGCCTGGATTCCATCCACACCCCGAAGGAAGGCTCGTCCCGCGTGATCACCCAGTTCCTCGGCCACATCGTGCGCGGCGAGCCGATCAAACTGGTGGACGGCGGCGCTCAGAAGCGCTCCTTCACCTACGTGACCGACGGCATCGACGCGCTGATGAAGATCATCGCCAACCAGGACAACATCGCCAACGGCAAGATCTACAACATCGGCAATCCCAAGAACAACTACTCGATCCGCGAACTGGCCAACCTGATGCTCAAGCTCGCCGGCGAGTATCCCGAATACGCCGAAGGCCTGGCCAAGGTGAAGGTGCTGGAGACCACCTCCGCCGAGTACTACGGCAGCGGCTACCAGGACACCCAGCACCGCGTGCCCAAGATCGCCAACACCATGGCCGATCTGGGCTGGGCGCCCCAGGTCACCTTCGAGGACGCCCTGCGCGGCATCTTCGAAGCCTATCGCGGCGATGTCGCCGAAGCCCGCAAGCTGATGGATTGAGGCACCCGCCCGGATGCCTCAACTCGCTCTCAAGATCGACGTCGATACCTACCGCGGCACCCTGATCGGCGTGCCGCGCCTGGTGGAGACCCTGCGTCGTTTCGGGGCCCAGGCCACGTTCCTGTTCTCCCTCGGCCCCGACCATACCGGCCGCGCCATCAAGCGGGCATTCCGCCGCGGCTTCATGAAAAAGGTGTCGCGCACCTCGGTGGTGTCGCACTACGGCCTGCGCACCCTGATGTACGGCACGCTGCTGCCGGGTCCCAACATCGGCCGGCGCTGCGGCGGGATTCTGCGCGGCGTGCGGAATTCCGGCTACGAAGTGGGCATCCACTGCTGGGACCACGTGGTCTGGCAGGACCGGGTGGCGCGGGCCGACATGGCCTGGACCGAAGGCGAACTGAAGAAGGCCGTGGAGCGGTTCCAGAAAATCTTCGGCGATGCGCCGCGCACCCACGGCGCCGCCGGCTGGCAGATGAACCCCCACGCCCTGCGCCTGACCCAGCGCCTGGGGTTCAGCCATGCCTCCGACAGCCGCGGCACGCATCCCTTCATGCCGGTCTGGAACGGCGAGGTGGTGCACTGCCCGCAACTGCCCACCACCCTGCCGACCCTCGACGAACTGATCGGCACCGACGGCCTCACCCCGGACAACGTCCATGAGCGCCTGCTGCAACTGACGCTCGCCCCCCCGGCCACGGGCCATGTCTTCACCCTGCACGCCGAACTCGAAGGCATGAAGCTGATGCCGGTATTCGACCGCCTGCTGGCCGGCTGGAAAGCCCAGGGCTACGACCTGGTCAGCCTCGACGCCATGCGCGGCGGCCTGGATCTGAAAAACTTGCCGCGTCACGAAGTGGCCCTGGGTGAAATTCCCGGCCGCTCGGGCACCCTGCTGGTCCAGGGACCGGAATTCCTGGCCGATGCATAGTCGCACCCCGTGGCTGCTTGGGTTGCTGCTCGCAGCCCTGGCTCTGGGCTGGGGCATCTGGGAAGCCACCGGCCTCACCGGCAAGGACGAATACCTGCTGGGCCTGCGCATTCCCCTGGAGATGATGGAACGGGACGCCTGGTGGGTGCCCTTCATCGACGGAGCGCCGCGTCTCAAGAAACCGCCCTTCCTCTACTGGCTGGGACGCCTCGGCTACGAGGGCTTCGGCCCGTCCCTGCTTGCCGCGCGCGGCATCACCGTCGCCTTCGCGCTGCTGCTGCTGGGCTGCACCGCCTGGCTGGGCAAGCGGCTTTCCGGCAGCCTGACCACGGGCCTGCTGGCCGCCGGGGCGCTGCTGGGCATGAGCGGCATGGCCTCCGAATCGCGCCGCCTGATGCTGGACGTGCCGGTGGCGGCCCTGTCCACCGCCGCCTTCTGCCTCTATCTGGCCTGGCTCGACCGCCCCCGCGCCATCCTGCTGGCCGGTGCCGCCACGCTGATCGGCGCGGCCCTGCTGACCAAGGGTCCGATCGCCCTGGTGGCCTGCGGCGGCGGTCTGCTGGCGCTCTGGCTCACTCGGCCCGAATCCCGCGCCGCCCTGCTGCGCCATTGGCCGTCCCACGGCCTGGCGCTGACGGCCGCGCTGGCCCTGCCGCTCGCCTGGTATCTGGACGTGCGCCAGCACTACGGCGCCCAACTGGCCGCCGCGGCCAAGGACGAACTGGAGGCGCGGCAAGTGATGGCGCTTTCGCCGGACGCCCTCATCGGCATCGTCACGCTGGCCCTGCCCTGGAGCTTCGTCGCCTTGCACGCCCTGTGGCGCCGCCGCGGCGAAGCGCCGGTCCGCTTCCTCGGTCTGTGGCTGCTGTTCACCCTGCTGCCGTTCTTTTTCATCCGCAGCTTCGAACGCTACCTGATCGGCTCCCTGCCGGCGCTGGCCCTGCTCGCCGCGCTGTCCCTGGCGTCCGGCGCCGTGCCGGCCTGGACCCGGCGCCTGGGCAGCGTGGTGCCGGCGCTGCTCGCCGGCGCCCTGGCGCTGCTGCTGTGGTGCTGGCGCACGGGTAGCGGGGACGGCTGGCTGCCCCCGCTGGCGCTGGCGGCGGCGCTGGCCGGCTTCCTGTTCTTCTGGTGGCGCCGCCGGACCTCTCCTCGCGGACTGATCCTCGGCGCCGTCCTGCTCTGGGCCGTCGGCTGGGGTCTGGCCTTTCCCCGCCTCGGCGTCAATGCCGTGCCCGCCGCCGTGGTCGACCTGGCGCGAGAGCGGCCGGTGATCCTGTTCGCCGGCCCGCAGCCGGCCATGCTGCCGATTCTCACCGGCCGCGCCCTGCGCCAGACCAGCCAGCTCGAAACGCTGCCGGCCGGCCAGCTCGTCGCCGGCACCCTGATCACCCTGCGCGCCGAAGACCGCCCGCAACTGGATCGCCAGTTGCGGACCCTGGGGCGCGAAGTCCGCGCCGTGCAGGAATTCCGCACCCTCAGCTCCGCCGGCTCCGGCATCCGCTTCGCCCGCCAGGGCGCGACGCGCGCCGACTGGCGCCAGGCCTGGCACGGACGCGACCCCACGCCGCTGATGTCCGCCATCCAGGTGCTGGAGTTGCTGCCGTGAAGCTGCCGGCCGTCCTCTTGCGTCAACGCGGACTATCCCGGTATCTCCCGCTCGGCCTGTTCCTGCTGGGCCTGGCCCTGGCGCTGCCGCGCTGGCTGACGCCGCCGGCCCCGGCGCGCTTCCTGCCCCCGCCGCAGACAGCCAGATTGCCCGCCATCCCCTTGCTGCCCGCGGAATCGCGCCTGCTGCCCAATCCACGGGCCAGCGCCCACAGCGTCAGCCTCGCGCCCCTGGGCGACGAGCGCATCGCCGCGGCCTGGTTCGCCGGCAGCCGCGAGGGCGCCGCGGACGTTTCCATCCTCTTCTCGATCTTCGACGGCCACGGCTGGAGCGAGCCGAGGGTGGCGGTCGAGCGCGCAGCCGCGCAGCGGGCGAGCGAGCGCCGCCTGCGCAAGCTGGGCAATCCGGTGCTCTGGCGCGATGCCGGCGGCACCCTGCATCTGTGGTTCGTCAGCGTCGGCTACGGCGGCTGGGCCGGCAGCGCCATCAACCATGTCCGGTCCGAGGATGGCGGCCGGCACTGGTCGCCGCCGCAGCGTCTGATCACCTCCCCGTTCTGGAACCTCTCCACCCTGGTGCGGGGTGTGCCCCTACCACTGGCCGACGGCGGCGCGGCCCTGCCGGTCTATCACGAGTTCATCGCCAAGCACGCCGAATGGCTCCGTCTCAACGCACAGGGCCGGATCGTGGACAAACTGCGCCTGCCGGGCTCGAACCGGCTGCTGCAACCCACGGCGGCCGCCCTGGATGAACGCCAGGCTCTGGTCCTGCTGCGCGACACGGGGCCGGCCCATCGCATCCACGCCAGCCGCACGGCCGACGGCGGCAATCACTGGCAGACCAGCCGCGCCACGGAGCTGCCCAATCCGAACGCCGGCATCGCCCTGCTGCGCCTGGACGACGGGCGCCTGCTGCTGGCCTACAACCCGCAGACCAGCGATCGCGACCGCCTGGCCCTGGCGCTCTCGGGCGACGACGGCAACACATGGTCGCCGCCCACCCTGGTCGAGCAGGGCGAGGCCGGCGCGGAGTTCTCCTACCCGGCCCTGGCCCAGGACGACAGCAGCATGATTCATCTGGCCTACACCTGGAAGCGCGAGCGCATCAAGCATCTGCGCTTTTCGCCCCAGGGGTTGAATGGGTTGCACGGATTGCGGGAGTTGCGCTGATGCTGCTCGGCCAGGCCCTCCTCATCGCCGCCCTGCTGGCGCTGCCATTCCGGGGCCGTCGGCGCTGGCTGGCGCTGCCGGCGGCGGCGCTCAGCCTGATCCCCCTGCAGGAAGGCGTTTCCGTCGCCATGATGCTGCGCGGGCTGTGGGGAGACTTCAGCATCACCGGCCTGCAACTGCTGGCCCTGAGCCTCGCCGGGCGGCCCGCCGCCGCGCTGGGCTGGCGCGGACCGGCCGTGATCGCCGCCGGCGGCCTCCTGTTCTATCCGCTGGCGCTGGGCCTGGGCGACTTCGATCCCTACCGCCTGGGCTACGCGGCCTGGCCGCTGCTGCTGCCGTGCGCCGTCCTCGCCCTGCTCGCCTGGTGGCGCGGCCAGGCCCTGTGGCTGTGGCTGCTGGCCGTCGACCTGATCGCCTATGCCGCCGGCTTGCCGGAATCCCCCAATCTCTGGGACACTCTGCTGGACCCGCTGCTGGTCCTTGCCATGCTCATCATCGCGCTGCGGAACGGCCGGCGCGCTTACCAGAACCGATCATGACCGACACCACCTCCGCCAAAGACGCCCAAGCCTGCGATGTCTCCATCGTCATCCCCGTGTACAACGAGGAGGAGAACCTGCCCGATCTGGTGGCCCGGGTCGGCGAGGCGATGGCGCCTTCCGGCTTCAGCTTCGAACTGATCTGCGTCGACGACGGCTCCCGCGACGACTCGGCAAGGGTGCTGCGCGACCTCGCGGCGGGGAACGACTGGCTCCAGCCGCGCTACCTGATGCGCAACTACGGCCAGACCGCCGCGCTCCAGGCCGGCTTCGACGCGGTGCGCGGCCGCTACACGGTGACTCTGGACGGCGATTTGCAGAACGACCCGCTCGACATCCCGGAACTGATCCGCACCCTGGAATCGCGCCCCGAGATCAACATGATCTCGGGCTGGCGCAAGGAGAGGCAGGACGCCGCGCTCAACCGCAAGATTCCGTCGATGATCGCCAACCGCATCATCGCCAAGGTGACCGGCGTCAAGCTCCACGACTACGGCTGCGCGCTGAAGGCCTATCGCACGGAGCTGGTGCGGCGCATCCGCCTCTACGGCGAACTGCACCGCTTCATCCCGGTGCTGGCCTTCGAGGCCGGCGCCAGGATCCTCGAAGTGCCGGTGCGCCACCACGCCCGCACCAAGGGCGTCAGCAAGTACGGCATCGACCGCACCTTCCGGGTGATCCTCGACCTCCTGCTGATGAAGTTCATGCTGCGCTACCTGCACCGGCCGCTTCACTTCTTCGGCGGCGCCGGCCTCTGGATGGGCGTGCCCGGCCTCCTCGTCTGCGGCTATCTGTCGGTGTTGAAACTCTTCGGCGAATCCATCGGCGGTCGCCCACTGCTGCTGCTGGGCATCATGCTGGTGCTGATGGGCGCCCAACTGATCGGCCTGGGCCTGCTGGGGGAAATCCTGATCCGCATCTATCACGAACCCGAGGGCCGCGACCAGTACCGCCTGCGGCCGCCGCCCCAGGATTGAGCAGGACAGACGCCAATGCCGACGCCGCCCCCTCACGACGACACCAAGCCGCCCGCCTTGCCATCGGCCGCCTACTCCAACTACGTGCTGGCGCTGCTGTCGCTGGTCTACGTCTTCAACTTCATCGACCGGCAGATCCTGTCGATGCTGATCGAGCCGATCAAGCAGGAGTTCGGCGTCTCCGACACGGCGATGGGCATTCTCACCGGCTTCGCCTTCGTCGTGTTCTACACCCTGGCCGGCATCCCGATCGCGCGCTGGGCCGATCGCGGTTCCCGCAAGTTCATCATCACCCTCTCGCTGACGATCTGGAGCGCGATGACCGCGGCCTGCGGGCTCGCCCGCAACTTCGCCGAGCTGGCGCTGCTGCGCGTCCTGGTGGGCATCGGCGAGGCGGGCGGCAACCCGCCGGCGCATTCGCTGATCGCCGACTATTTTCCGCCGGCACGCCGGGCCACGGCGTTGTCCATCTACGCCTGGGGCGTCTATATCGGCGCCGCCATCGCCTTTCTCGCCGGCGGCTACCTGATCAGCCATTACGACTGGCGCGTCGCCTTCTACGTGGTGGGGCTGCCGGGCATCCTGCTGGCGGCCGTGGTGGCGCTGACGGTGCGGGAAGTGCCACGCGGACTATCCGAGCAGCGCACGGCCCAGGCGCAAGCGCCGAGCGTTCCGCTGCGGGAAGTGATCCGCTACCTGCTGGGCCGCCGCGCCTTCGTCTTCATCGCGCTGGGCGCCTCGGTGCAGTCGCTCTCCGGCTACGGCGTGCTTACCTGGGGCCCGACCTTCCTGGCCCGGGTCCACGCCATGTCCTGGACCGACATCGGCGTCAGCCTGGGCTGGATCATCGGCCTGGCCGGCTGTCTCGGCACCCTCATCGGCGGCCGTCTGGCGGACCGCATGGGCGCCAGGGATGCCCGCTGGTACATGCGCCTGCCGGCCTTCCAGTCGGCGCTGGCGGTGCCCTTCGTCACCGGCTTCACCCTGCTGCCCGACCAGTCCATGGCCCTGCTCTGCTTCATTCCCTTCTACGCCCTGGGCGCCATGTACGTCGGGCCGATGTTCGCGATGGTGCAGGGCCTGGTGCAGTTGCGCATGCGCGCCACGGCCTCGGCCATCCTGCTGTTCGTGGTGAACATGGTGGGTCTGGGGCTCGGCCCGCTCACGGTGGGCCTGCTCAACGACCACTATTTCGGCCCCACCCACGGCCCCCTGGCGATCCGCTACTCGATGCTGGTGGTGGGCCTCCTGGGCGGCCTGGCCAGCCTGCTGTTCTGGCAGGCCGCGCGCACCCTGCGCGAAGACCTGGCCAGCAGCAACCCCAATCCCTGAGCGACTACAATTTATTACACTCGCTTACCGGAAGCGCCTATCGGCAGCGGCGCAATCGGGCTATCTTTATCCGGTCAATCACCAGAGAAGGAGCCTGTCATGAAATTGTCCCAAACCCTGCTGTCCCTCGGCCTGGCCGGCATGATCACGGCCGGTCTCTCCGCCCAGGCGGCCGAACCCGCCGCGGCCAGGAAAGACGCACCCGCCGGCTACGGCATGCCCTGCCACGAGGCGGACGGCCATTGGATGGCGCAGCGCTGGACCGAGCGACGCGCCGCGCGGCACCAGGCGCTGCACGACAAACTCAAACTGAATGCCCAGCAGGAGGAATCCTGGAAGGCCCTGCAGGCCGCCCACCAGCCGCCTGGTGCGGAGCAGCGCCCCAACCGGGCCGAGTTCGAGAAGCTGACCGCGCCGGAGCGCATGGAAAAAATGCTGGAGCACATGAAGCAGCGCCAGGAACACATGACCGCCGGCCTGCAGGCGCTGAAAACCTTTTACGCCAAGCTGACCCCGGAACAACAAAAGATTTTCGACAGCGAAACACGCATGATGCCGCAACGCGGCGGCAAGGACCGGATGGGGCCCAGTGGACCACGGGGTCCGCGCGCTGAGCGTGGTGAGCGCAGAGGGCCGGGCGCCGGCATGATGCCGCCGCAGTAGGCTCCCTCGATAAAAACTGCCTGGGAAAGCCCTGGCGCCAGGAGATGGCGCCAGGGCTTTTTGCCATTTTGCTGACCTCAAATGAGCCATCTTCGTCCCCACGGGATATCTCTGATGCGAAAACGCTGAATCACGGGAGATGTGGAACGGATTTACACTGACTTATACAAAACAACCGAGGAGACGCCGTGAAGATCGAAGCCACCATCACCGCCCCGCCTTCCATCCCGGCACTGGCCCGCCATGCCAGGGAGCTGGACGAACTGGGCTACGACAGCATTCTGGTGCCGGAAGCCGGCCATGATCCCTTCCTGCCGCAGATGATCCTGGCGGAACACACCCGGCGCGCCCGCATCGGCACCGGCATCGCCATCTCCTTTCCGCGCAGCCCCTTCGTCACCGCCCAGATGGCCTGGGACCTGCAACGCTTCTCCGGCGGACGCTTCGTCCTCGGCCTGGGCACCCAGGTCAAGGGCCATAACGAACGGCGCTACTCGACGCCCTGGCCCTCGCCTCCCGGGCCCCGGCTGCGGGAATACATCCTCTGCATGAAGGCCATCTTCCGCCACTTCAGCACCGGCGAGAAACCCGATTTCAAGGGCGAGCACTACCAGTTCACCCTGTGCAATTCGTTTTTCAATCCCGGTCCGATCGAGGGCGTCGACACGGTGCCGATCCATGTCGCGGCGGTCAATCAATACAACTGCCGGCTCGCCGGCGAACTGGGCGACGGCGTGCGCATGCATCCGCTCAACACGCCGGCCTACATCCGCGACGTGATCCGGCCCGCCGTGGCCGAGGGCGCGGCCCGCGCCGGCCGTGACATCGGCGCGGTGGAATTCGCGATCAATCCCTTTTTCATCACCGGCAGGACCGAGGAGGAGTTCGAGGAGTCCAAGCGGCTGATCCGCAAGCACATCTCCTTCTACGCCGCCACCCGCACCTACTCCGCGGTGATGGAGCACCATGGCTGGGGCGGGATCGGCGAGGAGCTGGTGAAGCTGTCCCAGGCCAACCGCTGGGAGGAGATGCCGGCCCTGGTCAGCGACGAAATGCTCGACACCTTCGCCATCATGGGGCTCCATGATGAATTGCCGGCCAAGCTGGCGGCCCGCTATTCCGGACTCGTCACGACCGTCAATGTGGTCTTCGGCCCGCCCTACGCCGAACTGCAGGAACGCCAGCGCCGCCAGTTCGTGGACCTGGGCCGGGTACTGCCAGCGCTGAAGCAGGTCGCTTAAATAAGAACGGCGCTCCCGGGTGGGGCGCCGTTTGGCTAAACGTACGGGTCGCGGGGACCCGCTGTTGAGTCTCAGATGACGCGATCGTTGCGGAGCTTCTGGAGGAGCTGCTGAGCGAGCTCGGCGGGGGAGGCGCCGGAGAGGAACTCGCAATTGCCCTGCACCTCGGGGACGAACTGCTGGGTCAGCACCACGGCCGGCTGCAACTGGTCGGCGGGCAGCAGCGCGGACGCGGCGAGCTCCGTCGGCGCCATCTTGCGCGCCGCCATCTTCGCCTTCGCCGACGGGAAACGCGGCGTGCCCAACTCGTTGCTCACCGTGATCACCGCCGGGGTGCTGCCTTCCACCACTTCGTCGCCGTCCGGCGTGGCGCGCGTCACCTTCAGCACGCCGCCGTTGTATTCCACCGCCCGCGCCAGCGGCGCCACCGCCATCCCCAGCTGTTCGGCGATCAGGATCGGCACCACGCCCTGGTCGTCGTCCGAGGCCTGGCGGCCGCACAGCACCAGGTCGGCGCCGCCGCTGCTCTTGATGTAGGCCGCCAGAAGGTTGGCGATCACCTGGCCGTCGATCTCGGCACCGCCGGCATCGATCGACACGATCTCGTCGGCGCCCAGCGCCGCGCAGTGCTTGAGCAGATCCTTCAGGTCCTGACCGATGGACACGGCCACGATCCTGCAATCCACGCCCGCATCCCTCAGGCGCAGCGCGGCTTCCATCGCCTGCTCGTCGAAGCCGTTGATCAGCCTCGGCACCGCCGCCACTTCCGGCGTCTTGCCGTCCGCCGCGAACTTCAGGTTGCCCGCCAGCACGTAGTTGTTCACCGCGTTGGGGTCCAGCACTTCCTTCACACACACCACGATACGCATACAGAGAATCTCCGGGATAAAAAGCGCTTCCGGGGAAGCAGTCAAAGTCGGGATCGATCGGTCATCCAGGGGCCAAGCTCATTCCAGGCCGGCATCCAGGGGGCGGCCGGTCTCGTCGATCAGGGTCAGGCTGTCGGCGTCGCACCAGACGGCATCGTAGGCAAAACCGGGAGGCTTGCGGGTCAGCTCGCCGAGCAGGTACCAGCGCCAGGGATAGGGACCGAAGTCCCGGTAGTCCCCGGTGAGGGTGCCGGTGAATTCCTGGCGGCCGGCGTACTTGGTGCCCTCCACGGGGCGCCCGCCGTCGCACTCGGCCCGCTGACCCTTCAGCGCCGGCGTGAAGCCGGCGACGAAGGGCTGGTCATCGACCGCCGGCTCAGGCGCCGGCGAAGCGGTCGAAGACATCGAGGGCTTCCTCGACGATGTCGGACAGGATCTGGCGCGCCGGCTTCATTTCCTTCACGTAGTGGATGCCCTGGCCCGCGGCTTCGGTCATCAGGTCCTTGCGCTGGTAGTCCAGCGAGCCCTGGATGTAGTTCGAGGACAGGATCATCTGCAGGGGCGGCTTCAGCGGCTCGGGGGCGCCCTCGGCGAGCCACTCGTTGTGCCACGGGCAGCGCGTGGTGCGCATGGTGTAGCCGGAGATGCAGTTGGAGTAGACGGTGTCGTCGGTCTCGGCCTCGATCAGGCGTTCCTTCAGCGGCAGATTGACGTCGGATTCGCGCGAGGCCAACCACAGGGAGCCGGTCCACACGCCGTCGGCGCCCAGCGCCAGGGCGGCGGCCAGGTGGCGGCCGGTGGTGACGCCGCCAGCGGCGATCACGGGCACGCCGGTGCCGCGGGCCTGGTCAACCACCTGGGGCACGATGGAGAAGGTGCCGATGTTGCCGGTGTGGCCGGCGGCATCGAAGCCCTGGGCGATGATGACGTCGGTGCCGGCCTCGATCTGCTTCTTGGCCTGGCGCGGCTTGCCCACCAGACCCCAGACCTGCATGCCCAGTTCATGGGCGCGCTTGAGCAGGAAGGCGGGGGAGCCCAGGCCGGAGGCGAAGACGGGAACGCGCTCGTCGAACACCACGTCCAGCTGGGCCAGGGCGCGCTTCTGGTCGAGGCCGCCCCAGTGGTGGATGTCGGGCGCGATCTTGGGATCGGGCACGTTGTACTTCTGCTTGATCATCTGCTCGAAGTCGCGATGGCCCGGGGGGATCATCGCCAGCAGTTCGTCGACGGTCTTCTCTTCCGGCACGGAGGACGGCAGCACCAGGTCGATGCCGAAGGGCTTGCCGCCGATGCGCTCCTTGATCCACTTGATGTCGGCCGCGATCTGGTCCGGGGTGTGCAGGGCTTCGCCCAGCACGGCGAAACCGCCGGCGTTGATCACGGCCACCGCCACGTCCTTGCAGTGGGTGAAGGCGACGACGGGATATTCGATGCCCAGTTTCTCGCACAGTTGGGTATGCAGCGGACCGCTCATGAAACACTCCTTACGGGTTCGGTGAATTCAGTGGCGCATGCTCTGCGACCGCGCCTCGATCAGCTCGACAATCTAGCGGCTCCCACCCAAAAAATGAAGCCCCTTCCCCCGCTCACAACCCCCACCCACGCCCCTCTGGCCCAAAATGAACCACGATAGGCCTGATCCGATTCGAGGCCGGTTTTCAGGGGAGGGCCTGCGGCCTGGGCTGCACGGTGGCGACTCTGTTGCGCCCCTCCTGCTTGGCCTGGTAGGCGCCTTCATCGGCGCGCTTGAGCAAATCCTTGGGTTCGGCCATGTCCTGCTCTCTGACGGCTACGCCAATGCTGACGCTGATCGTTCGGTTCACACTCTCAATCGTGCCGGACAACGCAGCCACCCGCTGGCGCACCCGTTCGGCACAGACCAGCGCCGCCTCCAGACTGGTGTCCGGGCAGATGACGATGAATTCATCGCCTCCCAGGCGGCAGATCACGTCGGGCGCACGGATCGCGCTGTGAATCGCGCTCGATATCCGTTGCAAAACCAAGTCGCCAACGTCGTGACCCAGCGTATCGTTGATGGGTTTGAAATCATCCGAGTCCAGGATCATGCAGGACAAGGAACGCCCGCTACGCTTGGCAAGTGACCATTCCTGGTCCAGGCGGTCCATGGCATAACGCAAATTGGGAAAACCGGTCAGTGCGTCAGTCATCGCCATCTCATGCAGGCGCCTGTTCGCCAGCGACAGTTCTTCTGCAAAACGCCGCAACTCGGCCTGGTCCCGTTCATTATCCCGTTGCAGGGCGATCATGCGCTGCCCGGCGGTCAGGCGGGCCGAGATCGTCTTTGGCCGCAGCGGCTTGCTGATGAAGTCGTCCGCGCCGGCCTCGAAGGCTTGCACCAGGTCGTCTTCGTTCTCCTTGGTGGTCAACAGGATGATATAGATCCCTCGCCCATCCTTGGTCTTGCGCAGGGCGCGGGTCAATTCCAAACCGTTCATGCCCGCCATCATCCAGTCGGTGATGACGATGTCCGGCCTTTGCTCGATCGCGATTGCAAAGCCCTCTTCACCATCAGCGGCAAGCAGGACCTGATGGCCGTCATTTTCGATGATCGCCTTGAGCAGCAAGCGGGACGACTTGTCATCTTCAACGATCAGTAACCGCAGCGGTTTGCGCTTCTCGGCGCCATCCATGACGCCATCCGGCGCTTGACTGGCCAGGGTGCCGAACGAGGGCAACGGAATCGACTTGAGATTCAGCATTTCCGCCCACTCGGGCCAGGCGGCGGTCACCTGATCGCACAATTCATTGAGTGTGCCGGCATCGATGGAAAGCCATGCCCCCATGCGATAGAGCTGAGGCAGCTTGGCCTTGCGTTCTGTCGCGGGACTCAGGCATATATCGGCAATGTGGCGAGCCAACGCCAGTGCATGACAAAGAACGTAAGACCGGCTCCCCTCGGGAAATGGGGACATCTCGGATTGATCGTGGAAAAAGACGGCATCCACATATATCTGAGGAATGCCCCATTCATGGAGCAGAGCGGACGATAGCTCTGCATGGTTGAGCAGGAATACCGACCGTTCTAGAGCGATGAGCGATTGATTCCTCTCGTTCTGCGCTCGCGTCAACAGCTCGTCGTACTGTTCCGGGTAGAGGATGGCGAGCGCCAGTTCGCCGACCCGACAGAGCAGGCCGATGCTGAACGCCTCATCCAATTGAGCAGCACGGGTGTGTTGGTTGATGGCCTGGAAGGCGAGGGCTGTGACCAGACTGTGGGACCAGAACGCCGGAAAATCGAAATGCCGGCAGCGCCCCTGCTGAAAATTGGAAATCAGGGAGAAACCCAGGGACAGGTTCCGCACCGAAGAAATGCCGAGGATCATCAATGCTTCGCGTACCGAAACGATCGCCCGAGCCGCGGGGCCGTTGACCAGATTGGCCGCTTTGATCAAACGGCCCACGAAAGCCGGATCGGTGCGGATTACCCGCTCCAGTTCGAGCAGAGTGACATCGTTTTTCTGAGTCAACCGGATGATGTTGAGCGCCGCTCCCTTGGGTGAAGGAAGCTGGCCGGCGCCTTTGACCTTCTCATACTTGGCGGGATCGAAATTGGCCATGTTGTTTTGCTGCATTCAATGGGAAGTGCCGATGAAATCGATCAGGGCCTGATCCAAGGCCTGCAGCGCCTGATTGAGTGCAGCCAGACACGGTGTGGCCTGCTCGAAGTCGCCCTGGGTGGCCAGAAGCTCCAACTTCTGGGCCAGGGCTTCCGCCGGTTCCGCGCCGAAGTTGCCCAGCAGGCCTTTTATCGTGTGAGCGTTGCGTAAAAGCTGCTCCCGGTCCTTACGGGCCAAGGCATCGTGCATGGCATGAATCTGGCGAGGCCAATCGTCACGAAAGGCCTCGCTGATGATATCGATCACCCAGCGGTCCGCCTGTTCCAGCGCCAACCGGTAGTCGAAGGCGGTTGAAGCCGGCGGCGGCGCCACTTCTTCGGTTGAAATCGACGATGCTCCATCCAGCAGGCGATCGAGCAGTGCCTTGAGAGAATCCTGCCTGAGAGGCTTGGACAAATAGTCGTCCATTCCGCCGGCAAGGCAGGCCTCGCGGTCTCCGGCCATGGCGTTGGCCGTCATGGCGACGATGGTCACATGTCCACCCCGCTGCCGCTCCTGTTCGCGAATTCGTTGTGTCGCCTCCATGCCACCCATTTCCGGCATTTGCACGTCCATCAGGATCAGGTCGAAGGTTTCGTGCGAAGCCAGGGCACACGCCTCCCGGCCGTTGTTTGCCACTTGTACGCGATGTCCCCATTTTTCCAACAGGGTCACCGCCAGCTTCTGGTTGACCGGGTTGTCCTCCGCCAGAAGGATGGACAGGGAGCGGGAACAGATGGCGGGTTCGGTCAGGGACGGACGCGGGGGAGGCGCTGAATCCTCCTGCCTGTTGAGACCAGCCGAGATGCGCAAGGCGCCTAGCAGTTCATCGGGGTTGATCGGCTTGCTCAGGTAAGCGTTCAACTCGATCTGCCGCAATTGCTCACTATTATCCCCACGCATGCCGCTGGAAGCCAGCATGATGATTCCAAGCTCCTGGGACCGCTTGTCCGAACGAAGGCGGCGTGCCACTTCAAATCCATCCATGCCGGGCATCATGACATCGAGCAGCACGATGTGATAAGGCTGACCTTCCGCGTCGGCCTGGGAAATTGCCGCCAGAGCGCCTAGACCGCTGGTGGCCAATGTCGGCTGGAGCCCCCATTTACCGAGAAGACTGGTCAGCAATTTGCGATTTGTCTCATTGTCGTCCACGACCAGGATTCGGCTACCCGCCAATTCCGTCAGGAAAGCGGGTTGGCTGGCCTTCTGTTTGCCAGTCCCGAGGCGGACGGTGAAATGGAAGGTGCTGCCTTTGCCCTCGACGCTTTCGACGCCGATCTCGCCGTCCATGATATGCACCAATCGGGCGCAGATCGCCAAGCCGAGGCCAGTGCCACCGAAGTGGCGGGTCGTGGACGTGTCGGCCTGGGTGAAGGGGTCGAAAATGACTTGCTGCTTGTCGAGCGGAATGCCGATGCCCTGGTCGCGCACGGCAAAACGCAAAACGACTTCATTTCTTTGACACCCCACCAGACCGACCGTGACGCGCACCTCGCCATTGCTGCTGAACTTGATGGCGTTGCCAACCAGATTTACGAGGATCTGACGCAGCCGCCCCGGATCGCCCACCAAACTGTCGGGAATCTCCGGGTCCGCGTTGTAGGTCAACTCCAGGTCATGCTGTGTAGCGCGCAGACCAAGCGGACGCAGGGTGGTGCTCATCAATTCGTGCAGCTGGAAGGGAATGTTTTCCAGTTGCACGTGGCCCGCCTCGATCTTGGAAAAGTCGAGAATGTCGTTAATGATCTGCAACAGGCTATTGGCGGAACTTTTGACCAGGGACAGGTATTCGCGCTGTTCAGGAGTGAGGTCGGTATCCAGCGCCAGATCCGTCATGCCGATGATGCCGTTCATCGGGGTACGGATTTCATGACTCATCGTCGCCAGGAAATCGCTTTTCACCCGACTGGCCTGCTCAGCCACATCCCGCGCATTCACCAGATCCGATTCAAATCGCTTGCGTTCAGTAATGTCCTGGAACGCCGCCACCGAACCGACTATCCGATCACCATCCAGCAGCGGCGAGGCAACGATGGAAATCGGGAAGATGGATCCGTCCTTGCGCGTGAAGACGTCTTCCACCGACTGGTACACCTTGCCATCACGGATGGCGAGATACGTCGGGCACTCCTTTCGGGGCAGGGGGCTACCATCCGCCTTTTGGAAATGAACCAGATCATGCAGATTGCATCCTTCCATTTCTTCCCGTGTCCAGCCAAGCATGACTTCGGCTTCGCGGTTGATGAAGGTGCATGATCCTTCCTCGTCCAGGGTATAGACGCCTTCGCCCAGGGTGTCCATGATGCCCTGGAGAAAGCGCTGTTCTTGCTGGAAACGCGCCTCGAGCCGCTTTTGCTGGGTGATGTTGGTACGGACCGAGATGTACTGCACCGGCTGACCGTGATCATCGAGAATCGGCACGATCGTCGCCGCCACCCAGTAGAGGGAGCCGTCGCGTGCCTGGTTGCAGATTTCGCCATGCCACACCTTTCGGGCCGTGATGGTCGCCCACAAATCGCGATAGAAGGCGGGATCATGCTGGTTGGAACGGACGATGCGATGATTCTTTCCGAGCAACTCCTCCGCCGTGTAGCCGCTGATCTCGCAGAACCTGGCATTGGCGTAGGTGATGCAGCCGTCGGCATCGGTAATGCTCAAGATGGCATGCTGATCCACCGCGAATTGGCGATTGCTCAACTCCTTGAGGGTGTGTTCCAGTTTGCGTCGGGTCTCAAGCAGATCGGACACCACGTCGTCGAGGTGCCAGGTTATGGTCTGAATGCCATCCGCTTCGTCGATATGGCGGCCGATGGGCGCCAGGAGACGATTGGCGGTTTCACGCAAGGCATTCAGGGTTTGCTCGCGCAGGCTGGACTCCTGACGCAGCTTGCTGTTGGTTTCGATCAACTCGGTGGAACTCAGTTCCAGACTCCGCCGAGCGAGTTCCAAATCCCGGTCGGCGTGGGTGTAAGCATCATTCACCTGCGAGAAAAAAGCGTCGAGGCCAGCGACAAAGGTCTGCAACTCGACCGGGCTCCCGGCCGCCAGACTCCTCAGTTCTCCTAAGCGTGCAGCCAACGCATCCTGGTCATTGATGCCGAGCAACCGACGTAGTTGCCGCTCAAATAATCGATGAGTCACGACAGTCCTCGTGGATGCTGGTGATGGTCATGGTCTGGTTGTGCAGGGCGCAGCCTCCCTCAGGTGTCACGGGACTGATTTCGCCATAGGAGTAAAAGCCGGTCAGGGTGGATTGTTTGCCCAGCGTCAGCGCCACGGCCTCCAGTTCCTCGTCGACGCGTCCACCCATGACGAGCTTGCGGCCAACGCAACTCACCAACAACGCCAAGCTTGGCCCCCTGCCGCTGTTGCCTTGGCTGACGATCCGGTCGGCTGCAGTTTCGGCGCCGCTCACCAGCCCATCGGTGTTGGAGTGCATCAGGCGCAGGAAGCCATCCGGCTCCACCTCCCCGGCAAGCACCAGGGCGCCGGCCGTCTCATCCACCCCGAGGATGGTACGGATGAGTCCGGTGGACTGACCTTCCCGACGCAGCATTTCGAAGGGGAACAACAAACCGGCGGCAGGCAGCTCTTTGGCGTAATCCCCAAGGTAACGTTTGTACACTGCGAGGGCCGGTTCATTGTCGAGCTCATACAGCACATTGCCGACGCAGCGCGTAACCTTGCGTGTCGGGCCGAACGCCTTCCAGCCGCCGAAACATCCATGGCTCACCGTCAGCTCGTCGCCAACCAGGCCCACCGCCACGATACGGCCACTCGAAGGACCGGCGTTGTCCAGCGTCCATGTTTGAACGAAGGCCCCGCCGTCACCTGCCAGGCCGCCAGAAATCGGTACTTCATCGCCCAGGATTGACGCCATTCCATCTACCAGGGCGGTGCCGTTGATTGCGACCCCTGGACCGAACACGATGGCGGCCTTGAGGCCGGGACCTGCCAGCGCTTGTCCGAGGCGCACACCGGCGGCGCGTGAATCGTTCATGCCTGCCAGCGTTGTAGCCGCTGGGATTGCCCGGCCATGGGAAAACTTGATCGCTGTGACGACTGCGCTGCCATCGCATACATGCTCGCCGGCGATTTCGCCGGCGGTGGAGCATCCAAGGTGGACGGACTGTGCAAATCTGGCTTTCAGCGTTGCGGTCAAGGCGGGCACCGTCATCATGGCAACGCTGCCGAAGACAAGCAGCAGATCCGGCATCCACGATAAACCATCCGCAAAGGCCGTCAAATCGTCAGGCAGAGTCCTCAGTACGGTTTGAGAAATCTTCATTGCACCCTCTGCGAATATCTAGGCATCTTGGAATCGACGACGTATTTCCTCTACCTCCGTCAGGCGGCTAAGGAAGGCATCCACACAGTCGGGATCGAAATGGGAATTCCGGTTGTCTTCCAGAAAGGCCATCGCCCGTTCCGTTTCCCAGGCCTTTTTGTAGGGACGAGTGGATGTCAGGGCGTCGAAGACATCGGCTACGGCGACGATGCGTCCAGGAAGTGGAATCGACGTTCCCGCCAATCCGGCGGGATAGCCGCTGCCGTCAAATTTCTCATGGTGGCTCAAGGCGATCTCGGCAGCCATTTGCAGAAGGGAGGAATCGCTGCCGGACAGAATCTGATGGCCGATGGTGGAATGCTGCTTCATTATGGCGAATTCGTCTTCGTCGAGCCGCCCCGGCTTGAGCAGGATGGAGTCTGGAATCCCGACTTTGCCGACATCGTGCATGGGCGCCGCTTCCAGCAGAATATCCAGCTGTTCCATGGGAAGACCGAGGCGGACTCCGATCAACCAGGAAAAATGGGCCATGCGCTGGATGTGAGCTCCGGTTTCAGGATCTCGGAATTCGGCTACGCGAGCCAGGCGAAAAATGGTCTCCCGCTCCCGTTGTACGATTTCCTCGGTGGCCTTGACGACCTCTTCCGCGAGCCAGCTGGCACGATCCTCCAGCCGCTTTTGACTGGTGCGCAAAGCCAGCATGTTGCGCGCCCTGGCAAGAAACTCGGTCTTGTCGATGGGCTTCGAGAGAAAGTCATTCGCGCCATGTTCGAGCGCCCGATGGCGCACCGCAGTCTGATCGTTGGCGGTGATCATCAGGACGGGAATATCCGCGCATCCAGGCGTGGCGCGAAAACGGCGTATCAGCTCCACGCCATCCAGGTCCGGCATCATGTAGTCGACGATGACCATGCCCGGAATCGACGTCTGGCAATGTCGCAATCCGGCAATCGGATCGGCAAACAACTGCGTGGTGCATCCCTTCAGCAAACCGACCAGATGGCGCAAAAGCACCAGATTGACTTCGGCATCATCAATGATTACAACCTGCATACGATTCCTGAACTCAGTGGTATCTCTATGTCTTTAGTTATACTTTCAACATGATCATCCACCACCGATCTTCGAATCAAGTTCGCAGAACCGCGAATTTACGCTGATGGGAGCACAAGCAATCGGTGTTTCAGCGCGCTTTTGGCGAGCCACCCCACGCTTGGCAATATACAGAAGCGTGCCGACGGGTGCCGGCGGCGTCCGTTGTTGCGTCATTCGTTTTCGTTGTCATCCGAGTCGTCCGGATCGTCATCGAGTTCATTGTCTCTGAAGTCGGTGAGTTTTTTGCCGGTCCAGCCCTTGAAGGCACGGCGGAAGTTGGAGACGGAGGAATAGCCGAGGATGAAGCCGATCTCCTTGGGGGTGAGGGAGGTGTATTGGAGGTACTGGATGGCGAGTTCGCGGCGGGTGTCGTCGAGGATCTGCTGGTAGGTGACCGCCTCCCGGACCAGCCATCGGCGCAGGGTGCGCGAGCCCATGTTGAGGCGCTCGGCCATCTCCTCCAGGGAGGGGAACTTGCCGGGGTTCTTCACCAGATAATTGCGGATCCGGTTGGACAGGAGATCGCGGTCCTCCTTCTGCGACACCAGCAACTGGCACTGGCGCTCGCACAGCTTGAAGACCTCCTCGTTGGCCAGGCTGATCGGGTCCTGCAGCCGGTTGACGTCGAACACCACGATGTTCTTCGGCTGATTGAAATACAGCGGGCAATTGAAGCGCCGCATGTACGGCGTCAGGTCCGCCGGCGCCGGATAGGTCACGTGCAGCTCCAGCACCGGGAAGGGCCGGTTGGTCAGGCTCGACGACAGCTCCATGGTGCGGCTGACGAACTCCTCCACCGCGAAGCGCATCAGATCGCCCAGCAGGAAGGAATCGCGCACCTCGAAGAACCAGCGCCCGCCCTGGATGTGGCCCACGGCATGGACGATCATGTCGTTCAGGGCGCCGTACTTGTTGAACACCTCGCTGGACTGCTTGAGCGTGGCCGAACTGAGCGCCGCATAGCCCAGGATGCCCAGATTGCTGATCTTGAACTCCGCGCCCAGCATGATGCCCAGGTAGGGATCGCCGGTCAGGTCCAGCATGTTCCGGATCATGCGCCGGAACTGCTCGGGCAGGATGCGCCGCGAACCGTCCTGGAGCCGCGCCTGGTCCAGTCCCGTGCCCGCCAGCACCTGTTCGGCCGAGAACCCCCGGCTGCGCATGCGGTCCAGGTAGAAGCTGAGCCGACTGGGAGATTTCAGATGATCGGACATGGCAACCGGAAGTCGAGGACAGGGAAGCGGTACAGTGGCCGGCGGGGCCGGGAAACACCGAACCCAGGGCCCATGAGAGACCATGAGGCGCGGGGAATATACCGCGCCCAGGCCACGGATGTCCAGATATGACACAAGTTCGCCGCGAGACATGCCCCCCGCACACCGCGTCGGCCGGGGGCGTCCGGGGTGCGCGGGAAACGGCCAAAGGGAGCGCCGGCCTGAGCGGATAAAATCGGCACGGGCGCCGGCCGGAGATCGGCCGCTGCCGGGGCTGTCCGCAAATGAACTGTCAAAGGCCGAATTGGAGGCGCGCGGGCGGCAAGGGCGCCGGGGGAGTCCATTAGACTCCGGGATCGGGTAATTTCTGCAAGGGATCCGCATCATGACCGTGGTTCTATGTACCTGGGGTAACACCCTCGAAGGGGGCACCGAAGAAGCCCTCACCCTGGCCCACCAGTTCGCCGCCGCCAACGGCGCGGCCCTGAACTGGGTGGTGATCGGCCCGGCCGCCCACGACGCGGCGCAGATCGCCGGCCAGTACGGCGTGGCCAGCCTGGACGTGATCGGCGACGCCAAGCTCGCCGGCTTCGGCCCCGACGCCCTGGTGGCCGCCCTGGCCCAGTACTGCGACCAGGTCAAGCCCGCGACCATCCTCTTCAACCAGACCGTGCCCGCGCGCCTGATCGCGCCGCGCCTGGCCGGCCGCCTGGGCGTGCCGGTGGTGATGAACGCCTTCGCCCTGGCCCAGTCCGGCGGCACCCTGTCCCTGACGGCCACGGCCTTCGGCGGCGACACCCACGTGGTGTATCAGGTGGCCGCGCCGGTGAAGGTGGTCTCCGTCGTCACCACCTCCCTGGTGGCCGAGGCCGCCGCGGCGGCGACGAGCCCGGCCCGGCGCGACATCGCCGTGGATCTGTCCGCCGTGGAAGAGCGCTTCAAGGTCACCTCCGCGCCGCGCGCCGAGGGTCCGCGTCTGGAGGACGCCGAGATCATCGTCTCCGGCGGCCGTGGCCTGGGCAGTTCGGCCCACTACGACGCCCTGGTGAAGCCCCTGGCCGAGGCCCTGGGCGGCATGTGGGGCGGCTCGCGCGCGATCGTGGACGAAGGCTGGATCGATTCCTCGCGCCAGGTGGGCCTGACCGGCAAGATCACCCGTCCGGGCCTGTACCTGGCGGCGGGCATCTCCGGCGCCAGCCAGCACATGGCCGGCTGCTCGGCGGCCAAGACCATCGTCGCCATCAACAAGGACAAGGACGCCTCCATCTACCGCTACGCCCGTTACGGCATCGTCGCGGACTGCCTGGAGGTGCTGCCCGAACTGATCAAGGCCATTAAGGCTTAACGAGGAGAACGTAATGAGCGAACAACGCGTGCCCGCGGTACCGGGGCTGTTCACGGAAGAAGGCGGCGCCCGGGTGCTGGGCAACCGCTGCACCGGCTGCAACACCCCCTATTTCCCCAAGGCGGCGGCCTGCCACAATCCCCGCTGCGCGGAGTCGAAGATGGAAGACGCCGCCTTCGGCGGCAAGGGCGTGATCTGGAGCTACTCGGTGGCCGACTTCGCGCCGCCGCCGCCGCACAAGTTCGACAAGCCCTTCAAGCCCTACGCGATCGGCGTGGTGGATCTGGAGTGCGGTCTGCGCCTGGTGGGCCAGATGGTGGATGCCCCCGAGGCGGTGAAGGTGGGCGCCCCGGTGGAACTGGTGATCGACACCCTGTACCACGAGGATGACAAGGCGTTCACCTCCTGGAAGTTCAAACTGGTGTGATGAAACTCGCCCCCCTTCGCCCCCCGCCGGGGGGTTCGAGTTGGCTCGCTGCGCTCGATATCACGGGGGACTCCGTCGCAGTACCGACGGGTTGCGGCTTCGCCGCGTGCCGCTTTTCCTGGGGACGGCCCGGCGGAAAAGCTGCTCTTTCACGTTAACCGTAAGGTGACAAGGAGAATTCAAATGCAAGAAGTTGCTGTTCTGGGCGTCGGGATCCATCGCTTCGGCAAGACCGGGGACGATATCGTCGGCACCAAGTCCGTGACCGAGCTGTGCCGTGCCGCCGTGGACATGGCCCTGAAGGACGCCGGCGTGTCCTGGAACCAGATCCAGGCCGTGGCCGCCGCCAGTTCCCGCTTCTCCGGGGGCAAGGGCTGGGGCCTGAACGGGAACGACATCGTCGAGGACATGGGGTCCACCGGGATTCCGGTCTACAACATGTCCGCCGGCTGTGCCGCCGGGGGCAATGCCTTCAACGTGGGCTATGCCCTGGTGGCCGGCGGGATCTACGACATGGTGCTGGTGATGGGTGGCGAGGTGATGCCCAAGGGCATGATCCAGACCTCCGGCGTGGAAGAGGCCACCGATCCGGAGTTCCTGCGCCAGCGCTGCATCGGCATGCCCGGCCCGTCCTTCTGGGCGACCCTGGCCAAGCGCCGCATGTTCGATTACGGCACGACGGAGGAGCAGTACGCCAAGATCGTGGTGAAGGCCCGCAAGAATTCGGTGGGCAATCCCTTCGCCCGCTTCCAGAAGGAGGTGTCCCTGGCCGAGGTGCTGGCGTCGCCCTACGTGAGCAATCCGCTGCGCCTCTTTGAGATCTGCCCGGTGTCCAACGGCGCCGCGGCGGTGGTGATCTGTTCCCAGGCCAAGGCCCGGCAGTTCTCGGCCAAGCCGATCACGGTGGCGACCTCGACGGTGGCGACGGTGGACTTCAGCGATGCGCTGCCGCGCGGCCTCTCCGGCCCGGTGCCGGCCGGCCCGAGTTTCCACACGGAGTCCAAGGGCGTGGTGCTGAAGGCGTTCGAGCAGTCCGGCATCGGCCCCCAGGACGTGAGCTTCACGGAACTGCAGGACAACTGCTGCTACTACGAGCTGGCCTATCCGGAAGAGTGGGGCCTGTGCCAGCCCGGCGAGGCGGAGCGTCTGCTGGATGCCGGCGAGTACGCGCCCACCGGCAGGATGCCGATCAATCCCTCCGGCGGCTTCGTCTCCTTCGGCGAGGCCACCACCGCCATGGGCGTCTGGCAGATCGCCGAAATGACCCTCCAGCTCCGCGGTCAGGCCGGCTCACGCCAGGTCCCCAACGCCAAGATCGGCCTCGCTCAGACCAACGGCCTCGGCGGCAATGCCACCGCCGCCATCCTTAAACGCTGAGTTCTATTGGTGTAAGCTCCAAAAAGATAGCCCTTGACCATTTAAACGGAGGACAAGACATGACAAGCGCAAATCGTGAAAACATGGTGAAGCCGGAGTGGCTGGATGATGCAGGCTGGGAAATGCTCAAGGCGCAGACTGCAACGCTGGAGCGCATCCGTGGCGATGCCAAGGCGGATGTGGAACGCTATCTGGCCAACCCCGACGGCTGGTCCACGGGCAAGGGTTCGCCTTCCGGATTGCCGACCCTGTTGCTGACCGTGATTGGCCGCAAGTCGGGCGAGAAGCGCACCACGCCTCTGGTCTTCATGCAGCACGGCGAGGACATGGTGATTGTCGGCTCCCTGGCCGGCCATGACAGCAACCCCACCTGGTACACCAATCTCAGCACCAGCTGGCAATGCTGGGTACAGAAGGACAGGGAGAAGATGACCTGCGTGGCACGCGACGTGACTCCGGAAGAGCGGGAAACCCTGTGGCCCCAGCTTGACAAGGTATTCCCGGCCTGGCGCTATTTCCAGCACCAGACCGACCGCCTCTTCCCGATGGTCATTCTCAAACCGACGGGTCCGGCCTGATCGTCTGATTCCCGGGTTTGAGGCCGGACTGCGACCAAGTTGCGCGGATATCGCGGCTTGGTCGCTTTTTACTTGCCATCGCTAAAACAATGAGGAGAGCAGCACCATGAGTAACGTGCAATTCGAACACTTATTCTCGCCCCTGCAAGTGGGCCCCATGCGGGTGCCGAATCGCATCTGCGAAACCACCAACACCATCAACTCGTCCATGACCCCCGGGCTGATCGACGACAATTTCATCGCCCATCATGGTGCCAAGGCCAAGGGGGGAACGGGCTGGATTGGCAGCGAGACCTGGTTGCTCAACGTACCTTTCCCGCCCGAGACCGCTCCCGAGATTGGCCTTTCCATCGGTTTTGCATCTCCCTTTGCCGCTTATCAGAATCCCGAATTCCTCAAGGGGATGACAAAATTCTGCGACGAGATACACAAAACCGGTTCCGTGGCGGTGGTGCAGTTGACCCATCTCTGCTCGGCCTGGGGTCCGTCCCCGGTGCCCGTCATCGGTGCCCAGGACTACACGCCTCATGTGCTGGGCGAAGAAGAAATCGAGTTCCTCCTCAATTCCTATGCCGACGCCGCCGAGGCGGCCAAAAGCGTGGGTGCGGACGGCGTCGAGATTCACTGCGCGCACGAGACCATCGGCTATTCGTTCCTCTCACCGGTGACCAATCGGCGCACCGACAAGTGGGGCGGTGGCCCCGAACAGCGCATCCTCTACGTCGTGGAGGCCCTGAAGCGCATCCGTGCGCGGATCGGTGACTCGATGGCCGTGGGTATCCGCATCGCCGGCATGGAGTTCCGGGAGGGGGGCTACGACAATCTCCAGATGCGAGAGATGCTTTACCTGATCGGCGAAACCGGTCTGCTGGATTTCGTGGACATCGACGTCGGTCACTGCTGGGGAGCGCCTTCCTATGTGCCCAACTCCTACTACGGCCATGGACAATTCCGTGATTGCGGCAAGGGTGCGCGGGTCGACCTGGACCCGAAGATCAAGGTCCTGTTCACGGGACGCATCAACGATCCGGTCGTGGCCGAGGAACTCCTCAAGAACGGTTATTGCGACCTGGTCGGCATGGTGCGCGCGGGCATCGCCGACCCCGAGTTCGCCAACAAGGCCAAGGAGGGCCGCCTGAGCGAGATACGCCGTTGCATCGGCTGCACCCGCTGCATCGATGAGGCATCGGAGGCCCTGATCATGCCTTACACGCCGACCTGCTCGATCAATCCGGTCATCGGCAACGAACTACGTTGGGAGCAGCAATTCAAGGCCGCTGAAACTCCCAAGAAAGTGGTGGTGGTCGGTGGTGGCCTGGCGGGCTGCGAGGCGGCCCGCATTGCGGCGTTGCGTGGTCACAAGGTCACACTGCTCGAGAAGGGCAAGCGCCTGGGGGGGCAGTTGCTGATCGCTTCTCGCGTGGCCGGCCGCGATTCCTTCGAAGACCAGATCTACTTCGAGGAAAACGAGATGATTCGCACCGGAGTCGAGGTAAGGCTCAACGCGGTTGCGGATATGGCCGCCATCAAGGCGCTGTCGCCCGATGCCGTGGTGATCGCCACCGGCTCCCTGCCCCGCGTACCCCATGATGTGGCCGGCCTGGAGCAGGCGCACGTGGTGCAGGGCTGGGATGTGATGCAGGGCAAGGCGCAGACGGGCAAGCGCGTCGCCGTCATCTCCCAGGAAGACTATTACGAGACGCCCTGCGTTGCCGAGTATCTGGCCAGCCAGGGCAAGGAAGTGACGGTGTTCCACAAGTCCGTTCATCTGGGCACGGAGATCGCACGCTACTCCATCGGCATGGTGCAGAAGCGCATGGAGGAGTTCGGCGTGACCATCAGGACGGGCCTGGTCCTCAAGGCCATTGACGGCAATGCCATCGAACTCGTCTCCTCCTGGGGGGACAAGAATTACCGCGAGGAAGGGTTCGACAGCGTGGTGCTGGTATATGCCTCCACGCCTCAATGCGCGCTTTACGACCAGCTCAAGGCCGAGGGCAGCATCAAGCAACTCTATCTGGCCGGCGCCGCTTGGCTGCCCCGCCACATGGCGGAGTCGACGCGACATGGCGCCAACATTGGCCTGGTGATCTGACGCGCCGCCAGTGTCCTTGCGGGCTGCCCTCCGGAGGGAGGGCAGCCCGTTTTGTTTCCGTACCGTCCTTCAGACCTTGGCGATCACCTGGTCGGCGTAGCGCTTGATCGCCTCCAGCTTCACCTCCAGGGGCGGCTGCTGCTGCATGATGGCGCCCACGCCCATTTCCGCGAGAATGCCGGGATGCGCCCAGGGGGTGACCTGCAGGTCGGTGACGCCCAATGCTTCCAGGCGACGGATGTCGTCGAGGGAGGCCGCATCCGGGCAGTGCATCATGATGTCGAAAGGCTCGTTCTCGCGCCCGTATTCGCGGCGATAGCCGTTCAGTTCAGCGATCACGCCGGGTACGTCCTCCTTGTCGTGGATCACGCTGACCCAGCCGTCACCCAGCCGTGCGGCGCGCCTCAGGGCCGGCGGCGTCGTCCCGCCGACATAGATGGGAATGGGTTTCTTCGGCACCGGCGCCATGGTCAGGCGGTCGAAATCGTAGTGCTTGCCGTGGAATTCCTGCATCCCGCCCTGCATCAGCAGGCGGATGATCTGGATGGCCTCGTCCTGGCGCGCGCCCCGCGTCTTCATGTCCATGTTGAGCCATTTGAACTCCTCCGGCATCCAGGCCAGGCCGACGCCCAGGGCCAGGCGGTCGTTGGCGACCGCCGCCACCGAGAACATGCTCTTGGCCTCCAGGAGCGGCTGGCGGATGGCCAGCCGCAGCACGGAGGGCAGAAAGCGGACGCGGCGGGTCACCACCGCCATGTTGGTGATCGCGATCCAGGGATCGAGCACGTCCATGTCCAGCGGCCAGAAGCGCGTGCCATCGGGAGTGTAAGGATAGGGAACCGAGATCACCTCGGGAAAAAACGGGGCATCGGCCACCTGAATGCTGTCCCAGCCCCAGGCATCGGCCGTGCGGGCGATTTCCTGATGCTCCGCCGGCGGGACCATGAACATATGAAACCCGAATCGCATGACGT
Organism: Denitratisoma sp. DHT3; assembly: GCF_007833355.1. Lineage (NCBI taxonomy): Bacteria > Pseudomonadati > Pseudomonadota > Betaproteobacteria > Nitrosomonadales > Sterolibacteriaceae > Denitratisoma > Denitratisoma sp. DHT3. The sequence goes on along the minus strand of NZ_CP020914.1, from coordinate 426,202 downwards.
TGCTCCTCCTGTTGATGTTGTTGTGCCCACTGAATCAGCCACGGCGACAGTCCGTCTTGGCTGGTCGGAAGTCCCATTTTCCCACTCTATCTGCAAAGCATCCATTCGGACCGGGAAAATGAAGGACAGCCTGCTGGCTTCCATTGCCTTGTTTAAGGACGTTTTTGAGTCTGTTTGTCGCTTGCGGCCGCTACCATAAACCGCTATCTTTTTGCGCTCCTCCGGTTTCGGCGCAGGCTTTCAGCGCTGGCGGCCGGTCTATCCAGATCGAATCAATTTCGGGCAGCCAATGTATTCCATTTCCGCCATCAACTACGCGATCCTGACGGTACTGCTTTGCGGTGCCCTGTACAGCCTTTATCTCGGATTGCGCAAATACTGGGGCCGGATCGCGCAGGGCAAGCCCTATTTCGGCAAGGAAATCACCCGGGAAGCGGTGCTGGCCAAGGTGAATTGGCACACCTTCCTGCAGCGGGGACTGCTGCTGTCGCGGCTGATGAAGCGGCCCGCATCGGGGATCGCGCACCTGCTGCTATTCTTCGGCGCAGTGATCGAAATTCTGGGTCATGGCCTGTTCCCCTTGTCCTTCATCGGCATCGATATCTACGGCGGCTGGTTCGGCCATTTCGTCATGGAACTGGGCCGGGAAGTGGCGGGCATCATGATGCTGCTGGGCATTCTGTTCCTGCTCGTCCGGCGCCTGGCGCCGCCGGATCGGCTGACGGTGCACAAGACCCGGCGCGGCTTCGAGTCCATGGAGATCCTGCTGCTGCTGATCGTGCTGGCCGGCTTCACCGCCGAGGCCTTCCGCCTGACCGATCCAGCGGCCAAGAGCCAGGTGGAGTTCTTCGGCCGGGCCATCGCCTCGCTGCTGGGTGGACTGGACAGTGGCGTGCTGGCCGGCGGCAACCAGGCGATGTGGTGGGTCCATGGCCTGATGGGCCTGGCCTTCATCGCCCTGATCGCCCATACGCCGATGTCCCACATGGTGTTGGGTCCGACCAATTCGGCCCTGGCCAACAAGCGCTCGGGCATCAACATGCCACCGATCGATTTCGAGGCGGAGGAAGAGGACGGCAAGGAAGTGGTGTTCGGCGCGGCCAAGCTGTCCGATCTGACCCAGAAGCATCTGATGGATTTCTCCACCTGCCTCTGGTGCGGCCGCTGCCACGAAGCCTGTCCGGCGGCCCAGACCGGCAAGCCCCTGTCGCCCAAGAACATCATGGCCGTCTGCGCCGAATATCTGGAACAGGGCAAGATGGACGATGCCGGCCTGATCGACACCCTGGGCCAGGAGGCCATCTTCAACTGCACCACCTGCGGCGCCTGTGTCGAGCAGTGTCCGGTGAGCAACAGCCCGGCGGAGGCCATCCTGGAATTCCGCCGCAACTTCGTCATGGACCGCTCGGAGATGCCCGACACCATGGCCGCCGCCAACGCCAACCTGGAAAAGCGCGGCCATCCCTTCATCGGCACCGGCGCCAATCCCGACGACTGGAAGAAGGGGCTGGATGTCCCCGTCTTCGAGCCGGGCGAGACCGAATACCTGCTCTGGATCGGCTGCTCGGTGACCTACGAAGAGCGCGCCCAGCAGATCGCCCGCGCCATGGTCAAGATTCTGGAAACCGCCGGCATCTCCTACGGCGTGTTGGAGGAATCGCGCTGCACGGGCGACCCCGCGAAGATGATGGGCAACGAGATGCAGTTCCAGGAAATCGCGATGACCAACATCGAGGAATTCCAGGAAATGAGGATCCAGAAGGTCATCACCATGTGCGCCCACTGCTTCAACAGCTTCGACCGCTACTATCCAGAGCTGGGTGCCGACTGGCAGACCATTCCCCACTCCGTGCTGATCGACCAGCTGATCCAGGCCGGCAAGCTCACCGTGGTGCAGAACAGCGACGAGAAGATCACCTTCCACGACCCCTGCTATCTGGCCCGTCACAACGACATCGTGGACGAGACCCGCAGCGTTGTCTCCGCCGTCGGGCAATTGATCGAAATGCCGCGCAACCGCAAGGACAGCTTCTGCTGCGGCGCCGGCGGCGGCAACTACTGGGGCGGCAAGGGCGGCACCGCGCGCATCAGCGACGTGCGCACGCAGGAAGCCTTCGACACCGGCGCCGACAAGATCGCCACTTCCTGTTCCTTCTGCCTGCTGATGCTGACTTCCAGCGCCACCCGGCATACCGAGGAACGCAAGGTGTTCGACATCGCCGAACTGGTGGTGGCGGCGCTGCCGCCGACCCAACCGCCGGCGCAGCAGTAAGCTGGTAACGATCGACGCCGTTAAACAATGGCGTCGATCAACCCCCATTCGAGCGCCGTCGTCGCCTTGATGCGGCGCCCGGACAGCACCCAATAGGCCATGCGCTGGCGCCCGATGCGGCGCAGGATGCCGACCGTGCCGCCGGCGCCGGGGATCAGCCCCATCGCGACTTCCGGCAGCTGGAAGAACGTGTCGGCCGTGGCCGTCACCCGCCCGGCGAAGGCCGGCAGCTCGATCCCCGAGCCGATGCAGGCGCGGTGCACGTGACATTCAATCCGCTGCGCCAACCGGGAAATCAGTAGCCCGACCGGCCGCGACATGCGGACCAGATGGGCCTGCGCGGGGTCGGTGGCCAAGCCGAACTCATCCAGGTCGCCACCGGTGCAGAAGCAGCTTCCCGCACCCCGGATCTCGGCCCGCGCCAGCGTGTCGTCCGCTTCCAGCCAGCGCAGCGTTTCGTAGAGCGCATCCCGCATCCCCGCTGAGTAGGCGTTGCGCTTTGCCGGTCGATTGAGGGTGATGTGCAGGATGTCACCCTGCCTTTCCGTCAGCAGGGGATGCTCGTCGCGGTCCAGGAGCGGCGCGGGCCGCCCGGCCAGAAAGCGCCGGAACTCCTGGCTGCCCTGCAGGGTCGCGTAGGCGAGGGATTCCGCCAGCAAGCCGTCCTCGATGCCGGCATGGCTGTTGTGGCGCAGCACGTGCGCCAGCGTGGCGGCGGCCAGCGGATTCGCCTGGATATTGCGCAGCAACCCCGGCAACTCGTCCGGGCTTTCCAGCACCACATCCAGTGCCGCGACTATGCCATCGGGTTGAGCTGCCGAAGGTGAAGCACCGAACCCCAAGGTCGGGCATGGCATCCCGAGCAATGCGCGCACTGCTTCGTCAGTCCGTTCCATCGGTACGGGGCGGCTCAGGTCCAGCAGCAGGCAGGGATGCCCGGTGAGCGGCGAATAGGCGTCCAATCCCCAGGGATTGGCGCAGGCATCCAGCAATTCATCCACCGACAGGATCGGCACCGGGAAAGTCATGGCAGTCCTCGAAAGTTTTTGCGCCGCTCAATGCTAGCGGAAAGGCTTTCACGCGTCGCGGCAAATCCCGGTACCGTTGTGTAATCCCGCTGCCAGCGCCGCTTGGCGGCTGTTCCCCATCCGTCCCTAAAAGAGACCGAGGTGTCCGGAAATGCATCGTAGAGGGGGATTGTGATTGATTGTGATGGTGATGCAGTGGGTTTATTCTTTGGAATTGATTTGAAACGTGAAACCGAGTCGACCGGAGTCGACCGCTGACAGCGGAGGATAGGGCGAAGGCCGCGCTACCTCCGAGAGGAGAGCCCATGAGCCGTGCGCTAGAAGACGTCATCGTCCTGGACCTGACCCGGCAATTCTGCAGCGCCCTGTCGTCCGCCTTCCTGGCGGATTTTGGCGCGCGGGTGATACGCCTGGACCTGTTGCCATTTGCTGCCCCGCCGCAAACCGAAACGCCGCCGGGCTGGAACCACGAAGCCGACCTGATCCACCGCAACAAGGAGAGCCTGGCGCTGGAGCCGAGGAGCGAGCGGGGCCAGGCCCTGCTGCGGGAACTGCTGGCCAAGGCCGACGTCATCGTCACCGACTGGCAGCGGGACGAACTGGCCGCCCTGGGACTGGACTACGCCAAAGTCGCCGCGCAGCGCGGCGACATCATCTACGGCCGGCTCTCCGGCTTCGGCCCCGTCGGGCCGGACGCCGACCTGCCGGCCATCGACGAGTTGGCGGCGGCGCGCACCGGCATGATGCCCATCCTGCAACAGCCCGGCCAGCCGCCCGTGTATACCGGCGCCGGCGCCATGCACGCCGCCGTCATGCTCGCCTTCGGCGTCGTCACCGCGCTCACCCACCGCCTCGACAGCGGCGAAGGCCAGGAAGTCGACGTCTCCCTGTTCGGCGCCAACATGTACGGCGCCGCCCTCGACCTCCAGGCCTTCCTCGCCATCGGCAAGGGCGAGCGCCTCCTGAACCCCATCTCGCGCCTGGACGTCTCCAACCCCATGTCCGGCGCCATGTACCCCAGCGCCGACGGCCGCTGGGTGACCCTGACCATGCCCGACACCGACCGCTGGTGGCCGGTGTTCTCCGCCATGATGGGCATCGCATCGGACGACCCGCGCTTCGACACCCACGACAAGCGCACCGAGATCAACCGCCTGGCCCTGATCCAGGAACTGGAGCGGGCCTTCCAGAAGCAAAGCGGCGCCTACTGGCGCCAGGCCTTCATGGACAACCAGATGTCGGCCGACGTCATCGAACAGTTCGACTACCCGGCCAACGACCCGCAGGTGAAAGCCAACCGCTACATCCTCGAACTGGAGCACCCCAGCCACGGCAAAATCAAAACCCTGGGCTTCCCCATCTTCATGAGCGCAAGCCCGGCGCGGCTGGAGAAACTGGCGCCGGCCCTCGGCCAGCACAGCGCCCAGGTGCTGAGCGAAGTCCTGGGCTACAGCGAAGACGCCATCTACCAACTGACGTCCGCCGGCGTCGTCGCCTGAGTCGGGAGGAACACAGCACATGGCAAAGAAAGCATTGGACGGCATCCGCGTCATCGACCTGACCGTCTGGTTCCAGGGCCCCGTCTCGGCCCAATACCTGGCCGACTTCGGCGCCGACGTGATCAAGGTCGAACGGCCCCAGGGCGGCGACCAGGGGCGCGGCGTGCGCAGCATCAAATCCCTGGAAGTGGGCGACTGGAACCAATACTTCCTGGTGATCAACCGTAACAAGAAAAGCATCGCCATCGACCTGAAGAAACCCGAAGGCCAGGAAATCCTCTACCGGCTGGTGGAGAAATCCGACGTCTTCCTCTCCAACCTGGCGCCGGAAATGCTGAACGGCTGGGGCCTGTCCTACGAGAAACTGTCGTCGATCAACCCCAGCCTGATCTACGCCACCAACACCGGCTACGGCCGCTTCGGCGGCGTCTCCAAGCCCTCCTTCGACATGACCGTGCAGGCCCTGACCGGCGCCATGGCGCGGCTGGGCGAACCGGGCCAGCCGCCCATCTACCTGGGCATGGGCTCGGGCGACGCCTACGGCGGCATCATGTCCGCCCTGGGCATCCTGCTGGCGCTGTACCAGCGGAAGCGCACCGGCCAGGGCCAGAGCCTGGACGCGTCGCTGTACGGCGCGCAACTGTACCTGGCGGCGCCCTACCTGCAATCCTTCCTCGCCGGCCACCCGGAGGCCGCCCTGCAGCACTCGCGCAAGGAAGTGGAGAACCCCCTGTGGAACCTCTACCCCACCGCCGGCAAATGGGTGTACCTGTGCGAGAAGAACGAAGACGTGCGCTTCGCCGCCCTGTGCCGGGCGCTGAAGGCGGACGACCTGGGCAAGGACAGCCGCTTCGCCACGGCGGAGGGCCGGCGCCGGCACAACGAGGCGCTGATCGAAGTGATCGAGGCCCACACCCTCAAATTCGACCATGGATCCCTGATGGCGGCCCTGCAGGCCGAAGACCTGATCGCCAGCCCGATCAACAACCTGGCCGACGTGATCAAGGACGAACAGGCGTGGCAGAACCGGTACTTCATGAAAGCCTACTGCGAGGAAGTGCAACGCGAAGTGGAGGTGCGCGGCCTGCCGGTGACCCTGTCGAAGACGCCGGGCGAGATCAACAGCCTGGGCCCGCAATTGGGCCAGGACACCGAGATCCTGATGATGGAGCTGCTGGGCTACGAATGGGAGGAAATCGAGGCCCTGAAGGCCAAGGGCGCCATCCCCTGAGTGTGTTCCTGAGCGCCGCACCGCGGCGCACGACCGTGGTTGCGCAAAACAACAAAGGCCCCGATCGGGGCCTTTGTTGTCGATGGGTGGGTATTACCGTTTAAGGATGGCGGCGGTGGCATTGCCGCCGAGGCCGTTGGTCTGGGCGAGGCCGATCTTGGCGTTGGGGACCTGGCGTGAGCCGGCCTGACCGCGGAGCTGGAGGGTCATTTCGGCGATCTGCCAGACGCCCATGGCGGTGGTGGCCTCGCCGAAGGAGACGAAGCCGCCGGAGGGATTGATCGGCATCCTGCCGGTGGGCGCGTACTCGCCGGCATCCAGCAGACGCTCCGCCTCGCCGGGCTGGCACAGGCCCCACTCTTCCGGATAGGCCAGCTCGTAGTAGCAGCAGTTGTCCTGCAGTTCCGTGAAGCTCACGTCCTGGGGGCCGATGCCGGACTGCTCGAACGCCTTCAGCACCACGCCCTTGGACTCCGTGTGGAAACTCGGGCCGGCCGGCACCGGGCCGGAGAGGCCGCGCGGCAGCGCATCGCTGAAGTCCACCGTCGCCACCGTCGAGGTCGCCACCGTGATCGGCTTGGCCGAGAACTGCCGGGCCTTGGCCTGGGAACAGATCACCACCGCCGCGGCGCCGTTGGACACCGGGCAGATCTCAAAGAGGCGCAGCGGATTGCTCACGTAGGGCGACGCCAGCACCTCGGCCAGGGACACCTCCTTCTGGAAGCGGGCGAAGGGATTGCCCACCGAATTCTTGCGGGCCTTCACCACGATCTTGGCGTACTGCTCCTCCGTCGTGCCGTAATCGAACATGCGGCGCTTGGCCAGGGTCGCCCAGAAGGACGGGCCGGGCATGCCGATGCAGCGCTGGCGCAGGAACTCCGGATCGGTGGCCTCTTCCACGCCGGAGGTCTGGATCATGCCCTTGGGCATCACCTCGCCACCCATCACCAGCACCATGTCGTAGATCCCGCCGGCCACCAGGGCATAGCCCACGTTGAAGGCATTGCCCCCGGCGGCACAGCCGGCGGACATGTTGTAGACCGGAATCCCGGTGGACCCCATGTCCTCGACGATGTCGTTCCCGTTCAGGCCCCAGCCCTTGCCCCCGGAGAAGCGGGAACTGGCGGCGGCCACGGCCTGGATCTGGTTCCAGGACACGCCGGCGTCCTTCAGGGCCATGTCCACGGCGGCACGGCACAGCTCGGTCACGGACTTGGTGCCGACGATATCGTCCCCGGTCTTGCCGAAGCGATGGATCCCGACGCCCAGAACAGCAACTTCTTGCATTTGAATTCTCCTTGTCACCTTACGGTTAACGTGAAAGAGCAGCTTTTCCGCCGGGCCGTCCCCAGGAAAAGCGGCACGCGGCGAAGCCGCAACCCGTCGGTACTGCGACGGAGTCCCCCGTGATATCGAGCGCAGCGAGCCAACTCGAACCCCCCGGCGGGGGGCGAAGGGGGGGCGAGTTTCATCACACCAGTTTGAACTTCCAGGAGGTGAACGCCTTGTCATCCTCGTGGTACAGGGTGTCGATCACCAGTTCCACCGGGGCGCCCACCTTCACCGCCTCGGGGGCATCCACCATCTGGCCCACCAGGCGCAGACCGCACTCCAGATCCACCACGCCGATCGCGTAGGGCTTGAAGGGCTTGTCGAACTTGTGCGGCGGCGGCGGCGCGAAGTCGGCCACCGAGTAGCTCCAGATCACGCCCTTGCCGCCGAAGGCGGCGTCTTCCATCTTCGACTCCGCGCAGCGGGGATTGTGGCAGGCCGCCGCCTTGGGGAAATAGGGGGTGTTGCAGCCGGTGCAGCGGTTGCCCAGCACCCGGGCGCCGCCTTCTTCCGTGAACAGCCCCGGTACCGCGGGCACGCGTTGTTCGCTCATTACGTTCTCCTCGTTAAGCCTTAATGGCCTTGATCAGTTCGGGCAGCACCTCCAGGCAGTCCGCGACGATGCCGTAACGGGCGTAGCGGTAGATGGAGGCGTCCTTGTCCTTGTTGATGGCGACGATGGTCTTGGCCGCCGAGCAGCCGGCCATGTGCTGGCTGGCGCCGGAGATGCCCGCCGCCAGGTACAGGCCCGGACGGGTGATCTTGCCGGTCAGGCCCACCTGGCGCGAGGAATCGATCCAGCCTTCGTCCACGATCGCGCGCGAGCCGCCCCACATGCCGCCCAGGGCCTCGGCCAGGGGCTTCACCAGGGCGTCGTAGTGGGCCGAACTGCCCAGGCCACGGCCGCCGGAGACGATGATCTCGGCGTCCTCCAGACGCGGACCCTCGGCGCGCGGCGCGGAGGTGACCTTGAAGCGCTCTTCCACGGCGGACAGATCCACGGCGATGTCGCGCCGGGCCGGGCTCGTCGCCGCCGCGGCGGCCTCGGCCACCAGGGAGGTGGTGACGACGGAGACCACCTTCACCGGCGCGGCCACCTGATACACCACGTGGGTGTCGCCGCCGAAGGCCGTGGCCGTCAGGGACAGGGTGCCGCCGGACTGGGCCAGGGCGAAGGCGTTCATCACCACCGGCACGCCCAGGCGGCCGGCCAGGCGCGGCGCGATCAGGCGCGCGGGCACGGTCTGGTTGAAGAGGATGGTCGCGGGCTTGACCTGGTCGCAGTACTGGGCCAGGGCGGCCACCAGGGCGTCGGGGCCGAAGCCGGCGAGCTTGGCGTCGCCGATCACGTCCAGGCTGGCCACGCCGTACTGGCCGGCGATCTGCGCCGCGTCGTGGGCGGCCGGGCCGATCACCACCCAGTTCAGGGCCGCGCCGTTGGCGGCGGCGAACTGGTGGGCCAGGGTGAGGGCTTCTTCGGTGCCCCCTTCGAGGGTGTTACCCCAGGTACATAGAACCACGGTCATGATGCGGATCCCTTGCAGAAATTACCCGATCCCGGAGTCTAATGGACTCCCCCGGCGCCCTTGCCGCCCGCGCGCCTCCAATTCGGCCTTTGACAGTTCATTTGCGGACAGCCCCGGCAGCGGCCGATCTCCGGCCGGCGCCCGTGCCGATTTTATCCGCTCAGGCCGGCGCTCCCTTTGGCCGTTTCCCGCGCACCCCGGACGCCCCCGGCCGACGCGGTGTGCGGGGGGCATGTCTTGCGGCGAACTTGTGTCATATCTGGACATCCGTGGCCTGGGCGCGGTATATTCCCCGCGCCTCATGGTCTCTCATGGGCCCTGGGTTCGGTGTTTCCCGGCCCCGCCGGCCACTGTACCGCTTCCCTGTCCTCGACTTCCGGTTGCCATGTCCGATCATCTGAAATCTCCCAGTCGGCTCAGCTTCTACCTGGACCGCATGCGCAGCCGGGGGTTCTCGGCCGAACAGGTGCTGGCGGGCACGGGACTGGACCAGGCGCGGCTCCAGGACGGTTCGCGGCGCATCCTGCCCGAGCAGTTCCGGCGCATGATCCGGAACATGCTGGACCTGACCGGCGATCCCTACCTGGGCATCATGCTGGGCGCGGAGTTCAAGATCAGCAATCTGGGCATCCTGGGCTATGCGGCGCTCAGTTCGGCCACGCTCAAGCAGTCCAGCGAGGTGTTCAACAAGTACGGCGCCCTGAACGACATGATCGTCCATGCCGTGGGCCACATCCAGGGCGGGCGCTGGTTCTTCGAGGTGCGCGATTCCTTCCTGCTGGGCGATCTGATGCGCTTCGCGGTGGAGGAGTTCGTCAGCCGCACCATGGAGCTGTCGTCGAGCCTGACCAACCGGCCCTTCCCGGTGCTGGAGCTGCACGTGACCTATCCGGCGCCGGCGGACCTGACGCCGTACATGCGGCGCTTCAATTGCCCGCTGTATTTCAATCAGCCGAAGAACATCGTGGTCTTCGACGTCAACCGGCTGCAGGACCCGATCAGCCTGGCCAACGAGGAGGTCTTCAAGCTGTGCGAGCGCCAGTGCCAGTTGCTGGTGTCGCAGAAGGAGGACCGCGATCTCCTGTCCAACCGGATCCGCAATTATCTGGTGAAGAACCCCGGCAAGTTCCCCTCCCTGGAGGAGATGGCCGAGCGCCTCAACATGGGCTCGCGCACCCTGCGCCGATGGCTGGTCCGGGAGGCGGTCACCTACCAGCAGATCCTCGACGACACCCGCCGCGAACTCGCCATCCAGTACCTCCAATACACCTCCCTCACCCCCAAGGAGATCGGCTTCATCCTCGGCTATTCCTCCGTCTCCAACTTCCGCCGTGCCTTCAAGGGCTGGACCGGCAAAAAACTCACCGACTTCAGAGACAATGAACTCGATGACGATCCGGACGACTCGGATGACAACGCATGAAGGACGGTCCGGCGGCTTAAGGATGGATTAAGGAAGCGCGGGCAGTCTCCTGGCCTTCCGCGCATAGCGCTTGCCACAAGGAGCTTTCATGTTTTTCAAGAGGATTCTGGGCCTGCTCGCCGCCGTCGGACTCTCGCTGGGTGGCGCGCTGGCCGCGGAACATCATCATGGCCACGATCATCACGCCGCCGCGCCGGCACGGCCGACCCTCAAGGCGGACGGCACGAAATGGACCACCGATGCGCCGCTGCGCAACGGCATGGAGCAAATCCGCACGCGGATGGGCGCAGCGCTGGCGGACATCCATGGCGGCAGGTTGACCGCCGCCCAATACCGCAAGCTGTCCGGGGACGTGCGCGGCGAGGTCAATACCATCATCGCCAGTTGCAAGCTCGACCCGCAAGCCGACGCGCAGTTGCACACCGTCATCGGCGAGATGCTGGCCGGCGCCGAGAAAATGACGGAGAAATCGAAGGCGGGCCGGCAGCGGGGCGCCGTCGCGGTCGTCAAGGGGCTGGAGGATTACGCGGCGTATTTCGAGCACCCCGGCTGGCAACCGCTCACCGCCGAGTCGCACTGATCAAGGCGCCGCGCGGACGCCCAGCCGCCAGAGCGAGGTGACCTCGGCGCTGCGTGCCGCGTACAGCGGGTCCTCGCGGTCGCCCGCCTTGGGATGGCGAGGCCGCACGTCGCTTCGCCCCAGCACCGTCAGACCTGCCGCGGCGAAGGCGGCGAGCAGGTCTTCCCGCGTGCGCAGACCCAAGTGTTCCGCCAGGTCGGAGAGAATCAGCCAGCCTTCGCCATCCGCCGTCAGGTGATCGGGCAGGCCCTTGAGGAACCCCAGCAGCATGCGGCTGTCGGGGTCGTAGATCGCGCTTTCGACCGAAGAACTGGGTCGCGCCGGCAGCCAGGGCGGATTGCAGACGACCAGGGGCGCACGGCCCGGTGGAAACAGGTCGGTCTCCAGCACCTCCACCTGTTGCTCCAGATTCAGCCGGACGATGTTCTCGCGGGCGCAGGCCAGCGCGCGCGGGTCCAGGTCGGTGGCGACGATGCGCGCCACGCCGCGCCGGGCCAGTAAGGCGGCGAGCACGCCGGTGCCGGTGCCGATGTCGAAGGCCAGGGACGTCGTCGGCAACGGCGCCTGCGCCACCAGGTCCAGATATTCGCCGCGAAGCGGCGAGAACACGCCGTAGTGGGGATGGATCGCCGCCCCCAGGGCGGGAATCGCGACGCCTTTCCGGCGCCATTCATGGGCGCCGATCAATCCCAGGATTTCCCGCAGCGACACCAGGGCGGGGCCGTCCGGTGAGCCGTAGGCTTCCAGGCAGGCTTGCCGCACGTCCGGCGCCCGGCGCAGGGGAATGCGGTAATCCGCATCCAGCGGCAGCAGCAGCATCCCCAACACCTGGGCGCGCTGGGCCTGGGCCTGGCGGTGGCGGTGAAACGCCGTGCCGGCATCAGCCTGGGATGCCTTACTGGCAGCGGATTTGCGGCGGTGGCCCTTCTGCTCGAGACGCCGCGCCAGCGCCTGCAGCAACTGGCGGGCGTTCTGGTAGTCGCCCCGCCACAACAGGGCGCTACCCTCGCAGGCGAGCCGGTAGGCGGCGTCCGCCTTCAGGCTGTCGTCTGCAATCACCACTCGGCGCGGCGGCGGCACGCCGCGCTCGGAACGCCAGCGGGCGGAATGCTCCACACCGCCCTCGCTCCAGCACACCACGGGCACTGTGAGCGTGGCCAACGCCTCTGTCTTCGCCATCGCGTAGGCTAGGACAATGACGTGAAAATGGAGCTTCCCCACCGGGCCGCCCCAAGGGAAAGCGGCACGCGGCGAAGCCGCAACCTATCGGTGCCGCTACAACGTTCCCCCAAACATCCGAGCGCAGCGAACCGTATCGCCCCCCCCGGAAGGGGGCGAAGGGAGGCGAGCCTTTTCATCAGCCCTGCTGGGCTTTTTTCTTCGCCTTGCGCTCTTCCCGGAGGCGCAGCAGCTCGGGCCGGTCGGCGGCCAGGCCGGACTTGATCAGAGCGTCGATCTCGGCGGCGCCGTAGCCCAGTTCGGTCAGGATTTCGCGGGTATGTTCGCCCAGCATCGGCGGATGCTTCCTGACTTCACAGGGAGTGTTGTAGAAACGAATCGGAATGCCAGTCACCTGCAACTCACCCAGTTCCGGGTGCTGGGTGGAGACGATCATCTTGTTGTGCAGGATCTGGGGATCCTTGATCACGTCCTCCACTTCGTTGATCGGCGCGGTCAGCACGTCGGCGGCGACCAGCTTCTCGACCAGCTCGTCGCGGGTGAACTGGCTGGTGCGCTCGCCCACCACCCGATCCAGTTCGTCCTCGTTGGCCAGGCGGGCGTCGATGTCATGGAAGCGGGGATCGGTGTCCCAGTCGGCGTCCAGGGCGCGGCAGACTTTGCCGAAGAACTTCTCGCCCGGGGTGGTGATCACCACGTGCTTGCCGTCCTTGGTGGGATAGACGCCGGAGGGGGCGAAGTAGAGGCTGCGGTTGCCGGTGCGCACCGGGCGGTCGCCGGTGGCCAGGTAGGTGCCGATGGAGCTGGCCTGGGCGTGCATCAGGGCGTCGAGCAGGGACACCTCGATGCGCTGCCCCTCGCCGGTCTGGTCGCGCACCCGCAGCGCCGCCATGGCGGCGTTGGCCACCAGCAGCGAAGTCATCACGTCCACCGCCGGGAAGCCGGTGCGCACCGGGCCGCCCTTGGGCTCACCGTTGAGCGTCAGCACGCCGGTGTAGCCCTGGGCCAGGAAGTCGATGCCGGGACGGCCGTCGTAGGGACCGTCGGCGCCGAAGGCCGTGACCCGAATCCAGATGATGTCGGGCTTGTGGGCCTTCACCTGCTCGTAGGCCAGGCCCAGCTTGGACAGTGCCGGCTCGCGGATGTTGGTCACCAGCACGTCCGCCGTGGCGGCGATCTTGGCGAACACCTTCTGGGCTTCTTCCTGCTGCAGGTCCAACACCAGGTCGCGTTTGCTGCGGTTCAGGCTCAGGTAGGGGCCACGCTGGTCGCCCCGCATCGGGCCCAGGTGGCGGCTCTCGTCACCGTAGTGGGACTCGATCTTGATCACGTCGGCGCCCAGGTCCCCCATCAGCGTCGCCCCGTAGGGGCCCGCCAGCATGGTGGACAGGTCCAGCACCCGCAAACCGGCCAGGGGGCCGGCGGCAAACTTTCCGTCGCTCATGGTGTTTCCTCGTTGACTCCGTCAGTACGTTGAAATCTTCAGGCCTGGTGCAGCTTGGCCACGGTCTCGCGCAGCAGGTCCAGGTCGTTGCGGGCCTCGCCCAGCAGCACCAGCACCACGGTCTGGAAGAGGCCGTCGCTCTTGGCCTTGATCGCCTCCGCCAAGCGGTCGTAGGTGGCGATCACCGCCCACTCTTCGAGCATCTCGTCGCTGATCAGGGCCGGCATCTTCGCCCATTCGCCGGCCACGGAGAGGCGGTGCAGCTCCAGGCCGATGTCTTCCCAGCCGTGGTGGGCCAGCACCGTGTGATAGGAACGGGTCGATGCGTAGAAGGCGATCTGCTTGCGCAATGCTTCCTTGGAGGCATGCAGTTCCGCATCGTTCCTGCCCAGGGCCATGAAGGGGGCGCCGATCAGGTCGAAATCGGCCATGGCGCGGCCGCCCTTGGCGGCGCCCTCGGCCACCGCCGGCAGGATCACCTCCTTGGTGTAGCGGAAGGTGGCGATGGGATGCAGCCGCAATCCTTCGCACATCTCGCCCGCCAGCCGGGCCATGTAGGTGTTGGCCGCGGCGGCGTAGAGGGGTACCTTGGGATGTTCGATGGGCCCCGGATTGAAGAAGGGCGGCAGCATGGTGAAGCGGTAGTGCTGGCCCTCGAAGTAAGTGGGCTGCTCCGGGTTCTGGAAGCTCTGGAAGATGGCGCGCAGGCACTGGAAGTATTCGCGCATGCGCGGGCCCGGCGCGCTGGTCCAGGGCGTGCTGTAGCGGCGCTCGTTGTGGCCCTTGACCTGGGTGCCCAGGCCAAGGGTGAAGCGCCCGCCCGAGAGGTTCTGCAAGTCCCAGGCGGACTGGGCGGCGATCATCGGGCTGCGCGGAAAGGACACCGCGACGTTGGTGCCGAGGGTGATCTTCGAAGTGTGCTCGGCGGCGATGGCCAGGGGAATGAAGGGGTCGTGGCCGGCTTCCGGCGTGGTCAGGCCGTCGAAACCCAGGTCCTCCATCTGCCGGGCGATCTGGGCCAGCCGCGCCAGGGTCGGCCGGTTCTGGCCGTTGCCGGCGTATTGATCGGTATCCGGCCCCATCAGGGCCGTTTCGACACGCAGTGCCATGGGGTCATCCTCGGATTGGTTGGCGAAAGGCGCGCGCCGCACCTTCGGGGTGCGGCGCGGTGCGGCATCTTATTGCTTGGCTTGCTGCAGCAGCTTCCACACCCGGTGGGGCGAGGCCGGCGTCTCCCGCACCGCCACGCCGAGGGGAGCCAGGGCGTCGTTGATGGCGCAGACCACGGCGGCCGGCGCGGTGTGGATCGCCCCCTCGCCGCAGCCCTTGGCGCCCAGGGGCGAGAAGGGGGACGGCGTGACCACGGCGGCTTTTTCCGTCATGGGCACTTCGTGGATCGTGGGGATCAGGTAGTCCACGAAGGTGGTCACCAGGGGCTGGCCCTGGTCGTCATAGACGTACTCCTCGAACAGCGCCGCACCCACGCCCTGGGCCACGCTGCCCTGGAGCTGGCCTTCCACCATGGCCGGGTTGATGCGGGTGCCGCAGTCGTCCACGATGCAGTACTTGAGGATGTCGGTGCGCCCCGTGTCCTTGTCGACTTCCACCAGCACCACGTGGGTGGCGGCGGCGGCCGTGAGGTAGCTCTTGCAACGGCCCTGGTCGTCGGGCGCGGTGCGGCCGGGGCCGGTCCAGACGAAGGTGGCCTCGGGACAGGGTTCCATGCCCGGCGGCAGCAGGTCGCTGCGGGAGAGCATCAGGCCCGCGACTTCGGCCAGGCTCATGCCGACTTCGGGATTGGCGCGCAGGCGCAGGCGGCCGTCCATCAACTCGATCTGATCCGGCGTGGTGTGCATCATGTGGGCCACCACCTGGCAGAAGGTCGCCCGCAGCTTCTCGCAGGCGCCGAGGATGGCGCCGCTGACCGACACGCCCAGGCGGCTGCCGCCCTGGCCAAAATGGGGCATCGCGACGTCCGTCGGGGCCGAGGCCACCTTCACGGCGTTCATGTCCACGCCCAGGTAATCGGCCACCACCTGGGCGGCCACGGTGAACTGACCCTGGCCCTGGAGCTGGAAGCCCACCGCCACGGTGACGTTGCCCAGCACATCCACGGCCACCTTGACGCCCTCGGGCACGCCCACGCCCGGCACGCCGACGGTGGCGTAGGCGTTCCAGTCGAAGACGCCGGGCTCGACCGTACTCACCACGCCGATGCCCACCAGCCGGCCTTCGGCGCGAGCCTTGGCCTGCTCGGCCCGCAGCGCGGGGTAATCGGCCAGCGCCAGCACCTTGTCCAGCACGGCTTCGTAATCGCCGCTGTCGTATTCGTTGCCGCTGGGGATGGTGTAGGGGAACTGGTCCTTCCTGATGTAGTTCTGCCGGCGCAGGTCCGCCGGGTCGCGCCCCAGCGTGCGTGCCGTCTTGTCCATCAGGGATTCGAGGACGAAGAAATGGGGCGGAGGGCCATAGCCACGGTAGGGGTAGGTGGGCGCCCGGTTGGTGGCCACCAGGGTCAGGTCGTAGAAGGCGGCCTCGATCCGGTAGGCGCCGGTGAAGGCCGCCAGGGGCTTGGCGGCGGAGATGGTGCCATAGCCTTCGGCGCCGGCGCCCTGGTCGTCCACCAGCTTGACGCGGAAGCCCGTCACGGTGCCGTCGGCCTTCACGGCCAGGGACGCTTCGTAGTAGCGGTCCCAGGACTGGCCGCCGCCGGCGAGCAGGTATTCCATGCGGTCTTCGATGTATTTCACCGGCCGGCCGAAGGCCTTGCGGGAAAGCAGGGACGCGATGTCGGTGCCGCGCGGGCCGCCCTTGCCGCCGAAACCGCCGCCTTGCGGATGGGTGATGATCTTGACCTTGTTGGCCGGCAGGTTGAGCGCGCCGCCGCGGCCCAGGGACATGAAGCGCGGCGTCTGGTAGGAGCCGCGGCAGGTCAGGCTGTTCTCGACCAGATCCCACTGGCAGATGCAGCCGAAGGTCTCGGTCGGATTGGCGCCGACGCGGTTCCAGCGGAAGCTGTCGCTGATGATGTGGTCGGCCTCGGCAAAAATCTTGTCCACCTCGCCCCAGGTGTAGGTGCGGCTCTGGATCACGTTGGTGCCCCGATCCTCGAAGAGGATGGGCGCGTCGGGCGCCATGGCTGCGGCGGGATTGACCACCGGGGGGAGCACCTCGTATTCGACCTGGATCAGCTCCAGGGCGTCCTCGGCCAGGTAGCGGCTCTCGGCCGCCACCGCGGCCACGGGCTCGCCGACGAAGCGGACCTTGTCCACGGCCATGCAGTAGGCGCCCCAGCCTTCCGGCGCGGTGAAGACCGGATTGCTCCAGCGCTTGACGTCCTCGCCGGTGAGCACCGCGTGGACGCCGGGCATCTCCAGGGCGGCGCTCGCGTCGACGCTGACGATGCGGGCATGGGGGTGGGGGCTCCTCAGGATCGCGCAGTGGAGCATGCCCGGCAGCGAGAGGTTGTCGATGAACTCGACGGTCCCGGCCACCAGGCCCGGGTCCTCGATGCGCTTGACTTCCTTGCCGACGAAGCGCGGCGCCGTGGTCGGTAACTGTTCCGGCAGTTTGGGTATCTCGATCGCCATGATGTGCTTTCCGCCTCTTCTCTCTCGGGCCAGGTGTCGGGCTCAGGCGCCCTGGGTTTCGCGCAGCTTCGCCGCCGCCAGCTTCACCGATTCCAGGATGCTCTGGTAGCCGGTGCAGCGGCACAGGTTGCCCCCCAGGGCTTCCTTGATCTCCTCCTCGCTGGGGTCCGGATTCTCGCGCAGGAGTTCCAGGGTCGTCATGATGAAGCCGGGGGTGCAGAAACCGCATTGCAGGCCGTGGGCCTCGACGAAGGCCTGCTGGATCGGGTGCAGGCCGCCGGTCTCGCGGTTGCGCAGGCCTTCCACGGTGGTCACTTCGGCGCCGTCGATCTGGACCGCCAGGGTCAGGCAGGAGCGCGCGGAGCGGCCGTCGATCAGCACGGTGCAGACGCCGCAGATGCCGTGCTCGCAGCCGACGTGGGTGCCCCCCAGGGCCAGTTCGTGGCGCAGGAAATCGGCCAGTGTCAGGCGGGCCTCCACTTCGCGTTCGTAGCGAATGCCGTTGACCTTGACGCTTACGGGATGTTTGGTTGTCATCGGTGGAATCCTCTTGTCAGTCTCAGGCGGAACGCCCGACCGCCTCGGCGAGGCAGCGCTCGGTGAGAACCTTCACCAGGTGCCGCCGGTAGTCCGCCGAAGCGTGAATGCAGGTCATGGGCTCTTCCAGTGCCTCGGCCCCGGCCGCCGCCGCCCGGGCGAAGAGCGCGGCATCGGCGGGCTGGCCCTCCAGGGCCTCTTCCGCCGCCGTCAGCCGCACCGCCGTGGCGTTCACGCCGAAGGCCGCGATCCGCGCATCGCTGCACAGGCCGCCTTCCATCCGCAGGGTCAGCGTCACGCCGGCCAGCGCCAGGTCGCCGTTGCGCCGGGCCATTTCCTGGATCGCCCAGCGGGTGCCTGGCGCCATGACGGGAATCCGTACCTCGGCCAGCACCTCGGTGCTCTCCAGGGCCGTGGTCATGTAGGTGACGAAGAATTCGTCGGCGGGAATGATCCGTTCGCCGTCAGGCCCCACGGCTTTCATCTCCATCCCCAGCACCAGGGCCACGGCGGGATATTCGGAGGCGGGATCGGCATGGGCGAAGGAGCCGCCCACGGAGCCGCGGTTGCGGATCTGACGGTGACCGACCCATTCGGATGCGGCCTGGAACAGGGGTTGCCTCTGCCGTACCAGGGGAGCGTCCACCATGGTCTGCTTGGGTTCCATCGCGCCGACGACGAGCATGCCGTCTTCCTCGCGGACGCCGGTCAGCCCCGCCACCTGGCGCAGGTCGATCAGCACGTCGGGACGCGCCACCCGCAAGGCCAGCATCGGCATCAGGCTCTGGCCACCGGCCAGGATCTTGGCGTCGATGCCGTCGTCTTCATATTGCTGCAGGAGATTCACCGCCTCGGCCAGGGTGGCCGGAGCGTGGTATTCGAAAGGAGCCGGCTTCATCGTGATTTCCCGAGTCAATCAAGGCCAATCGGAAGAAAGGGCATCCGCCGCCCGCAATTCCCCGCGAAACGGAGCAGCAGACCGGGCCGACGGACGACAGGCTCGCTAGTCTACTGCCATCGAGCACCACGGCCAAATGCCCCTGAAAACCGGCCTCGAATCGGATCAGGCCTATCGTGGTTCATTTTGGGCCAGAGGGGCGTGGGTGGGGGTTGTGAGCGGGGGAAGGGGCTTCATTTTTTGGGTGGGAGCCGCTAGATTGTCGAGCTGATCGAGGCGCGGTCGCAGAGCATGCGCCATTGAATTCACCGAACCCGTAAGGAGTGTTTCATGAGCGGTCCGCTGCATACCCAACTGTGCGAGAAACTGGGCATCGAATATCCCGTCGTCGCCTTCACCCACTGCAAGGACGTGGCGGTGGCCGTGATCAACGCCGGCGGTTTCGCCGTGCTGGGCGAAGCCCTGCACACCCCGGACCAGATCGCGGCCGACATCAAGTGGATCAAGGAGCGCATCGGCGGCAAGCCCTTCGGCATCGACCTGGTGCTGCCGTCCTCCGTGCCGGAAGAGAAGACCGTCGACGAACTGCTGGCGATGATCCCCCCGGGCCATCGCGACTTCGAGCAGATGATCAAGCAGAAGTACAACGTGCCCGATCCCAAGATCGCGCCCGACATCCACCACTGGGGCGGCCTCGACCAGAAGCGCGCCCTGGCCCAGCTGGACGTGGTGTTCGACGAGCGCGTTCCCGTCTTCGCCTCCGGCCTGGGCTCCCCCGCCTTCCTGCTCAAGCGCGCCCATGAGCTGGGCATGCAGGTCTGGGGTCTGGTGGGCAAGCCGCGCCAGGCCAAGAAGCAGATCGAGGCCGGCACCGACGTCATCATCGCCCAGGGCTTCGATGCCGCCGGCCACACCGGCAACATCGGCACCTTCTCCATCGTGCCCCAGGTCGTTGACCAGGCCCGCGGCACCGGCGTGCCCGTGATCGCTGCCGGCGGCGTCACCACCGGCCGCCACCTGGCCGCCGCCCTGGCGCTGGGCGCCGACGGCGTGTGGACCGGTTCCCTGTGGCTGGCCTCGCGCGAATCCGACGTCAATCTGCCGCTGAAGGAACGCCTGATCGAGGCCGAGACCGACGACACCGTCTACTCCAACTGCATCTCCGGCTACACCATGCGCACCACGCGCTGCCCGTGGCACAACGAGTGGCTCGCCGAGGGCGCCCCCGAGCCGCTGAAGCCGCCCCTGCAGATGATCCTGTCCTCGAACTACATCCAGGGCTCGCTGGACTACCAGCGCAAGGACCTGATGACCGAAGCCGCGGGCCAGGGCATCCACTACGTGAAGGAAATGAAGCCGGCGCGCCAGATCCTGTCCGACATCGTCGAGGAAGCCCTCGATGTCTTCGACCGCTTCGCCGACGCCTGAGCCGGCGGTCGATGACCAGCCCTTCGTCTCCGGCTTCACGCCGGCGCTGAAGGGTCAGCGGGCCGAGTGCGACGGCGGGCGCCCCGTGGAGGGCACCAAGTACGCCGGCCGCCAGGAATTCACCGGCACCCTCACCGGGGACTACCGGGACTTCGGTCCCTATCCCTGGCGCTGGTACCTGCTCGGCGAGCTGACCCGCAAACCTCCCGGTTTTGCCTACGATGCCGTCTGGTGCGACGCCGACAGCCTGACCCTGATCGACGAGACCGGCCGCCCCCTGGATGCCGGCCTGGAATGAGCCTGGCCCCTGGATGACCGATCGATCCCGACTTTGACTGCTTCCCCGGAAGCGCTTTTTATCCCGGAGATTCTCTGTATGCGTATCGTGGTGTGTGTGAAGGAAGTGCTGGACCCCAACGCGGTGAACAACTACGTGCTGGCGGGCAACCTGAAGTTCGCGGCGGACGGCAAGACGCCGGAAGTGGCGGCGGTGCCGAGGCTGATCAACGGCTTCGACGAGCAGGCGATGGAAGCCGCGCTGCGCCTGAGGGATGCGGGCGTGGATTGCAAGATCGTGGCCGTGTCCATCGGCCAGGACCTGAAGGATCTGCTCAAGCACTGCGCGGCGCTGGGCGCCGACGAGATCGTGTCGATCGATGCCGGCGGTGCCGAGATCGACGGCCAGGTGATCGCCAACCTTCTGGCGGCCTACATCAAGAGCAGCGGCGGCGCCGACCTGGTGCTGTGCGGCCGCCAGGCCTCGGACGACGACCAGGGCGTGGTGCCGATCCTGATCGCCGAGCAGCTGGGGATGGCGGTGGCGCCGCTGGCGCGGGCGGTGGAATACAACGGCGGCGTGCTGAAGGTGACGCGCGCCACGCCGGACGGCGACGAAGTGGTGGAGGGCAAGACGCCGGCGGTGATCACGGTGAGCAACGAGCTGGGCACGCCGCGCTTCCCGTCGGCGAAGGCGAAGATGGCGGCGCGCAAGATGGCGCCGACGGAGCTCGCCGCGTCCGCGCTGCTGCCCGCCGACCAGCTGCAGCCGGCCGTGGTGCTGACCCGGCAGTTCGTCCCCGAGGTGCAGGGCAATTGCGAGTTCCTCTCCGGCGCCTCCCCCGCCGAGCTCGCTCAGCAGCTCCTCCAGAAGCTCCGCAACGATCGCGTCATCTGAGCCGCTGCGCAGTTCCAGTTCAAAAAACGGCCGCCCGAAACTGGGCGGCCGTTTTTTTAATCAGTTGGGCGCAGCAGCTGACAACAGCTGACTCAACGCCCGCCAGGGCAGCGTCACGCAGCCATGGCGGCTGGGATGGGCGGCTACCGGCGTGAAGACCTCCAGTTCGATCCAGCTCGGTTTTTCCGTCCCGCCCGCCAGCAGGGCGTCCAGTTCGGCGGCCGCCCGGCGGATATCCTCCACGCCGCAACCCGGCGCCCGCAGGCCGAGGATGGAGGCCGACGCCCGACACAGCAGGCAGCCCTTGGTCTCGTGGGCCAGGGCGACGATGCGGTCACCATCCCAGCGCAGATGCAGATCGATGCGATCGCCGCACAGGGGGTTGTCCAGACGCAGGCTGACGTCGGCAGCCTCCAGACGACCCGCCCCATGGGCGGCCTGGGCCAGGGCCTTGAGGGCTTCGTGATACAGGGCGGCACTCATCGCAGCACTCCGATCGCCGCGTCGAGCCCGTTCAGCAGGGCATCGATGTCGGCCACGTCGTTGTAGAGGGCGATGCTGGCGCGGGTCGCCCCCTCCTCGCCCAGATGCGCCAGCAGCGGCCGGGCGCAATGGTGCCCGCCGCGCAGCGCCACGCCACGTTCTCCCAGCACCTGGCAGAGGTCGTGGGGATGGATGCCGTCGATGGCGAAGGACACCACCGGCAGCCGCTGCGCCAGATTCGCCGGTCCCAGCAGGCGCAGGCCGTCGACCGCCGCCAGCCCGCGCAGCAGGCGCTCCGTCAACATCCGTTCGTGGCGCTCGATCGACTCCCAAGGCAACTCCGCCATCCAGGCCAGGGCCGCGCCCAGGCCGACGGCCGGGGCGATGGGCGGCGTGCCGGCCTCGAAACGTGCGGGCGGATCGAGGAAGACCGGCGGCTCGATGCCCTGCGGGTCTAGCCGTTGCACCATGCCGCCGCCGGTCATGAAGGGCGGCATTCCCGCCAGCAGGTCGGCGCGTCCCCAGAACACGCCGATGCCGCCGGGGCCGAAGCACTTGTGGCCGGAGAAGGCGTAGAAATCCACGCCCAGCGCCTGCACATCCACCGGCCCGTGCGGCACCCGCTGGGCGCCGTCGAGCAATACCCGCGCGCCCACCCGCCGGGCGGCCGCGACCACCGCCGCCACGTCGGTGACGGCGCCGGTGACGTTGGATGCGTGGGTCACCGCGATCAGCCGGCAGCGCTCGCCGACGCAGTCGGGCAGCGCCGCCAGGTCGAGCCGACCCTCGTCGGTGAGAGGCAGCAGGCGCAGGGTGATGCCGCGCCGGGTCTGCAACTGCTGCCAGGGCAGGAGGTTGCTGTGATGCTCCGCCATCGACACCAGCACCTCGTCGCCCGGCCGCAGCGATGCGCCGAGGGAGGCGGCCGCCAGGTTCAGCGCCGCCGTGGCGCCGGAGGTGAACACCACCTCGTCGGCATCCGGCGCGTTGAGGAAGGCGGCGGCCTGGCGCCGCGCCTCGGCATAGGCGGCGCTGGCGGCCTCCGCCAGCGGATAGCTGCCCCGCTGCACATTGGCCCGGGCCGTGGTCTCGTGCCGGACCAGCGCCCCCAGCGCCGACTGGTGGATCTGGCTGGTGGCGGCGTTGTCGAGATAGTGCAGCCCGCCGTTTCCGGTCAGCAGTGGGAATTGCAGGCGAATCTGGCGCGGATCGAAGCTCATGGGCGCACCGTCTCCGCCAGCGCCTGGGGCGTATCCACGTCGGCGAAGATCGCGTCGGAGGCGAAGCGGACGCCCCGCACCCGTTCCTCGTGACGCTGCATCAGCACGCGCCCGCCGACGTCGCCCTCGATCCGCTCCAGTTCGGCGAAGTCATGCCGCGGCCAGAGCACCGGATTGCCGCGCCGGCCGTCGCGCTCGGGCACCAGGATCTCGGGCCGTGCCGGATCGAAGGCGGCGATCAACTGGTCGAGATGGGCGGCGGCGACCCAGGGCATGTCGGCGAGCAGCACCAGCACCCCGTCGGTATCGGCCGGCAGCGCCTGCAGGCCGACCCGCAGCGAACTCGCCATGCCCGCGGCGTAGTCGGGATTGAACACCCGGGAGACGGCGCAACCCTCGAGCGCCGCCAGTACCTCGCGCGATTGATGGCCGCTGACCACCATCACCTGAGCGCAACGCGACGCCAGCGCCGACTCCACCGCCCGCCGCACCATCGGCACGCCCTCCACCGGGCAGAGCAGCTTGTTCCGTTCCCCCATGCGGCTGGAGCGCCCCGCCGCCAGCACCAGGGCGGCGATGCGCGGCGGCGCGGCGCCCTGCGGCAGCGGCGCGGGCGTCTCGCCACCGCTCTCGTCCACCTCGAAGGGACTGCGGATCAGGCCGCCCACGCCCATGCCGCGAATCTCCGGACTGCCCAGGGGCAGGTCCGCCAGCAGCCGTTGCAGCACCCAGTCCAGGCCATTGCGGCGGCGGGAGCGGGCGCAGCCGGGCATATTCACCACCGGCACCGCCCCCACCCGCCCCAGCAGCAGCATGTTGCCGGGCTCGACCGGCATGCCGAAGTGCTCGACCTGGCCGCCGGCGGCGACGATGGCGGCCGGCACCACGTCGCCCCGATCCTTGGTCACGGTCGCGCCGGAAACCAGCACCAGTTCGCAGCCGGCCGCGAGCACCTGGCCGACGGCCGTGGTCACGGCCGGAACCGTGTGGGCGCAGCGCAATTCCAGCTCCAGCGTGCTGCCCAGGCCCGCGAGGCGCTGGCGCGTCACCGCCGCGGTGCTGTCCAGCAGCCGCTCCGGCGGACCATCCCCACGACTCAGAATCAGGGCCGCGCGGCGCGGCGCCAGCGCCGCCAGGCGCAGCGGCGGCCGGCCGCCGAGGATCTCGCGCCAAGCGGCGAGCAAGGCGCGGGAAACGGCGAAGGGAATGATCTTGACGCTGGCCACCACTTGGTCGCGCCGCGCCAGCGCGTAGGGCGGCAGAGTGCCGACGGTGATGGCCTCGTCCAGCCGGTTCAGGGCGTCGATGCGCTCCCGGTCCACCACCAACACCCCCGCCGCGCGGGCGTGGAGATTGCAGCGGCCGGTGTAGGCGTTGCGCGGCGCGAGCAGGTCGCCGGCCAGCAACTCGGCGATCGCGGCGGCGGCCTCATTCTCGTTCAGCTCATCGGGCTCCAGGCGCGCGCCCGTTACCCGTTCGACGCCGGCCGCCGCCAGTGCGGTGATGTCGGCGGCGCTCAGGACGCGGCCCTTGCGCAGCGACAGGCCGGGGCGTTTCAGAGTGTGCGCCAGGCGCAGCCCCTCGGCCTGCGGCAGGTCGAATTCACCGAAGATCACACCGCGGCCCCGTGGTAACGGCAATGGACGATCTGAGCCAGCACCGCAACCGCGATCTCCGCGGGAGAGCGCCCGCCCAGATCGAGGCCGGCCGGGCCGTGAATGCGCTCCAGGTTCGCGGCGCCCTGCTCCCGCAACCGCTCCAGGCGCTTGGCGTGGGTGCGGGTGCTGCCCAGGGCGCCGATGTAGAAGGCCGGACTGGCCAGCGCCGCCAGCAGCGCCGGATCGTCCAGCTTGGGGTCGTGGGTGAGCGTCACCACCGCGGTGCGGGCATCCGGCGCCAGGCGCTCCATGGCCTCGTCCGGCCATTCGTCGGACAAGGCCACGTCGGAAAAACGCTCGTTGCTGGCGAAGGCCCGGCGCGGATCGATCACCGTCACCGCATAGCCCGCCAGGCGGGCCATCGGCGCCAGCGCCTGGGCGATGTGCACCGCGCCGACGATCAGGAGCCGCGGCGCCCCCAGGTAAACCCGCACGAAGAGGTTTTCGTCGCCGGCCAGGAAGCCGCTCTGTTCACCCTTCAGGCGGTCGCCCACGGCCGCCAGCTGCGCCGCGTCCAACGCCAGGTCGCCGCTCGCCGCGCCGCCCGCCAACAGGGCCTGGCGGCCATCGTCCAGCCGCGTCACCAGGGCCACCGCGACGTTGTCCGCGCGGGCCGCCAGCAGGCCGTCGAGCAAAGGTCCCGACATCGGCTGCACCAGCACCTGGACCCGGCCGCCGCAGGCCAGCCCCACTTCCCACGCCTGCTCGTCGCTGACGCCGAATTCCAGCAGGCGGGTACGGCCGTCCGCCATGGTCGCCCGCGCCTCGCCGATCACCGCCCCCTCGATGCAGCCGCCGGAGACCGAGCCGACGAAGCCGCCGCCGGACTCCACCGCCAGATGGCTGCCCACCGGCCGCGGCGAGGAGCCCCAGGTGCGGATCACCGTCGCCAGGGCGGTGCCCTGCCCTGCCCGTTGCCAGTCGCGCAACTGCCGGAGAATGTCGTCGCAATCGTTTGTCATCAGAGAATACCCGAGCGATTCAGCGAATCTTTTTTTATCGCATCCAGGAGGAAAAATCCATGCTGCCAGCGCCAAAAAAAACGGCCATCAGCGCACGCCGATGGCCGCTTCCAAGGAGCGGGAATCGCCGTTACCGGGCGTCCTTGAACTCCTGCTTGATCACCCGCCGCAGGATCTTGCCCATTTCGTTGTAGGGCAGGCTGTCCTTGAACATCAGCGAGGACGGCACCCGCGAGGAGCGCAGCCGGTCCTTGACCCAGTTCTGCAATTCCTCGGCGCTGGCCTGTGCGTTCTCCTTCAGCACCACCGCGGCGCCCACGGCCTCGCCCCACTGCTCGTCGGGCACGGCCACCACGGCCACGTCCGACACCGCCGGATGGGTCAGCAGCACGTCCTCGATTTCGCCCGGGGAGATGTTCTCGCCGCCACGGACGATCACGTCGTCGGCGCGGCCGTCGAGGTACAGATAGCCGTACTGGTCCACATAGCCGCGGTCACGGGTGGGGAACCAGCCGTTGGCGTCCAGCATGCTGCCCAGGCCCAGGTACTCGCCGGCCACCTGGCCGCCGCGGACATAGATGTCGCCCGCTTCGTCGGGGCCCAGGGGCTTGCCGTCCTCGTCGCGGATCTCGATTTCGATCGTGCCCAGCGGCTTGCCCACGGAGGCCAGACGCTTGCGGATCGCCGGCTCCTGGCTGGAAAAGCCCACCCGGTGGTCTTCCGGGTCCAGCAGGCAGATCGTCGAACTGGTTTCGGTCAGGCCGTAGGCGTTGGTGAAATCCACGCCGGGCATCAAGCCCATCGCTTTTTCGATCACCGACAGCGGCATCTTGCCGCCGCCGTAGGCGATGGCGCGCAGGCCCGGCACGTTGGCCGGCTCGCCGGTCGCTTCCAGATGGTCGATGACGCGGGAGAGCATGGTCGGCACGACGAAGGCGTTGGTGACCTTCTCGTCGCGGCACAGCTGCAACCAGGTGGCGGCATCGAAGTTGGGCAGCTGCACCATGCGCCGGCAGGCGTAGGTGGAGCTCAGCACGGCGGAGATGCCGGCGATGTGGTAGGGCGGCACGGAGATCAGCGCCGCGTCCTCTTCCGCCGCGCCGCCGAATTCGACGGTGCCGAGGATGTAGGACATCAGGTTCTCGTGGCGCAGCACGGCGGCCTTGGGCTGGCCGGTGGTGCCGCTGGTGAACAGCTGGATGGCGATGTCGCTGGGCTCGCCGGGGGCGGCCTCAACCGGCGTGAGATCGGTGCGGCGGGCGCGGACCAGGAAGTCGTCGCGCTTCACCACCTGGATGCCCGCGGGCACCTTCAGCGGATTGATGTAGGTGTCGCTGGTGACCAGATAGGCGGGCGCGATGCGCTCCAGCAGTGCCTCCATTTCCGGCTTGGTGAGCCGGTAGTTCATCGGCACGTAGGGCACGCCGGCATAGGCGGCGCCGAACAGGGCGATGGGCACGCCCAGGCCGTTGATGTCCAGCAGGCCGACGTACTTGCAGCCGCTGGCGCGGATGTCCGCCGCCGCGGTGCGTGCCGCCGCCAGCAGCTCGCCGTAGGTCATGCTCTTGCCATCGGAGGTCACGGCGATGCGGTCGGCGAAGCACTCCGCCGCCATCTCCAGGGCCATTACCAGATTCATGGCTCAGTCCGAGGAAGGAAGGGCTTTGGCTTGCTTGACCACCAGGGCTTCGCCGTTCAGGCTCAGGGAGCCCTTGCCGCCCTTGGTGCACAGCAGTTCGACGCTCTCGGCGGCATCGGTGTAGCGCTTGCCCACCAGGGTGCCGCCCGCCTGGGCCGCATCCACCTGGCCGCCGGCCGGCTTGGCATCCGCCATCGCCAGCATCTCGGCGCCGCCGCAGCACAACTCGACTTCGCCGGCACCGGCCTTCACCACCATCACTTCCGCGTCACACACCGCGCTCTTCAGGCGCGTTCCAGCTTTCAAGGTCTTCATGGATAAAACTCCTCGCTAAACTCAATAAATAAACGATTCGCTCAAATTCGCTCAGGCGCGGCCGAACAGGCGCTTGAAAAAACGCTTGATGCCGTTCCACATCACCGAGAACACCACCGAACCCACGTCCAGGGTGTCCTCTTTCTGCAACTGGGGCCGGCCTTGCGCGGCAGGCGCCACGGCCGCGGCCACGGCTGCCGCGGCGGCGGCTGCCGCGGAAGCAGCGGCGGCGGCGGCTGCTGCCGCAGCGGCCGCTGCCTCGGCTGCTGCTGCTGCGGCGGCGACGGGGGAAGCCGCGACAGCGGAAGACATGCCCACGGCGCCGGGAGCGGGCGTTGCGGCGGCAGTGGCCGCCGGGACCGCAGCGGCGGCAGGCGCCGCCTGCCCGGCCGGGGCTTCCAGCAGGGCCCGGACGTTGTTCACATATTTCTTGATGATCTGGGCGGAAACGCCTTCGATCATGCCACGGCCGACCTGGATGATCTTGCCCGTCAGGTCCACCGAGGACTTGAAGCCGACTTCGGTACCCTTGCCGTCGGACAGTGGTTTCAGGAAAGTCATGATGGTGCCGGACACGGTGCCGCCACCCTTCTCGTTCCCCTCGGCCAGCAGCGTGATGGTGTAGTTGGCCTTGTCCACCTCCTGGTAGGTGATGTTGCCCTGGTATTGGGCCGTCACCGCGCCGATCTTGATCTTGACGGCGCCGACGAAGCTTTTGTCGTCGATGATCTTGGTCAGGGAGGCGCCGGGCATGCAGGACACGACATTTTCCGGGGTCAGCATGAAACCCCATACCGCGTCGATAGGTGCCGCTACCTGAAAGCTTTCCTGAATTTCAATGGCCATAACGATATCGCCCTGGTGAGTGGGTCAGGGGCGACAATCTATCGACTCTGAGGTAAAAAAAGAAGCCCCCCGAGGGGCGTCGATACCGCTTGGCAGGGGCGGTGGCCTTAAATGAGGCAGGATAGGCCTGATCCGATTCATCGCCACGCCCGGGAGCGTCACTCGGGCTCCGCATAGCGCCGGCGGATATCCAGCACTTCAGGCAGCAGGGAGAGGAAGGCATCCACCAGCCGGGGCTCGAAATGGTGGCCGGACTGTTCCCGGATGTACTCCAGCGCATCCTCCACCGACCAGGCCGATTTGTAGGGGCGCGCGGTGGTCAGGGCGTCGAACACGTCCGCCACGGCCACGATGCGGGCCACCAAGGGAATCTCCTCGCCCTTGAGACCGGCGGGGTAGCCGCTGCCGTCCCATTTCTCATGGTGGTTGAGGGCGATCGCATGGGCCACACGCATCAACTCGGTTTCGTGGCCGCTGAGGATTTCCGCGCCGATCAACGGATGGGTTTTCATGGTTATCCATTCCGCGGCGTCGAGTTTGCCGGGCTTCAGCAGAATGCCGTCGGGAATGCCGATCTTGCCCAGGTCGTGCATGGGGCTGGCGTTCAGGATCAGTTCGCAGTCGCTTCCGGAAAGCCCGACGACCCGCGCCAGCAGCGCGGAGTAGTTGCTCATGCGGATGGTGTGCAGGCCGGTCTCGTTGTCACGGTATTCGGCCGCCCGTCCCAGGCGCCGAATGACCTCCAGGCGCGTCTGTTCCAGTTCCTGGGTGCGGTCCTTCACGCGGTCTTCCAGTTGCGCATTCTGCGAGCGCAGGGCCATGTGCATCAGGCGGGTCTGCAGCATGTTGCGGATGCGCAGCTGGACCTCCACCAGATCGAAAGGCTTGCCCAGGAACTCCATCGCGCCGGCCGAGAGGGCCCGCAGCTTGGTCTCCTGGTCGGCATTGGCGGTCAACACGATGACCGGCAGGAACTCGTCGCCGCTCAGCCTCTGCAACAGCGTCATGACCTGAAAGCCGTCCAGGTGAGGCATCACCAGATCCAGCAGCACCAGATCCGCCGGCGCCTGGCGATACATCGACTCCACCTGTCGGGAATCGGTGGTGGACACCAGATTCACGAACCCCTGGCTGCGCAGAATCCGTTCCAACAAGGTGACGTTGGCCTGCTGGTCATC
The DNA here is from genome assembly GCF_007833355.1 of Denitratisoma sp. DHT3. Lineage (NCBI taxonomy): Bacteria > Pseudomonadati > Pseudomonadota > Betaproteobacteria > Nitrosomonadales > Sterolibacteriaceae > Denitratisoma > Denitratisoma sp. DHT3. Next base: position 396,760 of record NZ_CP020914.1, on the reverse strand, counting down.
CACGATCAGCAAGCGAGCCGACTTCATGTCATCGTCAAACATCCCGCCTCCCAATCAAGGTTCATATCTTTTGCCGCGCCTGCATCAAGCGGGTGACCGTCTGCAGCAAATGGCTGATGTCGATGGGCTTGGTGAAATAGGTCCGGATCCCCACCGCCCGCGCCGCGTCGATATCGTCCGGCGTTGCATTGGCGCTCAATCCGACGATGGGAATGTCGCAGGTCAGCTCATCGGCCGCCAGCGTCTGCGCCACCGCCAATCCGCTCATGTCCGGCAGATTGATGTCCAGCAGCACCAGATCGGGGCGATGCAGACGAGCCATCTCGATCCCCTCCCGTCCGCGTCGGGCGCAGACTAGCCGAATCCCGGAAAGCTTGTCCAACACGCGTTCCATGAGTGTGCAATTTGCCGCGTTGTCCTCCACATACAGGATCAGGGGTTCATGCAGATTGACATGAAATCCCTCGGCATCGGCCTGCGGGTGATCGATGCCGGCCGACGGCAGCGCCGCCACCGGCAGCTCCAGCCAGAAGGTGCTGCCCTTGCCCGGCATGCTGATCACGCCGATGCGCCCATGCATCGCCTCCATCAGTCGCTTGCAGATCACCAGGCCGATCCCGGTTCCCTCGACGTCGCTCTGCTCCGCCCCCAGCCGGTTGAAAGGCTGGAACAGGGCCAGTTGCTGTATCGCGCTCAGGCCGGGACCGGTGTCTTCCACCATCAGGCGGACATAGGACATTTCCTTGCGGGCGGAAATGACCACCCGGCCGCCCTGGCGGTTGTACTTGATCGCGTTGCTGACCAGGTTCGCCAGCACCTGGAGCAAGCGGGTCCGGTCGGCCTGGACGCTCAGCTCCCAGCCGTCGGGGAGCCGGTTCTCGAGGATGACGTCCCGCGCCTCGGCCTGAGTGGTCATCATGTGGATCGTCTCGGCCACCACTTCGGTCGCATTGAGCGGGTTCAACTGCACGTCGAACTTGCCGGCCTCGATCTTGGCCAGATCCAGCACGTCGTTGATCAGCTTCAACAGATGCCAGCCGGCGGCGGTGATCTGCTCGACGCTTTCCTTCTGGCCCTCGGTCAGCCTGTCCACCGGGTCCTGTTGCAGCAGTTGGGCGAACCCCAGAATCGCATTCATGGGCGTGCGCAATTCATGGCTCATGCTGGAAAGGAACTCCGACTTGGCCCGACTGGCGCGCTCTGCCGCCTCCTTGGCGATGATCAGATCCGATTCGGCGCGCTTGCGCTCGGTCAGATCATGAATCACGGTGGAATAGTGCATCACCTCGCCCCGCCCGTCGCGATGCGCGACGATGACCTGAAACACCGGAATGTCGAAGCCCTGGGCATGGCGCAGCGCGGTTTCGCCGCTCCAGATGCCCTCCCGCGCTGCCGTCGGCAATGCGGTTTCCATGAGCAACTCATTTGCCCAGGCCGGATGGGCGATGTCGATCATCAGGCCGCGTTCCCGATAATCCTCGCCCAGCCCCAGCATGGTGCGCGCGGCGCGGTTGAGAAAATCGATGCGGCCTTCGGCATCGGCCATGGCGATGAAATCCAGGGAATTTTCGAGAATCGCCAGCAAGCGCTCTCTCAAGTTTTCCGCCTGGCGCCGCTCGGTGATGTCTTCGTTGAGCACCACCGAATATTCCACATGCTCCGCACGAGGATCGTAAAACCGGTTGCTGCTGCTGCGCACCCAGCGCCAGCGGCCGTCATTCAACTGGATTTCCTCCTCCAACGAACGGCTTGGCGCACCCGTGCTATCCACCATCAGGGTCATTTCTTCGCGCGAAGGCAGGGCGCCGCGCGGCCGCCACCAGTCGGCATAGGGGCGCCCCGTCATGTCCTCCGGCAACCAGCCGTAAAGATCGGCGTAGGCCTTGTTGCAACTCATCAGCGTTTCGCCGGAAAACAGGGCGATGCCCAGCGGCGAAGCGGAGAAAATCGAATCCAGCTGCGCCAGGCGCGCATTCAGTTCCTGCTGCAATTTCCGATGCTGGGTGATGTCCTCGCAGAGAACGACCGTCCCTCCCATGACGTCGTTTTTATCGATGCTGGCGTTCATCACGCGAACCCAGCGCCATACCCCGTCCTTGCGCCGGACCTCGAACTCGCGCTCGCTCTTCTTGTCGGGCGAGGCCGCATGCTCGGCCACCAGCTCATCCCAGTTCACCGCCTGGCGCAACTGGAAGACCTCGCCATAGCCGCGACCGATCAGTTCTTCCACCGGCCAGCCGAGAATCCTGAAGTAGGCATCATTGCAACTGCGGATCACGCCGCCCCGGAAGAAGGCGATCCCGATCGGCGAGGCATCGAGCAGGCTGTGCAGTTCATCCAGGCTGCGCTGCAGACGCGCTTCGAGTTCCTTGCGCGCGGTCACGTCCTGCACCGCGCCCGTGATGCCAGCCAACCGTCCCTCGGCATCGAATACCGGGCGCGCGCTGAGGGAATGCCAGATCACCGCCTGGCTTTTGGCGTCGTGGATGCGGAACTCGAAATTGCGCACCTCCCGACCTGCCAGAATGTCGTCATTGCACTTTTTCCGCGCCTCGATATCGGCCGGGAAAATGGCGTTCATGAGGTAATTCCGATCGCGCGCCAGGTCATCCCGGGAAATGCCGTGCATGGCGTAGAGGTTTTCCGAAGCACGCAGCTCGTGGGTCGACATCCTGTATTCCCAGGACGCCAATCCGGTCATTTCCTGCGCCTGTTCCAGGGCAATGCGGGCGTGTTCCATTTCACTCGTACGCTCTCGCACCCGAGCCTCCAGCGTCTGCTCATATTCGCGCTGCGCCGTCACGTCCTGGTGGATGGCGATGAAATGGCCGATGCGACCGGCGCCGTCGCGCACCGCCGACAGCACAAGCTGATCATGGAAAGCGCTGCCGTCCTTGCGCCGCACTTGCAACGTGGCGGTGAAGTCCCTGCCCTCGGCGATGGCCCGATCCAGGTCGCGTTCCAGAACCTCCCGGTTCGCCATCGACTCCAGCAAGGGGCAGGTGCGTCCGAGCAGTTCCCCTTCCGAGTGGCCGGACATGGCGCACAGCGCCGGATTCACCCAGCTCAGGATTCGCTGCGGAGTGCTGGCGTCGAGGATGGCGACCCCCAGACCCGCTGCCGTGAGGGCCTTGCGAAAGACCCGCTCCCGCATCTCGGCGCCGTGACGATAACGGGCGGTTTCGATGATGGTGATCAGTTCCCGCGATTCGAAGGGTTTGAGCAAGTACCCATAGGGCAGGCTCTCCCGCGCGCGGGAGAGGGTCGCTTCATCGGAATGGGCCGTCAGGAACACCACCGGAATATCCAGGCGGCTGCGGACCTCCTTGGCCGTCTCGATCCCGTCGCGCTCGCCCTGGATGACGATATCCATCAATATCAGATCCGGCATTTTGTCCAAGGCCAGCGCGATCGCCTCATCGGCATTGTCGGCGATGCCGCACACCATGTAGCCGGCCTGTTCCAGATGGCGCTGAATGTCTCGAGCCACGATGCCCTCATCTTCCACGATGAGGATTTTTATTCCGGCTACCGGTTTAACGGGTTGCATACAGCAGTTCCTTGAATTTCAGCGTGTAACAGGTTCCCGGCGGCCCGCTGACGGCGAGTTCAGCCTTGATCTGCTTGCTCAGGGTGTGAATCAGCATCGCCCCCAGGGAATCGGATCGCTGCCAGTCGAAGCCGGCGGGGATGCCCGGTCCATCGTCCGCCACGGTCAGCCGTATCCACTCGTCCTCCCGCACCAGCGTCACCCGGAGTTCGCCCTCCTCGCGGCCGACGAAGGCGTGCTTGAACGCGTTGGTCACCATTTCATTGATCAACAGGCCACAGGGTATCGCCGTATCGACATTGAGTTGGACATCATCCAGATCGAACCCGATGTTAACGCGACAGCCTTCATGTCGGTACGATCGGTACAGCACCGACACCAGGCTCTGGATGTAGTCTCCGAAATCGACCCCGTTCAAATCCTCGTTGCGGTAAAGCCTTTCATGGATCAGCGCCATGGAGCGGACCCGATGCTGGCTTTCGCGCAGGGCGTCGCGGGCATCCTCCGACGCCAGGCGATCCGACTGCATGCTCAGCAGGCTGGAGATGATCTGGAGGTTGTTCTTCACCCGATGGTGGATTTCCTTGAGCAATGTTTCCTTTTCCCGCAATGAAGCCTGGATTCTCCGCTGCGCGTCCTCCCGCTCCGAAATATCGCGAATCACGGCGGCAACCCAGCGCCCCTGATCCGTATCCACCGGCACCAGGCTGATCTCGAGGGGAAAGACACTGCCGTCGCGGCGTTGGCCGCGCACGGCCATCTGCCGTTCCGCCGCCATGATCCTCGGCGCCGAAAGCTCCATGTATTGGCGCCGCACGGCGACATGCTGCCGCCGGGTCGGCTCAGGCACCAAATCCTCGACCAGGAGGGCCGCCATATCCTCGGCGGCATAGTCGAACAGGCGCGGAGCGGCCTCATTGACTTGCCTGATCCGCCCCTCGCCATCGGCCAGGATGATCGCGTCCGGCGAGAACTGGAACAGTTCATGAAACCGCTGCTCGGCGGAAATCCGCTGCATCTCGGCCTTCACCCGGATCGCGAAAAGCTGGAGCATGGATTCCAGTTCGACCTGCGGCAAGGAAAACGGCGCCCGGCCCATGACGCCCAGCACGCCCATCACGACACCGCTGAAGTCCGTCAGCGGCAGGCCCGCAAAGCTGCCCAGGCCCTGCTCCCCCGGCCAGGTCTTGTCCGGAAACAAGTCCTGAAGCCGATCATGGCGCACCAGTTCCTTGGCATCGACGACCGACTCGAAGATGGTTCCGGCGCAGGAAAAGCTGCGCAGCGGCAGCCACTCGTCGCCGCTTTTCCAGGCCAGGACACGGATGCTCCCCTGTTCCTGCAATACCCGGCCGACGAACACCTGCTCGGCGCCCAGCAACTGGCTCAGGCTGTCGCAAACGGCATTGAACAATTGCTGGCCGGTAAGCGTGGCGATCTGCCGGGTCAGATGCTCGGTCACCGCATCCCGGCGACACCGTTCGCTGATGTCCTCCACCACCAGCCAGGCCAGGCGCTCCCCCTTCTTTTCCACCAGACGGCAGGACTGGCGCACCGGCACCCGATCGCCGCGGCGCGTCAGGTAGTGGGTCTCATGCCCTCTGAATGCGCCGGTCTGCTGCAGGACAGCGAACTCGTCCAGCCGCCGGGGCCGGCTGTCCGGGGATACCAGATCGCCGTAGGCCCGTCCGACCAGGGCCTCGATGGGGACATCCAGGATCTGGGCAAAGGCCTGATTGCAATCCAGCAACTGGCCGTCGGCCACGCGGAACAGCACCAGACCGACGGGGGAGATTTCAAACAGCGCCCGCAGGAAATGCTCTTCCTCCTGCAACTGGTTATAGAACTCCACCAGTTTCCAGGTGCGCTCGCCGACGCGGGCCTCCAGATCCGCATTCAACGCCTGCAACGCCTCGTCGGCCTGCTGACGCCGGGCCTCCGCGCATTTGCGCGCCGAGATGTCGGTATCGGTGCCGACGATCCGCAACGGACGACCGTCATCGTCCCGAACCACGACCTTGCCCCGCGACAGGATCCAGACATAACTGCCGTCCTTGCGCCGGGCCCGGTGCTCGTTCTCGAAGATATGGGTCTCGCCCGCCAGATGGCGTTCGTAATCCGCCAGGCAGCGCGCCCGATCCTCGGGATGGACGAGGCCGATCAGCCGCGTCCGGTCCATGCCGGGGTCCTCGTCGTCATACCCCAGCAGGTCCTTCCATTGCGCCGAGAAATGGGCGCGCCGGGTCTGGAGGTCCAGATCCCATATTCCCTGTCCGCTCCCCTCCAGGGCATAGAACAGGCGTTGCTCGGCCAGCCGCGACTGATGCAGCTCCGGCAAGAACGCCTCCAGGGTATCCGGGATTCGCTGCGGATCGTTCTCGACCCAGACCGCCAACCCCTGCTGGCGCAACAGGGACGCATGACGCCGGGCCGCGTCTGCGTCATCCCCGACGATCAATACTCTGAGTCCACCGGTGGGCATGTCTCCAGCCATTGCTCCCGTACTCCCCGACGGTCCACGAACAGCAAGCGATTGCCCGTGTCCATGCGCAGACGACTGGACGACACCGGCGCGGACACGGGGCCGGTCATTCTAACCGCATGATCGAGGCGTCCACTCCGGCGGCAACCGGGGTTTTCACACTCGGACGAGAGCACACGAGAAACATGAGCGGAACCCAATTGTTTCCCAAATGAATACAATCAGAGATATGCAAAAGATGTCCAAAATGAAGCTCCGCTCTGGTAGCGGAGCTTCATTTAAGGACTTGAAACATAGCCCTTGATTGTATCCATAAAGGATACAATAACCACGACCCAAGCGCCCATGAAAACGGGCTGCCACGAGCCGCCAGGAACAGCCGTCACCTCGTCTGGCGGAGCTGCTCCAGGATGGCCGGGTTCTCCAGCGTCGAAACGTCCTGGATGATGTCCTCGTCCTTGGCCAGGGAGCGCAGCAGACGCCGCATGATCTTGCCGGAGCGGGTCTTGGGCAGGTTCTCGCCGAAGCGAATATCCCTCGGCTTGGCGATGGGACCGATCTCCTTGGCCACCCAGTTGCGCAGTTCGTCGGCGATCCGCTGCGCCTCCGCACCCTCCGGACGCGGCTGCTTGAGCACCACGAAGGCGCAGATCGCCTCTCCCGTCACGTCGTCCGGACGCCCCACGACCGCGGCCTCGGCCACGATGGCGTTGGCCACCAGCGCCGACTCCACCTCCATGGTGCCCAGGCGGTGGCCGGACACGTTCAGCACGTCGTCGATCCGGCCCATGATGGTGAAATAGCCGGTCTTGGCGTCGCGCACCGCGCCGTCCCCGGCCAGGTACAGCCTGCCGCCCAATTCCTCGGGGAAATAGGATTTCTTGAACCGTTCCGGATCGCCCCAGATGGTGCGGATCATCGCGGGCCAGGGCTTCTTGACCACCAGGAAGCCGCCCTTGCCCCACTCCACGTCGTGTCCCGCCTCATCGACGATGGCGGCGGCGATACCCGGCAACGGCAAGGTGCAGGACCCCGGCACCAGGGGCGTCACGCCCGGCAGCGGAGTGATCATGTGGCCGCCGGTCTCGGTCTGCCAGAAGGTGTCGACGACGGGACAGCGGGAGCCGCCGACGTTCTCGTAGTACCACATCCAGGCTTCGGGATTGATCGGCTCGCCGACGGAACCGAGCAGGCGCAGGGAGGAAAGGTCGTAATTGCGGGGATGGGTGGCGGGCGTCACCTCGCCGGCCTTGATCAGGGAACGGATCGCCGTGGGCGCGGTGTAGAAGATATTGACCTTGTGCTGCTGGATCATTTTCCAGAAACGCCCGGCATCGGGCCAGGTGGGAATGCCCTCGAACACGATCTCGGTCGCGCCGCAGGCGAGCGGCCCATAAGTGATGTAGGTATGCCCGGTGACCCAGCCGATGTCCGCGGTGCACCAGAACACGTCCTCCGGCTTGATGTCGAAGGTCCACAGCGTGGTCAGCTTGGCGTGGAGCAGGAAACCGGCGGAGCTGTGCTGCACGCCCTTGGGCTTGCCGGTGGACCCGGAGGTGTAGAGCAGGAACAGCGGATGCTCGGCCTCCACCCACTCGGGCTCGCAGCTGTCGGGCTGGCCGGCCTCGACCTCATGCCACCAGCGGTCGCGCCCGGCCTCCATGGCGCAGGCGCCGCCGGTGCGGCGATAGACGATCACGGTTTTCACCGGACAGCCGCCCGGCGCGGCGGACGCCAGGGCGATGCCCTCGTCCACCGCCGGTTTCAGGGGCAGGGCCTTGCCGCCGCGGCACTGCTCGTCGGCGGTGATCACCGCCACCGCGCCGGCGTCGAGGATGCGCTCCTCCAGCGACTTGGCGGAAAAGCCGCCGAACACCACCGAATGCGTGGCGCCGATGCGGGCGCAGGCCTGCATGGCGACGACCCCTTCGATCGACATGGGCAGATAGATGATGACCCGGTCGCCCTTCTTGATGCCCTGGGCTTTCAGCGCATTGGCGAAGCGGCAGACCCGGGCCAGCAATTCCCGATAGGTCACCCGCGTCACCTGGCCATCGTCGGCCTCGAAAATGATGGCCACCTTGTCGCCCAGACCCGCGTCCACGTTGCGATCCAGGCAGTTGTAGGAGACGTTCAGCTTGCCGTCGGCGAACCACTTGTAGAAAGGCGCCGTCGACTCGTCGAGGGTCTGGCTGAACGGCTGCTGCCAGCTCAGGTACTCCCGGGCCAGGCGGGCCCAGTAGCCGGAGTAATCGCGCTCGGCCTCCTGGCAGAGCGCCTGGTAGGCGGCCATGCCCGAAATGGTGGCCTTCCGCATCACCTCCTCGGAGGGAGGAAAGACGCGGTTTTCCTGAAGTACCGATACGATAGGGGTAGACATCACTCGCTCCTCTTCTCTTATTGGCGTCCGGCGGGACGCTCGATTGTCGATCCAAAACCTGCACCCGATGCCACATTGTGCTCCCCGACAGGGGATTCCTGCTTTTTGCGAAATTTAATCCGGCTACGCTTACACCGGACTTACGCACCCATGGCGGGGCGGCGGCGACGAAAAGCGGATGATAAAATTCTCGCTTTCCAACCCTAGACCACCACCATGCAAAAGCCTGTCAAGGCGATGGAGTCCTTCATCTTCTGGAGCCGCTGGCTCCAGGCCCCGCTCTATCTGGGCCTGATCGCCGCCCAGGGCGTGTATGTCTATCAATTCATGCACGAACTGTCCCATCTGATACTCGCTGCCGGCAACCTGGGCGAAGCCGACATCATGCTGATCGTGCTGGGCCTGATCGACGTGGTGATGATCGCCAACCTGCTGGTGATGGTCATCGTCGGCGGCTACGAGACCTTCGTCTCCCGCCTCAACCTGGAAGACCACGAGGACCAGCCGGAATGGCTGTCCCACGTCAATGCCGGCGTGCTCAAGGTCAAGCTGGCCACGGCCCTGATCGGCATTTCCTCCATCCATCTGCTCAAGACCTTCATCAACGCCGCCCAGATCGACGATCGCGTCATCATCGCCCAGGCCGCCATTCACGCCTTGTTCCTGGTGTCGGCCATCGCCATCGCCTACACCGACAAGATCATGACCAGCACCCTGGCGATCAGCGCCAGGGAACACCATTAACCCATCCCCCGTTATCGCGAGCCTCACCATGACCGCCATCAAGCAGGAAGACCTGATCCAGTCCATCGCCGACGCCTTCCAGTACATCAGCTACTACCATCCCCTGGACTACATCCGCGCCCTGGGCGAAGCCTACGAGCGCGAGGAATCCCCCGCCGCCAAGGACGCCATCGCCCAGATCCTGACCAACTCCCGCATGTCCGCCGAGGGCCACCGCCCCATCTGCCAGGACACGGGCATCGGCATGGTGTTCCTCAAGGTCGGCATGAACGTCACCTGGCCCGACGCCACGATGGGTGTGCAGGAGATGATCAACGAAGGCGTGCGCCGCGCCTACGGCGACAAGAACAACCCCTTGCGCGCCTCGGTGCTGGCCGACCCGGCCGGCACCCGCAGGAACACCAAGGACAACACCCCCGCCGTGGTCCATTACGAGATCGTGCCCGGCGACGGCATCGAGGTGATCTGCGCCGCCAAGGGCGGCGGCTCCGAGGCCAAGGCCAAGTTCGCCATGCTGAACCCCTCCGACGACCTGGTGGACTGGGTGCTCAAGAAGATCCCCGAGATGGGCGCCGGCTGGTGTCCTCCCGGCATCATCGGCATCGGCATCGGCGGCACGCCCGAGAAGGCGATGCTGCTGGCCAAGGAATCCATCATGGCGCCGGTGGACATCCATGAACTGAAGGCCAAGGCCGCCGAATTTGCAAAAACGGGCGCCAAGCTCACCCGCACCGAGGAACTGCGCCTGGAACTCTACGAGAAGGTGAATGCCCTCGGCGTCGGCGCCCAGGGCCTGGGCGGCCTGACCACCGTGCTCGACGTGAAGGTGCTCGACTACCCCTGCCACGCCGCCAACCTGCCGGTGGCCCTGGTGCCCAACTGCGCCGCCACCCGCCACATCCACTTCCACCTGGACGGCTCCGGCCCCGCCAGGCTGGAACCGCCCAAGCTTGAAGACTGGCCCGCCGTCACCTGGACCGCCGACACCAAGTCCGCCGCCCGCGTAAATCTGGACACCCTGACCAAGGAAGAGGTCGCCTCCTGGAAGCCCGGCCAGAAGCTGCTCTTGAACGGCAAGATGCTCACCGGCCGCGACGCCGCTCACAAGCGCATCGCCGACATGCTGGCGAAGGGCGAGAAGCTGCCCGTGGACTTCACCAATCGCGTCATCTACTACGTGGGCCCCGTGGATCCCGTGGGCGACGAAGTGGTCGGTCCCGCCGGCCCCACCACGGCCACCCGCATGGACAAGTTCACCCGCGCGATGCTGGAACAGACCGGGCTCATCTCCATGATCGGCAAGTCCGAGCGCGGCCCGGTCGCCATCGAGGCGATCAAGGACAACCAGTCCGCCTACCTGATGGCCGTCGGCGGCGCCGCCTATCTGGTGGCCAAGGCCATCAAGTCGGCCAGGGTGGTCGGCTTCGAGGATCTGGGCATGGAGGCCATCTACGAGTTCGACGTGAAGGACATGCCCGTCACCGTGGCCGTGGATTCCTCGGGCACCTCGGTGCATGAGACCGGCCCCAGGGAATGGCGCATCAAGATCGGCAAGATTCCCCTCGCCGCCTGATCACCCACCCTCCCCGCGAAGCCGGCCCCGCCGGCTTCTTTTCTTTGGAACGCGCCATGACCATCCAACACCACGGCACCCCCCCGTCCGCGCCCCGCACGGCCCGATGATCGGCATCTTCGACTCCGGCCTGGGCGGCCTTTCGGTTCTGGCCGCCGTGGCCCGGGCCCTGCCCCGCGCCGAACTGTGCTATCTGGCCGACACGGCCCATGTGCCCTATGGCAGCAAGCCCGACGGTTTCATCCAGGGACGGGTGCTGTCGATCGGCCGCCATCTGGTCGACCGCGGCTGCCGCCTGCTGGTCGTGGCCTGCAACACCGCCACCGCGGCGGCGGTCGATGAGTTGCGCCGACAGCACCCCGGCGTCCCGATCGTCGGCATCGAACCGGGCATCAAACCAGCGGCGGCGGCCAGCCGCAGCCGGAAAATCGCCGTGCTGGCCACGGAATCCACGGCGCGCAGCGAACGCCTGGCGCGACTGATCCGCGACCACGCCGGCGCGGTCGATGTGACCGTGACGCCCTGTCCGGGCTGGGCGACCCGGGTGGAAACCCTGGATCTGGACGGCCCCGCCTTCGCCGCCGAGATCGCGGCCAGGATCGACCCGCTGCTGGCAAGCGGTGTCGATCAACTGGTGCTGGGCTGTACCCACTATTCATTCCTGGCGCCGACACTGGCGCCGCTGGTGGCGGGACGCGCTGAGCTGGTGGATGTCGCCGCCGCCGTCGCGCGTCAGGTCGTGCGCCTGGCGGGTGCGGATTCCCAAGGCGCGGGCGCCTTGGCCCTGCTGGCCACGGCCCGCCCGGAGCGCTTGCAGGCAGCCCTGCCGCGGCTGGGTCTGGGCTGGCTGGCCACCAGGATCGAGCACGCCGCCGGGCTGGCGCAGCCATGAGTGGCGGTAGGCGCGACTTCTGACGTTAAGCGGCTCGGCGCCTTCCCTTTGCGCCGGCGCCCAGTTCCGCCGTGGTCAGCGCCCCCAGCAGAATCACGCTCCAGGACAAATGGAGCCAGAGCAGGAAGATGGGCACGGCGGCAAAAGCGCCGTAGATCAGCCGGTAGCCGGCGAAGCCGCTGATATAAGTGGCGAATAGCCATTGCAGGACGGCGAAGCCCGCCGCCGCCAGCACCCCGCCCACCAATGCGTGCTCCCGGAAAATGGAGCGGTTGGGCACCTTCCAGTACAGCAGCGCGAAGGCGCCGGCGACGAAGCAGAAGGACAGCGCGCGCAGAACGGCCGCCGTGACCGCTTGCCACTCCGTGACCAGCCCCAGCGAGACGCTCGCCAGATACGTGGTTGCGGCGATGCTGCCGCCGAAGACGATGGGCCCGAGCAGCAGGGTGATCGCATGCATCAGCAGACGCCGCCAGATGGGTCGGCTTTCCTTCACCGCCCAGATGGCGTTGAAGGCGTGTTCGATGGTGAGCATTTGCAGGATGGCCGTCACGGCCAGGCCGGCCACGCCGATCCAGGTCAGGCGCTGCGCCTTGCCGGCGAACTGCCCCATGTACTTGGCAATGATGCCGCCGGCCTTTTCCGGCAGCAGATTCGCCAGCAGGAATTTCTGGATGGTCGCCCCCAGGCTGTCGGCCAGAGGCAGGTGCGACAGGATCGCCGCGCCCACTGCCACCATCGGCACCAGGCCCAGCAGGGTGGCGAAGGACAGGGCCGCCGCGGTCTGGGTGCAGCGTTCGGCGTGGAAACGCCGCAGCACCCGGAATGGCAACATCAGCAGGCTCATATAATGCGTGCCCTCAACGAGACTCCAAAATGAAGCGCATCCAAGTACTCAATCTGCTGGCGAGTATCAGCCTGATCACGCTGATCTTCCACTGCCTCGCCTGGGAGCTGTGGTTCGCCCCGCTGCGCCCCGGCGGTAGCGCCCTCGCCTTCAAGGCATTCCCGCTGCTGCTGCCGCTGTTCGGCATCCTACGGGGCCGGCGCTACACCCACCAGTGGGCGTCGATGCTGATTCTGGCGTATTTCGCCGAAGGCGTGGTGCGCGTGGCCAGCGATCCCGGCGCGGTGAGCCGGGCGATGGCGGCCGTCGAAGTCGCCCTCGCCCTGGTGTTCTTCCTCAGCGCGATCTTCTACGCCAAGCTCGGCGGTGCCGTCAAACGTCACCCTGGGGACTGACCCGAGGCTGTTCCGAACTGAGCTTGTTCATCGCGTTGATGTAGGCCCGCACCGACGCCACCACGATGTCCGTGTCCGCACCCTGGCCGTTGACGATGCGGCCGGCCTTGGACAGGCGCACCGTCACCTCGCCCTGGGCGTCGGTGCCGGTGGTGATGGCATTCACCGAATACAGCAGCAGGTCGGCGCCGCTGCGGACGATGCTCTCGATGGCCTTGAAGGCTGCGTCCACCGGGCCGCTGCCGCTGGCCTCGGCGTGATGCTCGGTGCCGCCCACCGAGAGCGTTACCGCGGCCTGCGGCGTTTCGCCGGTTTCGGAATGGAAGCGGGAAGAGACCAGCCGGTAGTGCTCCTGTTCCGGCGTCACCACTTCCTCCGACATCAGGGCATGGATGTCCTCGTCGAAGATCTCGTGCTTCTTGTCGGCGAGTTCCTTGAAGCGGGCGAAGGCGGCATTGAGCACCTGCTCGGACTCCACCTCGATGCCGAGTTCCTTCAGCCGCGCCTTGAAGGCGGTGCGCCCGGAGTGTTTGCCCAGCACCAGCTTGTTGGCGTTCCAGCCCACGTCCTCGGCGCGCATGATCTCGTAGGTCTCGCGGTGCTTGAGCACGCCGTCCTGGTGGATGCCCGATTCGTGGGCGAAGGCGTTGGCGCCGACGATGGCCTTGTTGGGCTGCACCGGGAAACCGGTGATGCCCGAGACCATCTTCGAGGCGGCGACGATCTGGGGGGTGTCGATGCGGGTGTCGCAAGGGAAGATGTCCTGGCGGATGCGCACCGCCATCACGATCTCCTCCAGCGCGGCGTTGCCGGCCCGCTCGCCCAGGCCGTTGATGGTGCATTCCACCTGGCGCGCGCCGGCCATGACGGCGGCCAGGGAATTGGCCACGGCGAGGCCGAGATCGTTGTGGCAATGGACCGACCAGACCACCTTGTCGGCATTGGGGATGCGTTCCCGCAGCAGGCGGATGCGCTCGGCGAACTGCTCCGGCACGTTGTAGCCCACGGTGTCCGGGATGTTGATGGTGCCGGCGCCCTCCGCGATCACCGCCTCGATGATGCGGCAGAGGAAATCCAGTTCGGAGCGGCCGGCATCCTCACAGGAGAACTCGACGTTGTCGATGCCGTTGCGGGCGAAGCGCACGGCGGCGCGGGCGGCGGCGATCACCTCGTCGGGCGCCATGCGCAGCTTCTTCTCCATATGGATCGGGCTGGTGGCGATGAAGGTGTGGATACGCCCGGACTGTGCCGGCTTGATCGCCTCCAGCGCCCGGGCGATGTCCTTCTCGGAGGCGCGGCAAAGGCCGGCCACGGTGGATTCGCGAATCGCCTCGGCCACGGCGCGCACGGCCTCGAAATCGCCGTTGGAGGCGGCGGGGAAGCCGGCTTCGATCACGTCGACCCGCATTTTCTCCAGTTGCCGGGCGATGCGCAGTTTCTCCTCCCGCGTCATGGAGGCGCCAGGACTCTGCTCGCCGTCGCGCAAGGTGGTGTCGAATACGATCAATTGTTCTTTGGTCATGAGGATCTCCAGTCGGAATACGGGTCAACGGCACCGGGCGCCTGGGCTGCCGGGCGGGGTACGAATCAAGTTGTGGGGGGAGAGTTTGCTAGCGCGCGGGGCGCAGCAGCGGCAACAGCTTGGCGCGCAGAGGCCGCGGCACCAGCAGACGGCCGGCAAGGGCGAGAAACAGGGCGGCAAGGATGAACTGCGCGAACATGCGGCCGACTATATACGGTTTTAGTCGGGGCGCGCAAGATTTCTGCGGCCCTTGAACCAGCCCGCCACGGCCAGCACGTAGCCGGACAGCGCGTAGCACAGGAACAGCCCGAACAGCACACCGGGCGGATAGCTGGAAACCAGCGCGAACCCCAGGGCGATGCCGGCAACGACGATGAAGGGCACGCTGCGCCGCAGGTTGATGTCCTTGCCCGAGTAGTAGCGGACGTTGCTGACCATCGTGACGCCGGCGAAGATCGTCAGGCCGCAGGCATACCAGCGGACATCCTCGCCGTGCCAGCCGTTGTCCTGCAGCACCCAGACCAGGCCGGCCACCAGGGCCGCCGCCGCGGGACTGGGCAGGCCCTGGAAATAGCGCTTGTCCACCACGTCGATATTGGTGTTGAAACGGGCCAGGCGCAGGGCCGCGCCGGCACAGTAGATGAAGGCGGCGATCCAGCCCAGCTTGCCCATCCCCTTCAGCGCCCACTCGTAGATCACCAGTGCCGGCGCGGCACCGAAGGACACCATGTCCGAGAGGGAGTCGTACTCGGCGCCGAAAGCGCTCTGAGTGCGCGTCATGCGCGCTACCCGTCCGTCCAGGCCGTCGAGCACCATGGCGACGAAGATCGCCACGGCCGCCTGTTCGAAATGCAGGTTCATCGCCTGGACGATGGCGTAGAAACCGGCGAACAGCGCCGCGGTGGTGAACAGGTTGGGCAGCAGGTAAATGCCGCGCCGCCGCAGCTCCGGGTTCATCAACGCCTTACGGGAACGAAAAACCGGCATGGGCAATCTGGGCTCAGTGAAGACTCGTGAGAAAACTCAGGACAGCGCCGCCATTCTAGCCGGCTCCAGCCCTCAGGGCAGATCCGCCAGAATCGTGGAGGTGGCGCGCACTTTCTCGCCGATGGTCACCCGCACCCGCACATCGGTGGGCAGGTAAAGATCTACCCGCGAACCGAAGCGGATGAAGCCGTAACGCTGTCCGCGTGCCAGGGCGGCGCCGGCCTCGACATAGCACAGGATGCGGCGGGCGATCAGCCCGGCCACCTGGACGCAGGTGATGTCGCATCCATCTGCGGTCCGCAGATGCAAGGCATTGCGCTCGTTCTCGACCGAGGCCTTGTCCAGCGCGGCGTTGACGAAAGCACCGGGGTGGTACCAGCGCCGGATCACGGTGCCATCCACGGGACTGCGGTTGGAATGAACGTTGAACACGTTCATGAAGACGCTGATCTTCAGGGTATCGCGCTCCAGCCAGGGATCGCGAGCCGGTTCGATCGCTACGATCCGGCCGTCGGCCGGCGACAGCACGCTGCCCCCATCGCCGGGAACCTGACGCGGCGGATCGCGGAAGAACTGGAGCACGAAGAGAAAGATCAGCCACATCGGCGACGCCAGCAGCCAGCCGTCGAACCAGGTGGCGCCCAACGCCAGCGCCAGGGTGATCGCCAGGAAAGGCCAGCCCTCGCGGGCGATCAGGGGATGGGGATAGGAATTGCTGGAGGGTTGGCTGGACAGTTGGCTCATCGCATGGCACCGGTTGCGGCCCCGGGAAAACACTCCCGAGGGGCCCAGATGACAAGGGCACAGCCCGGCTGTGCCCTGTCAGGATCGGATTCGTGGGAATTCCGGTCAGTTCTTGCTCTGGTCGACCAGCTTGTTCTTGCGGATCCAGGGCATCATCTCGCGCAGCTTGGCGCCGACCTGCTCGATCGGATGGGCGGCGTTGAGACGGCGGCGGGCGGTCATCTCGGGGTAGTTGGTCTTGCCCTCGAGGATGAACATCTTCGCGTATTCGCCGGACTGGATGCGCTTCAGGGCGGCGCGCATGGCGTAGCGCGACTCCTCGTTGATCACCTCGGGGCCGGTCACGTACTCGCCGTACTCCGCGTTGTTGGAGATGGAGTAGTTCATGTTGGCGATGCCGCCTTCGTACATCAGGTCGACGATCAGCTTCAGTTCGTGCAGACACTCGAAGTAGGCCATTTCCGGCGCATAGCCGGCTTCGGTCAGGGTCTCGAAACCCATCTTGACCAGTTCGACGGCGCCGCCGCAGAGCACGGCCTGCTCGCCGAAGAGGTCGGTCTCGGTCTCTTCACGGAAGTTGGTCTCGATCACGCCACCCTTGGTGCCGCCGTTGGCCGCGGCGTAGGACAGCGCGATGTCCTTGGCCTTGCCGGTCTTGTCCTGGTACACGGCGATCAGGGACGGCACGCCGCCGCCCTTCAGGTACTCGGAACGCACGGTGTGGCCGGGGCCCTTGGGCGCGACCATGATCACGTCCACGTCCTCGCGCGGCACCACCTGGTTGTAATGGACGTTGAAGCCGTGGGCGAAGGCCAGGGCGGCGCCCTTCTTCAGGTTGGGCTCCACTTCGGCGTAGTAGACGGCGGGAATGTTCTCGTCGGGCAGCAGGATCATCACCACGTCGGCGCCCTTGACGGCCTTGGCGATCTCCTCGACCTTCAGGCCGGCGTTTTCGGCCTTGGACCAGGAGGCGCCGCCCTTGCGCAGGCCGACGGTCACCTTGACGCCGGAATCCTTCAGGTTCTGGGCATGGGCATGGCCCTGGGAGCCGTAGCCAACGATGGTGACCTTCCTGCCCTTGATCAGGGACAGGTCGGCGTCTTTGTCGTAATAGACTTTCATGGGAGCCTTTCTTAACTTGACACTTGCGGTTGAATCAGATTTTGAGGATCCGGTCGCCACGACCGATGCCGGAAACGCCGGTACGGACGGTTTCGAGGATCAACGACTTGTCCAGCGCCTCGATGAAGGAGTCGAGTTTGGCCGAGCTGCCGGTCAGTTCCACCACATAGGTGGTCTCGGTGACATCGACGATGCGGCCGCGGAAGATGTCGGACATGCGCTTCATCTCCTCCCGGTCCTTGCCGGAAGCGCGCACCTTGACCAGCATCAGCTCCCGCTCCACGTGGGGCGCCTCGGAGAGGTCCACCACCTTGACCACGTCGATCAGCTTGTTCAGTTGCTTGGTGATCTGCTCGATGACGTCGTCGGAACCCACGGTGACGATGGTCATGCGGGACAGGGAAGGGTCCTCGGTGGGCGCCACAGTCAGCGACTCGATGTTGTAGCCCCGTGCCGAGAAAAGACCGGCCACGCGGGACAACGCGCCGGATTCGTTTTCGAGAAGAATGGAAATGATATGTCGCATGGTTCAGTATCGCCTTACAGGTCCTCGGCCAGGATCATTTCCGACAGGCCCTTGCCGGCGGCCACCATCGGGAACACGTTGGCCTTCTGGTCGGTGATGAAGTCCATGAAGACCAGCTCGTTCTTGTGCTTGATGAAAGCCTCGCGCAGCGCCGGCTCCACGTCGGCCGGCCGCTCGATGCGCATCCCGATGTGGCCGTAGGCCTCGGCCACCTTGACGAAATCGGGCAGGGAATCCAGGTACGACTCCGCATAGCGGTTGCCGTGGAACATTTCCTGCCACTGGCGCACCATGCCCAGATAGCGGTTGTTGAGGTTGATGATCTTGATCGGCAGGCGGAACTGCTTGCAGGTGGATAGCTCCTGGATGCACATCTGGATCGACGCCTCGCCGGTGACGCAGGCCACGGTGGCCTTGGGGTTGGCGAAACGCACCCCCATCGCATAGGGCAGGCCCACCCCCATGGTGCCCAGACCGCCGGAATTGATCCAGCGCCGCGGCTTGTCGAATTTGTAGAACTGGGCGGCGAACATCTGGTGCTGCCCCACGTCCGAGGTCACGAACGCGTCGCCGCCGGTCACCTCATAGAGCTTCTGCACCACGAACTGCGGCATGATCAGGTCGTCGTTCTGCTTGAACTTCAGGCAGTCGCGGCTGCGCCATTCCTCGATCTGCTTCCACCATTCCGCCAGCGCCTTGACCGGGGGCTTCGACGATGCAGCCTCCAGCTGGGCGATCAGGTCGCCCAGCACGTCCGGCACGTTGCCGACGATGGGCACGTCCACCTTCACGCGCTTGGAGATGGACGACGGATCGATGTCGATGTGGATGATCTTGCGCGACACCTGACCGAAGTGGGCCGGATTGCCGATCACCCGGTCGTCGAAACGCGCGCCGATGGCCAGCAGCACGTCGCAGTGCTGCATCGCCATGTTGGCCTCGTAGGTGCCGTGCATGCCCAGCATGCCCAGATTCTGGCGATCCGTCGCCGGATAGCCGCCCAGCCCCATCAGCGTCTGGGTGATGGGGAAATTCAGCATCCGCACCACTTTGGCCAGATTCTCCGAGGCGTCCGACAGGATCACGCCGCCGCCGGTGTAGATCATCGGCCGCTTGGCCTCCAGCAGCAGTTGCACCGCCTTCTTGACCTGGCCGGAATGGCCTTTCAGGACCGGATTGTAGGAACGGATCTCGATGTGCTTCGGGTAGTGGTAATCACCCTTCTGAGCGGTGATGTCCTTGGGAATATCCACCAGCACCGGCCCCGGCCGACCCGTCCTGGCCAGGAAAAAGGCCTTCTTGATGGTCGGCGCCAGATCCTTGATGTCCTTGACCAGGAAATTGTGCTTGACGCAGGGGCGGGTGATGCCGACGGTGTCGCACTCCTGGAAGGCATCCTGGCCGATCGCCGCGGTCGGCACCTGGCCGGTGAGCACGACCAGCGGCACCGAATCCATATAGGCCGTGGCGATGCCGGTCACCGCATTGGTCACGCCGGGACCGGAGGTCACCAGCGCCACCCCGACCTTGTTGGACGAGCGGGAATAGGCGTCGGCAGCGTGGACGGCGGCTTGCTCATGACGGACGAGAATGTGCTTTACTTTGTCCTGTTTGAACAGTTCATCGTAAATGTACAGTACCGAGCCGCCAGGGTAGCCGAACACATGCTCGACCTTTTCTTCCTGGAGGCACCTGATTACAATCTCAGCCCCTGTCAGTTCCATCATTCCTCGCCAATCATCGACAACCCGGCCAAATTCGCCGGAAAACCCGTAACCATAACGAGTCACCTTCATCAGGTCAAGAATTTTTGACCCCTGATATATGTAAGGTTTTTTCAGAGGCACAGCCTGGCTACTCGAACCGAACTTTCCGATTTCCTTGCCGATGTCGAGCGGCGGGCATTCAAACAAGCCATGTTTGCGGTCCGCAACGAAGAAACGGCGCTGGACCTGGTGCAGGATGCGATGCTGAAGCTGGCCGAGAAATATGGGGAAAGGCCCGCCCAGGAGTTTCCCATGCTGTTCCAGCGGATTTTGCAGAACGTCATCCGCGACCACTACCGGCGCCAGAAAGTCAGGTCCCTCTGGACCACCCTGCTTTCATCCTTCAGCGGCAATGACGGCGAAGACAGCGATCCCCTGGAAACCCTGCAGGTGGACGACGAGGCGAATCCGATCAAGACGCCCCACGAAACCCTGGAACGGTCGCAGGTCCTCGCGGTGATCGAAAATGAGATAAAGAACCTGCCGCCACGTCAACGTGAAGCATTTCTCATGCGTTACTGGGAAGAAATGGACATTGCCGAGACTGCGGCCGCCATGGGATGCTCGGAAGGAAGCGTGAAGACTCATTGCTTCAGAGCCACCCAGACACTTGCCACAGCCCTGAAAGCCAAGGGGATCAAATTATGAGAGAAGATGCGGTTTTAGGTCTGCACATCCGGAAGATACTGGATGAGGGTTGCGAGCAGCTGGATGGCCAGATTGTCGTGCGTTTGCAACAAGCCCGGGGGCAGGCGATTGCGGCTCAACGTCTGTCGGTCGTCAGTCATCTGGGTCTGGTGAGCATCGGATCGCTCCAGATAGGACGCGTCCTTCCCTACCTGCGTACGGGTGTGGCGCTGGGCGTATTGATGATTGGAATGATCGGCAGCTATTACTGGAACGCTTACCAGGAAGCGGCAGACAATGAAGAAATCGACTCCGCCCTGCTGTCCGCCGACCTTCCGGTCGCCGCTTATACCGATCAAGGCTTTCACGCGTGGTTAAATCACTCATCGCAGGAATGATTTTCTGCCTGGTGTCGATCGCCCATGCGGCCGTCCCTCCCCTGCCGACCCAAACCTGGAAGGAACTGACACCCCAGCAGCAGCAGATCCTCCAGCCGCTGGCCGAGGACTGGGATGGGATGCCACTTTTCCGGCGTAAAAAATGGCTGGGAATCGCCGAGCGCTACGCCAAGCTCACACCTGAAGAGCAGACTCGAATCCAACGACGCATGAAAGCGTGGGTCAGGCTGACGCCGGATGAACGGCGCACGGTCCGCGAACAGTTCAAGGCCCTGCAGAAGGCCCCCCCTGAAAAACGCGAATCCCTCAAATTGCGTTGGGAGCAGTATCTGGAGTTGTCGGAAAACGAAAAGCTGCACCTCAAGCGCCAGTCTCCGCGCCAACCGTGGATCCGCAGCCTGATGGGAAGCTCCCAGAGTCCGACCTTCGTGCGCCCCGATATCCCGCGCAATACCGAGGTGCCGGTGCAGCCCACCCCTCAGTCGCTCAACCTGCCCGCAATCTCGAAAGCCAAGACCAAGGCGAAGGCAAAAGTGCATAAGCCGGCAGTACCGCCTCCCGCCGCGCCGGGAACGACGGAACCCGCCAGCCCGGTCCTCGCAGCGCCCTGAACAGGATCACCCGTGACCGCTCCCCTCCCCGGCATCCGGCGCCGACTCGCCAGTCTGGCCTATGAAAGTCTGCTGCTTCTGGGCGTCCTGGCGTTCGCCTTCCTGGTGCCGCAACTCGCGATCACCGCGCTTTCAGGAAAAGCGCTTCCCGGATGGATTCTGCTGGCCCATGTGTTTGTCGTACTGGGAGGCTATTTCCTCTGGTCCTGGCGCCAGGGCGGCCAGACCCTGGCGATGCAGACCTGGAAGCTGCAACTGCGCGCTCAGGACGGATCGACGCCGACCTGGCGCCAGCTGGGCCTGCGCTACCTGCTGGCCTGGCCCAGCCTGCTGTTCTACGGCGCAGGACTGTTCTGGGCGCTGTTCGACCGGGATCGGCAATTCCTGCATGACCGCCTCGCCGGCACCCGTATCGTGTTCAAGCAGTAGCCAACGCCCCCCCCAAGCCCGCGCCCTTAGCGGCGCTCCACCCACCACAGCATGCCGGCCGCGCCGAGCAGGAACAAGGCGCTGGGCGTCACTGCCGCCCAGAAAGGGATCCAGCCGTTGATCACTCCCAGACTGGAGAACAGCCCGTTGAGCATGTGGAAGCCGATTCCCAGCATGACGCCGGTGAACACCTTGAGGCTCACCGCCCCCATCCGGCTGTGCAGATAGCCGAAGGGCAACGCCAGCGCCATCATGACCAGCGCCGTCATCGGGTAGATCAACTTCTTCCACAGGGCGATCTCGTAGCGCTCCGTCTTCTGCCGGTTGTCCAGCAGATGCCGGGTGTACTGATAGAGGTTCATCAAGGACATTTTCTCCGGCACCACCAGCAGCACCGACAGAATGTCCGGCGTCAGCGCCGACTGCCAATCCACCTCGGGCATGCGTCGGATGCTGGCGCGCCCGCCGACGAACAGTGTCTGCACCACGTCCTTGAGCTGCCAGCGCCCGTCATTGTCATATTTCCCGCTCTTCGCCTCGCTGATGGCGCGCAGGTGATAGCCGTCGTCGAATTCATAAATCCGGATATCGCTCAGGGTTGCATCCGGCTGCATGTCCCGGACATTGATGAACGAACGCTCGTCCTTGACCCACAGCCCGGAACGGAACTCCTGCGCCACCATGCTGCCGGTGGCCTTCAGGCGCAATTGCTGGGCGGCCTTCTCGGCCGGCGGCGCCACCACCTCGCCGAACAGGAAGGTCAGCACCACGAAAACCAGTCCCAGCTTGCCCAGGGAACGCAGCAGCGCCCCGGTGGACAGGCCCGACGCCCGCAACACGGTGATCTCCGAATGCCGCGCCAGCAGCGTCAGTGCGTACAGCGTCCCGATCAGCACCGCGATCGGGAACAGTTCATAGACCCGACCCGGCAGCGTCAGCAGCACGAAGCTGGCGGCGTGATGCAACTGATAGCCGCCCTTGCCCAGTTGCTGGATCTCGCCGATGAAATCGAAAAAGGCGAACAGCATCAGGAAGGCCGCCAGCACCAGCGCCGTAGCGCCATAGATCTCGCGGGCCAGATAGCGTTCGAAGACCTTCAGCGCCACAGCCGCCCCCAGGAAAACACCGCCAGGCGGCGCCAGAACAGCAGCAGCAGGATCGCCAGCATCGCCACATGCACCGCCCAGACGCCGACCTCGAAAGGCATCCGTCCCTGGCGCACCCAGGCTTGGCTGACGCTGATCAGATTGCTGTAGATCATGAAGGCCAGGATCGCGAAAATCAGGTTGTTGGCCCGCCCGGCCCGTGGATTCACGAAGGCGAGAGGAATCGCCAGCAGCGCGAGATTGATCGCCGCCAGCGGCGTGCCGACGCGCCAGACGATCTCGCCCAGATTGGTCGGCGTCGGATCGCGCAGCAATTCCCACAGCGGCCGGTTGCCCGGCGTCTCCTCGATGCCGCGCGCTTCCTTGGTCTCCACCCGGACGGCGTAGCGCTCGAACTCCATCATCCTGAACTCGGGCGTGCCGGGCGTCCCCTCGTAGCGCCGTCCGTGCTCCATCACCAGGAAGCGGTCGCCATTGGGCATCGCCTGCACATGGCCGGTGGCGGCCGCCATCACCCCCAGGCGACCGTGCTGGACGGAGCTGGCGAAAATGTTGCGCACCCGCCCCTGCTCCTCGGCCACGCCCTCGACGAAAAACACCCGGTCCGCCGCCGACGACTCGTTGAAGGCGCCGGGAGAGACCCGCGTGACCTCGTCGCGGCTATCCATGCGCTGGCGAAACTCCGCGCTCTTGCTCAAGGCCCAGGGTGAGAGAAACAAGGACAACACCGCGATGGCCAACACGATGGGCAGCGCAAAGCGCAGCACCGGCCCAACCCAGGCGGTCAGCGGCAGCCCGGAGGCGAACCAGACCACCATTTCCGAATCCCGGTAGGAACGGGAGATGGTGAGCAGAATCGCCACGAACAGCGTCAGCGACAGCACCACCGGCAGGTAATTGAGCGCCGAGAATCCCAGCAGCGCCACGACCGCATCGGAGGCGAGCTTGCCTCCCGCCGCCTGCCCGAGCAAACGGATCAGCTGGGTGGTGAGCAGGATCGCAAACAGCGCCACGAATACCGTGACGGCGGTCTGGGTGAATTCGCGCAGGACGGCGCGCCGGAAAATCATCGATACTTTGATTTGGGTCTGGGGATTGAGGATAATCGGCAGGAATTTGCAACCCCTGCATCACATCCATTCTCACCCAACACAGAAACAAGAGGAGCAGCGCGTGGAATTTAGCATAAAGAGCGGGAGCCCGGAGAAACAGCGCAGTGCCTGCGTGGTGGTCGGCGTGTTCGAGCCGCGCAAACTGTCCGCCGCCGGCGAGGTCATCGACAAGGCGGCCAACCAATACCTGTCGGACCTGCTGCGGCGCGGCGACATGGAAGGCAAGGCCGGCACCGCCCTGTTGCTGCACAACGTGCCGGGCACCCTCGCCGACCGCGTGCTGCTGGTGGGCCTGGGCAAGGAAAAGGATTTCCGCGAAAAGGAATACCGCCAGGCCATCGCCACCGCCGTCCGCACCCTCAACGAGACCGGCGGCTTCGACGGCACCATCCACCTCACCGAACTGGCCGTCAAGAAGCGCGACATCGGCTGGCGCATCCGCCAGGCCGTGATCGTCGCCCTGGAAACGCTGTACCGCTTCGACCAGCTCAAGTCCAAGAAGGACGAAGTGCGGCGCCCCCTGCGCAAGCTCACCTTCAGCGTCTCGCGCCGCAACGAGCTGGCCGCGGCCGAATCGGCGATGGGCGAAGGCTACGCCATCGCCGAAGGCCAGAAGCTGATGAAGGATCTGGCCAACCTGCCCGGCAATTACTGCACCCCGTCCTACCTCGCGGAGCAGGCGGAAGCCCTGGCCAGGGAGCACGGCCTGGAATCGGAAGTGCTGGACAAGGCCGCGATGGAAAAACTGGGCATGAACACCCTGCTCTCCGTCGCCCAGGGTTCGCACCAGCCGCCCAAGTTCATCGTCCTGCGGCACCGGGGCGGCAACCGCGACGCCAAGCCCATCGTCCTGGTCGGCAAGGGCATCACCTTCGACACCGGCGGCATCTCCCTCAAGCCGGGCGCGGAAATGGACGAGATGAAATACGACATGTCGGGCGCCGCCAGCGTGCTGGGCACCCTCAAGGCCGCCGCCATGATGCAGTTGCCGGTCAATGTCGTCGGCCTGATCCCCGCCACCGAGAACATGCCCGGCGGCAGCGCCGTCAAGCCCGGCGACATCGTCACCTCGATGTCCGGCCAGACCGTGGAGATTCTCAACACCGACGCCGAGGGCCGGCTGATCCTGTGCGACGCCCTCAGCTACGCCGAGCGGTTCGAACCCGAATGCGTGGTGGATGTGGCCACCCTGACCGGCGCCTGCGTGATCGCCCTGGGCAATGTCGCCACCGGCCTGCTGGCCAATTCCGACACTTTGGCGCGCGAACTGCTGGACGCCGGCCAGGACGCCTACGACCGGGCCTGGCAGCTGCCCCTGTGGGAGGACTATCAGGAACAGTTGAAGAGCCCCTTCGCCGACATGGCCAACATCGGCGGACGCATGGCGGGCACCATCACCGCCGCCTGCTTCCTGGCCCGCTTCACCGAAAAATACGCCTGGGCCCACCTCGACATCGCCGGCACCGCCTACCGCGGCGGCGACAAGAAAGGCTCCACGGGGCGCCCGGTGCCCCTGCTGACCCACTTCCTGATGGGGCGGGCCGCCGCCGTCAAGCTGGTCAAGAAACCCCGCGGCAAGAAGAAAGCGTGACCCAGGTTCGCTTCTTCCATGGCACGGCGGACCGCATCGCGGCCGCCGCCGACTGGCTGACCCGCTCCTGGCGGTCGCGGCGGCGCATCGTCGTCTATGCGCCCCGGGCCGACATGGCGGAACGTCTGGACCGGCAGTTGTGGATCCATCCGCCGATCGGCTTCACCCCTCATTGCCGCAACGAATCGCCACTGGCGGCACAGACGCCGATCATCATCGCCAGCAGCCCCGTTCCGCCGCAGGCCGACACCTGCCTGCTGAACCTCAGCGACGAGCTGCCCGCGGAATTTTCCGCCTACGGCGAACTGGTGGAAATCGTCAGCACCGACGATGCCGTGCGCCTGCCCGCCCGAGAACGCTTCCGCTTCTACCGGGAACAAGGCTGCGAACCGCTCAGCCAGGACATCGCGGCGGGTTTCGATGAACACAATGGACGCGATGGACGCAATGGAGGATAAGGACGTCCTGCATCAGGCCGATGCCCTGATGAAGCGCTGGCGCACCACCCATGCGCCGGTGGCGGAGGAAAGCGCCGCCATTCCACAAGCGCCGCCGCCGGAATCCCCGGCCGCCGAGGAAGAAGACTTTCCGCTGCTCACCGAAGCCGTCGGCAAGGAACTGCCCGCCGTTGCGCAACCGCCTACCCCCCTCGACCCGGTTCCGGACCCGCGCCAAATTCTGCGGGACGAACTCGATCACTGGCTCGACCACGCCCTGCCCGACGCCGTGCTGAAAGTGCTCGACGGCCTGGCCGACCAGCTGATCGGCCAACTCGGGCAGCAGGCGCGCCAGGAACTCCTGCCCCGCCTGGAGGCCGCCCTGGAAGCCCGGCGCAATGCCGGCCATCGGGCACCCGAGGAGCCTGGCGACGCTCAGGCCGGAGGAGCGGCCACGATCACGATGCCGTCCTCGTCGGCATAGAGCCAGTCGCCGGGCCGCACCCAGACCCCCTGGATCTGCACCGCCACGTCGCGCTGGCCCTCGTTGCGCTTTTCCGTCGGCAGCGGCATCGAGGCCAATGCGCGAATGCCGGTGTCGCACACCGCGAGTTCGGCCACGTCCCGCACGCAGCCGTCGATCACCACCCCGGCCCAGCCGTTCTTCGCCGCCGCCGCGCCGAGGTTGCCGCCCAGCAGCGCCCGGCGCAGGGAACCGCCGCCGTCCACCACCAGCACGCGACCCTCGCCCGGCGAATCCACCGCCGCCTTGACCAGGGTGTTGTCCTCGAAACATTTCACGGTGCTGACCGGGCCGGCGAACTTGCGGCGCTGGCCGAAATCCTTGAACACCGGCGGCAGGACGCGGAACTCGCCACTCGTATCGTTCTTGCGCGCGTCGCACAGGTCGCAGGTGGCGAAATCGGGGGTGGTCATCGCGGAGTCTCCTTCCAATAGTTGGGGGCGGAGGATGATAGCGCCCCCGGTATAATTGCGCCCCTTCGCGCCATCCCGGCCGCGCCTTTCATCGATCTGACCGCCCCTATCCCATGGAACTCGCCAAGAGCTTCGAACCCGCCGACATCGAACGACGCTGGTATCCCAAGTGGGAGTCCCGCAACTATTTCGCCGCCGGACTCGACACCACCAAGACGGACAACTTCTGCATCCTGCTGCCGCCGCCCAACGTCACGGGCACCCTGCACATGGGCCATGGTTTCAACCAGGCCATCATGGACGCCCTGACCCGCTACCACCGCATGCGCGGCGACAACACCCTGTGGCAGCCGGGCACCGACCACGCCGGCATCGCCACCCAGATCGTGGTGGAGCGGCAACTGGATGCCCAGGGCGTCAGCCGCCACGACCTGGGGCGCGAGAAGTTCCTGGAAAAGGTGTGGGAGTGGAAGGAATACTCCGGCGGCACCATCACCCGCCAGATGCGCCGCCTGGGCACCAGCCCCGACTGGAGCCGCGAGCGCTTCACCATGGACGCCGGGCTGTCCAAGATCGTCACCGAGACCTTCGTTCGCCTGTTCAATGAGGGTCTGATCTACCGCGGCAAGCGCCTGGTGAACTGGGACCCGAAGCTGCTCACCGCCGTTTCCGACCTGGAAGTGGTGAGCGAAGAAGAAGACGGCTCCATGTGGGAGATTCGTTATCCCCTGGCCGATGGCAGCGGCGAACTGGTGGTCGCCACCACCCGTCCCGAGACCCTGCTGGGCGACGTGGCCGTGGCCGTGAACCCGGAGGACGAGCGCTACGCCGCCCTGATCGGCAAGCATGTGAAGCTGCCCCTGTGCGACCGGGAAATCCCCATCATCGCCGACAGCTACGTGGACAAGGCATTCGGCACCGGCTGCGTCAAGATCACCCCGGCCCACGACTTCAACGACTGGCAGGTGGGCCACCGCCACCAGCTCACGCCCCTCAGCGTGTTCACCCTCGATGCCCGCATCAACGAGCACGGCCCCGAGAAATACCGGGGCATGGACCGCTACGACGCCAGGAAGGCCATCGTCGCCGACCTGGAAGCGGCCGGCCTGCTGGCCTCGGTCAAGCCCCACAAGCTGATGGTGCCGCGCGGCGACCGCACCGGCGTGGTGATCGAGCCCATGCTCACCGACCAGTGGTTCGTCGCCACCACCAAGCCCGGCCCGGATGGCAAGTCCATCCAGCAGAAGGCCATCGAGGCCGTGGCCTCGGGCGAGATCAAGTTCGTCCCCGAGCAGTGGGTCAATACCTACAACCACTGGATGAACAATCTCCAGGACTGGTGCATCTCGCGCCAGCTCTGGTGGGGCCACCAGATTCCCGCCTGGTACAGCGACGACGGCCGCTGCTACGTCGCCCACAATGAAGAGGAAGCCTACGCCCAGGCCAGGACCGACGGCTACAGCGGCGGCCTGAAGCGCGACGACGACGTGCTCGACACCTGGTACTCCTCGGCCCTGTGGCCCTTCTCCACCCTGGACTGGACGCCGGAATGGCCGCAGAAGTCCAACCCGGCCCTGGACCTCTACCTGCCCTCCACCGTGCTGGTGACGGGCTTCGACATCATCTTCTTCTGGGTGGCGCGCATGGTGATGATGACCAAGCACATCACCGGCAGGATTCCCTTCAAGCACGTCTATGTGCACGGCCTGATCCGCGACGCCGAAGGCCAGAAGATGTCCAAGTCCAAGGGCAACGTGCTGGACCCGATCGATCTGATCGACGGCATCGGCGTCGACGACCTGGTGAAGAAGCGCACCACGGGCCTGATGAACCCCAAGCAGGCGGAAAAGATCGAGAAGCGCACCCGCAAGGAATTCCCCGAGGGCATCCCCGCCTTCGGCACCGACGCGCTGCGCTTCACCTTCCTCTCGCTCGCCAGCCCGGGACGCGACATCAAGTTCGACATGAACCGCTGCGAGGGCTACCGCAACTTCTGCAACAAGCTGTGGAACGCCACCCGCTTCGTGCTGATGAACTGCGAAGGCCAGGACTGCGGCGTAGACAACGTCGGCGCCAACGCCTGCAACAAGGAATACCTGGACTTCTCCCAGGCCGACCGCTGGATCGTCAGCCTGCTCCAGCGCCTGGAGGACGAGGTGGCGAAGCACTTCGCCGACTACCGCTTCGACCTGCTGGCCCGCGCCCTCTACGAATTCGTCTGGGACGAATACTGCGACTGGTACCTGGAACTGGCCAAGGTGCAGATCCAGCAGGGCAGCCCCGCCCAGCAGCGGGCCACCCGCCGCACCCTGGTGCGGGTGCTGGAAACCACGCTGCGCCTGGCCCACCCGCTGATCCCCTTCATCACCGAGGAACTCTGGCAGAAGGTGGCGCCGGTGGCGGGCCGCGCCAAGGGTGGTCAACCCGGCGACGACCAGGACGAGGGCGAGTCCCTGATGTGCCAGGCCTACCCCAAGGCCGACCTCGCACGCTGCGACGCCGACGCCGAAGCCTGGGTGAACACCCTGAAACAGATGGTCAACGCCTGCCGCAGCCTGCGCGGCGAGATGAACCTGTCGCCGGCCCAGAAGGTGCCTCTGGTGGCCGCCGGCCCCTCGGACGCGGTGAATGCCTATGGCCCCTATCTCGCGGCCCTGGCCAGGCTCTCCGAGGTCGCGGCCAGCGGCGAAGCCCTGCCAGAAGAAGATGCGTCCGACGCGCCGGTGCAGATCGTCGGCGACTTCCGTCTGATGCTGAAGATCGAGATCGACGTGGCCGCCGAGAAGGAACGCCTCGCCAAGGAACTGGCCCGGGTGGAAGGCGAGATCGTCAAGGCCGAGAAGAAGCTGGCCACGCCGAGTTTCGTCGAGCGGGCACCAGCCGCCGTGGTCGAGCAGGAAAAGACGCGGCTCGCCGACTTCGGCGCCCTCGCCGACAAGCTGCGCACCCAGCTGGAAAAACTGGCCGGCCGCTGAGGCCGGGGCCGGGCAGTCCGCTGCCCGGTTTTTCCGCTTGGCTCGGCGACCCGCTCAGGAAAGCGATAAGCGGCGCCGACTTTTCTGTCCCCCTCGGGGAACGAAGACGGCAGCGGCCGTTTCCTGGGGCCTGTCAGAGATTCAGAGATTCGCCACCGCGCTCATCTCCACCAGCTGGTCGGGCCCCGCAAGGGCGGCCACGCCCACCAGGGTCATCGCATGGGGTGGAAAAGGCTTGCCCTCCAGGCCTTCCGCCAGGGCGGCGAAGAACTGCTCCACCACCTCGGGCGTGAGATTCTTCAGGTACACGGTGCTGCTGACGATGCGCTCCACCGTGCCGCCGGCGGCCTCCACGGCCGTGCGCAGATTGCGCAGCACCTGCAGCGACTGCTGCCGATAGTCCGCACCCCCTATCAGCGTGAAACTCTTGTCATAGGCCGACTGGCCGGCGATATGGACCGTGGTGCCGCCCTGGGCGACGACGATCTGGCTGACGGCGTCGAAGGACAACAAAGCATCGGGATTGAGGCGTTGAAGGGACATGGACATTCCTTGTGATGGGAGGGATTTCTCGGTGACGCCCCCTGAAGCGCTCAGGGGCAGGAAGCAGCCAGCGTCGTCGCCGGCGCCGAGCGCGCCCGGTGCAACAGGCCCAGGGGCAGCAGGGCTGCCGCCATCAGCGCGGCGCAGGCCAGCAGCGGCCAGGTATAGGCGTGAGTAGCATCCACCAGATAACCGACCCCCTGGGGACCGAAGGCCGATGCCAGCCCGGCGAGCAGATTGCCGATACCCAGCAGGCTGCCGAAATTGGCCGGCCCCATGGCCTCCAGCAGCAAGGTGGGGGACAGCTGGTTGGCAAGGTTGAAGGTGGTGCCCCAGACGACGACGAAAGCAACGACCGCCGCTGTCCCCAGCGCGGGATCGCCCGCCGCCAGCAGGAACAGGGTGCCCGCGGCGCTCGCCAGGGAGCCGAACATCAGGGTGCGCTCGGCACCGAAGCGATTGCTCAATGCGCCGAACAACAGGTTGCCGACCAGGGTCGCGGCCGCCGTGCCCGCATTGGCGCTGGCCGCCTGGGTGCTGGAATAGCCAATGGAGACCAGATAGGGCACCAGCGCCATGAGCACGGCCAGGCTGCTCAAGGTGATCAACAGCAGCATCGCCGTCCATAGCCAGAAGCCGCCGCTCCGCAGGGCCGCGCCGATGCCGGTACCGCCGGCCTCCATGCCGTGTCCGGCAGTGTCGGATGCCGGCGCTGCCGGCATCCGTGCCAGCCAGAACAACAGCGGCACGCAGCAGCCCAGGATTACCGCGGCAGCGAGGCGCAGAGCGACGCGCCAGCCGAAGGCCGCGATGGCCTGGTTCAGCAGCAAGGGAAAAATCATGCCCCCCAGGGCGACGGCCGCCAGCAGGATGCCGAAGGCCAACCCTTGTTTGTTCGGCGGAATCCAGCGTGACACCAGTGTGACGGCCGGCACGTAGGTGCATAGACCGATGCCGGCCCCGCCCAAGGCGAGCGCGGCGATGAAACCGGTGAGCCCTTCGCAACCCGCCGCCAGCAGATAGCCCAGCGCGGCGGCCAGCGCGCCGCCGACCATCACCGGCCGGGCGGGAACGCGGTCGATCAGCCAGCCCGCGGCGGGCATCGCCAGGGTCATGGCCAGCAGGAAGGCCGTGGCGACGCCGGCCACCTCCTCGTGGCTGCAGCGGAAGGCGGCCAGGATCGGCACCGTGAGGATGCCCAGGGCGTTGAGGGTCAGACCGAAGCAGATGCAGAGGACGACGGACAGGCCCAGCACCACCCTCCAACCTTGACGGGAAACGGAAACAGCGGTGGCGGTCATGGTCTCGCCGCGCCCGAGGCGCGGCCTGGCTCCTCTCTTCGATCGAAGCACGAATCTTAGGTGGATCGGCTTCGCCTGCGCCAGTACCAACTGGTACCAGGGGCTGCGGCCGCCGGTGGGGAAGATATCCCGACGCAGGCCGCGCCAAGCGCCCCCTCACAAATTCAACAATAGTTGTATTAACATCCGGAAACTTTTGTAAAAGTAGAACGCGTTTTTTCGCCGCATAGCTGCCATGGACACCCGCACCATCGAACATCCCAAGTCGCTGCCCGGAACCATCCGGACCGGCGGCCGCACCGAGCGCATCCGCCAACAGGTGGCCCAGGCGGTACTTGCGCTGGTGCGGGACGGCAACTTCCATTTCGATGTCAGGGATGTCGTCGCCCGCTCCGGCGTGCACAAAACCACGATCTATCGGCGCTGGCCCACGCGCCAGGCCTTGATCAACGAAGCCTTCCGCGAACACAACACGCAGATCAAGCTGGCCGACACCGGCACCTGGGCCGGCGACCTGATGCAGTTGTGCCTGGTGCTGCGAAACTTCTTCAGCCTGCCGAGCGAAATTGCCTTCAATGCGGCCTTGGCCATGAATGGCAACGAGTCCCTGACGCAGGGCTTCCGGGAGTCCTGGCTGCCGGTGCAGGCCCAACTGGAACAAGTCGTGGAGCGGGCCCAGGCCCGTGGCGAAGTGCGCCGCGACGTCGCCCCGTCCCTGATCACCCGTCTGCTGACGTCGCCGCTCCTGACGACGATCATGTTCGAGAAGCGCATGCCCGAAGATGCAGAACTGGCCACCCTGGTGGACTTCCTGGTGGCCGCCACGCAGGTCCGCCGGCGCTCCCAGCTGCACCCGGCGCATCCCCGATGACCGACGCCGTCGCCAACATCATCGCCCTGATCTATGAGGGACCGACCGAGGCCAATCCCTGGCAGGGTTTCGCCGCCGCCCTACGCAACTTCCTGGCGGCGCGCAACGTGGTGGTCACCCTGCATCATGCCGAGGACGATCAGGGCGACGAATATGTGATGGCGGGCCCCGACGACGACCCCATCGACTGGGCCGCGGTGGAGGCCCGCTATCGTGCTGAGTTCATGGACGACGACCCCTATCGTCCCGACCGCATGGCCTCGGGCGATCTCGGCCTGATCGTCTATCCCCGGATGGCACCAGCCATGGGGGCCTTCATGGCCGAACTGGGCATCACGCATTGCCTGCGCAGCTGCTTTGCCGAACCGGGGGGCATCCGTTGCTGGGTGGACATCGTCCGCGGCACGGAAACGACGGACCGCCCGTTCAGTCAGGCGGAACAGGATCTGATCCGTTCTTTCCTGCCCCACCTGAGCCGTGCGCTGACGCTGTATGCGAAGCTGAAGCGGCAGGAGGCGGAAAAAAACATCTACGAGAGCATGGTGGACCACTTCGCCCTGGGCTGCGTGTTGCTCAACGAAAACGGCGAGGTGATCCACCTCAATCGCAACGCGACGGCACTGATCGGCCAATGGCCGGGCATTTCCATCTTCCGCAACCGCCTTACCCTCAGCGACCATCATTCGCACCATACCCTGGAAGCGGCCGTGGCGGCGGTGACCGCCGCCCGCCTCGGCGGCGCCGGCCGCAAAGAAGGGCAACTGGTGCGCCTGGGCGACTGCCATGGCCGGCTGCTCGGTCTCCTGGTCTATCCCGCCCCCGCCCAGCGCTATTACCGCGGCAGCCAGGTTCCCAGCGCCATTGTCTACCTCTCGGACCTCACCGCCAACCTGGAAGCCCTGCGCCCCGCCCGCAGCCATTCCCTGGGTCGCATCGGCCAACTCTTCGACCTCACCCGCCAGGAATCCACCCTGGCCCTGCTCCTGGCCTATGGCCACACCCTCACCGAAGCTGCACAGGAAATGGCCATCGCGGAAGCGACCGCCCGCAACTACTCGAAAAAAATCTACACCAAGATGGGCGTCGCCAGCCAGACCGACCTGGTCCGGCTGATGCTCCGCAGCTTCTCCATCCTGCTCTAGACACTTCCTCTCCGGTCGGCCACCACTACCACATGGTTCTAGCGGGCCCTGGTGCCGGCTCCTAAGATATCCCGGCTTATCGGCATTCGCCTATTCCGGCCCAGGAGAGATACCCGTGTCACCCACCGCGCCACGTTCCGCTGCCAATATCCCGCGCCCCGTTCCACAGGACGCCTTGCATGCCTACGAGAACGGCACGGTATCCATCCATTGCAGCGGCTGGCCCCCGGAACAAGCCCTGCCGACCTACCCGGCGCTGGAAGGCAACATCGAAACCGACGTCGTGGTCATCGGCGCCGGCCTAGCGGGCGCGTCAGTCAGCCTGCACCTGGCGGAACTGGGCGTCGCCACCGTGACCCTGGAAGCCAAACAGCCCGCCGATGGCGCCTCGGGCCGCAACGCGGGCCACGTCCAGCCCTTTCTCGACGTGCTCGAACCGCTGCAGACCTGGCCCGACCAGGGCAAACGGCTGATCAACGCGCTGGTTGAAAACCGCAACATCGTCTATGACCTTTGCCGCACGCATGGCATCGATGGCGATGCCTCGCCTGACGGCCTGCTGGAAGCGGCATTCAAGCCTGCTGCCGCCCTGGAGAAAAAAGCGGCATGCTGGCGCGCCTTCGGCTACGACGTCCAACCGGTGGATGCCGACCAGATCCAGAAAATGCTCGGCACCGAACGCTACCGCTGGGGCATCCATTGGAAGGAAGGCGGCCGGGTCAACCCCTATCTGTTCACCAATGGCATGGTCGCCGCCGCCGCCCGCCTCGGCGCCCGGGTCTATGGCGATTCGCCGGTCATGGCCTGCGAGAAGGACGGACAACGCTGGCGCGTCACGACGCCCAACGGCATCGTCATGGCCCGCCGCATCGTGGTGTGCACCAGCGGCCATGCCGGCAACACGTTCTTCCCCCAGCTGGCGCAGACCCAATACCCTCTGGTGGCCTGCGGTCTCGCCACCCGCCCGCTACCCGACGCGCTGCTGGAAACCCTGAACCCGAGCCGGGTGGTGTTCACCCAATATCCCGCGGGCCTCTATCCCCTGGTGATCGACGGCCGCAAGCGCCTCGTCACCGCCACCATTCCCGGCTCGGGCAAAGCCGGGGATGCGGAAACCTACTTCGCTTATCTGCTGCGCTTCCTGCACCGCACCTTCCCCCAGACCCGGGCCTTCACTCTGGAGTTGGAGTCCTACTGGACCGGTGTCACCGCCAGTTCCTCCCACGTCTACCACGAGGACTACGCCAAGTATTACCGGGTGGACGACAACGTCTTCGCCCTCATGAACCTGGGCACCTGGGGCAACGTCATGGGCCCCCTGCTCGGCCAGAGCCTGGCCCGCGCCCTGGCCGCCGGGCGCCCGGAAGAATGTGTGCTGCCCCTGGAGGCGCCGAAGCCCGTCCGCCTCCCCAGCATCTTCGAATTCAAGGTGCGCCGGCTGATGATCCCCGCCGCCAGGCTGGTGGACTACCTGGGGCTCGCCTAACCCTCAACCCAACCATAACAACACGACTCCCCTCATGAAATCCGTTTTCCCCGCATTGCGCCGCCCACTGCCCCTCGCCCTGCTCGGCCTGGCTCTGTTCCAGGCCGCTCCGGCGCTCGCCGACAAGCTGCCCGACCCGGCGGCGAACAAGGACAGCGGCGTCTGGACCGCGAGTTCCGGCTCCTCCCCCGTCTTTTCCCCGGTCAACGACCAGGATGCCATTCTCGCCAAGCAGGGCGCAGCCATCTTCGCCAAGGCCTGTGCCTCCTGCCACGATCATCCCCAGGGTCGCATCCCTCCTTCCAACTCCCTCGGTTTCCGCAGCCCGGAATCCATCGTCGGCGTTCTCACCACGGGGCCGATGAAGCCCATGGCCATGCTCGCCGGCCTCAATGCCGATGACATCCGCGCGGTGGCCACCCACCTGACCGGTCGCCAGCCCGGCACCGGTCCCAAGCCCCTGCCCAATCTATGCACCACCCCCGGCGCGCCGGTGCGCATCGGCCCCGACGACTGGCCCTTCCTCGCCCGCGACCAGAGCAACAGCGGCCACCAGTCCCATCCCGGCATCGGCGCCGCCGACCTGCCCCGGCTCAAGCTGAAGTGGGCCTACGCCTATCCCGGCGGCATCGGCAGCGAACCCATCGTCGCCGGCGGCCGCGTGTTCACCTCCACCGGCACCGGCGACGTGGTGTCCCTGGACGCCCAGACCGGCTGCACCCGCTGGACCTACGCCACCGAACGCAGCATCCGTCGCGTCAGCGTCGGCGCGCCCGCCTCCCAGCCCGACCAGCCGCTGGTGTTCGTCGGCGACACCAAGGGCACCGTCTACGCGATTGACGCCAACACCGGCACCCTGCGCTGGAAGACCGAAGTGGAGGATCATGTCCTTACGCGCCTGACGGCCAGCCCCACCCTGGCCGGAGACCGGCTGTTCGTGCCGATCTCCTCGATGGAGGATCCGCTCACCCACGATCCGGACTATCCCTGCTGTACCTTCCGCGGCGGCGTGGCGGCGATCGACGTCACCAGCGGCAAGCTGCTGTGGAAGACCCACACCATCGCCCAAACGCCGAAGCCGACCGGCAAGAAGAGCGCGCGCGGCCAGCCCCTCTCCAGCCCCGCCGGCGCCGCCATCTGGACGCCCCTGGCGGCGGACGTGAAGCGTCAGGTGGTGTATGCCGCCACGGGCGAGTCCTACGACATGGACAACCCCAAGGGCGCATACGCCATCATGGCCTTCGACATGGCCACCGGCGCCGTGCGCTGGCAGCAGTCCGCCCTGCCCCCCGCCAAGGTGCGCGACGCCGAATGCAAGGCCCGGGGCGAGGACACCGACTGCCGCAACATCTTCGGCTTCGGCTCGCCGCCGCTCCTGGCCGACCTGCCCGACGGCCGCCAGCTGGTGATGGCCGGCCAGAAATACGGCATGGTCTATGCCCTCGACCCGGACCGCAAGGGCCGCATCGTCTGGCGCAACAAGATCGCCTACGGCGGCGACGTGGGCGGCGTCATGTACGGCATGGCCAGCGCTGGCGGGCAGCTCTACGTTCCGGTCGGCGATGTCGATGCACTACCGGGCAAGAATCCCGGCGCCGTGGTGAAGCTCAACCTGGCCAACGGCCGCGAACTCTGGCGCACACCGGCACCCCCGCCCCATTGCAGCTGGGGCGAGCGCGGCTGCCACGCCGCCCAGTCGGCCTCGGTGGCCCTGCTGCCCGACTTCGCCTTCGTCGGCTCCTGGGACGGCCATCTGCGCGCCTATGACAACGCCACCGGCAAGATCCTCTGGGACACCGACACTGCCGGCAAATTCCCGGCGGTCAACGGCATCGATGCCGAAGGCGGCGCGGTCAGCGGCTATGCCCAGGCGGTGGTGAATGGCGCGGTCTATGTGGTGTCCGGCGCCGCCAGCCAGCGCCGCCCCGGCAATGCGCTGCTGGTCTATACGGTGGACGGAAAATGAGCACATCCCGACGGCACCTCATGGCCGGCCTGCTGCTGGGCCTGGCCACCGCCATCGCCGGCGCAGCGAATAAGCCGTGCCAAGGCCCCGCATACCGCCAATTCGATTTCTGGATCGGCCAATGGCAGGTCGGCACTCCCGACCACACGGTGGTCGGCAACAACCGCATCAGCGCCATCGCCGGCGGCTGCGCCCTGCTTGAGGAGTGGACCGGCGCCGACGGTGGCAGCGGCAAGAGCCTGATCGTCTATCAGCCCGAGCGCGGTCGCTGGCGCCAGCTCTGGGCCGACAGCAACGGTGAACGCACCGACCGCCAGGGCCGTCCCGGCCTGGGCGGCATGGTCCTGGCCGATCCAGCGGGACCGGGCCGTCGCGGTCGCAACGTACTGAGAGCGGTCTCTGCCGACGAACTGCGTCAGCTGGAACAGAGCAGCAACGATGGCGGCCGCACCTGGACCACCGTCTTTGAAGGCATCTACCGGCGACTGCCGGCCCAGCCTT
The DNA here is from genome assembly GCF_007833355.1 of Denitratisoma sp. DHT3. NCBI lineage: Bacteria > Pseudomonadati > Pseudomonadota > Betaproteobacteria > Nitrosomonadales > Sterolibacteriaceae > Denitratisoma > Denitratisoma sp. DHT3. The sequence goes on along the minus strand of NZ_CP020914.1, from coordinate 359,198 downwards.
GAACATGGATTCCCGATTCATAGCAGCAAAGGGTTTACGGCGCGCAATGCATCGGCAAGTGAGGCAGGTACTTCAATAACCATGAACGGAGAACGACCAGTGAATATTCAGCATAAACACTTTGCAGCACGCATCATTCCCACACTGATTGCCTCAGCCCTGACTGGGACAACAATGACGGCGCTTGCAGAAAAAGGAGCAGTACTGGAAGAGGTTATCGTCACCGCCCAGAAACGGGCCGAACGCCTGCAGGACGTGCCGTTGTCGATTTCCGCCATCAGCGGCGGACAACTGGAAGCGCGCGGCATCGAAGGCGGCGCGGATATCTCTGGCCTTGCGCCCAACGTGGTGGTCAATCGCTCACCCTCGAATGACCTGATTTCCCAGGTCAGCATCCGCGGCGCCTCGACCGGCCAGCCCTCGATCCTGGTCGACCCGTCGGTCGGCATGTATATCGATGGCGTCTATGTCGCCAAATCCCTGGGCAATCTGTCGGAGATGGTCGATCTGGAGCGCATCGAAGTGCTGCGCGGCCCGCAAGGCACGCTCTTCGGGCGCAACACGCTGGGCGGAGCGATCAACTTCATATCCCGCAAGCCCGCGGGCGTTTTCAGCGGTTCGGCCAATATGGAGATCGGCAACTACGGCCATCACGTCGAACGCCTGTCCATCGACCTGCCCAAGATGGGCATCACCAGCCTGAGCTTCGCCCTGCGCAACGAAAAGCAGGACGGCTGGCTGAAAAACGCCAACGGCCGCGCTTTCAGCGACAAGAACCGCCAGGCGTTCCGTCTTGCGGCCAACTTCGACATCAGCCGCGATTTGCAGGTGGATTACAAATACGACCACACCGAATCCGACTCCATGCCCACCGCCGCCACGCTCTATGCAGCCAACGGCAGCGGCACCCTCTTGTACGGCGGCCTCGATCTGGAAGCCCTGGGTTACGTGGGCACGGCGTCCCGTGCCTCCACGACCCGGCCCAAATCCTTCGCCGCCGATCCCGGCGGAACCTTCTACCAGAAGCTGAAAGTCGATGGTCACGCACTGACCGCCACCTATCAGCTCGACCCGGGCAATACCGTCAAATACATCGGCTCTTACCGCAAGCTCTTCTATAGCGATCAAATGGACCTGGACGGGACGCCCCTTCCCATCGTCGTCACGGGACAGGACACCGACCTGAGGACCTGGTCGCACGAATTCCAGTGGGTCGGCAATACCGATCGCTTCAACTATGTGGCGGGTTACTACATCTTCAAAGAAGATGGCTTCACCTACGATATGCGTGGCATTTATGGGGATAACGGTTTCGTCAACAGCGGCGTGACCACCAAGCAAAAAGCCATCTACGGCCAATTGGACTGGAAAGCCACACCCGACCTGACCCTGACCGCCGGTATTCGCAGCACCCGTGAGGACCGCGGCTTGCAGGCCAGTCAATACGGCACCGTCGGCTATCGGGGACCGGTCTTCGAAACCCGTGTGGCGCCCGTGGAATACATGACCCGCTTCAGCGCCACCACGCCTTCCATGAGCGCCGTCTACAAACTCAGTGATACGGTCAATATTTATGCCCGCATGGCCAAGGGATTTAAAAGCGGGGGTTGGAACGGCGAAGCAACAAACCCAATAACCCTGAGCACTCCCTACCAACCTGAAAAATCACAGACCTTCGAGTTCGGCGTGAAGAGCAACTTCGCCGAAGGCCGGGGCATGTTCAACGCGACCTATTTCCATAACAAGATCACCGACATGCAACTTACAATGATCCCGCCCGGCTCGGTGCAGTCCAGTCTGTACAACGCGGGCAAGGCCACCCAGCAGGGTATCGAACTCGAACTGGCCTGGCAAATCACCGCCGGCTGGCGCATGACGGGTAGCTATGGCTACCTGGATGCGAAGTTCGATGAATATATGGATACGGGCATCAATCCCCCGAATGCGGGCGTCTCGATCAACACCGCCAGCAACCGTGAAATGCCCTATGCCCCCAAGCACACCCTGAACCTCGCCATCGATGGCCGTCTGGCCAAGACCGACTGGGGCACGCTGCGCCTGATCGCCGACTACACCTGGCTGTCGGAGCGCTTTCTCTACGCCGTCAACAAGAGTTACGACTCGCCGCTCGCGGCCAGTGGCGCCGTGGCATCGATGACGGAAATCCCGGCCATCGGTCTGCTCAACGCCCGCCTGTTGCTGGCCAATATCCCCGTGGGGGGCCCCGGTGCCGCCGAAGCGTCGTTCTGGGTGAAGAACCTGACCGACGAGAAAAAACCGATGAACGGCATCGATTTCTACTTCTACAGGACCGCAACCTGGGCACCTCCCCGGACGTATGGCGTCTCGTTCGGCTACAAGTGGTAAGCCCCGCTCCAGAGGCGCATCCCTCACCCATCGACACAGCAGTCCCGCCCGTGCAGCGAGGAATACGGGCGGGACCTTCCAGTACCGGGCAACGCAAACAGGGTTCCGCAGGGCGGCAACCAACGTCGCCCGGCGCGCCCCCGCAACATCAGCCAAAGTGCCTCGAAGCACATCACGTCTCAGGTACCGGCGCGGCCGCGACATCCGCCTCGAAGCGCTCCAACAGCGCCAGCAGTCCGGGGTGGGAAGCCAGCAGGGTCTGCGCCTGGCGCGACCAGGGACGCAGATAGCGCTCCCGCAGCCCGTCGATCAGCACCGGCTCCTCCCGCTCGATGGCGAGGCCGAAGATTTCACAGGCCGGCCCCACGTGATCCGGCGGCAGGCGCTTGTCGCTCCATTCCAGCTCCAAATAGTCGGCCGCCCGCATCAGATCCTCCCGCACCGCGTTGCCTTCCCGCTGCAACAGGGCATGGAACAGCGCCGGTACCGGCGGCTGGGGGACGCCGGCATGGAACGCATTCCAGTAATCGACCCGCACATCCTCGAAATCGCCCGGCAGCTGCAGCACCTCCCAGGCGGCCTGATGCTCGTCATTCTCGGCCAGGGGGCTCCACAGGCACGCCCAGGCCAGCATCCGCAGCGCCAGGGGATTGAGTTGTTGCTCGCTCATGGGAAAATCCGCTCAGTCCAGCGACAGCCAGCCGGGGCTGACGGACTTCAGGCCCGCCCGCTCCTGGTCGCTGCCGCGCCATACCGCCAACGCCACCTGCCGGTGGCGCTCCAGCGCCGCCCACTCGGGCAATTCGAACACGATCTCCCAGCGGCCCTGGGACCAGGCGCCCTGGGCCTTCGCCCCGGCAGCGGCACCGCGCCGCACCGACCCCAGCCCCTCGGCATGAATCTGCCAAGGCTCCTGGCGATCCGGCCGCCAGAGATAGCCTTCCACCGCCTGCCCGGGCGCCCCCATGGTCATCCACGGCGCGTCCGCGGCCGTCGGCGCCAATATGGCGCAGGCATCGATGAACTTGTCGGTCTCGTTGGCGATGTCGTCCACCGGCTTGGGACACGCCCAGCTCAGCGTGATCTTCCAGCCTTTGCCGGCCGCCTCGACAGCGACCTCGGCCTGCGCCGTGCGCGGCGTGCCGCGATCGGCATAGGCTGCCGGTACATAGCCGCCGGGCTGGATCACGGTCGGCGCGGGGATCAGGCTAACGGTTTGTTTCATGATGGGCATCTCCGTCCTTCAAGCGGTCTTAAGCCAGCACTTCCCGATGACGGGGCGCCAGTTTGAAGTTGTCGTTCCAGTCGTAGGCGATCAGGAGATCCATGAGCTCGCTGGGCTCGCCGCGCTTCTTCTTTTCCCGTTCGGCCAAGAGGACGTCGAGAGCCGGCTTCACCGCCGCGCCGAAGAGCGATTCCAGATAGGCCAGGGGAATCCGTGGCTGGCCGGTCGGCCGCCCCTGGTCATCCAGTTGCGGCGGGCTCATGGGGGGGACGTAGAAGACATTGGGGCCCAGGCCGTATTCCGGATGCAGCGGGATGGCCACCTTCCATTTCTCCACCAGCTTCCAGATCGGGCCGTCCTGGTCGTCCCGGTAGCCGACGAAGCGCAGGCGGCCTGGACACTGGCGCGCGCAGGCCGGGGCGACGCCCTCCTCCACCCGCGGCAGGCAGAAGATGCACTTGGACGACACCTGCCGCACGTGGTCGTAATAGACCTTCTTGTAGGGACAGGCCTCGACGCAGAAACGGTAGCCGTGGCACTTGTCCTGATTCACCAGCACGATGCCGTCTTCCTTGCGCTTGTGGATCGCGGCGCGGGGGCAGGCATCCAGGCAGGCCGGATGGGTGCAGTGGTTGCACAGCCGCGGCAGATAGAAGTAGTGGTTGTCCTTGGGGTAATTGCCCTTGCCTTCGTCCTCGTCGAAGTTGGGGCCCCACTTCACTTCCTCCTTGGGTTTGATCCACACCTTCACCGGCTGCGCCGTGGAGGCCAGGGCCTCCTGGTGGTTGAACTTCCAGGCCCGGCCGTAGCCGGTGTCGATGCTGGGCAGTTTGCCGCGCTTGGTCTCCCCGGCCAGGTTGCGCCCCGCCGTGTCCGGATCGTGGATGTCGGCCGGGAACCCCTTGCCCGGCATGGTCTCGACGTTGTTCCAGTAGGCGTAGTCGGTGCCCGCGTCGGTGTTCCACATCTTCTTGCAGGCCACGGAACAGGTTTGGCAGCCCAGGCACTTGTTGAGATCCAGGACCATGGAGACCTGGCGATCGGATTTTGGGATGTCGTATTTCATTACAGATCTCCGTCAAACGTTGGCCACGGGCTTGGCGCCCGTGGATTGTCCCGTCCAGGGGCGGATGCCCAGACGGGTGTCCTGAACGGCGCTGCCCGGCTGGTAGCGGTTCATGGCATGGTTGATGTGGCCGTAGCCGCCGGCCATGTGGAGCGGCTTCACCAGCCCCGGAATCAGCCACTTGTAGGACTGGTGATTGGGAAACTGATGCGGTTCCCAGGCATGGTAGTAGTAGGCCACGCCGGGCCGGACCATGGTGGAATGCTTGATGCGCATCCTCACCGAGCCGTAGTCGTTGTAGAGCTCGGCGTAGTCGTGGTCCTTGACGCCGACCTTGGCGGCGTCGGACGGGTTGAGCCAGACCAGGGGTTCGCCCCGCTGCAGGCGCAGCATCAGCGGCGTGTCGCGCCAGGTGGAATGGATGGACCAGCGCGCATGGCAACTGACGAACTGGAAGGGATAGTCGCCCCCGGCCTTCGGGCTTTCCTTGTGGGTGGTGAACTGCTCCCGCATCTCGACGAACCAGGGGTGGTCGATGAAGGTGGTGATCCGGCCGCTGTAGGTGGGCCAAGGCTCCTTGTGCTCGGTGAAGCGCGTCATGGTGTTCAACACGCCCTTGCCCTTCCAGTCCGGGTTGTTCAAGGCGCCGGCCTGCACATTGCCCCCCGTTGCGGTGTATTTGGCGATGCCGGTCTTTTTCAGGCCTTCGATGGTCATGCCCTGGGTGGCATCGCTGCGCAGGATTTCTTCCGCGAGTTTTTCGGCGTCCTTGGGACCCAGCGCTCCCTGGTTGCTGTAGCGTTGGTGCAGGGTCTTCCAGTCGATGTTGCCGCGGCCGCAGCCGTCGAAGACCGGCAGGTTCTGCGCCTTGGCCCGGCGCTCGATCTCCCGGGTGAGCAGCCAGTAGATTTCATACTCGTCCTTGGCTTCCGCCAGGGGCGGCACGGCCACATCGCAGTAATGCAGATACGGGATGTAGGCCATGTTGTACTTGATCCCGGATTTCTCGTACCAGCCCGCCGCCGGCAGGATGTAATCGGCCTGGGTGCCCGTAAAGGAAAACTTGGGGTTGATGTCCACGATCAACTCCATGTCGTCCCAGATATGGGCCTTGAGGAACTGGGGCAGGTTGTTCCGCCGCAGCAGGTTGGCGCCGCCGCTGAAAAAGACCTTGGGCGGCGCCTTGCGCGGCAGCCCCGGCGCCCAGTTTTTCTCGTGAGCCTCGTCGTAATAGGCTGTCAGCGGCCGCGGGAACAGGTCTTTCTCCTCACGGCTCAGGGCTTCCCGGTATTCCTTGGAGCGGAAATTCACTTCCACCACGTCGGTGGTGCACAGCTTGGTTTTCAGGTACCTGTTCTCGGTTTCCAGGGCCACATCGGATTCGGTCTTGCGCTTCATCACGATGTCCAGGGTGGCGTTGAACAATTCTCCGGGCGACATGACTCCCAACAACACGGCAATCCGCCCTTGCAGCCCTTCCTTCTCCATCTGCATGGCGTTGCCGAACCCTTCCAGGTCCACCCAGCCGCACGCCTGGTAGCCGGCCCCCTTGCGACCCAGCGCTCCCTTCAGGGCCAGGCACAGGAGCTTGCTCCGGTTCATCAGGTCCGAATGCAGGTAGCGGTTGGAGCCCCAGGAGGAGAGCACCATGGGCCGTTCGGCCTTGGCCCAGCCTTCGGCGAAGGTACGGATCTGCTCGACGCTCAACCCCGTCACCCGGGCGGTGTGCTCGAAGGTCCAGGGATCCAGATGCTCTTTCAGCATCGCCCCGACGGGCACCACGGCCACTTCCTGGCCATCCTTCAGGGCGATCTTCCACAGGCCGTCGATGGGCGGTTCGAAGTCCAGGCTGAGCCTGCGGGTTTCATTGCCGGTGCAGCCCGGCGCCTTCACCGGCGCCCGCCTGGCGGGGTGCCACATGTAGAGCTGGGTTTCGCTGCCCCCTTCCTTCAGGTCCGCTTCCCGCAGGAAACGCCCCGTGTCCAGGCGGGCCAGGAGCGGCAGGTCGGTCTGCTCCCGCACGTAGGGCAGGTCGATGGCGTTGACCTCGAGCAGATGGCGGGCCACCGCCATCCCCAACGCGGCATCGGTGCCCACGGCGATGGGCAGCCACTGGTCGGCGTGGATCGCCGTGGCGGAATACATCGGATCGATGACCACCAGTTCCGACCCCTTGTAGCGGGCTTCGTAGAGAAAATGGGCGTCGGGGATCTGCGTCACCGAGGGGTTCATCATCCAGACCACCAGGAAGTCGGAGAGGAACCATTCGTCGGAGGAGCCGCCGGCATGGGCGAAACCCAGCGACATGGCGGCCCCGAAATTCAGATCGCCGATCTCGGCCCAGTTGTCGGCGAACAAGCCGCCCGCCATGAACTGGAACTTGAAGCGGCCGGCAGTGGTGGGACCGAAATCGAAGTTGGGCCCGAGATCCTGATAGAGGGTGTCGGTGCCCCAGCGGCTGGCGGCGGCGATGCACTTCTCGGCGATCTCCCCCATGGCCTGATCCCAGCTGATGCGCTCCCATTGGCCGGAGCCGCGAGGCCCCACACGCTTCAGCGGCACGCTGGTCCGGGACGGGCCATACATCACCTCGGTGTAGCAGGCCCCCTTCTGGCATCCCCGGGGATTGAAGTCCGGCACCCCGGGCTCGGACTGTTCATAGGTGGCCGTCTGCTCCTCCCGGACCACGACCCCGTCCTTGACGTAGAGATCCCAGGCGCAGGCGGACCGGCAATTGGACCAGCCATGGGAGCCCTTGGCGATCTTGTCCCAGGTCCAGCGCTGGCGGTAGAGGTCTTCCCAGGTGTTCAGCCGGGACGCCTGGCGGGGACCCAGTGATGCGGCCGCCGGCGTCCTGAAGCGATAGTGGAACAGCGGAATGCCGACGGCCCCCGCGACGGCGGCACCCGCCGCGTATTTGAGAAATCTCCTACGCCCAGATATAACTTCCGTCACAGCCTTCTCCTTTCGGGTGGTCAGATCGGCAACAAGCCGGCGACCGTCACAATAGCCGCGCTCCGACTGGATCCGCAGCGGGCGGACGACCCGCTGATTCCGGCAGGACGGGACGATGCAGTCCACGGCTCGGGGACCAGCCGCAGACACTATATCAAATTAAAAACTAACCGGTCAGTAATTTTTCAAGGGCAGCTGCCGGCGAATCGCCGCGCACGGGACGGCAGACGGCAGCGCCCTACTTGCGCTTCATCAGGAAGACGAATTCACCCGCGCCCTCCTCGCTGGAGAGCAGCTCGTTGCCGGTCTGGCGGGCGAAAGCGGGAAAATCCTTGACCGAGCCGGGGTCGGTGGCGACGATGCGCAGCACTTGGCCGGACTGCATTTCCGCCAGGGTCTTCTTGGTGCGCAGGATGGGCAGCGGACAACTCAGCCCGCGCGTATCCAGTTCCCGATCGACATTCATGGGGTACCTCGAAAATTCAAAATGGAATCAGGCCGCCGCTGCGGCCACACGTCCGCGGGAGCTACGTCCCCGCCTGCCAGTGGCCGGACTTGCCGCCCAGCTTTTCCAGCAGGCGAATCTCCTCGATCACCATACCGCGATCCACGGCCTTGCACATGTCGTAGATGGTCAGGAGCCCCACCGAGACGGCGGTCAGCGCCTCCATCTCGACCCCGGTGCGGCCCACGGTCTCGGCCGTCACCTCGCAGCGGATGATGGCGTTGGCCTCGTCCGGGAAGAACTCGGCGGCGACCCGGGTCAGGCCGATGGGATGGCACAGCGGAATCAGCTCGCCGGCGCGCTTGGAGGCCTGGATCGCGGCGATGCGGGCGATGCCCAGCACATCGCCCTTCTTGGCGTCGCCGCTGCGGATCAGGGCGAACGTCGCCGGCGCCATGCGGATGCGCCCCTCGGCGCGGGCGACACGGCGGGTTTCGGCCTTTTCGCCGACATCGACCATATGGGCCTGGCCGGAAGCATCGAAATGAGTGAGCGTCATGATGTAATGGATTGTAATTGTCGATTGTGCGGGGCGGGAAACCATTCTGCGGCGCGGCTATCATAGTGTCCATGAAAAAGGCACTGCTTGCTCCGCTGATGCTCTCCCTGGCCCTGGCGCCGATCCAGCCCCGGGCGCTGGCCGACGGCCTGCCGGACCTGGGCGAGGTGGCGCAGGTGGATCTCTCCCCGGCGATGGAGCGCCGCATCGGTCTCTCGGTGATGAACGAGATCCGCCTGAAGGAACCCACCTACCTGGATGATCCGGAACTGGAGGGCTACCTCTCGCGCATCGGCAAACGTCTGGCCGCCGGCGTGGATGGCGCGCGCCAGGATTTCGAGTTCTTCGTCCTCAAGGACGCCACGCTCAACGCCTTCGCCATGCCCGGCGGCTACATCGGCGTCCATACAGGGCTGATCCTCGCCGCCCAGTCCGAGTCCGAGCTGGCATCGGTGCTGGGACATGAAATCTCCCACGTCACCCAGCACCACCTGGCGCGCCTGATGAACAAGCAGCAGCAGGGCCAGGTGATGACGATGCTGGCGATGGCCATCGCCATCCTGGCGGCGCGCAACAACTCCAGCATGACGCAGGGCGCGCTGGTCGGCGGCCAGGCGGCGATGATCCAGAACCAGCTCAACTATTCGCGCGACTTCGAACGCGAGGCGGACCGTCTGGGCATCCAGCTGCTGGAGAAAGCCGGTTTCGACATCCGCGGCATGGGCAGTTTCTTCGGGCGGCTGGACAAGTTCGGCCGCATCTACGACAACAACGCGCCGGGCTATCTGCGCACCCACCCGCTGACCACGGAGCGGATTTCCGACATGGAAAACCGCATCGCCATGCGCCCCTACCACCAAGTGCCCGACTCCCTGGAATTCCTCCTGGTCAAGGCCAAGATCCAGGCCCAGGAAGGCACGCCGGCCGATGCCGTGACGACCTTCGAACACCTGCTCAGCGAGCGCAAATTCACCGTCGAGGCACCGGTCCGCTACGGCCTGACGCGGGCACGGCTGCGTGCCGGCGACTACGCCGGTGCGGAACGCGAACTACAGACGCTGCGCCAGGCGAAAGTGAACTCGCCGATGGTGGATAGCCTGGCGGCGGAGCTGCGGATGAAACAGAACGATCCGGCCGGTGCGGCACGCATCCTGCGTTCCGCCCTGGCCCACAGCCCCCAGGAACGGGTGTTGGTCTACGGCCTGGCGGACGCGCTGCTGGCGGACCACCATCCGGACCAGGCGCTGAAGCTCTCCATCGACGATCTCCAGAGCTATCCGTCCGATGCCCGCATGTACCGCCTCCAGGCCCGCGCCTACGCCAACCTCGGCAAGATCCTGCTGCAGCACCGGGCACAGGCCGAGGCCTACTATCACAGCGGCCAGCTGATGCCCGCCATCGAGCAGCTGACCCTGGCGCAGAAGGCGCCCGACGGCGATTTCTACGACCGCTCCAAAGTGGACGCCCGCCTGCGGGAACTCAAGGTCCTGCAGCAGGAAGAAGCGAAAGAGCGCAAGGAACGCGGCCAGTGACCGCGATGCCCTGGTGACACCGGGGCAATAACAACAACGATTGGGGAGAGCAATGAAGCGTAGCGACAAGACGCCGGACGACTGGGCCGTGCTGTTGGAGGAATTCGAACGGCGCAAGGCCCAGGCACACACCATGGGCGGCCCCGACAAGCTGGCCAAGCGTGCCGCCAGTGGCCGCCGCAACGCGCGGGAAATGATCGAACTGTTGGCCGACCCGGGCAGTTTCATGGAACTGGGCACCCTGGTCGGCGGCCACAGTTATCACGGCGAGCCGCCGGTACCCGCCGACGCGCTGGTGGCCGGGCTGGCCACCGTCGATGGCCGCACCGTCGTCGTCGGCTGCGAGGACTTCACGGTGGGCGGCGGCTCCATCGGCCATGGCACCGCCGCCAAACGCATGCGCCTGGCCCGCCTGGCGCACCAGGAACGCTGCCCCCTCATCATGATGCTGGACGGCGCGGGCGCCCGCGCCACCAACGCGCTGGAGCGCCATCCCTACGCGCCCAACGACCTCCAGGAACTGGCCGCACTGTCCGGGCTGGTGCCCACCGTGGCCCTGGTGCTGGGTTCATCCGCCGGCCATGGCGTGCTCACCGGGCTGCTGATGGACTTCGTCATCGCCCTGGAGAACGCCACGCTGTTCGCCGCCGGCCCGCCCCTGGTGCAGGCCGCGCTGGGCGAAAAAGTCAGCAAGGAGGAACTGGGTGCCGCGACGATGCATGCCCGGGAGTCCGGCGTGGTCCACAACATCGTCCAGGACGAGGAGCAGGCTTGCCGCCTGATCCGCCAATACCTCGCCTTCCTGCCGGCCAATGCCTGGGAGTACCCCCCTTCCCGTGTAGAAAAGAAAAAGGACGGCGAACGGCGACTGGATGAAATCCTCCAGGTCGTCCCCTGCAACGGCCGGCAGGCCTACGACATGCGCAAAGTGCTGCGGCTGCTCGCCGACCACGGGGATTTCCTGGAATTCCAGCCCCTCTACGGCACGCCGCTGTTGACCGGTTTTCTGCGCCTGGGCGGCCAGCCCTGCGCCTTCGTCGCCAACCAGCCGGCGGTGCTGGCCGGCTCCATCACCGCCGAGGCGGCGGAAAAGGCCGCCCATTTCCTGCACCTGGCCAACGCCTTCCACCTGCCGGTGATCTTCCTCACCGACAATCCCGGCATCATGTCCGGGACCAAGGCGGAACGGGAAGGCACGCTGCGCGCCGCCGCCCGCATGTACCTGGCCCAGGCCAAGCTGACCAGTCCCAAGCTCCACGTGACGCTGCGCAAGGCCTTTGGTTTCGGCAGTTCCCTGATGGGGATGAACCCATTCGACCAGCAGACCATCACCCTCGCCTTCCCCGGCATTTCCCTGGGCGGACTGCCGGCGGGCGGCGGCGGCAACGCCGCCAAGCTGGACGACGAGCGCAAGGCCCGGCTGGCGGAAGCCGTCGCCAGCGGCGCCTGGAGCACCGGCGACACCATGGCCTTCGACGAGATCATCGATCCCCGTGACCTGCGCAATGCCCTGCTGCGCGGCCTGGCGCTGTCCCTCGGACGGCGCACCGAGGCGGCCGCTCCGGTGCGCATCAGCGGCATCCAGCCCTGAGCGGCTCCGGCCCCTCCGCTACAATGCCTCATGGCCGAAGAGATCGAACTCAAGCTGGCATTGCCGGAAAATGAGCATCAGCGCTTCCTCAGGCATCCGCTGCTGAAGTGTGCCGTTTCCCGCCAGGCCGGCCCGCTGCTGAACGTCTATTACGACACGCCGGATCTGGCGCTGTACCGCAAGGGCATGGCGTTGCGCCTGCGCCGCAAGGGCGGCCAATGGCTGCAGACCGTCAAATGCGCCGGCGCCTCGGCGGCGGGCCTGACGGCGCGCCCCGAATGGGAGACGCCTTACGGCGGCCGGTTCGACTTTTCCGTCGTCAGCGCGCCCAAGGTCCGCAAATGGCTGGAACGCCCTTCAACCCGGGAGCGCATCGTCCCGCTGTTCGAGACCAACTTCCGCCGCGTCACCTGGCGTTTCGAACCGGCGCCGGACTGTGTCGTCCTGCTGATGCTGGACCGCGGCTGGGTCGCCGCGGCCGATCGGCGCGAAGCCATCTCCGAGGTGGAGCTCGAACTGGAGAGCGGTCCGGTATCGCAACTATTCGCCATCGCGGAGCAGTTGGCCGAGCGCGTCACCCTGGTCCCCGCCCTGCTGTCCAAGGCCGAGCGCGGCTACCGGATTTTTTCGGGTACAGCCGAAGCGCCGCTCAAGGCGGGTTCCATTGAACTCGCGGCCGACATGGCGCCGCTGGCGGCCTTCCACCGCATCGCCCTGGATTGCCTGGCGCATTTGCAGGCCAATCATGCCGGCGCGGTCAAGGACGAGGACCCCGAATACATTCACCAGATGCGCGTCGCCGCCCGGCGCCTGCGCGCCGCGCTGCGCTTGTTCTCCCCGCTGCTGCCGGCAGGATTCGCGCAAGGGCTGTTGCCGCCGTTGCGCGAACTGATGGATCTGTTGGGGCAGTTGCGGGATCTGGATGTGCTGCTGGCGGAGATTGTGCAGCCGGTCGTCGCCGCCCTGCCCGACGAACCGCGCCTGGCGGCACTGGCCGGGCTGGTCGCCGCGCAGCGGGAGCAGGCCCGGCAACGGGCGCTGGAAGCTCTGCAGGGGCGCGACTACGGCCGCCTGATGCTGCGGACCACCGCCCAGTGCCATGCCCTGTCGGAACTCCCGCCGGCACCGGGCGCGAAAGCCGCGACCCTGGCCGAGTTCGCCGCACACCGCCTGCGCCGGCAACGCCGCAAGGTGCTGACGCTGGCGGCCGCCGCCAGCCACGACCGGCCGACCAGCCTGCATGCAGTCCGCATCGCCATCAAGCGCCTGCGCTATGGTCTGGAGTTCTTCGCTCCGCTCATGCCCGCGTCCAACTCCCGCCGCCTGCTGGATAAGCTGGTGACCTTGCAGGATATCCTCGGACAACTCAACGACCTGGCCAGCGCCGGAGACCGGCTCTCCCGCTACGCCGCCGACGCCCCGCAGTTGCGGGAAGCGGTGACCCTGGTCGCCGGCTGGCACGGCAGGCGCCACCACCGCTTGCGGAAGCGGATTCCCGCTGCCCTGGCAAATCTGGGCAAGCTGCGCCTGCCGGCATTGGAGTAAGCGATGGACATCATTCTGTGGCGCCATGCCGAAGCTGAAGACGCGCGCCCCGGGCAGGATGACCTGGATCGCGCCCTCACGCCGAAGGGCCAGCGCCAGGCCGCCCGGGTGGCCCGCTGGCTCGATGCCTGGCTGCCGCAGGACACGCGCATCCTGGTGAGTCCGGCGCGGCGTGCCCGCGAAACCGCCCATGCCCTGCACCGCACCCACGAAGTGGAACCCGCCATCGCACCCGCCGCCAGCGCCGCCGACCTGCTGCGGGCCGCGCACTGGCCCGAGATGAAACGGCCGGTGCTGCTGGTGGGACACCAACCCACCCTGGGCGAACTCGCCGCGCTGCTGGTCGGCGGCGAGGAGGATGCGTGGGCGGTCCGCAAGGGGGCAGTCTGGTGGCTGAGTCACTCACCCGGCGCAGCCCGTGTCGACCTGCGGGCTATCGTGGACCCGAAATTCCTCAGATGAGCACCGGCGAAATTCTGGTCACCGGAGGCACCGGTTTCATCGGTTCCCATTGTTGCGTCTCCCTGATGAAACAGGGGTATCGCGTGGTGGTGGTGGACAATCTGAGCAACAGCGATGCCGGCGTGATCGACCGCATCGCCAGCATCACCGGCAGCCGTCCGGCCTTCTATATCGCCGACGTCCGCAACGCGGACGAGATGGACCGGGTGCTCCGACGCCATGACATCTCCGCGGCCATCCACTTTGCCGGACTCAAGGCAGTGGGAGAATCGGTGGCAGTTCCATTGCGGTATTTCGACAACAACGTCGGCGGCACCATCGCCCTCTGTCAGGTGCTGAACACGCATGGGATCAAGCGGCTGATCTTTAGTTCATCCGCTACCGTCTACGGTGCGCCGGACCGTGTGCCCGTCGCCGAGGATGCGCCGCTGCGCCCGGCGAGCCCCTATGGCCACAGCAAAGCGATGGTGGAGCAGATCCTCGCCGACCTGAGTCACGCCGACCCCGAGTGGCGGATCGGCATCCTGCGCTACTTCAACCCCGCCGGCGCCCACGAGTCCGGGTTGATCGGCGAAAGCCCGCGCGGTACGCCCAACAATCTGGTGCCCTTTCTGGCCCAGGTGGCAGCGGGCCAGCGCGATGCCCTGAACATTTTTGGTAACGACTACCCCACCCCGGACGGCACCGGCATCCGCGACTACATCCACGTCATGGATCTGGCCGAGGGCCACTGCGCCGCACTGGAAGCCCTGCTGCAAGGCCAGCCCGGCTTCACCGTCAACCTGGGCAGCGGACGGGGACACAGCGTGCTGGATGTCGTGCGCGCCTTCGAGGCGGCCTGCGGCCACGCGATCCCCTGCCATCACGCGCCACGGCGAGCGGGTGACGTGGCCGAATACTATGCAGATCCGTCACGGGCGATGACCCTCCTCGGCTGGGAAAGCCGCCGCGACTTGGAATCCATTTGCCGCGATGCGTGGCACTCACAGTGCAGGCAGTCCAACGGAGCCTCGCAACGATGACACAGCAACATGAACTGCCAGCTTGTATATCGACCATGACGCTGTTAAGTTCAACGGCCTCAAATCGGAAGGCGGACATGTCCCGCCGCTAATCACAGCCAAACTTTTCAAGGAAACATCGCTTGCTTGCTGGCCAAGAACTCTTCTGGGACAAATCCCTGTCACTATCCGAACGGCTCTACTGCCACCTTCTGGGCATACCGATCGTCGGTCTGCGTATTCGACTGCGAAGAATCAAGAAACTACTGCCCCAAACGGCAGCCAATATCCTTGATGCCGGCTGCGGGCGCGGCATATTCGCCCGCTTCCTGGCTGCAAAGTTTCCCATGGCGAATGTCACTGGTGTGGACTCCGATACCGCACTTCAGGAAAGAAACCGGAACATCGCCCGTGCCATCGACATCGAGAGCCGTTGTGATTTTGTAGTCGCCGACCTGACTCGGTATCAACCAGGAAGAAAATTCGACCTGATTCTCTCAGTGGATAATCTGGAGCACATCGAGGACGACATCGAAGTCATCCACAAACTTGCCTCGATGCTGGCCGAGGGCGGCACAATGATCGTGCATGTGCCCCACTATTACCGGCGCTGGCCCGTCTTCCGCTGGACAGAGAATTTCGACGTACCCGGCCATGTACGCCCTGGCTATCACCTCGCCGAGATCCGCTCCCGAATCGAGGACACTGGCCTAACCATCCAGGCTGCCGGCTACAGTTATGGATTGCTGGAGAATCTATCCAACAATATCTCCTATGCCGTCACGGGAGCGGAAGAACGCAACAAGTACCTGTATGCCCTACTATTTCCGCTCCTCAACTTGATTGCCTGGTTTGGCCAGTGGAGCCGGCCCGACTTCGGTGCCGGAATTTGGATTCGCGCATACCAAGGCACACAGCAAGGCACCACGGCCCTCATGGAAGACGACGTCGAAAGTAAACTCACGTGATCGATCAGAGCACAGAGAAATTTTATCGTCATCAGTTTAAGCGCCTAAAAGCGTCGCCATACCTTCTCTTGCCAGCCATGCTGGCATGGCTCAAAGGCAGTTGGTACAAACTGATTTTCCGCTTGCAAGGGAGGCGCTTCCGGGCCGGACACTGGTTTAGAGTGTATGGTGTCATGAATGTCAGCGGGCCAGGCGCCATTGAGTTCGGCGACAACTGCATCGTAATCTCCAATGCCATTCGCCCTGTCTGTATCCGCACGCTCACCCCTCAGGCAAGGGTAGTCTTAGGCGACCATGCTGGTCTGAACGGAACAGCCATTCAGTGCGCCAATTCCGTCACCATCGGTGAGCTTTCCAACATCGCCGATGCCTACATTACCGATACCCCGGCCCACAGCCTCGGAATACATCGTAGACAGGAGTCCGTACTTGATGTGCCGGCAAGTCCAGTGGAAATTGGACGTAATGTGTGGGTTTCGGTACAAGTGGTCATTCTCGATGGCGTCTCGATAGGCGAAAACTCCGTTATCGGTGCATGTTCCTTGATTCGCGATGCGGTTCCCGCCGATGTGTTCGCGGCAGGTAACCCGCTGAAAGTGATTCGACGGATCGAGCCGGAGTAAACGGGAAATGCGTCCCATGCTGCCTACCCTCTCGCTGGCTTTCGGGTTGGCGCTGATCGCCGCTCTCCTCGGATGGATTGGTACTGGCGCTGTGGTCGCAGGCATTACGCGTATCTCACTTCCAGCGGCAGCAGTGGTTGTCGCGCTTGTGGCGGGAGCCACCTTTCTGGGTGCCATCAATACTTACCAATTGCTCCGGATCGACAATCAGATACCCCCCTTTCATCGCTATCTGCCCCTGTATTGGTTCTCATGGTCACTGGGACTGGTACTTCCCGGACAGATCGGCGATATGGCCGCACTCTCCGCACTCTTGAGAAAACATGACATACCGATCACTCGCTCGCTGGGGCGTACCCTGGCGGACAAGATCACATCGATCATCATCTTTGCACTGGCTGCGTTACCGGGCATTGCGGCCCTGGCGGTGGAATTTCCGCTACCCATAATGCAGCGCGGTACTGCTGTCATCGCAGCCATACTGTCGGTCTGCGCCATAAGCGTCACCCTTGTACTGCTCCGAAACTCCCTCCGACTTCGACACCTGATACAACTTGCCACTGAGATTCCTCGGGAAATAACATTGCTGATCCGTCATCATCCCATCCCACTGCTCAACAACCTGCTCCTGACGCTGATCAAACTGTTGGTGACAGCAGCAGCCTACCAGGCGGTCTTGGGAGCTGTATCACCGATTCCGCCGCCGTCCCTGACCACGGTAGCCAGCCTGATGTCGATCAGCGCCCTGGTCGCCTACGTCCCGGTCACATTCAACGGGATAGGTACCGCCGAGATCACCGGAGTCGCAGTATTTGGGACTGTCGGACTATCAGCGGCCAACGTCATCTCCGCGTATCTTTTACTTCGTCTTCTGGTGCTTGCCGTCGCCTGGATACCCAGCACCGTCTGGCTACTGACGCTGGCGATTGGTAGAAAAAATGCGGCAGGCTAGCCGCTCGGTGAGGTTTCCCGGCAGAGTAGGCAATTCCGGCTGCCTTCCGGTCCAGGCTACTGCGTATATGTCATTTGACAAAAGCAGCTTACAGGGTGTTTGGCTGGCGATTTCCAGCAGCGATCCCCAAATACCGGTCAGCATTGGATACAGCCGATCCCGTTGATCGCCAAAACGAGTATCTCGCGCATTCCAACGCGCTTGCGCCGGCATAAGTTGCTCAAGCCAGACATGCCCGCTCAATCCGCAATGGTCGAGCATTTTCGACAATGCAGGAAGGTCCTGCTCATTCACATGGACCACGCTGTCTATCGGTCCTCTGGGATTTTCCGGAACCCTCTTGCTTAAACGATTCAGACAGGGAAACGTCAAGTCATACACCCAGCGATTGGGCAACGTATGGATTACCGCATAGCCTCCCGGCGCCAGCAACCGCGACACTTCACTAAACATGGACTCCAGTTGTTCCGGCAGCAAATGCTCGACAATATCAAGCATGGTGATGCGGTCGAAGCTGGCGTCAGCAAAAGGCAGGTTGCAGGCATCCGCCTGCAACAATCCATACTTGTCACATCCTCCCTGGCCTCTACGAACTTCACTCGCATATGTAATCGATACCGAGGAAAAATCGATTCCGACCGCAAAAGCACCTTTTCTGGCAGCGATAGCAGGCACCTCTCCGCGACCGCAGGCAATGTCCAACAATCGCGTTCCCTGATCGATGCACGCGAGTTCAATCGCCCGGGCGACACGGGGCCTGGGGTCTTCAATGTCTCGCAACACTTCGCTCGCAATCGAGCCCTGTCCCCAGGCCGAGGCGATCCAGGTTTCGTCATAGCATGTTGCAGAGACAGGTTTTTTCGTTCCCATCGAACAGGAGAGCCTAGCGAAGTATCAGCCGGTATCCCCTGTGCAGGGTGTCCAGCATGGTCGGCAGAGCAGCCTTTGCAGACAGGCGCAGATTCTCTTCTCCGTAACAGGAGAGAAAGCATTTCGGGCACTTGCCAGTGCGTGCTGCCTCCCGCGCATTCCGGTGCTCTGCGGATTCCCAGATTGCCTCCATATCCTGCTTGACGAGATTCCCCAGTGGCTCCGTCACGAAAGAGCACAAGGTCACGTTGCCGAACACGTCGATTTCAATCCGGTTGGAGCCCTGCAAGCAGGGCACCGGAAAATAGGTTCTGGGTTGGAGGTAGAACTCAAGGGCTCGGCGCAAGTAGGCTTCGCTGTTCTTCACGATCCCGGTTTTCCGTTTGAGTTCCAGTAATGCCTCGATGTTTGTCGCGGCCTTTTCCATGAAGCCCGTACCGCCATATTGTTGTCCCTTAAGGATCGTCGGCGCATTGAAATAGGAATCGTGGTATGCCGTATAGCGAATGCCGGCTAGGCCCTTGGCCTGGGCGAACTCGGCTAGAGGAACCCAGTCATCGATGTTCTCACGCATCAACACGGTCCCAATGCTGACGCCCCGTACTCCCGCCTCCAGAAGGTTATCGATATGACGGCTGACCTTATCGAAACCGCCCTTTAGGCCACGAGTGGCCAGATACGCCTCATTGCCCACGCCATCGAGGCCGATGGTCACTTGACGCGGTCCCAACTCCGCCAGACGCCGTGCTTTGGTCTTGGTAAACAGCGTGCCATTGGAATTGACGCCAAACCCCAGACCCAGATCGCGCAGATGCTGGAGTATCTGGAAGACGTCCCTGCGGGTGAACATCTCGCCGGAAGCATTGACCCCCACGAAGCCGACACCGAAAGCCTTGAGACGGGAAAACACGATGCCCCATTGTTCGGCTGTCAGCTCATCCGGGTCGCGATCCCCTTTCCAGAAGTCGCACATGTTGCAGCGGGAGTTACAGTACTTCGTGATGTAAACCGCTGCGATGGTCGGTCGAATGTACCCAGACAACTGGCCATTCGACAGTGGTGCTGCAATGGCACGCAAGCCCTCGTGGGCAATCAGGGTGAATTTGCTCACTTTACCGCCGCAATCATCAGGTGCCAACCGATGCGCCGCGACAGCCAGCGATAAATAGGCAGCGGTATCAGTCGGAACAGGACACCATATCCCTCTCCGAATAGGAAATCAGGTTTGATCTCCACGCTGCGGAAGCGCGCAAAAAGCACCTTGGCTTCCGCCATGGTATAGCGCCGCACCACGGGGCACAATTCATCCTTCTCCTCGAAAGGAACCCCCAACAATCTATGCACCCACTCATTCAAGGAACGGCGGTGATAAAGCATGATCAAGGCAATGCCACCGGGCTTGAGCAATCGAAAGACCTCATCTATCGAGCGCGAGGTATCGGCCGCATGGTGCAGAACACCAAAGGAATAAATGTAGTCGAATGACTCCGCCGCAAGTGGCAAACCACAAGCATCTCCGACCAGAAAAACGCCGGGCAGTCCTTCCCGGCGAAATCTTGCCTGCGCTGTAGCCACACCGACATGGGTAAGATCGGCGGCAGTGACATTCAAACCTTGGCGGGCCATGGTATAGGTGTCCAGGCCGACACCGCAGCCGATCTCCAATACCGAACGCCCCGACTGCATCCGCTCGATCCAGGGCTTCAGGTGCCGATGAGAGCGGTAGCGCTGGGTTTCAAGATCACGGAAATAGGCATCCTCACCTCGCCCATGACGGGAAACCGTCTTACCGAAGACTCTCTCGGCGTTGACACGACGGGACCAGAAATCCCGAATCTTCCCGGTCAGTTCCGAGGAAGCCTCGATTCTTGGAGGTTCAATATTATTCATGATGACAGAGACCCGCTATTCACGTCCGCCTCGGCCCGCAAATAGCCGGCCATTGCACGACACATCCACGCATTGCACCAACGCATGAACGTAAACTTTTTACGATAATGTTTTCCCTGTTGGTAATAAAAGCGTCCTGCGGAATCGTACATGGCGTTCAGCGTCCAGGCCATGACCCGGTCTGCCAAGCCAGGTGCCGCCTGTCGTCCCGCAGCAGAAGAGAAAGTCAGGATGCCCTGTGCCGCACCGTGGACGTCGTGAGGAAAATCCCGGTGACTCATCCAGCGAGGAGAACCGTCCTCATTGAACAGATGACGGGCGTAAAAGACAAGCCCTCGCCGATGAGACTCGTGCCAAGCATCATGATCGAGGGCAACCATCACCCGCGCTAAGGCATCGAGAATAAAACCGGTGTGGTAGTTGTCGATCTTGACCGGTGAATGCTCTGGTGGATCGGTGTAGAACCAGGCACCTTCCGTCGTCTGGCAGGAAACCACGTAGCGCGTCAACCGCAAAGCCTGGCGCCTCAACTCTGCATCCTCCGACAAGGCCGCCAGTTGCGCCAGCACGGCCCCCACCAAGATGGACACGTCCATCACCCGCATGGACATCTCCATGGGCATATAGCCCAGGCACAAACGGTCGGGCTCATCCAGCAGGCGCGGCAGACGGCCGAGGAAGAAGCCGGTGGCCGATTCCACGGAGCACCGATAAGCCTCATCACCGGTAACCCTGTAAGCCGCCAGCAGGGCCTCGCAGACAAAGGCCGTGACCACGGCATTGGGTGTGGACCGGGGAGCGAAGAAGCCCAGGTCCTGCCAGGGATATTGATAGCCCCAGCAGTCCCCGCCCCAGTCGCCGTCGGATCGCAGGGTGCGCAGCAGCTTCAGCAAGCACCGCGCCTCCTCCAGATAGTGCTCCTGCTTCGTGCTCCGGTATCGATCCAGCAGCGCCATGACGAACAGAGCCAGTCCCTTGGGGTTATGAACCCTGGGCACCCCCAGCAGACCACGGATATTCACCGGGAAACGCATCACCGCCTGAGTGGCGAGGATGCGCGTCCAGCGATGATGGCCCGCCACGGCCCAGACCAGGGGACTGTTCAAGGCGTCATGCTTGGTGTGCTCCCGATAGTCCCGAGTGCGGCTCCAGGCCATGGTCTGGTCGAACACCTGGATCAGGCGGGCCTCTTCAATACGCATCGAACTCCTCCATCAGCAGGTGGGCCTGAGCCATCAGATAGAGCAGGAACCACTGCCAGCGCTGGCCTCGCCTTGCCGGCCCTGCCATGATCTGGCCGACGAAGGCCCCATTGAATAGTCGATGGCGGGCGATCCGCTCCGGGCTGAGATAAGTATCGAAGAACGGTCGCAACGCTCCCTGGGCCAAGGCGACGATATCCAGTTGAAATCCGCTCTTGGGGCGGCGGAGAATCCTCCCGGGCAAGGTCTGCCGGGCACAGCGGCGCAGCGCATGCTTGGCCCGACCCAGAGGCATCAACCCGGCCCTGGATGCATTGAGGAAATAATCCACCAGCCCCTCATCCAGCAGGGGCACACGGATCTCCAACCCCGCCCGCATGCCCATCCGGTCCTCGTTCCACAACAGGTCGTTCACCATCTTGTTGCGCAACTCGAATTCGGCCATGGCCTTGACCGGATCAGGCTCACGGGGCCAACGCTCCGCCACCAGAGTGAAGGCATCGGGCAATGCCGCATCCATCATGCGTTCGCCATAAATCTGACGCCGCAGCTCGGGGCAATCCCAGACATTGCGCAGCAGGCCATAAACCCGGGGCCAGTCCGGCAGGGCTTCCAGCATCATCAGTCCGCGGCGCGGCTCGGTCCAGGCGTCCGGTGCCAGCCGCCCCAGGAGGGGGCGGGCCAGGCCGTGGCGCAGGCCGGAGGGAAGTCTGCCGGCCAGATGGGCGAGCCAGAAGATGCGATGAGCGTTGTAGCCATAGAACAACTCGTCCCCCCCCAGGCCGGACAGCGCGACTTTGCCCTGCCGGGCCACGAACTCCGCGAGCTGCATGCCCTGCAAGGCGTTGACCTTGGGCACTTCAAGATGGCGCACCATGGCGCGATGCAGTTCGATGCCATCCTCGATGCACAAGGAGGCACGCTGATTGGGTAAACCCAGCAGCCGAGCGGTTTCCAGCGCATGGTCGGCTTCCCGCGGGTCGTCGCCGACCTCCAGGGTATAAGTGGCCAGAGGACCTTCCCTGGAGGCCAGGGCAGCGATCAAGGCGGAATCGACGCCTCCGGACAAATAAGAGCCCACGGGTACATCGGCGACCATATGCCGAGCCGCCGCCTCCGCCAGCAGATCCGGCAGCGGCTCTAGCTGTGAAGGACGCTGCCGTGGCAGTTCCGCCAGGGACACCGCATCCTGGCGCCAGGTCAGCACCCGCCCGGGGGGGAGCTGAACGATGCCGGAGAAGAGGCTGCCATCGCCGGGCAGGTAACGAAAATTCATCACGCCATGGAGGGATGGCTCGTGTAACCGGGGAACGATGCCCCCCGCCAGCAAGGCCTTGGCCTCCGAACCGAACAACAGCTTATCGCCGTGCTGCGCATAGAACAGGGGCTTGATACCCACCGGATCCCGGACCAGGTAGCCCGTCCGGCTCGATTCATCCCACAGGGCGAAGGCGAACATACCCCGCAGGTGGCGCCAGCCCGATACGCCTTCCCGCTCGAAGAGGGCCAGGATCACCTCGGTATCGGAGTGAGTGCGAAAAGGATAGCCGGCCAGGCCCTGCCGGAGTTCCCGGTAGTTGTAGATTTCCCCATTGAAGACTATCCAGTTTGTACCTGACGCGCCCCGCAGGGGCTGCTGCCCGCCGGCCGGATCGATGATGGCCAGACGATTGTGGTTCAGCGCCGCGTTCTCAAACAGCTCCCTCCCCCAACCGTCGGGACCACGATGGGAAAGGGATTGCCGCATCACATCTATCCATCCCCCATCCCGGCCGGATGACAACGGAGATGCGGAAAATGCGCCACTGATGCCGCACATGGCTAAAGGGCGGTCCCCCGCTGTTCGATGCGGTCCGCCACATAGCTCGCCACATCGATGGTCTCGGCCAGCAGGCGCCGATGCCGTTCGGGCCACACGCTGCTGGGCTGTTGCAGCATTGCGCTGGCACTTGCAATCAGGCGATCGGCGTCGAACTGGCGCAGGTTGCTCACCAGACCGTAGCGATGCTCCTGCTCGTCGGTGTAGCCCCGTCCCGTATGGGCCGCGTAAATGGCCGGCACACCCAATACCGCACACTCGGAGGCCATGGTGGCGCTCTCCCCCACGAACAGGCGGCAATGGGCCATTAGATGATGGACGTCGCCCACGCGGCCCCGGTAGGCAAAGGAGGCCAGATCCTCGGGCAGGGACGTTTCCGAGGAGATATGCACCCGGCCACGCTCGGCCAGCCAGGCGACCAGCCGTCGCAGCAGGGGGACGCTCCAACCGGTCTCCAGCAAATCGTGATTGGCCTGCCACGACACCGTGCGGACAAAGAAATTATCCCGAGCTGGGTCCAGTCCGTTGTGCTCCGCCAAGGCGCGATCGGGCTGGAAGCGACGGGGATGCAGATAGGAAAGCTCATGATAGCCGTCGTACCGTTCCTGGTGTGACGGCAGACGCCCCTGATAGCAGCGGGGCACGATCACCCGTCGGGCGAAGGGATAGGTGATCGCATTCTGCAGCTTGGCATTTTCGGTGTCGTAGAACACCAGACTGGGAATGCCGGACAACCAGCCCACGTGCGCGACGAAGGTACCTCCGATGGCGGCCATCGCATCGGGACGCTCGCGCCTTGCCACCTGCCACAAGGCCCAGTCTCGTTTGATCAGTTCCTGGCCCAGGACAAGCAACCCTCCCCCCTTGTGGGCGCTGAGCACCACATGTCTGACTCCAAGCTCATCCAGCAGTGGCAAAGCCATTTCCTTGGCCCGACTGGTCACGACCAGCTCATGGCCGCGCGCCGCCAGCAGTTCCATGGGCTGACGAAAGAAATGCACATGGGCCGGGTGATTGATGTCGATCAGGAACTTCATCTTGGGGTGCCCGTGGACGGGAAACTACAGATGATCGTCGCCGTCGGTGCCCTTGAAATTCAGGGCCGCGATCTGCTCCGAGACCAGGCCGATCAGAAACACCAGCACCGAGGTGATCAGCAGCAGAGCGCTCATGTTGGTGAAGCGATGCTGGGTCAGGTAGGTGTAGACGTAATAGGCGATCCCCGTTCCAAAGAAACCCAGGCTGACCGGGAGGAACAGCTTCATGGGGGAAAACAGGGTACCGATCTTGAAGATGATCAACAGAAAACGTATGCCATCGCGCACGATCCGGACATGGCTACGACCGATCCGCTTCTTCACCTCGACGGGTAGATAGGCCACCGGCAGGCCGCTGCGGAAGAAGGACATGGTGATGGTGGTGGGATAGGAAAAGCCGTTGGGCAGCAGGAACAGGAAGCGGCGGAACTTGTTGGCCCGGACGGCGCGGAAGCCGGAAGTCAGATCCAGGATCGGCTGTCCCACCATCCAACTCGCAAACCGATTGTAGAACCCATTGGCAGCAGCCCGATGGAGTCCTGCCTGGGAATTGGCGGATGTTCGGGCTCCGACGACCATGTCGTAGCCCTCATCCATCTTCTCCAGCAACTTCGGAATATCCTCGGGCTGATGCTGACCGTCGGCATCCATGAAAACCAGGATGTCTCCCGTGGCGGCACGGGCACCGGCCTTGATCGCGCCGCCATTTCCCAGTGAATAAGGATTCCTGGTGACCGAAGCGCCGCCTGCAATGGAAACCTCTGCCGTGGCATCCGTGGAGCCGTCATCCACGACCACCACCTCCGACACCATGGGCAGATTTCGAATGCGAGCCAACACGCCTGCCAGCGATGGCGCTTCATTTTTGGCTGGGATGACAACCGACACTGTCCTATTGGATTGCATGTTTGCCACTTTTCAATAATTCCAAGCCGTTGCGCAATTTCGCCAGGTCATCAGACGAATAACCTTTTCTATCCTGCCGCTGGGCCTCATCGATAGCCCTTTCTGCCGACTCGGCATCACCGGACGATATCAGCATCGCAGCGAGGAAAACCCACAAGTCCGCATGACTCGGAGCATCGGCCACCGCAGCACGCATCAATACCAAACCATTTGCCCGATCGCCCACGATATTAAACAGGAACAGGCCATAGCCGGCTTCCCAACAAGCGCGGGGATAACCCGTCAATAATCGATTTTCGATGGCCGCCTGATACAAACGCCTGCCGTCCTCAATCGAGAGAATCGGCTTGGATGCCGAGAGTTGCTCACCTAGGATGCGAGGAATGAAACTGCTCGCTCGCGGCGGGACCCCATTTCGCAGGCGCCGCTCGAACTCATCCAGATAGTCCGGGGGGTAAGGCACTCCGCTCACGGAAGAAAGCTTCATCATGCCGACAAATGGCGCCAAAGTATGCGGATCCGCACTCCTGGAACGATCGAAGAACTGATGGGATTGCGCGTAATACTCATTGACCAATTGGGCGTTTTGCCCGATTGCACCGGCAATGATCAGTCCCGCATCGAAATTCGCGCGTGACGACTCCGGATGGCGGACAGCCTCATAGACCGGATAAGCAACCTTTTCTCCCATTGCCTGCGCACGCAAAGCCGTGTTGATGAGCGCCAGGAAAATCAGTCCGCAGAGCAACCCGATGCGGGCCTTCCAGAACACACGACTCCTCCAGACCATCAGGTAGGCACTGGCAAGCAGGATGCCGTACTGCGGCAAGTAATTGCGATGCTCAAAAACGAGTTCCAAGGGAATGACCGTCGATTCCGTTGCATGCCCCAGGTAAAACCAGGCAATGCCGAATGCCGCCAAAGGCTGGCGTCTGCGTAACCACCAACCCAGAGCCAGTAGCGATATGTGCCCCAGGATGGCCAGTGCCGTTGTCCAAGGTTGGAACAACCCCAAGGACAGGGGGAAACCATCATGGTAGAGTCCCATTGCAGTACTACTCGGCAACACAATCTGGCGCAGGTAAAACCACAGTACCCTGGCCTCGGTGAGGAGGCGTTGTTCCAGGGTGAACGCTCGATCCGCATAGAGACTGTTCAGCCATCCCGGATATTCCAGCCAGAACGCCAATACGGCCAGGGCAGCCAGAATGGGACCCAGCAGGCCCAGAGTACGCAGAAACCTTTCCTGGCCGGCGGTCGCTCCCCGAAACCGCAGTACCAACACCTCGGTCAGCCAGGCAAAACCGAAAGTCAAAGCACCATTCTCCTTGGTCAGCAACGACAGAAGGCCGCCAACCAACAAAACAGCCATGGCCGTTATCAAATCACCTGATCGCCCCGACTCCAGTGATTTCCGGCGCCACCGCAGATAGCCCCAAAGAGCGAAGAATGAAAACAACGCAGAAAGGCTGGTCATGCGCTGCACGATGTACAGAACGCCCGTCACGCCCAAGGGGTGGAATGCCCACCAGGCGGTGACCGCCAAAATCAAAATCTTTTCCGCAGGCGCCAGTCCTCGCTGGCCCGGCGTTCTAGGCAGGGCCCTTACCAATTCCGTGGTCAGCAGGGCCAGCAACAGGCTGTTGGCAAGGTGGATAAACAAATTGACCAGCTTGAAATGGTCTGGCTCTGTTCCCCAAAAATACTGCTCCAAGGCGAAACTCCCCATTGCGACGGGGCGCCCCAGAGGCCCGGCATCGGAAGAAGTCGCAGCGGCCAGGAACTCCTTCCAGTTGAGCTCCCTCATGCTCAGGCCAGCGTTCCAGACAATCTGGCCATAGTCATCGAAATAGTAGGCACCCCGCAGCCCCCCCAATATGCCAAGGCGGTGAGCAGCAAAATGACGACAATCCCGATCGGAATCGACAAGCGAGCAGAAATATTCATGGCGAAAAAAAGCCCCGGTTAAACCGGGGCTTTCCAGAAAACAAAGAAATTACTTGCAGCTGGCCGGCAGGAAGCGGGTAGGGATACCGTTTGTACCAGCAGCTCGGCAGCGCCAGACGATCATGCCATTGGTCAGAGTGGCAGACATCTGCAGGAGATTAGCGCTGGCCAACTGCGGAATGGTTGTGGTATTCATGGACATTTCGACCACGTTGCAAGTACCGGCTGTACCACCATCCGCACACTGCACCCTGGTCACGTTACCAGCCGCCGCGGAATTGAAACCAGCAGAAGCAGTGGAAGGTGCAAAGGTGTTCTGCGCAGAAAAATACTCAGCCACCGAGGTCTTCGCTTCGGCCAGACGGGCCAAACCTTCGGAAACCCGGGCGCGAACCGTGTAGTCCTGATACGCCGGCAGCGCCACGGCGGCCAGGATACCGACGATGGCGACCACGATCATCAGTTCGATCAGGGTAAAGCCTTGTTGCACTTTTTTCATCACTTCCTCCTTACGGTTGAAAAACGGAAACTTGCCGCCATGATAAAGCAATAGTCACGCCAGGACCATTCCCGGATTTGATGCGGAATCAGGGAAGGGGGTGGATGCGCATCAACGATCAAAGCGCAAAAAGTAACAAAAATCGTCACCCCTGAAGCACGCTTTCCGGATCGACCTCGTCGATCTGGCTCGGGTCCAGATAGCGCTCGGCATATTGCCTGAAAACCCCCTGGCGGACGAAGATTTCGAACAGGTCCGGGTCGATGTGGCCGTTGCGGGCGAAATTGCTCAGAATGGAAATCGCCTGGGACAGCTTCATTCCCGGTTTGTAGGGGCGGTCGGACGCGGTCAGGGCTTCAAAAATATCGGCAATTCCCATGATGCGGGCCTGGACCGACATCTGCTCCCGGGTCAGCCCCTTGGGATAACCCTTGCCGTCCATGCGCTCGTGGTGGCCGCCGGCATATTCGGGCACGTTGCGCAGGTGCTTGGGCCAGGGCAGTTGCTCCAGCATCCGAATGGTCGCCACGATGTGGTGATTGATCACTTCCCGCTCGGCCTGGGTCAGCGTGCCGGCCCGGATGGTGAGGTTCTCGATCTCATCTTCCGACAGGAACGGCACCTCGTGTCCATCCGCATTGCGCCAGCGGCGGTTGGCGCCGATGTCGCGGACCCGCTGCTGATCCTCGGCCCGCATGGTCTCGCCGCCGATGTTGACGCGGTGCAGGAAGGCCCGCTCTTCATCGAGGGCCGCCCACTCCGACGCCAGCGCGGCCTCGGCGCGACGCGTCAGGCAGGATTCCCCGCCGGCCAGCGCCTGCCTCAACATCCGGATCTCGGCATCCCGCTTCAAGACCTCGAAGCGGGTATCCAGCAGGTGGATGCGATCGAACAGGGCCTCCAGCTTGGCGGCTTTATCCACCACGTGGACCGGCGTGGTCACCTTGCCGCAATCATGGAGCAGACCGGCGATTTTCAGTTCATAGCGGTCCTTCTCGGTCATGCGGAAATTCGCCAGGGGACCCTCCGTGGTGAGATTCACGGCCTCGGCCAGCATCATGGTCAGCACGGGCACGCGCTGGCAATGGCTGCCGGTGTAGTGGGATTTCTCGTCGATCGCCAGGTTGATCAGGCTGATGAACGATTCGAACAGGTTCTCCAATTGGCTGATCAGTTGCCGGTTGGTCAAGGCAATGGCCGCCTGAGAAGCCAGGGATTCCGCGAGTCGCTGATCTTCCCAGGAAAATTTCCCAACCTCGCCGGTAACCGGGTCGACGGCATTGATCAGTTGCAATACGCCGATGATTTCATCTTCATGGTTCTTCAGCGGCACGGTGAGAAAGGAACGGGAGCGATAGCCCGTCTTCTCGTCGAAAATCCGGGTTCCGGTGAAATCGAAGCCGGCTTCGGTGTAGGCATCGGCGACATTCACGGTCTTGTCGTTGATGGCGGCGTATGCGGCGACCAATGCATTGTTGGGTGCGCCATGCGCATTGACCAGCGGCAGATCCGGCAGGGAAATGACGTTGCCGGTGGTGCCTCCGAGCGCGATGTTCAGGGAGTCGGTGCGCATGATCTCGAAGCGAAGGCTCGTCCCGTCTTCCGTCATCCGGTACAAGGTGCCGCCGTCGGCATGGGTGATGGTCTTGGCCGCCAGCAGAATGTTTTCCAGGAGGCGGTTGATATCCCGCTCTTTGGAGAGCGCGGCGCCGACCTCGTTGAGGTGGTCAAGGCGCTTGAGGAGGTCTGCCGGAGAATTCATGATGCATCACTTGATGCAGACCGCCCGAACCTGCTTCATGTCGGTAATGCCTTGCAACACCTTCTCCATGCCGTCCATTTTCAAGGTCAACATGCCATCGGCCAGCGCCTGTGCCAGAAGCTCCGCCACCCGTGCATGCTCCTGGATCAGTTTCTTGACCGGATCGGTGCCCAGCATGAGTTCGTGGAGGCCGACCCGCCCTTTGTAGCCCGTACCGTTGCATTCCGGACAGCCCTTGGGCCGATACGCGGAGAACTTTCCGTCCTTGCCGTAGTCCTGCAGCAGACGCTGGCGCACGGCATCCTGGGCGGCCGTCCGGTCTTGCTTGAAGGTTTCGGTATTGACCAGTTCGGAACAGTACTCGGCCATGAAGAGGCGCATTTCCTCTTCGTCGGGCGTATAGGCTTCCTTGCATTTTCCGCACAGACGCTTGGCCAGCCGCTGGGCAAGGATCCCCAGCAGTGCGTCGGCGAAATTGAAGGGGTCCATGCCCATGTCGAGCAGACGGATGATGGATTCCGGCGCGCTGTTGGTATGCAGCGTGGCGAACACCAGGTGGCCGGTCAGCGAGGCTTCGATGCCGATGCCAGTGGTCTCGGCATCGCGCATCTCGCCCACCATGATGATGTCCGGATCGGCACGCAGAAAAGCCTTCATCACGACGGCGAAGTCGAGGCCGGCCTTCTTGTTGACCTGAACCTGGCGCAAGCCTTTCTGGGTGATTTCCACAGGATCCTCTGCGGTCCAGATCTTGGTGTCCGGCGTATTCAGGTAGCTCAGCACCGAGTGCAGCGTGGTGGTCTTGCCGGAACCTGTCGGACCACAGACGAAGAACAGGCCGTAGGGCTTGCTGACCGCGCCCTTGAGTCTTTCCAGATTGGTCGGCAGCACGCCCAGCTTGTCCAGCGGAATCGGCTCGCCCGCGGCGAGAATCCGCATCACCACATCCTCGACTCCGCCGGCGGAGGGAATGGTGGCGACCCGCAGCTCGATATCCAGCGGCCCGAACTTCTTGAACTTGATCTTGCCGTCCTGGGGCCGGCGCCGCTCGGCGATGTCCAGGTCGCACATGATCTTCAAGCGCGCGACGATCGCATTGCGGTAGGTGGCGGGAATTTCCACATACTTCTGCAAGGAGCCGTCCTTGCGAAAGCGGATGAGGGTCTTTTCCTTGCCGGGAGATGGCTCTACGTGGATGTCCGAAGCCCCTTGCTGGTAGGCGTCGATGATGATCTTGTTGACCAGCTTGACCAGTTCGTTGTCGGCGGCGGCGGACACATCGTCGGCCGCAGCGTCGGCATCCTCGTCGTCGTCCATGCCCGAGAGCAGGTCGCCCACCGAGGTGGAGTCCATCTCCATCCCGCCCCTGGCGCCGAACAGGGCATCCAGGGTTTCCTGGAATCCCCGGTTGGTGGTGACTCGATAAGAAATCCTGGCTCGGGGAAAAACGTTATTGACGACGCGGGAGCCCTTGACCTGCTCCGGATCCAGGCAGAGCACCACGATGCCCTCCGCCGTATCGTCGATCGGCGCCCACTGATTCTGTTCCAGGTACTCGCGCTTGAGGTTCTTCAGCAGATCCACCGGTTTCAGGCGTTCCGGATTGTGGCTCTCATAAGGAACGTTGAAGAATTTCGACAACGCCGAGCCCAGTGCCGAAAGCGTCACCTGATACCGCTCGATCAGGATGTCCTCGATGCTCTGGCCCTCCTGGCGCGCCGTGCGCTTCGCCAGATCGAGTTCGTCGGCGGTGACCACGGCATCCGCGACCAGGAAATCATATTTCGACCTGACCGGCCTTGCCGGCTTGTTGCGCTGAGTGAAGGCGATGGCCAGGGTCTCGCACAAGCTCCGCACGCCCTCCTCCGCCACCTGGGCGAAAGGCGTGCCCGCCTTGTTGTTGATGATCTGGACGACCCCTTGAAGCTCGCCGCTGGATTGATCGACAATCGCGGCCACCAGCATCTGCTGGGTGCGATATCCGGTGCGCTTGTCGACTTCCTTCAGGAAACGCAGGCTGTGGTGGATCGCCTTCAGCTCCGCCTCGTCGTACACATCGCTGACATTCACCACCCGCTTGGACAAGGCCACATAACCGGCAATGCTCTGATCGGTGATGGGAAGTTTCAAATCCTTGAAGGAATTGAGGCCGGTCTTGAGCTTGGAGACGATGAAAGCCCTGTCTTCACTGACCGCATACAGCGTCAGCCGGTCGGCATTGAACAGGTTGCAGATGTCCTGGGACAGCTCCAGCATGATCTCATCCACGTTCGATGTGGCATGGATGCGGTTGGTCACCGCCTGGAGATTCTTGAAGAAGGTCAGCCGGTTGCTGACATCGTTCAGGCTGCCTTCCGAAGATGGAACGGGTACGGCGCTCATTGCGTCACCTCGACTGCGATCGGACAAGCCCGCGATCCATGATTCATCAGCTTCACAATTCGAACACCTGGTTGTTTTGCAACATCCGGGGCCGATATTCGCCGATGCCGTCCTCGATCTCCAGCATCGTCAGTTCGATCTGGCCCGGCTTCAAATGCGTAATGAACAGCTCCACCTCCCGCCGCAAGCGGGTGAGCTCCTGCGCCAGCATGCTGGGACAGAGGTGCTTGGAGGCTGTCGCGAGTTCGAATTCCCGATTGGGGAAAGCGCATTCGACAATCAGGTAACGCAGATTGGGGGCGTCATTCACGCTTGCCCAGAATCCGGGGCAGACCGTGGTGTCACCGGAAAAGATCAAGCTGGCCCGTCCCGAATCCAGGACATAGCCGACGGCCGGAACCGTATGATTGACCTCGACCGCCGTAATGCTGCGTTCGCCGAGACGAACCGCCTCGCCCGCCTGGATCTGCTGGAAACGCACAAACGGCGCCTCGGGCGAGGGAATTTCGGTGAAGTCCGGCCAGACGCACCAATTGAACACGTGCGTCCTCAGGATCGCCAGTATCTCTTCGGTGCCATACACCGTCAGCGGCCGGTCCCGCATATCGCCGACGGTATCGGCGATGAGCGGCAGGCAGGCGATGTGGTCGAGATGCGTGTGGGTGACGAACACATGGTCGATGCGCACCAGTTCGGCAATGGACAGGTCTCCCACGCCCGTGCCGGCATCGATCAGGATGTCCTGATCCACCAGCATGGACGTGGTACGCAAATGGCGGCCACCGATGCCGCCGCTACAACCGAGAATCCGTATCCTCATCGCGAAGCGCTCTTTTGACGTGAAATGCGCCGTTGAAACGGCAAGTCAAACAGTCGGGCATAGCGAGCAAAATTGATTTCCATGAGCGTTACTTGGTCTCGAACTTCCACACGCCGTCCCAATCGGCGCCTGGAGGTTCCTTGCGGTAATGAGCGATGCGCTGGGCATAGAGTTCATACAAATGGAGGGGTGCCATTCGGGCAAGATCGGTCAGCGCCAGTTCCGCCTGGTCCCATTCCTGGCTGCGGTAGGCCCGCAGGGCCTGGTTCCAGAGCTTGAGCTCCTCATGCACCGATTTTTCCACGCGCCCCTCCAGACCCAGGGGCTCATGGATGGCGACCGGCTCGTCCTTGCCCTTCACCCGGACTCGATCCAGTTCCCGGAAAACGATCTCCTTCCTGAGCGTTTCGCGCGTGGCCTCGCCGACAATGATGCCGACGCCGTACTGCTTGGTGATGCTCTCGAGACGGGAGCCCAGATTCACGGCATCTCCCATCACCGTGTAGGCCTTTCGCACCGGCGACCCCATGTCGCCGACCGTCATTATCCCGGTATTCACGCCGATGCCGATCTTGAGCGCCGGCCAGCCCTTGGCCGTCAACACCTGGTTCAGCTCCAGCAACGCCTGCTGCATGCCCATGGCCGCCATCACGGCCTGGCGGGCATGTTGGGGGTCGGCCATCGGCGCCCCCCAAAATGCCATGATCGCGTCCCCGATATACTTGTCCAGGGTTCCCCGATGCTCCCGGATCACCTTCGTCATCGCCCCCAGGTACTCATTCATCAACGCGGCCAGTTGATCGGGCTCCATGCCTTCGGAGATCGTCGTGAATCCGCGCACGTCGGAAAACAGCACCGTCAGTTCCGCCCGGCGCCCGTTCATGCTGTAATTTTCCGGATTTCTGGCCATCTCGTCGACCAGTTCGGGGGGCACGTACTGGCCGAAGAGTTCGGCGAACTGACGCTTGCTGCGCGACTCGACAAAATAGCCCCAGGACATGTTGAGGCCATAGAGCAAC
This sequence comes from Denitratisoma sp. DHT3, assembly GCF_007833355.1. NCBI lineage: Bacteria > Pseudomonadati > Pseudomonadota > Betaproteobacteria > Nitrosomonadales > Sterolibacteriaceae > Denitratisoma > Denitratisoma sp. DHT3. The sequence goes on along the minus strand of NZ_CP020914.1, from coordinate 325,754 downwards.
AGCACCAGAACCACCGCGTTCGCCAGCGGCAGCACCAGATTACCCATCTGCCAGAAGGCGAGGTTCACGCCCACGATGAACAGCAGCACGGCCAACGCCACGCCCGTAGCGCGCAGGGGCGACAGCAGCGGCAGCAGGAACACCATGACGCCGCCCGCCAACATCAGCAGCATCACGTCGGCACCCAGCACATAGGCGGGCTTGTATTTGATGCTGCCATCGAGCATTCCGGCCACCAAGTTGGCATGAATCTCCACGCCGGGGTAGGCATTGCCCACCGGCGTGACCCGCAGATCCATCAGGCCCGGCGCCGTGGTCCCCACGATGACGATGCGGCCGTCGAGCTGCGCTGGCGAAACCCGGTCCGCCAACACGTCCGCCATCGGAATATAGCGGTAGCTGCCCCGATAACCCCGATACGGCACCAGGCTGGCGGCGTTCTCGTCCACCGGAATGCCGAGCGTCCCCTTGGCCGTCGGCAGCTCGATCCACTCCATGTCGGCATAGGTCTTGGCGTCGGTATTGGCTGGAAAGCCCGGCACCACTTTCGGCTGTCCCAGCGCCAAGCGCACCAGGGCCAGGGAAAGGGACTCGTAGTAGGCCCCCTTGTACTCGACGATCATCGGCACCCGGCGCGAAACGCCATCGAAATCCACCAGGGGATTGATGTGGCCGCCGGCGGCGGCAGCCTGTTGGAACTCCGCCAGGTTTCCGCCGTGCCCGTTCCAGTGGGTGAAGGCGATGTTCCGCCCCTGAAAGGTTCCCTCCGGCAACACCGGTTCCGGCAAGGCGCCGTTGGCCGACTTCCCGGCCAAGCTGGACAGGTAAAAGCCCAGCGCGACGGAACGCCCCCGCAGCGCCCTGGCAAACCGGGCGTCATGGTCCAGATGGGGTCGCAAATCGCGCAGGGAGGCCTGGAAGGCCGTACTGTCCCTCAACTCCCGGCCGGCCAGCGATTCCAGCGTCTTCAGGCCGGAACTGTCGTCGCGTTCCGCAAACACCACATCGAAGCCGAGCACCGCGATCTTGTAGCGATCGAAAAGCTTATCCACCAGATCGGCGAGCTTGTCCCGCCCCCAGGGCCAGCGCCCCACTTCGGCGAGTGATTGCTCGTCGATGTCGAGAATCACCACGCGATCATCCGCCCGCTGCGGCATCGTCAGACGCAGCTTGGCATCGTAGGCAATGGCGTCCAGATGGCTGATCAGGGGAATCTGGTAGAGCTGGGCCGAATGGCCGAGCAGAACCAGCAGGACCACGAGCCCCAACGCGTAGCGGACCAGACGCTGCTTCATGGAGTCACCGGGATCGGGCCGTTCGCCAAGGGCTAGGCCTTAAGGAAGAATTCCATCTTCACCCCGGCAAGTTCGATGATGTCGTGATCCGCCAGGGCATGGGCCTGGGCATCCAGGGTCTTGCCATTGACGATGGGGAATTGGGCGCCCTCGACATGAGTGATGAAATAACCATGTGGGCGGCGGGCGATGACGGCCACCTGCACGCCCGGCTTGCCGAGGGTGGTGAGGGTCTTCACCAGTTCCAGCTCCTTCCCGGAATTGGCGCCGGTCAGCACCTGAATGGCGCCCAAGGACAAGGCCGGCGGCGCTGCGGCGGACGCCGCAGCGGGCGCGGGAGCGGCCATCGTACCCGCGGCGGGAGCGCCCCCGACCCCGATCTGCGTATCGCCGAAGCTCTTTTGCGACATCTGCTCCGCGGTCTTGCGCATCATGTCGGGGCGCAGGATCATGGTCCGTTCGAAATCGTTTGCCCCGCTCTGCTGGATGGCCTCGCTGATGTACTTGAGCCGGTACTTGCCCAGCTCGACGACATCGCCGTGCTGCAAGAAATGCTTTTTTACCGACTGGCCATTGACGAAAGTGCCATTGGTGCTGTCCAGGTCCTCCAGGAACGAATCATTGAGAATCGTGACAATCACCGCATGCTCGCCGGAAATGGCCAGGTTGTCGATCTGAATGTCGTTGTGCGGCTTGCGACCGATGGTCGTGCGCTCCTTGGCAAGCGGAATTTCCTTGAGCAGCAGACCGTCCATACTGAGAATGAGCTTGGCCATTTTTATCCTCAACGCTCCAGCAATTTCCCGAACCAGGCGATCAACCTGGCGAGCCCGCCCTGGGGAGCCGGAAAAGCCTGTTTGACTTTGATCACGATCACCGAAACATTGTCGCGCCCACCGTTATCGTTGGCCATCTGGACCAGTTGAGTGGCACATAATTCCAGATTAGCGGCGAGCATCTGCAAGGTCATCGCGATCTCATCGTCCTCCACCATGTCGTTGAGCCCGTCGGAGCAAAGCAGGTAGACGTCGCCGGGCTCGACATCATAATCGCGGATTTCCGGCTCGACGGCGGGGGCGACGCCCAAGGCGCGGGTCACCAGATTCTTGTTCTGCGAATAGCGCGCCTCTTCCGCCGTGATCGCCCCACTGTCGATCTGTTCCTGAAGCAACGAATGATCCCGGGTGATCTGCCTGAAATCGTCGCCGCGGCAGCGGTAGAGACGGGAGTCGCCGATATGGGCGACCGTCATTTTGTTGTCGTGGAAAAGCGCCATCACCAGCGTCGTACCCATGCCGGCATACTGGGGTTGGCTTCGCGCCACCTGGAAAATCGAGGTGTTGGCGCCGGCGATCTGCTCCTGGATGATCCGATGCACCGCCGCCGGATGGCCTGAGCCGTTCGCCAAGGCATGCTCCAGCCCATTTCCGAGTGCGGCGACGGCCATGCCGCTGGCCACCTCGCCGGCGTTGTGCCCCCCCATCCCGTCGGCCAGCACCGCCAGCCCCAGGATGGGGTTGGCCATGATGGAATCCTCATTGCCGGCACGGACCATTCCCGGTTCGGAACGGCAGGCGATCTCCAGGCAGGACGTCAGATCCACGCGCCGCTCCTCACGCTTGTGCTCCGGCAGCCAGCGTATTCACGCAACACAATCGGCCAGCCAAAATCCGGCATTGTTCTTTTTCATTTCTTATCCAGGCTCCCGGTGACACCGGATCTGCAACAAGATCACGTAGAAACAAAGCAATATTGGCAATTCTTGCAGTCGGATTTCAGCAGAGTCAAATATTTTCTCCCATTCGTCAATCGCGATTAAAAAAAACCCGCCGGGGAACCGGCGGGTTTTCATGGGGAAACGGTACTGATCCGGCGATTACAGCATGGCCTTCAGCAGCTTGCCCATTTCGGACGGGTTGCGCGTCACCTTGAAGCCGCACTCTTCCATGATGGCGAGCTTGGCGTCGGCGGTGTCGGCGCCGCCGGAGATCAGGGCGCCGGCATGGCCCATGCGCTTGCCCGGAGGCGCGGTGACGCCGGCGATGAAGCCGACGATCGGCTTCTTCATGTTGTCCTTGCACCAGCGGGCGGCTTCGGCCTCGTCGGGACCGCCGATCTCGCCGATCATGATCACGGCGTCGGTATCGGGATCGTCGTTGAACATGCGCATCACGTCGATGTGCTTCAGACCGTTGATCGGGTCACCGCCGATACCGACCGCCGACGACTGGCCGAGGCCGATCTCGGTGAGCTGAGCCACGGCTTCGTAGGTCAGCGTGCCGGAACGGGACACCACGCCGATGCGGCCCTTGCGGTGGATGTGGCCGGGCATGATGCCGATCTTGATTTCGTCGGGGGTGATCAGACCGGGGCAGTTGGGGCCCAGCAGCAGGGTTTCCTTGCCGCCCTTGGCCACCTTCTGCTTCATCTTGTTGCGCACCATCAGCATGTCGCGCACGGGAATGCCCTCGGTGATGCAGATCGCCAGATCCAGGTCGGCCTCGCAGGCTTCCCAGATCGCGTCGGCGGCGCCGGCGGGCGGCACGTAGATCACGGAAACGGTGGCGCCGGTCTCGGCGGCGGCTTCCTTGACGGAAGCGTAGATGGGGATATCGAAGATCTTCTCGCCCGCCTTCTTCGGGTTCACCCCGGCGACGAAGCAGTTCTTGCCATTGGCGTATTCCTGGCACTTCTCGGTGTGGAACTGGCCGGTCTTGCCGGTGATGCCCTGGGTGATGACCTTGGTGTCTTTGTTGATCAGGATGGACATTCAAAAACTCCTTACTTGACCGCAGCGACGATCTTGGTGGCCGCTTCGGCCATGGTGTCGGCGGAGATGATGGGCAGGCCGGAATCCTTCAGGATCTGCTTGCCCAGCTCCTCGTTGGTGCCCTTCATGCGCACCACCAGGGGCACGGACAGATGGGTTTCGCGGGCAGCGGTGACCACGCCGGTGGCGATGGTGTCGCATTTCATGATGCCGCCGAAGATGTTCACCAGGATGCCCTTGACCTTGGGGTTCTTGAGCATGATCTTGAAGGCCTCGGTCACCTTCTCGGTGGTGGCGCCGCCGCCCACGTCGAGGAAGTTGGCCGGCTCGGCGCCGAACAGCTTGATGGTGTCCATGGTGGCCATGGCCAGGCCGGCGCCGTTCACCAGGCAGCCGATGTTGCCGTCCAGGGAGATGTAGGCCAGATCGAACTTGGAAGCCTCGATCTCGTCGGCGTCCTCTTCGTCCAGGTCGCGGTAGGCGACGATCTCGGGATGACGGTAGAGGGCGTTGGAATCGAAGTTGAACTTGGCGTCCAGGGCCTTGATGTTGCCGTTGCCTTCCAGGATCAGCGGGTTGATTTCCGCCAGGGAGGCGTCGGTCTCCATGTAGCACTGGTAGAGCTTCTGGATCTCGGCCTTGGCCTGGGCCACGGAGCCCTCGGGCACGCCGATGCCGCGGGCCAGGTTCTCGGCCTGTTGGTCGGTCAGGCCGGTCAGGGGATCGGCGAATTCCTTGAGGATCTTCTCGGGGGTGGCGTGGGCCACTTCCTCGATGTCCATGCCGCCTTCGGAGGAAGCCATCACGGCCACTTTCTGGGTGGCGCGGTCGGTCAGCACGGCCAGGTAGTACTCCTTCTTGATGTCGGCGCCTTCCTCGATCAGAAGACGATTCACCTTCTGGCCGGCGGCGCCGGTCTGGTGGGTGACCAACTGCATGCCGAGGATCTGACCGGCGTATTGGCGAACTTCATCCATGGACTTGGCGACCTTGACGCCACCGCCCTTGCCGCGACCGCCGGCGTGGATCTGGGCCTTCACCACCCAGACCTTGCCGCCCAGTTCCTCGGCGACCTTGACCGCCTCGTCGACGGAAAAGGCAGGCTTGCCGCGCGGCGTGGTCACGCCGAACTTTCTCAGGATTTCCTTGCCCTGATATTCATGGATCTTCATGCGTCTTCCTTGCTATCGAAGTGCGTTGTGAATGCGGCCAGCGGAACCGGCCCGGCGATCTCCGGCGAGTCGCCGGGGATATTTGCCGCCGGCTGCCGGCGACAAAATAAGCGCAAGATGATAACACGCGAGGGGTTTTCCCCGAAAGCCGCTGAGGATCGGGGGATCACGCGATCCCTGTCTGACGCCGGGTCTGGATGGGACGGAAGCGGTGGCCGACGGCGCGTGGGACATTGAAAATCCCGGCAATGCCGGTACGATGTCCTGACGGCGCATCCATTGGCCGTCCCGTCCGTGATTCTGGGCGGGGATGATAATCGGCATCTTCCGCCTGGAGCGCAGATCATGATCCAAACAGCCACACTCGGCGGCGGTTGCTTCTGGTGCGTGGAAGCGGCCCTGAAGCAACTGGACGGCGTCGTCTCCGCCGTCTCCGGCTATTGCGGCGGCCACCTGGACGATCCGGACTACCGGACCGTCTGCGCCGGAGAAAGCGGCCATGCGGAAGTGGTCCGGTTCGAGTTCGACCCCGCCCGGCTGGACTATCGGACCCTGCTGCTGGCTTTTTTCGCCATCCACGACCCGACCACCCTCAACCGCCAGGGCCACGACGTGGGCAGCCAGTACCGATCGGCGATCTTCACCCACGACGAGGAACAGGCGCGCGTCGCCCGCGACCTGGTCGCCGAACTGAACCGGGAGGGCGCCTGGCCCGATCCCATCGTCACCGAAATCCGCCCCGCGCCCCGCTTCTGGCCGGCCGAGGACTATCACCAGGACTATTTCGCCCACAATCCGCAACAGGGCTACTGCCAGGCCGTGGTGGCGCCCAAGGTGGCCAAGCTGCGCCAGCGCTTCCGCGACCGGCTGAAATAGGCGCTCCGCGGCGATGCCTCAGTTGCCGCCCCCCACCCCCTGCGGCACGTTGAAGTCGTAGCAGCGCTCCTCGACCAGTTGACAGATGCGCCAGCCGGCGGTGGTCCGCACAAACTGGTCCACGTACCAGAGACCGAAGAACATCACCTGGCTGCTGCCGTCCGGCAGCGCCATTGCCATGGGATTGAAGCAGATCGCCCGGCAGGTGGCGGCGTCGCCCGCCAGCTTGACGTCGAAATTGCCCAGCATGTGCTGGTGGTGCGGAAAACGCGCCAAGGCCCCGGCCAGCCAGGCCTTGACCTCCGGATAACCGCCGTCGATGCCGCCCATGGCGCGGTAATCGATGTAGGCATCCGGCGTGAACAGCCGGTCCAGGGCGTCGAAATCCATGCGGTCGATGGCGTCGGAATAGTCCACCATCAGTTGCTGGATCTCCAGCCGGTCGGAAATCTCCTGCAAGCTCAACATGCCGCCTTCCCCCTTGCGTCAACACTGAAAGGCGGCAGTGTCTACTTCTTCCGGGGCGGCGGCAAATCCGTGCAACTGCCGTGGGCGACTTCCGCCGCCAGGCCGATGGTCTCGCCCAGGGTCGGGTGGGGATGGATGGTCTTGCCGATATCCAGCGCGTCGGCGCCCATCTCGATCGCCAGGGCCAGCTCGCCGATCATGTCGCCGGCGCCGGGACCGACGATGCCGCCGCCGACGGTGCGCCGGGTCTCGGCATCGAAGACCAGCTTGGTCACGCCGTAGTCGGCGCCGTTGGCGATGGCGCGGCCCGAGGCGGCCCAGGGGAAGCGCGCCACCTCGACGGCGCGACCGGTTTTTTCCGCCTCGTCCTCGCCCAGGCCCACCCAGGCCACTTCCGGATGGGTGTAGGCGACGCCCGGAATCACGCTGGCATCGAAATGGCTCTTCTGCCCGGCGGCCGCTTCCGCCGCCACGTGTCCCTCATGCACCGCCTTGTGGGCCAGCATCGGCTGGCCGACGATGTCGCCGATGGCGAAGATGTGCGGCACGTTGGTGCGCATCTGGCTGTCCACCGCGATGAAACCGCGTTCGCCGACGGCCACGCCGGCCTTGTCGGCGCCGATCCTGGCGCCGTTGGGCGCGCGGCCAGCCGCCTGGAGGATCAGGTCGTAGCGCTGGGCCTCCGCCGGCGCCTGCTCGCCCTCGAAGGTCACCCAGAGCCCGTCCACCTTCGCTTCCACGGACGCGGTGCGCGTCCTCAGCATCACCTTGGCAAAGCGGTCGGCGTTGCGCTTTTCCCAGATCTTGACCAGGTCCCGGTCGGGCCCCTGCATCAGGCCGTCGAGCATCTCGACCACGTCGATCCGCGCACCCAGGGCGGAATACACCGTGGCCATTTCGAGGCCGATGATGCCGCCGCCGATCACCAGCATGCGCTCGGGACGACCGCGCAGCTCCAGCGCACCGGTGGAATCGACGATGCGCGGATCGTCGGGCAAAAATGGCAGGCGCACGGCTTGCGAGCCCGCGGCGATGATGCACTGGCGGAAGCGGATCACCTGGCGTTCGCCGCTGCGCTCCGAGCCGCCGCCCCCGGTCAGTTCCACTTCCAGATGATGATCGTCCAGGAAGCGGCCGACGCCCCGCACGGTGCGCACCTTGCGCGCCTTGGCCATGCCGGCGAGGCCGCCGGTGAGCTTGGCGACCACCTTGTCCTTGTGGGCGCGCAGGGCGTCGATGTCGACCGTCGGCGTGCCGAAGCGGACGCCGAAGGCCTCGGCATGCGCCGCCTCCTCGATCGCCGCCGCCACGTGCAGCAACGCCTTGGAAGGAATGCAGCCGACGTTCAGGCAGACCCCGCCCAAGGTGCCGTAGCGTTCCACCAGCAGCGTATCCAGCCCGAGGTCGGCGGCGCGGAAAGCCGCCGAATAACCGCCGGGACCGGCGCCGAGCACCAGCAGTTCGCACTCCTGATCGGCGTTCCCGGCCCAGGCCGAAGGCGCGGGGGCGACTGGAGCCTCTCCTCGACCGATTGCGGGAGAGGGGCTGGGGGCAAGGGAGTGGACCGAGGCGGACGCCTCCAGCAGAACGACGAGCGCGCCCTCCGACACCTTGTCGCCGACCTTGACCTTCACTTCCTTCACCACACCGGCGGCGGGGCTGGGCACATCCATCGTGGTCTTGTCCGACTCCAGCGTGACCAGGCTGTCCTCGGCCGCCACCGTGTCGCCGGCCCCGACGTGGATTTCGATCACTGGCACATCCTTGAAGTCGCCGATATCCGGCACCCTCACTTCGATCAACTGATTCATCGCGACTCCTTTCCCCGTCCGCGCTCAGGCGCCGGCGAGCTTGAGGGTATGGATCACCACCGGACCGCCCGAGGCCGTGTCGAACTCGATGCCGGCCATCACGCCCAGGGCGGCGATCTGCGAGGCCGTGCCCTCCCCGTCGTAGGCGGAATACATCGCGCCCAGCGCATAGTTGCGCCCCGAGCCGATGCCCCAGAAGCGATCGAACTCGAACACCTCGCGCAGTGAATAGACGCCGTAGATGCCGGTCTCGTTGACGATCAGGGCCGTGATCTGGGAGGACTCGTAGGGATCGCCCTCGTCCTCCTTGGGATTCAGGTAGGCGTGCTCCTTGAGCACGGGATGCAGCCGGCGGAAGGTTTCGTACACCTCCATCCGCGACCCCAGCCTCGGCTCGGACAACTGCGCCATCGCCGACTCCAGCACCAGGTGGTGGGCGGAACTGCCGCAGATGCCGATCCAGGAGCCGGCCAAGTGCAGGATCTTGTCGTGCTCGCCCTTGTAGGAACGTCCCAGGCGGGTGTCGCCAAAGGTGGTCATCGAGTCGGCGGCGATCGCCACCTCGTCCCCCTTGCGCACAACGGTGATGGTGGTCACAGCAGGGATCTCCTCAGATCGGCCAGCAATTGACCCAGATAGGTGGTGAAGCGCGCCGCCGCCGCGCCGTCGACCACCCGGTGGTCGTAGGACAGGGAGAGCGGCAGCATCAGGCGCGGTTCGAACTCGCGGCCGTTCCAGCGGGGCCGGGTCTCGGATTTCGAGACGCCCAGGATGGCCACCTCCGGCGCGTTGATGATGGGCGTGAACGCCGTGCCGCCGATGCCGCCAAGGCTGGAAATGGAGAAGCAGCCGCCCTGCATCTCGGCCGGCGCCAGCTTGCCCTCCCGCGCCTTCTTCGCCAGGGTCGCGGTCTCGGCGGCCAGTTCCAGCACGGTCTTCTTGTCCACGTCGCGGATCACCGGCACCACCAGGCCATTGGGCGTGTCGGCGGCGAAGCCGAGATGGAAGTACTGCTTGAGGACAAGGTTGTCGCCGTCGAGAGAGGCGTTGAACTCGGGGAATTTCCGCAAGGCGGAGACGCAGGCCTTGAGCAGGAAAGCCAGCATCGTGAGCTTGGCGCCGCCGCTCTTTTCGCTCTCCTGGTTCACCTGCGTCCGGAAGGCCTCCAGGTCGGTGACGTCGGCCTCGTCGAACTGGGTGACGTGGGGAATCATCGCCCAGTTGCGGGCCAGGTTGGCGCCCGAGAGCTTCTTGATCCGCGACAGGGGCTGGCTCTGCACCGGCCCGAACTTGGCGAAATCCACCTGCGGCCAGGGCAGCAGATTGAGCCCGCCGGCGGCAGTCGGCGCCGGCGATGCCGACGCGGCGCCGCTCACCAGGCCCTTCACGTAACGCTGCACGTCTTCCCGCAGGATGCGGCCCTTGGGGCCGCTGCCGGTCAGCCTGCCGACCTCCACGCCCAGTTCGCGGGCATAGGCCCGCACCGATGGGCTGGCATGAGCCTTGTGCCCCCCCATCATTTCCGCCGCCATCTGGCCCGGTGAAGGCACATGGCTGGGTGACGGCGCCAGGATCGGCTCCTGCTCCGCCGGGCGGAAGCGGCCCAGTTCGTCCTCGCGGTCCTCGGCCGGCGGCGCGCTCGGTTCCGCCGATGCGATTACCGACGCGACCACCGGTGCCTGGGCGACCGGCTGAGCGGCGGGCGGCGCGGAAGCGGGCAGCGCCGTGTCGGCCTCCAGCACCATGATCACCGTGCCTTCGGAAACCTTGTCGCCCAGCCCGATCCGCACTTCCTTCACGGTTCCGGCCGCCGGAGCCGGCACGTCCATCGTCGCCTTGTCGGACTCCAGGGTGATCAGGCTGTCCTCGGCCGCCACCGCGTCGCCGGCCTTGACGTGGATCTCGATCACCGGGATGGCGCCGAAGTCGCCGATATCCGGCACCTTCACTTCAAGCAACTGGCTCATCTTCGGCTCCTCAGACGCGGGTGGGGTTGGGTTTGTTCGGATCGAGACCGTACTTGGTCACCGCCTCCGCCGCCATGCCGCCGTCGACCGCACCCTCGTCCACCAGGGCGCGCAAGGCCGCCAGGGTGATCCAGTGGCGATCCACCTCGAAGAAATGCCTCAGCTTCTCCCGCGTGTCGGAGCGGCCGAAGCCATCGGTGCCGAGCACCCGGTAGGCGCGGGGCACGAATGCGCGGATCTGCTCGGCGTAGAGCTTCATGTAGTCGGTGGCGGCGATCACCGGGCCGCGGGTGTCCGCCAGGCAGGCGCCGACATGCGGCACACGCTGCTCGTCGTTGGGGTGGAGCAGGTTCCAGCGCGCGCAGTCCTGGCCGTCCCGCGCCAACTCGTTGAAGGAGGGGCAGCCCCACAGGTCCGCTTCCACGCCCCAGTCGCTCTTCAGCAGATCGGCGGCGGCGATGGCCTCGCGGAAGATCGCGCCGGAGCCGAGCAACTGCACGCGCGGGCCGTTGGAGGCGGCGCCCTTCCTGAACAGGTACATGCCCTTCAGGATGTCGGGGGCCGCGCCTTCGGGCATCGCCGGGTGCTCGTAGTTCTCGTTCAGCACCGTCAGGTAGTAATACACGTCCTGCTGCTCGGCCACCATGCGGCGCAGGCCGTCCTGCACGATCACCGCCACCTCGTAGGCGAAGGTGGGGTCGTAGGCGATGCAGTTGGGCACGGTCGCCGCCAGGACCTGGCTGTGGCCGTCCTCGTGCTGCAAACCCTCGCCGTTCAGCGTGGTGCGGCCCGAGGTGCCGCCCACCAGGAAGCCGCGCGAGCGGGAGTCGCCGGCGGCCCAGGCCAGGTCGCCGAAACGCTGGAAGCCGAACATCGAATAGAAGACGTAGAACGGGATCATCTGCACGCCGTGGGTCGAGTAGGAGGTGGCGGCGGCGATCCAGCTGGCCATGGCGCCCGCCTCGTTGATCCCTTCCTGGAGGATCTGGCCGTTCTTGGACTCCTTGTAGAACATCAACTGATCGGCGTCCTGCGGCACGTACTTCTGGCCGTCCTGGTTCCAGATGCCGATCTGGCGGAACAGCCCCTCCATGCCGAAGGTGCGGGACTCGTCCACCACGATGGGCACCACCCGCTTGCCGATCAGTTTGTCCTTCAGCAGCACGTTGAGGATGCGCACGAAAGCCATGGTGGTGGAGAACTCGCGCCCCTCGCCGCCCCCCTTCAACTGCGCCTCGAAGGCCGACAGCGGCGGCACCGGCAGCGACTCCACGGCCCGCCGGCGCTTGGCCAGATAGCCGCCCAGGGCCATGCGGTGTTCGCGCATGTAGTTGAGCTCCGGCGAGCCTTCCTCGAACGTCAGGTAGGGCAGGCTTTCCAGTTCCTCGTCCTTGATCGGCAGCTTGAAGCGGTCGCGGAAGGCCTTCAGCGAGGTGGTGCCCATCTTCTTCTGCTGGTGGGTGATGTTCTGGGCCTCGCCCGACTCGCCCATGCCGTAGCCCTTGATGGTCTTGGCCAGGATCACCGTGGGCTGGCCCTTGTGATTCGCCGCCGCGTGGTAGGCCGCATAGACCTTGTGGGGATCGTGGCCGCCGCGGTTCAGGCGCCAGATCTCGTCGTCGCTCCAGTTGGCGACCATTTTCGCCAGCTCCGGATACTTGCCGAAGAAATGCTGGCGCACATAGGCGCCATCCCTGGATTTGAAGGTCTGATAGTCGCCGTCGACGCACTCCATCATGCGCTGGCGCAGCAGGCCCGTCTTGTCCTGGGCCAGCAGCGGGTCCCAGTAGCTGCCCCAGATCACCTTGATCACGTTCCAGCCGGCGCCGCGGAAGTCGGACTCCAGTTCCTGGATGATCTTGCCATTGCCGCGCACCGGGCCGTCCAGGCGCTGCAGATTGCAATTGACGATGAAGATCAGGTTGTCGAGCTTCTCGCGGCCGGCCATGCCGATGGCGCCCATCGACTCGGGCTCGTCCATCTCGCCGTCGCCCATGAACGCCCAGACCTTGCGGCCGCTGGTTTCGGCCAGGCCCCGATCCTGCAGATACTTCATGAAGCGGGCCTGGTAGATGGCCTGCAGCGGCCCCAGGCCCATGGAGACCGTGGGGAATTGCCAGAACTCCGGCATCAGCCAGGGATGGGGATAGGAGGACAGCCCCTTGCCGTCCACCTCGCGCCGGAAGTTGTTGAGCTGCTCCTCGGAGAGCCCGCCCAGCATGAAGGCCCGGGCATAGACGCCGGGCGCCGAATGGCCCTGGATGAGGACCAGATCGCTGCCCTGGGGGGAGTCGATGCCATGCCAGAAATGGTTGTAGCCGACGTCGAACAGCGTCGCGGCGGAAGCGAAGCTGGCGATGTGGCCGCCCAGCCCCGAATCGTCCTTGTTGGCGCGCAACACCATCGCCAGGGCGTTCCAGCGCACGTAGGCGCGGATGCGGTTTTCGATGGCGTAGTCGCCCGGCGCGATGATCTGCCGGTCCGGCGGAATGGTGTTGATGTATTCGGTATTGGCGCTGTAGGGCAGGTTGATGCCCGCGCGTTGGCCCAGTTTGATCAGGCGTTCGATCAGGTAGTGGGCCCTTTCCGGTCCCACCTGCTCGATCACCGCTTCCAGAGCGTCCAGCCACTCGAGGGTTTCCTGGGGATCGGCATCGCCGGACGCCAGCAGGGACGGCAAGGAACTCATCGTTTCCTCCTCGTGAGAGTTGTTGTTGTCGCTTGAGGGTAGCAAGCGTTCCGCCTAGCTTAAACCATGACCGGAAGGTAGCCCGGTTGGTTGCCAATATTTTGCAATGCGAGATCAAAAACCGTATTGCGAAACATAGTATCCAAAGATGACGCGACCGGCAAGGCGGGTTAACCTACGGATACACTCGAAGACAAGGAGCCAGGCCCGATGTTCCAGGTAAGAATCCACGGTCGCGGCGGCCAAGGCGTGGTCACCGCCGCCGAGACGCTGTCCGTCGCCGCCTTCGACGAAGGCCGCCATGCCCAGGCCTTCCCCAGCTTCGGTTCGGAGCGTACCGGCGCGCCGGTGGTGGCCTTCTGCCGCATCGACGACCGCGAGATCCGGCTGCGCGAACCCATCATGGAGCCCGACGCCCTGATCATCCAGGACCCCACCCTGCTCCACCAGGTCGATGTCTTCGCCGGCCTCAAGCGGGACGGCTACATCCTGATCAATACTTCCCGCAGCTTCGAGGCGCTGGGACTGGGCGAATTCGTCCGCGGCTGCCGCCCGGAACGGTTGTGCACCGTGCCGGCCACGGAAATTTCACTGAGGCACCTGGGCCGGTCTCTGCCCAACGTGCCGCTGCTGGGCGGTTTCGCCGCCCTTTCCGGGCTGATCCAACTGGAATCGGTGGCCAAGGCGATCCGTGAGCGCTTCCCGGCCAAGGTGGCCGAAGGCAACGTCGTCGCCGCCGGCGAGGCCTTCGATGTCGTCCGCGCCGAAATGGCGGCCACCCTCGCAAAGGAACCCGGCCATGCTTAAGCAGATGGAAGGTTCCCGCGCCGTGGCGGAAGCGGTGGCGCTGTGCCGCCCCGAAGTGATCTGCGCCTATCCGATCTCGCCGCAGACCCATATCGTCGAGGCCCTCGGCGAGCTGGTGAAGACCGGCGCCCTGAGCCCCTGCGAGTTCGTCAACGTGGAATCGGAATTCGCCGCGATGTCGGTGGCCATCGGCGCCTCCGCCGCCGGCGCCCGCGCCTACACCGCGACCGCCAGCCAGGGCCTGCTCTACATGGCGGAAGCGGTGTACAACGCATCGGGGCTGGGCCTGCCGATCGTGATGACCATCGCCAACCGCGCCATCGGTGCGCCGATCAACATCTGGAACGATCACTCCGACTCCCTTTCGCAGCGCGACTCCGGCTGGCTGCAATTGTTCGCCGAGACCAACCAGGAGGCCCTGGACCTGCACATCCAGGCTTTCCGCCTGGCCGAGGAGCTGTCGATGCCGGTGATGGTCTGCATGGACGGTTTCATCCTGACCCACGCCTACGAGCGGGTGGACATGCCCGGGCAGGCCCAGGTGGACGCCTACCTGCCGCCCTATGCGCCGCGCCAGGTGCTGGACCCGGCCGAACCGGTCTCCATCGGCGCCATGGTCGGCCCCGAGGCCTTCATGGAAGTGCGCTATCTGGCCCACGCCAAACAGATGCAGGCCCTGGCGCGCATCCCCGAATACGCCGCCGATTTCCGGGAAATCTTCGGCCGCGACAGCGGCGGCCTGGTGCGTCCCTACCGCACCGAGGACGCCGCAACCATCGTCGTGGCGATGGGCTCGGTGCTGGGCACCATCAAGGACACCATCGACGAAATGCGCGCCGACGGCCACGCCATCGGCGCGCTGGGCATCGTCAGCTACCGCCCCTTCCCGCTGGACGCGGTACGGGCCGCCCTGGCCGGCGCCAAGCGCGTGGTGGTGCTGGAAAAGAGCCTGGCGGTAGGCATCGGCGGAATCCTGTCCACCGACGTGCGGATGGCCCTGTCGGGCCTGCAGCTACTTGGCTACACCGTGATCGCCGGCCTCGGCGGCCGCGCCATCACCAAGAAGTCGCTGCACAAGCTGTTCCGGGAAGCGGAACGGGACGCGCTGGATCACCTCACCTTCCTCGACCTCGACCGGGCCATCGTGGACCGGCAACTGGAACGGGAACGGCAGATGCGCCGCTCCGGCCCCATCGCCGAGAACCTGCTGCGCGACGTGGGCGTCGTCGCCGCCAGAAATTACTGAACAGGAGCGCGGCGATGGCCTTCCAACCCGTCAAGTTCTACCAGACCGGCACCTTCACCGTCGGCAACCGCCTGCTGGAGACGCAGCAGCGCAGCGTCCAGTCCAGCGCAAAGCGCTTCAACTCCATCAACTCCGGCCACCGCGCCTGCCAGGGCTGCGGCGAGGCGCTGGGCGCGCGCTACGCCATCGATGCCGCGATGGAAGCCTGCGGCGGCCAGATGGTGGCCGCCAACGCCACCGGCTGCCTGGAGGTTTTTTCCACGCCGTATCCGGAAACCTCCTGGCAGATTCCCTGGATCCACTCGGTGTTCGGCAACACCGCGGCCGTCGCCACCGGCATCGCCGCGGCGATGAAGGTCAAGGGCAATCCGGTGCGCGTGGTCGCCCAGGGCGGCGACGGCGGCACCACCGACATCGGCTTCGGTTGCCTGTCGGGCATGTTCGAGCGCAACGACGACGTGCTCTACATCTGCTACGACAACCAGGGCTACATGAACACCGGCGTGCAGCGCTCCTCCGCCACCCCGCCGGCGGCCCGAACCGCCACCACGGCGGCGGTGGGCGCGGAGCCGGGCAACGTCTTCGGCCAGGGCAAGTTCGTCCCGGCGATCGCCCTGGCGCACGAGATTCCCTATGTCGCCACCGCCACCGTGGCCGATCTGCACGACTTGGAAACCAAGGTGCGGCGGGCCATGGGCATCCGCGGCGCCCGCTACATCCACATCCTGGTGCCCTGCCCGCTGGGCTGGGGCACCGCCTCCCACGACACGATCCGCATCGCCCGGCTGGCCAAGGAGACCGGTCTGTTCCCGGTGTTCGAAGCGGAAGGCGGCGAGATCACCGGTGCGCTGAAAATCCGCAAGCCGCTGCCGGTGGAGGACTACCTGCGGCCGCAGAAACGCTATGCCCACCTGTTCGCGCCGACCCCGCGCAACGAGGTGATCGCCCAACTCCAGGCCCTGGCCGAGCGCAACATCCGCCGCTACCGACTGACCGAGGAATCCCGATGACCACCCGCCATTCCGGAGAACATCGCCATGGATAAGCCCTTCGCCATCACCCTCGACGTCGGTTCCAGCCTGGCCAACCGCACCGGCTCCTGGCGCACCGCCCGGCCCGTGTATGTCGACCGCCTGCCGCCCTGCAATGCCGCCTGCCCCGCCGGCGAAAACATCCAAGGCTGGCTGTTCCATGCCGAGTCCGGCGACTACGAGTCCGCCTGGCGCGTGCTTACCGAGGACAACCCGCTGCCCGCGATCATGGGCCGGGTCTGCTACCACCCCTGCCAGAGCGCCTGCAACCGGGGACAACTGGACGAGGCGGTGGGCATCAACGCGGTGGAGCGTTTCCTCGGCGACGAGGCGATCAAGCAGGGCTGGGCCTTCGCCAAACCCGCGCAGTCGAGCGGCAAGCGGGTGCTGGTGGTCGGCGCCGGTCCCTCCGGCCTGTCCGCCGCCTACCACCTGGCGCGGCTGGGACATCAGGTGGAAGTCCACGAAGCCGGCCCGCTGGCCGGCGGCATGATGCGCTTCGGCATCCCCCAGTACCGCCTGCCTCGCGCCGTGCTGGAGGCGGAAGTCCAGCGCATCCTCGACCTGGGGGTGACGCTGAGGCTCGACCGGAAAGTGGAACGGATTCTCGACGCCATGCGGGAAGGCCGTTTCGACGCCGCCTTCCTCGCCGTCGGCGCCCATATCGGCAAGCGCGCCTACATTCCCGCCGGCGACGCGGCGCGGATCATGGACGCGGTCTCCCTGCTGCGCTCCATGGAAGGCGACGAGAAGCCGCTGCTGGGGCGCAAGGTAGTGGTCTACGGCGGCGGCAACACCGCCATCGACGCCGCCCGCACCGCGCGGCGACTGGGCGCCACCGAGGCGGTGATCGTCTACCGCCGCACCCGGGACCGGATGCCGGCGCACGACTTCGAGGTGGAGGAAGCTTTGCAGGAAGGCGTGATGATCAAGTGGCTGTCCACCATCAAGCGCGCCGACGAGGGTGCGCTCACGGTGGAGAAGATGGAACTGGACGCCAGCGGGTTCCCCCAGCCCACCGGCGAGTTCGAGACCATCGAGGCCGACGCCCTGGTGCTGGCCCTGGGCCAGGACGTCGATCTGTCCCTGCTGGAGGGCGTGCCCGGCCTGAAGATCCATGATGGCGTGGTGCAGGTGGGCGCCGACATGATGACCGGCCATCCCGGCATCTTCGCCGGCGGCGACATGGTGCCCTCGGAACGCACCGTCACCGTGGCCGTGGGCCACGGCAAAAAAGCGGCCCGCCACATCGACGCCTGGCTCCACGGCCGCGCCTACGCGCCGCCGCCCAAGCACGCGGTCGCCACCCACGACAAGTTGAACACCTGGTATTACACCGACGCCCCCCACCAGCAGCGGCCGATGCTCGACGCCGCCCGGCGCCAGAGCAACTTCGAGGAAGTGAAGGGCGGACTCGGCGAGGACAACGCCCTGTTCGAAGCCCGGCGCTGCCTGTCCTGCGGCAACTGTTTCGAATGCGACAACTGCTACGGCGTCTGCCCCGACAACGCCGTGATCAAGCTGGGGCCGGGCCGGCGCTTCCGCTTCAACTACGACTACTGCAAGGGCTGCGGGCTGTGCGTTGCCGAGTGCCCGTGCGGCGCCATTGAAATGCAACCCGAACAGATCTGACGCGCCGGGTACTGCGATCAATCACGGCCCGCTGCCGAATGGAGGGGGCGTGGCAGCGGTCCGCCCCCCCTGCCGTCAGGTGCCTCCCGCCATCCAAGGCACACCGTTGATGTGGCTGCCGCCATCGACGAACAGGGTGTTGCCGGTGAGATAGCGGGCATCGTCGCTGGCCAGGAACAGCGCCACGCTGCCGATGTCGAACTCCGGGTCACCCATCCGTCCCATCGGATTCAGTTTCAGCATCTGGGCGGCATTCTCGGGCTGGGCCGCGGCGAACTTCTTGTAGGCCTCGGTGGCCGCGCCGGGGCAGATGATGTTGCAGCAGATCTGATGCTGAGCCCACTCACGGGCAGCGGTACGGGTCAACGCGCGCAACGCCTCCTTGGCCGAGTTGTACTCCAGAGTGTAGGGATGGGCATTGACGCCGTTCAGCGATGCCAGATTGATGATGCGGCCCCATTGTCGTTCCTTCATCAGCGGGAAAACGGCCTGCATGGCCCAGAAGGCGGACATGTAGCCGATCTTGAAGGCGTGATCCAGGTCCTCGTCGACCTTGGCTTCCACGGGGGACATGTTCTTGCCACCCGGCCGTGAGGCCCAGGCATTGTTCACCAGGATGTCGACCGTGCCGAAGGCCTTCACCACAGCATCCACCATGGACAGCACCTGGACCTTGTCGCGCACATCCACGGTCAGTGCCAACGCCTTGGCGCCGTTGGCGCCAAAGTCCCGGCGGATTTCCTCCGCTGCCGCCTGGCCCGCCGCCTCGTTGTACTCCGCGATCACCACCGCCGCCCCCTCGGCCGCGAGGCGACGCGCGATTCCCTTGCCGATACCGAGACCGGCCCCGGTAACGATGGCCGTTCTGTTTGCAAGTCTGCCCATGCGTGACTCCTCCTGATCGAAAATAGTTTTTTAGGACGTTTGGCTTGGCGATTGTAACAACAACGCCACCGCCAACATTCGCCGGCGCAAGCCGGTTCATCCTCGTCAGACGGAGCTAGCGTTGGTCGCGTAGTTGTTGCATCCCGTGTGATCATATCCCGCTTCGTAGCTGGCCACTCTTTCGAGCAAGAGAAGTGATGCGTGGTCTGATTGAAACCTTGAAAGCGAAGCAAGCGACATGAGTGAAGTCCACGCCCAAGCCCGAACGACCCCTCGAACGCGAACAGAGATCAAGCAGTCATCCGCATCGCTGGCTGAGTTGGCAGAACGCTACAACATCAGCGTAGCGACCGCGCGTAAGTGGAAGCGGCGCGATAGTCCGGAGGATTTATCGCACCGCCCGCACAAGCTCTGTACCACGCTGACGCCTGCGCAAGAGGCGATTGTCGTGGCGTTACGGCGCCTGACGCTGCTGCCGTTAGATGACCTGGTGGCTGTGGTGCGCGAATTCATCAATCCGGAAGTCTCGCGCTCGGGACTGGATCGCTGCTTGCGCCGCCATGGCGTGGCCAACCTGCGCCAACAACAAGCCGAGGCACTGGCCGATGCAGGCGAAATCCAGCCCTCTGTCAAAACCTTCAAGGATTACGAGCCAGGCTTCCTGCACATGGATATCAAGTACTTACCGCAGATGCCCGACGAAAAAGAGCGGCGCTACCTGTTTGTGGCTATCGATCGCGCCACACGCTGGGTGTTCATGCATATCTATGCCGATCAAAGCGAGCGTAGCAGCGTGGATTTTTTGAACCGCCTGGAACGCGCCGCACCGATGAAGATCGTCAAACTGCTCACGGACAACGGCAGCCAGTTTACCGACCGCTTCACAAGCAAAAAGCGTGAGCCCACAGGACGCCACGTCTTTGATGTACGCTGCGCGGCGCTGAACATCGAGCACCGCCTGTGCCCGCCACGCCACCCGCAGACCAACGGGATGGTCGAGCGTTTCAATGGCCGAATCAGTGAGGTGGTGAGCCAGACCCGATTTGCTTCAGCCGCTGAGTTGGAGACGACGCTTGCGCGCTATGTAAAAACCTACAACCAGCAGATTCCGCAGCGCGCACTCAACCATCGTTCTCCCATTCAGGCGCTCAAGGAATGGCAGCAGAAAAAACCAGAATTGTTCAAAAAACGTGTTTATAACCAGGCGGGACTAGACACGTAGTGAAGGAGTCACCGGATACTGCTGCGCAATATTAAAAATAACCGCGCCAATGCTTGACTCGCCGAGAGTTAAGGTATAAAAATGATGCATCGCAACACAATCAGGAGAGTTCAAATGAGCAAGGCACCCCAACCCTACGTCCCGGAATCCAAATCCATCACTTACGCGAGCCGGATCAGTCAGTTTCTGATCGCCGCCGCGCTGCTTTTCGTACTGGTGAAAGTGGTGGTTGATCTCATCCGCTGAACCGACGCTTGAATACCGGCCGTGTTCTGGCCGGATTGCCATGGTGGGCTACCATGAAACGAGTTGAGTTCGGGCGCCTACCGTAGCCTGCAGGCATTCGAAGGAGGCTGCCGCCTCGGGGCTTTTCCAAGCTCCCCGCGCGGCAGCCTTCTGTCATTCAAGGCCACCCTCATTTCGTCCGAACCCAACACACCTGCGCATCACGCGCATTGAAAGGAGCTGGACATGACCGCCATCCACAATCTCGTACGTTACTGGCTCATTCCGACGGTTTGCTTCTTTTCGATGCAGGCCGGCGCGGAGGTGGTGACACAGGCGGTGGAGTACCGGCAGGGAAATACCGTGCTCGAGGGATTCGTGGCCTACGACACGCACGGTCCCGCCAAGAGGCCTGGGGTATTGATCGTGCACGAATGGACCGGTCTGGGACCGTATGTGAAAGGCCGCGCCGAGCGGCTTGCACACCTGGGCTATGTGGCATTCGCCGCAGACATCTACGGCAAGGGCGTGCGCCCCGGCAATCCCAAGGATGCGGCGGCGACGGCGGCCATCTACAAGAACGACCGCGGCCTTTTCCGTGCGCGCGTCCACGCCGCGCTGGAGGAGCTCCGGCGCCAAAAGGGCGTGGATCCCACGCGGATCGCAGCGATCGGCTACTGCTTCGGCGGAACGGCGGTGCTTGAACTGGCCCGCGCCGGCGCGAACATCAAGGGCGTCGTCAGTTTCCACGGCGGCCTCGATACCCCGACTCCCGACGATGCCAGGCACATCCGGACCCAGGTGCTGGTGCTGCACGGCGCGGACGATCCGTTCGTTCCGGCCGGGCAGGTCAAGGCGTTCGAAGACGAGATGCGTGCCGGCAATGTCGACTGGCAACTGGTGAAATACTCGAAGGCGGTCCACTCCTTCACCAATCCCGACGCCGGCAACGACAACTCGAAAGGCGCCGCTTACAACGCCGAGGCGGACCGGCGCTCATGGGAGGAGATGAAGCACTTCTTCAAGGACATCGGTCTGGAGTAACCCAGGAACTGCCGGTACCGTCCTTGGCCCTTTCCGGTCTTCTTCCCACCGGCGCGGACCGACATGCGCTAACCATGATTTCATCGGCAACGGACTGACCACCCACGATTGCAGCGCCGTTGCATTTACCTGCCGCGCACGGCGGCGGCCACCCCGAAAATATTTTGTCTCAATCGCATGCCGAGGCACGGGAGGGAATACGCTATAAACGCCAGCGGCCGGTGCTCTCGCCCGGTCGACCGCACCGGATCAACTCCCGCCGCACACCTCAGCGCCGCTTACGCCGCCAGCCGGAACAAAGGTTACCGAATTGTCACGCGCCCTGTCCCTTGCATGCCATTGGATCGCCGTCCTATCGCTCCATGGCATGGAAGCCATCGCCGCCGAAACCGACGACGGCACCGCCCCCCAGAGTCCGCGCCGCGCCCCTGGAGAATCCGTGCTCATCATGAAAGACGTCCTGATCACGGCGAAAGCCATCAAGGATGTGGACAAGCGGCGCTTTTCGACTGCGGCCAAAATCGTCTATGGCCGAGAGGAATTGGACCGCTACGGAGACAGTTCCGTCGGCGACATTCTGAAGCGGCTGCCCGGCGTCACCTTGTCCGGCACACCGGGGCGCGGAGGCGACATCCGCATGCGGGGGCTGGGTAACGGCTACACCATGATCCTGATCAACGGCGAACCGGCGCCACGGGGTTTTTCCATGGATTCCCTGGCGCCGGAGCAGATCGAGCAGATCGAAATCATGCGGGCGCCGGTTGCCGAGCATAGCGCCCGAGCCATCGCCGGCATCATCAATATCGTGTTGCGAGAAAACCATGTCCGGCGCGACAACCAAGGACGTTTCGCCCTGGGCTGGGAAAACGGCCACCTCCAGCCATCCTTCTCGTTCCAGCGGGGCGACACGCTGAACGACTTCAGCTACAACATCAATGCCAACGTCGCCCATCGAAATCAAACTTCGGAGACGCAAACCCATACCGAAGCACGCAATGCGCTGACATCGACCCCGACCCTGCTCCAGACGCAGCAGGACAAAAGCCAGGCGATCTCCGACAACCTGCATCTCGGCACCCGCCTGAACTGGAAGCTGACCGGCGGCGACAGCCTGATCGTCATGCCGTTTCTGATGGCTTCGAGAAACACGACTTTCGGCACGTCCCTGCGGGATACACCGATCGGCGACGGTATCTACCGTACGGCCAATTGGCGTACCGAATCGGACAGTACGCTGTTTCGCGCCATGAGTACCTGGCGCCACAAACTCGACAACGACGCCAGGCTCGAAATCCGCCTGAACGGCAATTATGCGGACAGCAGCAGTCAGACATCGCGGCACGAATACGATGCGGCCGGCCTTCCGGCCCATACGACCCTGAGCCACAGCGGAATACGCGACAGCGGTTTCAGCAATGCCGGCAAGTACACGCAGTCCACGCAGCCGGGACAAAGTTTTTCCCTGGGCTGGGAAGTCGAGCAGAGCCATCGCAACGAAACGGACACGACCGTGCAGGATGGCGTGGTCCAACTGGCCCAATACGGCACGACACTGGAAGCCGGCACCCGGCGCTACGCCCTTTTCGGGCAGAGGGATTGGGACGTCACGCCCCTGTGGTCGGCTTACGCCGGGCTGCGCTGGGAATCCGTCCATACCCGGAGCGACTGGCTGAACAACGCCATCGAAAACGACAGCAGCGTCGCCAGCCCGCTCCTCCACAGCGTGTGGCGCTTCACCGAGGAGAGCAAGGACCAGATACGACTGAGCCTGACCCGAAGCTACAAATCGCCGACCCTGGCGAACCTGGTCCCGCGCCCTAGGCTTGCCAGCGGCTACCCGGCATCGGGCACGAACACCGCGACGAGCCCCGACACCTCCGGCAATCCCTTCCTGAAGCCTGAACTTGCCTGGGGACTGGACCTCGCCTACGAGCATTATTTTTCCGAAGGCGGGCTGGTCAGCATCGGCGGCTTCCGCCGGAACATCGAAAACCTGATCCGGAATGTGACGTCCTTGCAGACGGTCGGCTGGTCGCCGTCACAGCGGTGGCTGAGTTCTCCGCAGAATTTCGGTCAGGCCGTGACCCAGGGACTCGAACTGGAAGCCAAACTGAGGCTGCCCGAGGTTTATCCGGAGGCGCCACCGATCGATCTGCGCGCCAACTACAGCCGGTTCTGGTCTCATGTCGACGGGGTGGTCGGTCCGAACAATCGACTGGATCAGCAACCGACCTTCACGGCAAACCTCGGTGCCGACTATCGCCTGCGCAGCCTGCCCCTGACCCTGGGCGGCAACATGAACTGGACACCGGCCTACTCGGTCCAGCAAACCGACAACCAGATCTACGGCCAGGGTCTGAAACGCGTTTTCGATCTCTACGCGCTTTGGCGTTTCGATCCGAATACGCAGCTACGGCTGTCGGCTTCCAACCTTCTCCATGCCGATTACGCAACGGCGAACCAGGCCACCTTTGGCCCGATCGATCAAGTGGCAAGGACGGTGACCAAGACCTACCTCACCTGGGCGGCGCGCCTCGAACTCAAATACTGACGCGGCTTGATCCGCCGACATCACCCGGATGTCGAGACCCGATCCAACCCAAGCAGGGCATGCATGCCGGCCATGAAGTGCTGAGGATGCATGCGACGGCCCTGCGACTTTTCAACCCATATCCGGGTATTCACTTTAAGATTCCATCAATGGTATTCGTCTAAAGTTCACAGCAACTTCAGTTTGGGATGACGCGATGCGAAACAACAACTGGCCTCCCCTCATCAGGGCTCAACATTGGTTGACCGTTCTGCTCATGGTTCTGTGCATCGGGGCTGTATGGAGCCATGAGGCGTTCGATAAAGCGGATCCCCTGCGCGCGCGGCTGATGCAATTCCACTTTCTGTTGGGTGGGACAATCGGCCTGCTGACCTTGCCTCGGTTGCTGACGCGCGCTTTCGTCAAAGCGCCCGTTCATCCAATGGCGGCGGCCGTGGCTTTGCTGGCCAAGGCAGGCCACCTCGGCCTCTATCTGCTGATGATATTGCTACCCGTGTGTGGCTATATCGCGGTATCGGGGAAAGGGCTGCCCATCGATCTGCTCGGTTTGGTGGATATACCGCCGCTGCCCGTGAGCAAGGACACGGCCAAGGCGTTCAAGGAACTGCATGAGGGCCTGGCCAATGGTCTGATCGCCTTGGTCGCCCTCCACGTCGCAGCGGCGATCTTTCATGCCGTGGCACTGAAGGACAAGGTCCTGCATTCGATGATGGGGCGCGCCGATGAATAGTCCATCGCACTTCACTTCCCGTCATTTCCCTCCATACTGACAAGCTGCTTGTCGGTACCCATCACATGGGCCAGGAGCCAGATTTTCAGGTAATCCACCAGGGACGCGACCCCCTGCCAGCGGCTTTCTTCCGGAAGACGCTTGAATGTTTCCAGGTGTTCGATGAATTGCCGGTGCTCCCCGAGATGGCGCTCCACATAAGGGCTATCGCCACCCCGGGTGAGCATGAGCGCTTCTTCGGTACCGAAGTGAAACACGACATATTCGGATAGCCGGGAAACCCCCCGATCGAATTCCTCGGGCGACTGATCGTTCTCCCATGCGAAATCCAACGCGTTGATGATGTCGATCAGTTGCCGATGCTGCTGATCGACTTCCTCCATACCCGTGCGAAGGGCTTCATTCCAAATCAGACGCATATCGTGTTTCCTGTCGTGAACATCTTGTTTGAGCGGCTTCCAAGAATACAACCCCCTCACGATTCGCAAAAATCCTGGCGCTAGAATGAAGAACCCCGAATTGCCAGGCCCCCCGCCCGCTATGAGCCCTCCGACCGAGCCAACGCCCCCGCTTCATCTGTCCGTCCCCGCCCTGGCCCCGGATCAGCTGTACCGTCGCTGCGACCCGGCCCTGCTCGATTTCGAGGCCACCGACCAATTGCGGGACGATGTCGAATCGCTGGGTCAGGCACGGGCCACCGAAGCCATGGAAATGGGCATCGCCATGCGGCGCCCGGGCTACAACATGTTCGTGCTGGGCAAGCCGGGCAGCGGCCGCCACGCCCTGGTGAAACGCCTGATCAAGAGCGGCACGCAGGATCGCGAGGCGCCGCCGGACTGGTGCTATGTGAACAATTTCGACACTCCGGAAAAGCCCCGCCTGCTGCGCCTGCCCACCGGACGCGGCGCCAGGCTGCGACGGGACATGCAGGAATTCGCCAGCGAGTTGCCCACCGCGCTTGCCGCCGCCTTCGACAGCGAGGATTTCCGCAGCAGCATGGAAGCCTTGCAGGAGGAACTGAAGCAGCGCGAGGAGACCGCCCTGCGCCAGCTCGGCCAGCGGGCGGGAGACGAGGGGCTGGCGCTCCTGCGCACCCCGCATGGCTTCATCTTTGCCCCGATCAAGGGCAACGAGGCCCTCGGGCCCGAGGATTTCGCCAAGCTGCCCGACTCGGAGCGGGAGCGCTTCGGCACCCTGATCGCCCGCTTCGGCGAGGAACTGCAGCAGTTGATGCGGCTGTTCCCGCGCTGGCGGCGGGAAACCCAGACCCGGATCAAACAGCTCTCGCGGGAGACGATGAGCCTGGCGGTGGGCCATCTGATCGACGACATCAAGGCCGGCTACGCCGACCTGCCCGACGTGCTGGCGTTTCTCGACGAAGCCATGGCCGACGTCATGGAAGTGGGCAGCGAACTGAAGGATGAATCGAAGGGCGAGGCCGAGTCCGGCACCACGGAACTGAGCGGACGCATCACGGCCCAGCGCTATCTGGTGAATCTGGTGGTAGACCAGGACGCCAGGACCGGCGTGCCGCTGATCTGCGAGGACCACCCCACCTATCCCAATCTGGTCGGGCGGGTGGACCAGATCGCCCACCTCGGCACCCTGGTCACCAATTTCACCATGATCCGCGCCGGCGCCCTGCACCGGGCCAACGGCGGCTACCTGCTGCTGGACGCGGAAAAGGTGCTGGAGCAGCCCTATGCCTGGGAGGGGCTGAAGCGGGCGCTGAAATCGGGCCAGGTGCGCATCGAATCCCTGGGCCAGGTGTTCGGCCTGGCCGGCACCCAGTCGCTGGAGCCGGAGCCGATGCCCCTGGAACTGAAGGTGGTGCTGTTCGGCGAACGGATGCTCTACTACCTGCTGCGGGAATACGACCCGGAATTCCAGTTCCTGTTCAAGGTGGCGGCCGACTTCGACGACAGCGTCGAGCGCAGTCCCGAGCAGACCCGGCTCTACGCCCGGCTGGTGGCCACTCTGGCGCGCCAGAGCGGGACGCGCCCGCTGCGGCGCGAGGCCGTGGCGCGAGTGATCGAGCATGCCGCGCGCCTGGCCGAGGACGCGGAACGGCTGTCCACCGCCAGCCGCCACGTCGCCGATCTGTTGCAGGAGGCCGACCAGCAGGCGGAACGCGCGGGACACGAACGGATCGAGCGCGCCGACGTGGTGGCGGCGCTGGCGGCGCAGCGGCGCCGCAACGACCGCATTCCCGGACGTATCCTGGATGCGATGGAGCGGGACATCTTGCTGATCGACACCGCCGGCGGCCGGGTGGGCCAGGTCAATGGCCTGGCCGTAGGCGAGCTGGGCGAGGCGGCCTTCGGCCATCCGGTACGCATCAGCGCGACGGTGCGGCTGGGCGAGGGCGACGTGCTGGACATCGAGCGGGAATCGGAACTGGGCGGGGCGATCCACTCCAAGGGCGTGATGATCCTTTCCTCCTTCCTCGCCTCGCGCTTCGCCCGCGAACTGCCGCTGTCGCTCTCGGCCAGCATCGTCTTCGAACAATCCTACGGTCCGGTGGAGGGCGACTCGGCCTCCCTGGCCGAGCTTTGCGCCCTGCTTTCGGCGCTGGCGGGAGCGCCGATCCGCCAGTCGCTGGCAATGACCGGCTCGGTGAATCAATACGGCCAGGTACAGGCGATCGGCGGCGTCAATGAAAAGATCGAAGGCTTCTTCGACCTCTGCGCCGCCCGCGGCCTCAGCGGCGAGCAGGGCGTGCTGATTCCCCAGGCCAACGTCAAGCACCTGATGCTGCGCGAGGACGTGGTCGAGGCCTGCGCCGCCGGGCGCTTCCATATCCATGCGGTGAGCGAGGCGGATCAGGCGATCGAGCTGCTCACCGGCATTCCCGCAGGCGCGCCCGACGCCCACGGCAACGTGCCGGTTGGCAGCATCAACCACGCGGTGGCGGCCCAACTCCTGGAACTGTCGGCATTGCGCCAGGAGTTCGGCGCGCCGGGTCGGCGGCGCCGCCGCCGGCGCCACAAATGAGCCTGCCGTCGGGCGCGCCCGCTCCGGGATTGGCGCAGTTGTTCCTGGCCTTCCAGGCCATCTCGCTGCGCGCCTTCGGCGGCGCCCTGCCCTGGGTGCGACGGGAACTGGTGGACAAGCGCCGCTGGCTGGAGCCGGCGGAATTCGCCAACCTGCTGGCCCTGTGCCAATTCCTTCCCGGCCCCAACATCGGCAATCTCGCCATCCTGGTGGGCAGCCGTTACCAAGGCATTCCCGGCGCCGGCGCCGCCCTGCTGGGCCTGCTGGCGGCGCCGATGACCATCGTGATCCTGCTGGGCATCGGCTACGACCACTACGGCCAGTTGGAAACGATGGGGCGCATCCTCAACGGCATCGCCGCCGCGGCCGCCGGACTGCTCGCCGACATGGCGCTGAAAATGGCGCGCCCGCTCGGACGCCGCGGCGCCCGCATGGGCCTGCTGTTCCTCGTTGCCACCTTCCTCGCCGTGGGCCTGCTGCGCCTGCCGCTGGCGCCGGTGATGCTGGCGCTGGCACCGCTGTCGATCCTGGCGCTGCGGCCCCAGTGAAACCCGACCTCCTGTTCGGCTTGGCGCTGCAACTGGCGGCCCTGTCCCTGATCACCTTCGGCGGCGCCAGCGCGGTGATGCCGGAAATGCACCGCATCGTGGTGGAACAAGGCCACTTGATGAGCGCGCGGGAATTCAACGATCTGTTCGCCATCGCCCAGGGCGCCCCCGGCCCCAACCTGCTGATCGTGACCCTGATCGGCTGGCATGTGGCCGGCCTGCCCGGCGCCCTGCTCGCCACCTTCGCCTTCTGCCTGCCCAGCAGCATCCTCGCCTATGTCGTGGCCCGGCTCTGGCAGCGTTTCCGAGCCAGCCCCTGGCGTGCCCGCATCCAGAACGGTCTGCTGCCGGTGACCGTCGGTCTGGTGGCCTCCACCGCCTGGCTCCTGGCCCGAACCGCCGGACACGGCCCGGCGGCCTGGGCGCTCAGCGCCGGCACCATGGTGCTGGCCTACCGCACCCGGCTCAATCCGCTCTGGCTGTTGGCGCTGGGCGGCCTACTGGGCGGGCTTGACCTGCTCTGAGCCCGCCGCCACGGGCACCACCACCACCTCGCCGTGCATTTCCGGATGGGGGCCGCAGCTATAGGGATAGGTGCCGGGCGCATCGAAGCGTCGGCTCCAGGACTCGCCGGGGAACATGCGTTCCGACTCCAGGTTCTCGCCGTGGAACAGCACCGAATGGTTGTTGCGCTTTTCCTTGTTGAGCCAGCGCACCGTGTCACCCGCGACGACCCGTACCGATGGCGGATCGAAGCGGGAGTCGACGATGCCGACCTCCACTTCGGCGGCCGACAGCAAGCCGCTGGCGACGGTCAGCGCCAGCCCTGTTGCCAGAAGAAGAGTCAGGCGATCAAATCGTTTCATGGCGCATCTCCGTCAGTCGTTTGCTCCGCGGCTTGAACCAGCCGCGCCGGCAACATGCCGCGCACGCTGTTGATGAACCAGAGGCCCGTGGCGCGGGGCAGATCCTCGCACCGGATCACGGCTTCGGCGATCTCGCCGCGCGCCAGCAGTTCCGCCCGCAGCACGCCGGGCAGGAGGCCGCATGCCAAAGCCGGCGTCAGGCGGCGGCCATCCAGTTCCACGACCACATTGCCGCGGGTGAACTCGGTGAGCTCGCCGCGCTCATTCCACATTAGCGTATCGAACCGGTCCGGCAACGGCGCGTGCGGCGCATACAAGGCACGCTCGGTGGTCTTGTGACACAGGAATTCGTCAGTGCTGTCGACGCGGCCGGTGGCCAGCGCGACATCGACGACTGCGGCGGCGGGTGCCGCCTCCAACGGAAAGCGCTCCAGCGTCGGCGCGCCCCGACGGTCCAGGCGCAGGCGCACCCGCCAGGCGCCAGCGGCATGACGCTCCGCCGTATCCGCCAGGGCCTGCCGGACGCGCGCCTCGTCGCAGACAAAGCCGAAATGCCGGGCACTGTCCGCCAGCCGCGCCAGATGGCGCGCCAGGAGCCAGTAGCAGCCGTCCTCCAGGCGCAGGGTCTCCAGCAATTCGAACCCGGCGCTGGCCCGCAGCAGGAAGCGGCGCTTCACCAGCCATTCCGCGTATTCGGCGGCGGGGTCGGAATCCCAGGTCACACCGCTGCCGATGCCGCAATGGGCCACACCGCGGGCCAGGTCCCGTTCCAGGCTCACGGTACGGATGCCGACGTTGAACACCGCATGGCCGCCGGGACGCACCAGGCCGATGGCGCCGCAATAGGCATCGCGGGGCGACACCTCCTTTTCGGCGATGGCCGCCATCGCCGCCACTTTCGGCGCCCCGGTCACCGAGCCGCAGGGAAACAGGGCGCCGAACACGTCGGCCAGGCCCACGTCGGCCCGGGTGCGGCAGCGCACGGTGGACGTCATCTGCCAGGCGGTGGGCAGGGCCTCGACCTCGAACAGGCGCGGCACGCTCACCGAGCCCGGCCGCGCCAGGCGCGACAGATCGTTGCGCAGCAGATCGACGATCATCAGGTTTTCCGCCCGCTCCTTGTCCGACGCGACCAACGCCTGGCGCGCGGCGGCATCCACGGCCGGGTCGGCATCGCGCGGCGCGGTGCCCTTCATTGGACGGGTAGTGAGCTCGCCGGCCGGGGTCCAGTCGAAGAACAATTCGGGGGAGACGGAAAGCAGTTGCCAGTCGCCGCCGTCGAACCAGGCGCCATAGCCGTCGGGCTGCGCCAGGCGCAGCGCCTGGAACAGTGCGCCCGGCTCGCCCTCGAAGACAGCCGTGAGACGGGCGCTGAGATTCACCTGGTAGTAGCGGCCGTCCCCGATCGCCTCGACGATGGCCGCCACTTCGGCCTCGACGGCGTGGCGCGGCATTTCCATGTTCCAGGGGCCGCAGCGGAAGGCACCGGCCGGCAGCGGCGCCGGTGTCGCGTCGGCCTCGTCGTACAGCGCGAATAGCGCCAGAGGCCGGCCCGGCCGGGGTGGCCGGGTGCGCAAGGCCGGATCGAAGGCCGGCGCGGCCTCGTAGGCGACATACCCCACCGCCCAGCCGCCGGCGCGGCCATGACGCTCGACCGCCGTCAGCAGCGGCGCCACCTCGCCGGGCCGGTGGGCGGTCAGAACCTGCCGCGGCCGGGAAAAGGAGCGGCACAGCCGGCCACCATCCTCACAGGGAAAATCGATCCATGCTTTCACCCGCGGAGTTTATCTTGGGTTCCCCCCCCTTCGCCCCCTCCGGGGGGGGGCGATACGGCTCGCTGCGCTCGATACTACGGAGAACGCTGTAGCGGCACCGATCGGTTGCGGCTGGCGCCGCGGACCGCTTTTCCTTGAGACGGCCCGACAGAAAAGCTCTGTCGGGGTCTCGGGTTCGCCCCTATCCGGGGAAGAGAAGCCGCGAGCCGCGCGGCACAGACGATAGAATGGACCCGAGCGAATGGGGCGGTCGAACCCCGGTCTTGCCGCTTCCCGACAAGACGTAAAACCATTGATATCCCAGGAATACCGTGAGAACCGCGCTGTTCATGTTGTTGGGCGGGTGCCTTTCCATCCCGCTGGCCTGGCCTGCCGAGGGGTTCAGGGAATGTCCGGTATGCCCTGAAATGACACCGATCGTCGGGGGGCATTTCGAGATGGGTTCGTCAGAGCCCGAGGCGGACTCCGACGAACAACCGCCCCATGTTGTGACAGTGAAGCGTTTCGCCATGGGACGCCATGAGGTCACGGTGGCGCAGTTCCGGGCGTTCGTGGAGGCCACGGCCTATCGCCCCGAGAAGCCGGGTTGTTGGGCGAGCGATGCTGAGGATCATTGGATATCGGAGCCCCGTCTGGGATGGTTCGCTCCGGGCTTTCCGCAGGGCGAGGACTTCCCGGTGGTATGCGTCAGTTGGGACGATGCGCAGTCCTATGTACGCTGGCTTTCCGCGAAAACCGGTGCGCGTTATCGATTGCCCTCCGAGGCCGAGTGGGAGTATGCGGCGCAGGCCGGGCACCGACGCGGCCGGTTCTGGCCCGATGAAAAGCCCGCCGCCCAATGTGTTTTTGCCAACGGCGCCGATCTCAGCGCACGGGATGCTCACCCTGCCTGGGAGGTGGTCGATTGCCGGGATGGCTACGGGCAAACCTCGCCTGTCGGCCACTTCCGGCCCAACGCCTGGGGGCTCTACGACATGCTGGGCAATGCCTGGGAGTGGGTGGAGGACTGCCGCAGCGAAAACTACGACGGCGCCCCGAGTGACGGGCGCGCCTGGACCGATACCGGCCAGTGCCACCAGCATGGGATGCGGGGTGGTTCTTGGTACTACAAGCCGTTGCGACTCAGGATTCAGTTCCGTTTGACCAACGACACCCGCAACCGCTCCTTCAATGTCGGTTTCCGTGTGGCCCGGGATCTTGCCGCATCTCCGGAACCACGGTAACCGGGCATCTGTTTCACTGCCAATGAGCAGGTAGACTGCGGCTGTTTCCATGCACTGACCGACGCCCCATGGCCCCCACTGACGAACGTGCCCGCCAGATCGCCTGGCTGCTGGCGGCCCTGCTCCTGCCGCTGATCCTGCATCTGCATCTGCTGCCCGCCCTCCTGGCCGGGCTCCTGGTGTATCAACTGGTGCATATGCTGGCCCCGCTGCTGGGATCCAACCTTTCCGACAATCGCGCCCGGCTGGCCGCGGTGGTGCTGCTGAGCGTCCTGGTGATCGCGGCGATCACGGCAACCGCAATGCTCGGGCTGGCCTTCCTGCGCAGTGAAGCGGGCAGTTTCCAGGAACTGGCGAACAAGTTGGCCGCCATCGTCGAGCAGGCCCGCGCCGCGCTGCCGGCCTGGCTGGTCGCCGCGCTTCCCGCCGGCACCGAGGCCATCCACGACGCCCTGCTCCACTGGCTGCGGGAACACAGCGCCGATCTGCAACTGGTGGGCAAGGGCATGGCGCGCGGCCTGGCCCACGTGCTGCTGGGCATGGTCATCGGCGCCATGGTCGCGCTGCGCGAGACCTATCCCGACACGGACCATCGCCCCCTGGCGGCCGCCCTGCTGGAGCGGGCCCGCAAGTTGAGCGCAGCCTTCCATCGCATCGTTTTCGCCCAGGTGCGCATTTCCGCGATCAACACATTCCTGACCGCTCTGTATCTGGTCCTGGTCCTGCCCCTCTGCGGCATACACCTGCCCTTGACCAAGACCCTGGTGGCGCTCACCTTCGTCGCCGGCCTGCTGCCGGTGGTGGGCAACCTGATTTCCAATACCGCGATCGTGGTGGTCAGCCTGTCCCACTCGCCGGAACTGGGACTGGCATCCCTGGTTTTCCTGGTCGTGATCCACAAGCTGGAATATTTTCTCAATGCACACATCATCGGCAGCCGCATCGCCGCACGGGCTTGGGAACTGCTCCTGGCGATGCTGCTGCTCGAGGCGGCTTTCGGCATCCCGGGCCTGATCGCCGCCCCCATCTACTACGCCTACCTGAAGGACGAGCTATCCACCGCGGGCTGGATATAGGGCTGCCGTTCCGACGGGTCGCGGCGCCCGCTATTCGCAGCGGGCGTTGTACACCAGGCCGCCGCCGACCGCGTAGTCACGCAACACGCTCACGGCCTGGTCGCGCAATACGTCCAGCGTGACCTCGATGCCGCGCCGGCGCAGTTCCTCGCCCCAGGCCGCCGGCTTGGGGCCCTCGTCGAAACCCACCGCCCGCGCATCGCCGTCGCGAGCGCCGCAGACCAGGTGGCGCACCCCCGACCAGAGCACGGCGCCCAGGCACATCACGCAGGGCTCCACGCTGCTCACCAGTTCGTGGGCCGGTTGTCGCGAGGCGCCCAGATCGTAGCCGCCGACGCGCTGCTGCGCCAGGCTCAGGGCGACGATTTCCGCATGGGCCGACGAGCAGCGGCAGGCAATCACCCGATTGACGCCCGCCGCCACCAGGCGTCCGCTATCCCGCTCGAACACGGCGGCGCCGAAGGGACCGCCGCCGCCGGCGATATTCCGCCGCGCCAAGGCGATCACGAACGCCATCCGCTCCTCCGGGATCGGCAAGACCAGCCCCGAATCATTGGCGTCGGCGATGAAGTCGGGCAGCTCCAGGTGCAGGATGGCGGGCATGCGTCCATCTTAGCAAAGCAAGGAACCATTCTGAAAACCACACTTCAAGCCACAGAGGGCACAGAGTTGGAGCGGATGTGTCGTGGTTGGCCACATCACCGTGCAAGTGAGCGATCAAGCGTTGGCAATCCGTTGTTTTTTCACGGCGGGCACGGCGAATCCCCTCCTCGTCCCACAAGGTCAAAACGTCAGCTCTGCCCCGCCAGAGCTTTTCCGCCGCGCCGTCGCAAGGAAAAGCGGCACGCGGCGCCAGCCGCAACCGATCGGTACCGCTACAGCGCTCCCCGTAACTTCGAGCGCAGCGAGCCGTATCGCCCCCCCCCGAGGGGGGCGAAGAGGGGCGAGCCTCAGTTGGTTTAACATGGCATGAATCGGAACCGGCAACCTGGAGATTCCCATGCCCGACTACAGCAGCCTGCTCAACCCCCCGGTGCGCGACCAGGAGGCCCTGCAGGAGTTCTACGATGCGCTGATCGACAAGACGCCCATCATCGAGCGGGACATCGCCCGCTTGCGCCGCCACCCCCAGGATTTCGCGGTCATTGCCGACCTGTTCCGCGCCCTGCACAACATCAAGGGCGATGCCGCGATCTGCAAGGTCGATGTCGGCGTGATGATCGCCCATCCGATCGAAACCCTGCTGGCGCGGATGCGGGAGGACACGATCAAGTTTTCGGAGTTGCTGGCCGAGGTCATCCTGCTCGCGCTGGATCGCCTGGAGCTGGCCACCGAGGCCCTGGTCACCCATCGCTCCCTGGTGAATCTCGGCCTGCCCGAGCTGGTGCAGCGGCTGGACGCCATGAGCGAG
Source organism: Denitratisoma sp. DHT3 (assembly GCF_007833355.1). NCBI lineage: Bacteria > Pseudomonadati > Pseudomonadota > Betaproteobacteria > Nitrosomonadales > Sterolibacteriaceae > Denitratisoma > Denitratisoma sp. DHT3. The sequence goes on along the minus strand of NZ_CP020914.1, from coordinate 291,440 downwards.
GTGGAGAACGACGCCATCGATCGGCACAGCGCCGACCTGATCGAAGCCGTCACCGGCTTTCGCCCGCGGCAGATCGCCGCAAGCATCAAGGCGCCGGCGGCCGACACCGGCAGCGCGCAGAGCGAGGCCACGGCCGATCTGAATTTCTTCAAGCAGATCGCCCTGCAACTGGAAACCCATTCGCCGCTGCTGCAGGGGCGCAGCGAACGCCTGCTGCGCCTGGCCCGCGACACCAACGGCGACGCGGGATTCCCGGTGAATCCCGTGCAGTTGGACGCCGCCGTCTACATGCACGATGTCGGCATGATGTTCCTGGCCGAATCAGTCTGGCTCAAGATGGGCAAGCTGTCCGCCGAGGACCTCAAGGCCCTGCGCGACCACCCCCACTTCGGCGCCGGGCTGCTGGAGCGGATGCCGCCCTGGACCGAGGCCGCCATCATGGTCGCGCAGCACCACGAAATGCCCGACGGCGCCGGCTATCCGGCGGGCCTCAAGGGCGCCGACATCCATCCGGGCGCCAAGATCCTCGCCATCATCGACGCCTTCGAAGCCGTCACCCTGAAGCACCGGGATCGCGGCAAGGGACGATCCCTGCTACGCGCCATCGCCGAGATCAACGCCTGCGACAAGCAGTTCGACCCGGTCTGGATCGGCCATTTCAACAACGTCATCCGGCACATGGTGGAGGCCTGACGCACATGCCGCGGCGGAATGCGCCCCTGATCGCATTCCGCCTTCTCGACGAGGGCGACTGTCTATAATCCCGGCTCCGATCCTCCACGCCCACCAAGACCATGCGCTCCATCACCCTCTCCCGCTTCCTGATCGAGAAGCAACGCGACAAAAACACCATCTGCGGCGACCTGCGGCTGCTGATCGAAGTGGTTTCCCGGGCCTGCAAGGCCATTTCCATCGCCATCGGCAAGGGCAGCCTGGCCGGCGTGCTGGGTTCCGCCGGTTCCGACAACGTCCAGGGCGAGGTCCAGAAAAAGCTGGACGTGATCTCCAACGAGATCCTGCTCGAGGCCAACGAATGGGGCGGCCATCTGGCCGGCATGGCGTCGGAGGAGATGGAGCACCCGCACGTCATTCCGAATCGTTACCCCAAGGGCGAATACCTCTTGCTGTTCGACCCCCTGGACGGCTCCTCCAACATCGACGTCAACGTCTCGGTGGGCACCATCTTTTCCGTGCTGCGCTGCCCCGAAGGCGTCGAACCCGACGAACAGGCCTTCCTCCAGCCGGGCACGCAGCAGGTCTGCGCCGGCTATGCGGTTTACGGCCCCACCACCCTGCTGGTGCTGACCCTGGGCGACGGGGTCAACGTGTTCACCCTGGACCGGGAAATGGGCCGCTTCGTGCTCACCCAGGAAAACGTCCGCATTCCCGAGGACACCAGGGAGTTCGCCATCAACGCCTCCAACAGCCGTTTCTGGGAAGCGCCGGTGAAGCGCTACATCGACGAATTGCTGGCGGGCAAGGAAGGTCCCCGCGGCCAGGACTTCAACATGCGCTGGGTCGCCTCGATGGTGGCCGACGTGCATCGGATCATCAGCCGCGGCGGCATTTTCATGTATCCGCTCGACAGCAAGACCCAGGCCAAGGGCGGCAAGCTGCGCCTGATGTACGAAGCCAATCCGATGGCCATGATCATCGAGCAGGCGGGCGGCCGGGCCACCGACGGCCGCGGCCCCATTCTCGAGATCCAGCCCCGGTCCCTGCACCAGCGGGTGCCGGTGATCCTGGGTTCGAAGAACGAAGTGGAACGCGTCACCGCCTATCATTCGGGCTGAGCCCCTTCCCTGTCCAGACAGCGCCACGATGCCCTGACGGAGCCCTCATGGACCTGCATGACAAGCGCGGCCTGTTGATCGACGACATCCCGGAGATGCGTGCCTCGGTACGCATCCAGTTGTCCAACGCCGGCCTTGAACAATGCGACCTGGTGCGCAACGTCAAGGAAGCCGTGGACAAGCTGAGCCTCAATCGCTACGACCTGGTGGTCTGCGACTACAACCTCGGCCAGGGCGCGGACGGCCAGCAGCTGCTGGAGCTGGTGCGCCGCAAGAAGCTGCTGCCGCTGACCACCGCCTTCATGATCATCACCGGCGAGACCGGTTACGAGCAGGTATCCACGGCCGCCGAATTCGCCCCCGACGACTACCTGATCAAACCCTTCACGGCGGAGATCCTGGGCGCGCGCCTGATCCGGATACTGGAAAAAAAGGCGGCCCTGGCCCCGATCCATCGGCACATGGCCGACAAGGGCAATCCGGCCCTGGCGCTGGCGGCCTGCGACGAGCTGCTGGCCGGGAAATCCCGCTACAGCCTGGACATCCTGCGCCTCAAGGGCGATCTGCTGATGGAGCTGGGCCGGCACGACGAGGCCCTGGCCCTCTACGAGAGCATCCTGGCCCAGCGGCAGACGCCCTGGGGAGCGGTCGGCAAGGCGCGGGCGCTGGCGGCCAAGGGCGCCCACGCCGAAGCGCGGGAACACCTCAACCAGATCCTGGCCGCCTATCCCAACTACCTCGCGGCCTACGACTCCCTCGCCCGATTGCTGGAACAGACCGACAAGCAGGCCGCCCAGCAGGTGGTGGAGCGGGCGCTCAAGGTCTCGCCCTCCACCCGGCGCCAGCGCCAACTCGGCGCCCTGGCGCTGGAAAACAAGGACTACGGCCGGGCCGAGAACGCTTTCCGGCTGGCGGTGACCAAGGACCGCACCGGTTTCTTCAAGAGCCAGGACGACTACGCCGGCCTGGCCAAGAGCTGCGCCGAGCAGGGCAAGACCCAGGAAGCGCTGACGGCGGTCAAGGACATGGCCCAGCATTTCCAGCGCAGTGCGGAACTGGAGGCGCGCCAGGCCGCCCTGGAAAGCCAGGTGCAGATCAAGGCCGGCAACAAGACGGCCGCCGAAGCCGCGCTGAAAAAAGCCTTGCAGACGGGGCAGGACAACGCCCTGGACCCGCAGACCCGACTGGAGATCGCCCAGGCCTGCTTCGCCAGCGACAACCAGGAGGAAGGCAAGCGCATCATCCAGAGCGTGGCCGAGGACCATCACGAGGACGATCGGGTCTTTGCCCGCGCCCAGTCGGTATTCACCTCGGCCGGCCTCGAAGATGAAGGACACGTGCTGCTGGAGGCGACGCGCAAGCGCATGATCCAGCTCAACAACGATGCGGTGGCGCTGGCCAGGGCCGGGGAACTGGAGCGGGCAGTCGAGATGTTGACGCAAGCCGCCGACCGGCTCACCAACAATGCCCAGGTGGCGATCAATGCCGGTCTCGCCCTGCTGATGCAGATCCAGAAGGACGGCATGGACCACGACCGGATCGCCCTCGCCCATCGCTATCTGGTCCAGGCCAGGCACGCCAATCCGGATCATCCAAAGCTCGCCGAGACAGCCGACTATTACCGCCGGCTGGCGCCCGTCGGCGCACCGCCGCTGTAGATCCGGTCATGGACTCTCTGGAAAACGAAGGGCCGCCCCGAACCTGCCCGCCCCGCGAGGAGAAAACCGGGCGCGGCGAGGTTTTCGGGATGGACTCATTGCTCGCCACCGTCATCCACGACACCAAGAATGCGCTGAACGCGCTCAATCTCTGTCTCGCCCAGGCCCGCCAGCGGACGCCCTCGACGGAACTGGAGCAGGCCGCGGCGATCGCCACCCGGATTTCGGCGCAACTGGTCGAATTGCTGGCGTTCTACCGCGCCGACCAGGGCACCTTGAAACTGACGGTGGATGATCACGATCTCGGTGAATTCCTCGCCGATCTGCGCCTGGAACTGATTCCGCTTCCCGCCGGCGCGGCCGCGGTGGCCTGGGACACGGCCGGCGCCCAGGCGATCGGCAGCTGGGCCTTCGATGCCTACCTGGTCAAATTCGCCCTGCTCGACGCCCTGCGCAACGGCCTGCGCCATGGCCGCGACCGCGTCAGCCTGGCGCTGGCGCTGGAGCCGGCGGGCGGCCTGCGCATCACGGTCGCCGACGATGGCTCCGGTTTTCCACCGGAAATCCTGGCCGGCGACGACGCCAGCCTCCCGATGGGAACGGGCTCCAGCGGCCTGGGCCTGCGCTTTTCCCGGCTGATCGCGGAATTGCACCGCACCCCCGACGGCCGCCGGGGACGCCTGGAACTGGACAACCGGAACGGCGCCCGCTTCTCCCTGCTGCTGCCCTGAAACGGCGCCACGGGCCAGCCTTCCCGGCTTGTCCGGTCAAAAAACGGCCCAGTCGGTCGCCAGGTCCAGCAGGGACGGCGGATAGAACAGCCCGTCGGCGTTTTCCGGCGCCTGCGGACGGGAGAAGTAATAGCCCTGGAACTTGTGGCAGCCGTAGCTCATCAGCATGGACAGTTGACGCTCGGTTTCGACGCCCTCGGCCAGGATGTCCAGGTCCAGGTTGTGCGCCAGGCCGATGATGGCCATGACGATCGCGGCATCCTCCTTGTCCTCGCACAGATCGCGGGTGAAGCTCTGGTCCACCTTGAGCTTGTGCACCGGGAAGCGCTTGAGATAGGACAGGCTGGAGTAGCCCGTGCCAAAATCGTCGATCGACAGGCGCACCCCCATGGCCGCCAGCTCCTCCAGCTTGGCCATGGTTTCCGCCACGTCCTGCATCAGCGTGCTCTCGGTGATTTCCAGCTCCAGTAGCCGCGCCGGCTGGCCGGTTTCCGCCAGGATCGCGCGCACCGTATCCACCAGCCCGCGCTGGCGGAACTGGCGCGGCGACAGATTCACTGAAATGGACAGCAGGGGATGCCCCTGTTCCTGCCAGATCCGGTTCTGCCGCATCGCCTCGTGCAGCACCCATTCGCCCAGGGGCAGGATCAGCCCGGTTTCCTCCGCCACCGGAATGAACTCCATCGGCGAAACCATGCCGTGCGCCGGGTCGCGCCAGCGCATCAGCGCCTCCATGCCGACCACCGACCGCTTGCGCAGATCCACCAGCGGCTGATAGTACAGCAGCAGGTCGCCCGCCTCGAAGGCCGCGCGCAGCCGGGTCTCCAGGTTGAAGAAACGGGTCGCCTGCTCGTTCATCGAGGCGGTGAAGAACTGGAAGTTGTTCCGCCCCGCCGCCTTGGCATGGTACATCGCCGTGTCGGCGTTCTTCATCAACTGCATCGCGTCGTTGCCGTCTTCGGGATAGATGCTGATGCCGATGGAGGGTGTGGCGCGCAATTCCTGGCCGTTGATGACAATCGGCGGTTCCACCGCGGCAATGATCTTTTCCGCCACCAGCACCACGTCGTCGACGGAGCCGACATCGTCGAGGACCACGACGAACTCGTCGCCGCCCATGCGGGAGACCGTATCCACCGCCCGCACCGTGCGCCGCAGCCGCTCCGCCACCTGTTTCAGCAGTTCGTCGCCGACCGAATGGCCCAGGCTGTCGTTGATGCTCTTGAAGCGATCCAGATCCAGGAACAGCAGCGCCGCCCGCTGGCTCTTGCGATCCGCCTGGGCCAGCACCTGCCCCAGGCGATCATGCAGCAGCACCCGGTTGGGCAGGCCGGTCAGGGCATCGTGGTGGGCGAGATGCCAGATCCGCTGCTCGGTCTGGACGCGTTCCGAAATTTCCTCCTGCAACTGGACGTTGGTCCTCGCCAACTCGGCCGTGCGTTCCTGGACCCGGTACTCCAGCTCATCCCGGGCCTGAATCAGCGCCTGCTCGGCCAGATGGCGCTCGGTGATGTCCTCGAACAGCCAGACGGCCTCCAGGGCGTCATGCCCGGTTTCGGCCCGGCATCCGGTCGCCCTGACCCAGATGCTGTCGCCCCCCTTGCGCACGGCCTCCGTCTCCATGATGAAGTTTTCCCCTCTGGAGATCGTTTCGAAGGCCACCAGCTTGATCTCCATCGTCCTCGATTCCTTGCGGTAGAGCATGTCCACCGGCTGGCCGACCATCTCCTCCTGGGTGTAACCGAACATGTCCGACAAACGCCGATTGCCCCGCAGGATGACCCCACCGCGGACCAGCAGGATGCCCATGCCGGCGTTGTTGAAGATCGCTTCCTGCTCGACGAGGGCTCGGTAGAGCTTTTCCTCCGCTTCCTTCTGGGGGGTCACGTCATTGACCAGCCAGATCACCCCCTTGTCCGGTTCGTTCGAGTCCAAGGCCGCCGCCGCACAGTAGGCCCAGAACTCGCTGCCGTCCAGGCGCCTCAGCTTGAGCTCGCCCCGATACTCGCCCCGGCTCTCCAGATCCGCCCGGATCCGGGTGCGGACGTACGCCATATCCTCCCCCGCCAGGGAAACCATGTCGCTGACCAGCCCGCCGATGACGCGGCCCTGGGGCACGCCGAACAGCGTCTCGAAACAGCTGTTGCAGCGCGCGATGCGGCCATCGCGGAACACCGCGATGCCCATCAGGCTCGTCTCGAAGATCCCCATCAGCTCGCGGGCGGAATGATCCAGCGCCTCCTGGATCAACCGGTCCTCGGTGATGTCCTCCATGATCCAGATCGTCCCCTCCCGGGGGCGCTGCGGGTCCACCGCCTTGGCCGAGATCCGGCACCAGAACAGGCTGCCGTCCTTGCGCATCATCTGGCGCTCGGTCTGGTAGGCCCTGCCGGAGATCAGGACCGGAACCGTCTCGCGGCCCAGTTCCGCATAGGCCTCTTCGGAAGGATGGAGGGCGATGCCCGGAAGACCCAGGAATTCATCCGGTTCATAGCCCCACATCCGGGCGCACAGGGAGTTGGCCTGGGAAACCATGCGGTTGCGGGTAAACATGATCCCGACCGTCGCGTTCTCCAGGATGGCCTGCAATTCCATCAGGGTCTGGGTCAGGGAGCGTTCGCTCCTGGAGAGGACAGTCGGCTCCCGGGAACGGAAGATGCCGCCCATGGAAGCGTCATGCGTCATGGCCGGAGAGCCTTTCGAGCAGTTTCAGCACGGCCACGGAATCCGATTCGCCTTCCCCGCACCCCACCAGCCCATTGAACATCTGTGCGGCCGCGGCGGCGGTGGGGGAGAGCAGGCCCAGGCGATGCGCCTCCTCCATGACGATGCGCAGATCCTTCTGGTGCATCCAGGCCTTGAACCCCGGCTGGAAGTCGCGCTCCAGCATCCGCAGGCCGTGGTTCTCCAGAATGCTGCTGGCGGCGGAGCCGCCCAGCAAAGCCTGCCTCACCCGCGCCGGATCGACTCCGCTGGCCCGGGCCAGGTTGAAGGCTTCGGCCACGGCCGCCACGGTCACGCCGGTGATGATCTGGTTGCACGCCTTGGCCACCTGCCCGGCGCCACAGGCCCCGACATGGGTGACGGAACGCCCCAGGCAGCGCAGGACCGGCTCGGCCCGGGCGAAGGCGGACGCGGTGCCTCCCGCCATCACCGTCAAGGTGGCGGCGATCGCCCCCTTCTCGCCTCCGGAAACCGGAGCGTCGAGGAAATCGATGCCCAGCGCCGCCAGCGCGCCGCCGATTTCCCTGGCCGCCCCCGGCGGAATCGTGCTCATATCCACCACCGTCAGCCCCGCCCGGCCGCCTTCCGCGATCCCGGCCGGGCCCAGCGTCACCTGCCGGACATCGGGGGCATCCGCCACGATGGTGATCACCAGATCCGACGCCCGCGCCACGGCCGCGGGGGAATCATGGACCGTGACCGATCGCAGGCCGGCGAACGGCGCCAGGGATTCCGGGCGGCGCGCCCACAAGCGCAGGGCGTGCCCGGCCCGCGCCAGGTTCAGCGCCATGGGTCTGCCCATCAATCCGAGGCCGATAAAACCGAGGTTCATGTGGTCAGAAGAAATACGGAAACGGAACCGGAGCCTGACGCGCCGGCGCGCTCGCCGGAAATCCGGTCAGGGCCTCACGCCCCAGAACAATCACATGAAGAATGACGGCCCCCTCCTCTTCAAGGGGAAGGCCGGCCCAATCGTATAACCCCATCCCATTCAGGGGGAGGGTTGAAGCGGAGATGGGTTTTCCGAGCGACTTCACGCGTCACCAACAGTCGCCCGACCCACCCCATCCCCCTCCTGACCTCTCCCCTGAAGGGGAAGGAGCCGGTGTGTGATCGTTCATGCGATTGCCTTGCTTCATGCCCCTGCCAAACATCGCGGCATCATATCACCTGTCATCACGGGATACCGGCCACCGCCTGCCGGATCAGCGGCAGCAGATGCGCCGGCAACACGACCGCGCCGGACAGGGCGAACGCGCGGGCGCGGGACGACATTTTCTTCCAGGTCCTGGCGATGATGCCGAGCCACTTCTCTTCCGTGTAGTCCGGCTTGTCGGCGGCGAAAGCGGCCATGTAATGCTCGAGGAACACCAGGCTGGCCACGTCCTCCAGCAACTGGCTCGCCGGATTCTCGCGCAGCTGCTTCTTGCCCACGGCGATCATCACCTCCTCCACCGCGGCCTCGTCGTAGCCGGCCTCGCGGGCCAGGCGCCCCGCCAGCTCGGCGTGGAAACGATACAGGCCGCTGCGCCACTGGTGATAGCCCACCTTGTCCATCGGATAGCCGGCGCGCGGCACCTCCCAGCGCCGCACATGCTGGGCGCGCACGGCGACGCGCACCGTCTCGGGCGCCTCCGGCGCATAGCGGGCCAGCATCTCGGTCATGCGCCGGCCGTAGAGCAGTTCCTTGGGCTGCCCCTGATCCCGATTGGGATCTTCGGCATTCGCCGCATCGATCAAGGCGTAGGCGCGGGCGAGCCGCGGACCGGGTTGCGGACTGTTGGATTCGACGATCGAGGTCATCGGCCGATTATAACCAGCGCCCCGCGACGCACCAGAAGCGTGCCCATGCACCGACACAAGGCGGGCCGCCGCCGCCCGAACGCCGCCGCCCGTGCGGAATTCCGCCGCCGGGCGGGCCCGCGTCCCATGGCACAGGGTTTGCACAGACGCCTGCCATGAACGAGACGAAATCCACCTGCTGTTATTGCGGCACGGGCTGCGGCCTGATCATCGAGCACGACGGCCAGCGCATTTTCAACGTGCGCGGCGACCCGGACCATCCGGTCAACCAGGGCCGGTTGTGCGCCAAGGGCGCCACGTTGCACCTGACCGTGGCGCCGGAAACCGCCGGCCTGCGCGCCGTCGCGCCGGAACTGCGCACCGCGCGGAACGCGCCGCGGCGCACGGTTTCCTGGGCCGCGGCGCTGGACCACGCGGCCCGGCGCTTCGCCGACATCGTGCGGACGCACGGCCCGGACGCGGTGGCCTTCTATGTCTCCGGCCAGTTGCTGACCGAGGACTATCACGTCTTCAACAAGCTGGCGCGGGGCCTGATCGGCACCAACAACATCGACAGCAATTCGCGCCTCTGCATGTCCAGCGCGGTGCTCGGCCACAAGCTGACCCTCGGTGCCGACAGCGTGCCCTGCGCCTACGAGGACATCGCCGCCGCGGACTGCGTGCTGATCGCCGGCGCCAACACCGCCCACGCCCATCCCATCGTGTTCCGCCGCATCGAGGACGCCCGCGCCGCCCGCCCGCAGGCCAGGCTGATCGTCGTCGATCCGCGCCGCAGCGAAACCGCCACCGCCGCCGACCTGCACCTGGCGCTGCGCCCCGGCAGCGACATCGCCCTGTACCAGGCGATGCTGCACGTGATGCTGGCGGAGGCGCTGGTCGACCGCCGCTACATCGACGACCACACCGAAGGCTTCGCCGCCCTGGAGCGGGCCGCGCACGCGATGTCCCCCACCATCGCCGCCGGACTGTGCGGCCTCAAGGCCGCCGACATCGTCACCGCCGCGCGCTGGTTCGGCGCCGCCGGCGGCGCCGCCCTCTCACTGTGGTGCCAGGGCCTCAACCAGTCCGCCAGCGGCAGCCACAACAGCGCGGCGCTGATCCAGCTCCACCTCGCCACGGGCAAGATCGGCCGCCCCGGCTGCGGCCCCTTCTCGCTCACCGGCCAGCCCAACGCCATGGGCGGGCGTGAAGCCGGCGCGATGGCCACCCTCCTGCCGGGGCACCGCGACCCGACCGACGCGGCGGACCGCGCGGAACTGGCGCGGCTCTGGGGCGTTGCCGCCCTGCCCGAACGCCCGGGCCTCAGCGCCGTGGAACTGGTGGACGCGATGCTCGCGGGCCGCATCAAGGCGCTCTGGATCGCCGGCACCAATCCGGCCCAGTCCCTGCCCGACAGCCGCCGCGTGCAGCAGGCCCTGGCGACCTGCGAATTCGTCGTGGCGCAGGACATCTACCGCGATACGGAGACCGCCCCCTTCGCCGACCTGCTGCTGCCGGCGGCGGGCTGGGGCGAGAAGGACGGCACCGTCACCAACTCCGAGCGCCGCATCAGCCGGGTCCGCGCCGCCGTGCCGCCGCCGGGCGAGGCACGGCCCGACTGGCGCATCGCCGCCGACTTCGCCCTGGCGCTGGGCCGCCAGCTGGAGCGCGAGCCCCTGGCCCGGCGGCTGTTTTCCTACCGCGGTGCCGAGGACGTATTCAACGAGCATCGGGAAAGCACCCGCGGCCGCGACCTCGACATCTGCGGTCTGTCCTACGCGCTGCTGGAAGCCCGGGGGCCGCAGCAATGGCCCTTCCCGGCGGGTGCCGAGCGCGGCCGGACCCGGCTCTACGCCGACGGGATCTTCCCCACGCCGAGCGGCCGCGCGCGCTTCATCGTGCCCGGTGCGGGCGGCGTCGCCGAGGCGCCCGACGCCCGTCATCCCTTCAGCCTCAACACCGGCCGCCTGCGCGACCAGTGGCACGGCATAAGCCGCACCGGCAACGTGCCGCGGCTGTGGGACCATGCGCCCGAGCCCCGGCTCGACATGCATCCGGCCGACATGGCGCGCATGGGCCTCGCGGAACGCGATCTGGTGCGGGTGCGCAACGAACGCGGCGCTTTCGTCGCGCGGGCGCGCGCATCCGCCGCCATGGCGCCGGGCCAGCTCTTCATGCCGATGCACTGGGGCGGCCGCGCGATGAGCGGGCCGGGCGTGAATGGCGTCACCCTACCCCGTTGCGACCCGCTCTCGCGGCAACCGGAACTGAAGCACTGCGCCGTCGCCGTGGAACGCTTCCCGGCCCGCTGGCCCCTGGTCGCCCTGCGCCGCGCGCCGGCCGGGGCGGGTGCCGCCATCCTGGCCCTGCGCCAGACCCTGACGCCCTGGCTGGCGGGCTGCGCCCATGCCACCCTGACCCTGGCGGGACGGGACGAGCCGGTGCTGGTGTTCCAGGGCTGGGCCGAGTCACCCTGGTCGCCGCGCCAACTGGCGGCCTTCGACCAGGCGCTGGGCCTGGAGGGTGGCGACCTCGACTACCACGACGCCCAGCGTGGCATCTCCAAGCGGATGCGGCTGGCGGACGGACGGCTGATGGCGGTGCGTCTGGCGGGCGAGACCGCGGCCGCCGACTGGCTGACGGAACTGATGGCCACCGGCGCACCGGTGGCGGACCTGCGCCGCTGGCTGCTGGCGCCCCTGAGCGCGGCGCCCGCCGGGGCGGTGGACCGCCGCCGGGTGGTCTGCAACTGCCACGACGTCAGCGAGGACGAGATCCGCGCCGACTGCGCTGCGGGCCTCGACCTGCCGGCCCTCCAGGCCCGGCGCAAATGCGGCACCGCCTGCGGCGCCTGCCTGCCGGAGATCAGGCGCCTGGTGCGGGAAACCGACGCCGTCGCCCCGGGCCTGTGAGTCCCCGGCGGCTGCGTTCGGCTAGCCCAGCGCCAGCCAGACCATGCCGTCCTCCACCTTGACGCGAAACGGCTTGCTGCAGCCGACGTCAGGCGCCTGGGCCTGACCGCTGGCGAGATCGATCTTCCAGGAATGCAGCGGACAGGTGACGCTGCGGCCGTGGACGATGCCCTGGGACAACGGACCGCCCTTGTGCGGGCACTTGTCGTGGAGCGCGAACACCTCGTCCTCGGCGGTGCGGAACACCGCCAGATCGCCGGCGGCCGACTTCACCACCCGGCTGCCCAGGCGGGGAATCTCCTCCATCGCGCACAGCCGTTTCCACACCGGGGTCACGTCCAATGATTCGTTTGAGTTGGCGACGGCATCCATGTCTCAGATCTCCAGAAGTTCGTATTCGCGCCGCACCGCCGCCTTGGCGACGGCCTCGGCCCAGGGGTCCCGATAGTCCCGCAGCGCATCCAGCAGCCGCGCATAGAGCGCGCGGCGCCGGGCCGCGTCGTCGACCACGATCTTCCGCACGTGGTCGATGCCCACCCGCTCCAGGTAATGGCAGGTTCGCTCCAGGTAGTGGCCCTCCTCCCGATAGAGCTGGAGGAAGGCGCCGGTGGTCTCCATCACTTCCGCATCGCTCTTCACCTTGCAGAGGAACTGGGCCACCTCGGTCTTGATCCCGCCGTTGCCGCCGACGTGGATCTCGTAGCCGGAATCGACGCCGATCACGCCGACGTCCTTGATCCCGGCCTCGGCGCAGTTGCGCGGGCAGCCCGAGATCGCCAGCTTCACCTTGTGCGGCGACCACATGCCGAACAGCTCCCTCTCCAGCTTCACGCCCATGTCCATCGAGCGCTGGGTGCCGAAGCGGCAGTGCTCGGAACCGACGCAGGTCTTCACCGTGCGCAGGCTCTTGCCGTAGGCGTGGCCGGAAACCATGCCCGCCGCGCCGAGGTCGGCCCAGATGCCGGGCAGGTCCTCCTTCTTCGCGCCGAGCAGGTCGATGCGCTGGCCGCCGGTGACCTTGATGGTGGGGATCGCATACTTTTCCGCCACGGCGGCGATCGCCCGCAGCTCGTCCGGCGTGGTGAGGCCGCCCCACATCCGCGGCACCACCGAATAGCCGCCGTCCTTCTGGATGTTGGCGTGGGCCCGCTCGTTGATGAAGCGCGACTGCGGGTCGTCGCGGGCCTCGTGGGGCCAGGTGGAAATCAGGTAGTAGTTGAGCGCCGGGCGGCAGGCGGCGCAGCCGTCGGGCGTCTTCCACTCCAGGAAATGCATGGTCTGGGGAATGGTGTAGAGCTTGTGCTCGCGGATCGCGCGGCGCACCTCGCCGTGGGAATGGTCGGTACAGGCGCAGAGCGGCTTGTCCTGGCCGCGCGCCGGCTGATAGGCGCCGCCGACGGTGGAGGCCAGGAGCTGTTCCACCAGGCCGGTGCAGGAGCCGCAGGAGGAGGACGCCTTGGTGTGCTTGCGCACGTCCTCCAGGGTGAACAGCCCTTGCTCCTTGATCGCCTTGACGATGGTGCCCTTGCACACACCGTTGCAGCCGCAAACCTCGGCCTCGTCGGGCAACGCGGCGGCCTTGTTCTGGCCGGCGTGGCCGGCGTCGCCGATATGGCTCTGGCCGAACATCAGTTGCTCGCGGATCGCGGCGATGTTCTTGCGCTCCCGCAGCAACTGGAAATACCAGGCGCCGTCGGCGGTGTCGCCGTACATCACGGCGCCCACCAGCACCTCGTCCTTGACGCAGAGTTTCTTGTAGATGCCGCCGGCGGGGTCCTGCAGGACGATCTCGTCGACGCCCTCGCCACCCTTGAAGTCGCCGGCGGAAAAGACGTCGATGCCCGTCACCTTGAGCTTGGTGGACGTGACCGAGCCCTGGTAGCGGCCGATGCCGTACAGCGCCAGATGGTTGGCGCACACCTTGGCCTGCTCGAACAGCGGCGCCACCAGGCCGTAGGCCGTGCCGCGATGGTTGGCGCACTCGCCCACGGCATAGATGCGGGGGTCGTAGGTCTGCAGCGTGTCGTTGACCACGATGCCGCGGTCGCAGTGGATGCCGGCCTGCGCCGCCAGCTCCGCATTGGGGCGGATGCCCGCCGCCATCACCACCAGGTCGGCGGGAATGCTCTCGCCGTCCTTGAAGCGCACGCCGCAGACCCGGCCGCTCTCGCCCTGGATCAGGGACTCGGTCTGGCGCCCGAGCTTGAAGCACAGGCCCTTTTGCGCCAGCGAGGCCATCAGCATGTCGGCGGCCGCCTTGTCCAGCTGGCGCTCCATGATCCACGGCGACAGATGCACCACGGTCACCTTCATGCCGCGCAGGGCCAGGCCGTTGGCGGCCTCCAGGCCCAAGAGGCCGCCGCCGATCACCACCGCGTGCGCGTGGTAGGCGGCCGCGTCGATCATCGCCTCGGTGTCGGCGATGTCGCGGTAGGCGATCACTCCCGGCAGGTCGTGGCCCGGCACCGGCAGGATGAAGGGCGTCGAGCCGGTGGCCAGCAGCAGGCGGTCGTAGTGCGTCTCGCTGCCGTCGGCGGCGATCACCTTGCGGCCGGTGCGGTCGATCCGCGCCACCTTCCGCCCGGCGTGCAGCGTGATGCCGTGGTCGCGGTACCAGTCCCAGTCGTTGAGCACGATGTCCTGCAAGGTCATCTCGCCGGCCAGCACCGGCGAGAGCAGGATGCGGTTGTAGTTGGGATGGGGCTCGGCGCCGAACACCGTGATGTCGTAGAGATCCGGCGCCAGCTTGAGCAGTTCCTCGAGGGTGCGCACGCCGGCCATGCCGTTGCCCACCAGAACCAGTTTCGACTTTTTCATTGCACGTCCTTTCCGCCACTCGTTGCGGCGCCCGACCGCCCTCGATGCGGTCGAGGGCATCCGGCTTCGCCTTGCCAGATCATTCAGCAAGCGTTGTGCCATTCCTTGCCGATCCGCTCAGGATGCGGATTCATGGCATTCAACGATCTTCTGACGGAATCTTCTTGGACGGGTCGCGCACCACTGCGGCGCAGCCGTGCGCCGGGAATGCACCACTTGGGCCGCCCCTGATCCCGATTGGGATCTTCGGCATCGGCCGTGTCGATCAAGGCGTAGGCGCGAGCGAGCTGCGGGCGGGGTTCGGCCGGTTATCGCCAGCGCCCCGCGACGCCCCATTGCTTGTATCCGGCTACATCGCGTCTTTCGATGCGCGAACCGGGCGCGAGACCTGGATGCCGCCCCTGGCTTCCAGTTGTTTCAACGGGCCGGGAAGCAGCCGGTTCATGAGCCATGCAAGCGGCTCCACCGCGGACGTCAGAACGCTTCCGAGGCTGTTGATGATCGTTCCGTCGGGCAAAACCGCCGTGATGCCGGAGGAATCGTCGGACAGGCCGACGATCTCCTTGATCCCCTTGCCGGTCTTCATATCGATGGCGACGATGGCGGAACGGATGGGAATGGGAATCCGCCATTTCCCCCAGCCCAGCGTGTAGCAGTACACCACGGGCTCCAGCACCATGCCCTTCACGATGACCGGATTGCCGGTGCTCCTCGCAACCGGCCCGCCCAGATACCAGCGCGAAGGCAAGGCGGCCTTGACCAGGTTGCCGATGTCGCTTTCCCAGAGCCGATGCCCGTTGGGATCGATGGCGATGGCGAAGGCATCGACCTCCTGAAGCGCCACGATGGTTCCGTCCTCCCCGACCGCGGCCGCGCCGGCGGCGGCCTTGGTCTGGACCGTCCATGCCCGCTTTCCGTTCGCCGTATCGAAGGCGTAGAACATTCCATCGTCGTCGCTGACATAGGCGAAGCGGCCATCGGGGGACAGCGTCGGGCTGGAACCGCTGCCCGGCCCCATATCGCTGCTGAAGGCGATCTCGACTGTCAGTTTCCCGTCGGATCGGGGCTTCAAATCAAACCCCATCAAAACGCCGCGCCCCGGTGCGACCGAACTGACCGCAACGAAAATGCGCCCGGTACGCATGTCCACGGCCGGCGTATTGGCGGAATTCATTTCTCCGCCAAAGATCAACTGCCACGCCCAATCCCGGAGGCCGGGGTCCATCAGGCCGAAGCCGAGGATAGCGTCGCGCAGGGGATACTTCGTGCTTTTGGGCGGAATCAATCCCGGCAGCCGGACCACATCGGCCCTCGGCTTCCCGGTGGCGCGATCCACGACCACCACCTGACCGAAATTCGTGACGCCCAACACATCCCCGTCCTTGGTGAACACGGCCGTCGTAAAGGCGTTGATCGGGAAGTCGGGACGTTGGAAATGCGCTCCCGCAGGAGCGGCCGGCAGATCGACGACCCACTTCACCTTGCCGTCGGGCTTGAACGACCAGAGTTGATTGCAGTCGGAAATATAGACATCGCCCTCGCGATCGACGATCGGACTGGACAGGATCGCACAGCCGTCGAGATCGTTCATGTTCTCCATGGGCTTGGCCTGCCACAGCAAGGCGCCATCCAGCGTGAAGGCGTGCAGATTGGAATGCCCCCGCCCCTGGCCGGTGGTCGCGTACAGATGGCCGTCGGGCCCCACCGTCGGAACCGTGAGCGTGGCAGCGCCCTGGAGGGCCGTCCAGCTCCGGTACTGCGTCGGCAAGTCGACGGGCTGCGATCTGCGGTTGGCCTCGCTTTGATGCAGCGAGGCCCATCCGCTTGGCGCATAGACCGACGCTCCCCAGGCCACTGGAAGATCGACGACGGACAACACGGCCGCCACGATCGCGCAAGCGCAAAGCTGGAATCCGCTGGACATGAACGCTCCCCCCTCATTCATTAATGGCATCCATTACGCTACTATAATGGCCGCCATTACGTCAATCAGAATCCATGGATACCCGCACCCGCCTGCTGCACGCCGCCGAGCATCTCTTCGCACGGGAGGGCATCGAGCGTACGCAAACCCAGGCCATCATCCAGTTGGCGGAACAGCGCAACAGCTCGGCACTGCACTACCACTTCGGCTCCCGGGAGGGCCTGATCCGGGCCATCTTCGAACGGCATCTCGAAGAGATCGAAAAAATCAGGGCTCAACGGCTGTCCGATCTCAAACGCGGCGGCAAGACCCGTGATCTACGATCGCTGGTGGAGGCGCTGGTGCTGCCCATTGCCTCGAAACTGGCGACGCCGGACGGCCGCAACTATCTCTTGATCGTCCAGCAATACGTGACCCAGCACGGGGAATGGATCGATTCCATGCTCTTGCCGCCCTCGCTGAAATCGCTTCACGGCTGGTTGTGCGCCGCGTTGAGGAAGATTCCAAAAGCGGTCGCCGAGGAGCGCATCCGCTTCGCCATCAACGGCATGATGACGGCCCTGGCGTCGCGGGTACGGGCGGCGGACCTGGGGCACGAAGTGGCGTTGAGCGATCAGGAGTTCGTCGACAACCTGATCGGCATGATCCACGGCGCATTGGGGCACCCGTGGCCGACATATGGCCGCCCCCGGAAACCCAAGCCTTAGGAGCGCCGGCCACAGGACGCACGGACCCCTGTCACGGGGATCGGGATTCGTTGGCCTCCGCGTTGTTCTTTCTGCGCCATGAAAGTGAGCTCAGTGCCGGCTCCAGAGGTAGAGCAGCACCAGATTGAACAGCAGAGACAGGCCGGCGACGACTTTCAACACGAGACCCGGACGGCGCTCCACGAGGGGGACCCGGCGTCGTACCGCGAGGGGACGATGGGCGCCCCGTTCCAGGGCGAGACGGAATTCCTCGGCGGTCTCGAAGCGCTCCGCGACATCCCGGGCGCAGGCCTTGAGCAGAATGTTCTCCAGCCAGTCGGGAATGTCACGCCGATAGCGGGTCGGCGGCACCGGCTGGCCGAAGCGGGGCAACTGAAAGGGCTCGATCTCCCCGTAGGGATAGCGGCGGGTCAGCAACTCATAGAGCGTGACGCCGCAGGCATACAGATCGCTGGACTCGCTGGCCGCCTGGCCGGCGAAGAGCTCCGGCGCCATGTAGGACGGCGTGCCCGGGTTGTTGATTTCGCGGAAACGGTGGCCGTCACTGGCCGCCACACCCAGGTCGAGAATGGTCAGCCGGCCATCGGGCCCCAACTGGAGATTGTCCGGTTTGATGTCCCGATGGATGATGCCCAGTCGGTGCAGCCGGCCGATGCCGGACAGCAGGCGGATGCCCAACTGGGCCGCCTCCGCCGGCGTGAACTGGTGCCCCCGCGCCAGGCGGGCCTTGAGGCTCTCCCCTTCATGCCAGGTCATCAGGTAATACAGATGGGCGCGGGGGCCATGGCTGATCACTTGGGGAAAACAGGGCGCGATGGCGCGCCGCGCCAGCCACTCCTCATACACCAGGGCGGCGACGGCCTCCTCGTCGCCGCATTCGGGACGCAGGGTCTTCAGCACCAGCAGTTGCGGCCCCTCGACCCCGTGCCGCTCCACCTGGTAGAGCAAGGTTTCCCGCGACTCGTGGAGCAAGGCCCGGACCCGCAGGCCGTCGATCTCCTGCCCCGCCGCCAGGCGCGGCGGCAGCGGCAGCTTGCTGGAGGCCAGCAGCGTGTCGCGCAGGTCGCCTTGCGGCACGGCGGCGACATCGGCCACCAGGGCGCTGCAATTGTCCTGGGAGTCCCGCCGCAGCGCCTCCCGGGTCAGCGCCTCGGCGGCGTCCTCGGCTTCCCCGTGGCGCGCCAGCAGCTCCTGGATGCCCGCGTCCCCCAGGGTGCCCCAGACCCCGTCGGTGAGCAGGATGAAGCGGTCGCCCACCTGCAGCTCGCCATCGCCATGATCCACCACCAGATGGGCATCCAGGCCGATGGCCCGGCGCAGGACATTCTCCAGTTCCGGATGGGGCCAGGTGTGATCCTCGGTGAGCTGGGTCAGCGCGCCGTCGCGCAACAGATAGATGCGGGAATCGCCGACATGGGCCAGGTAGTAGCGGGCGCCGCGCAGCACCAGGCCGCTCAGCGTGGTCGCCATGCCGATGTAGTCCGCCGTATGGCGAGCCTGGCCCAGCAGCCAGCGGTTGGACGCGACCAGCACCGTCTCCAGGGACTTGGCCACGCTCCAGGTGTCCGGCGTGGCGTAGTAATCCACCAACAGATTGCGCACCGCGTACTCGGCCGCCTCGCGGCCGTTGGCATGGCCACCGACGCCATCGGCCACCACCAGCACCATGCCCTTGCTGTCGAGCTCGGCGCCCTCGGGCTGGGTCGCCCCCAGGAAATCCTCGTTGCGGGCACGCCGCCCCGCCAGGCTGTGCTGGCCGATGCGGACGCGCAATGAGGCAGGACGTGCGGCGGTGTTCATGGTGTCGGGCGGAGGAGCCGGGAGGAAACCTCCCCGCCCAATCCTAACGCTCATGGAAGCCAATTTTCCGCCCCGGCGCATGCAATACGCGGAGGGCAAGAAGACCCGCCCCCTCCCCGCCTCCCCTTCTCCGGGGGAGGTGACGGCATTGGCTCGCTGCGCTCGAAGTCACCACACACTCCGTTTTTGCGTTCTTTCACACTCAACTCAAATGCGGGCCGCGGTCAGATGGGCCGCGCCCCAGGTGGTGCGCCAGCGGGTCTTCACCGCCGTCAGCCCGATGAGCGCCACGAGGGCCAGCAGGGCAAACACCAGGAATCCCAGCTGATAGCTGCCGGTCACCTGCCTGGCATAGCCCAGGGAGGAGGCCAGGTAGAAGCCACCGAGGCCGCCGGCCATGCCCACCAGACCGGTCATCACGCCGATCTCGCGCCGGAAGCGCTGGGGCACCAGTTGGAACACCGCGCCGTTCCCCATGCCGAGGGCCAGCATCGCCCCCCCGAACACCGCCGCGCAGGACCAGACGTCGGGCAGGCCGGCACTGACCACCACCAGGAACAGCGCCGCCGTCAGATACATCACCGACAGGCTCCTGACCCCACCGATGCGGTCGGCCAGGGCGCCACCCAGGGGACGCACCAGGGAGCCGGCGAAGACGCAGGCGGCGGTGAAGTAGCCGGCGGTTTTGGCGTCCAGGCCGTACTGGACGTTGAAATAGATCGCCAGGGAGGAGGCCAGCCCGGAAAAGCCGCCGAAAGTCACGCCATAGAAAAACATGAACCACCAGGCATCCTTGTCCTTCAGCACCCGGAAATAATCCGCCAGGGGCCGCGGCGGCGGGCAGCCGGGGGCATCCTTGGCGAAGATCAGGTAGAGCGCGAAGACCAGGCTCAGGGGAATCAGGAGCAGGCCGAACACATTCACCCAGCCATAGACGGCCGCCAGGCCGGGGCCGAACAGCGCCGCCAGGGCCGTACCGGAATTGCCCGCCCCGGCGATGCCCATGGCCTTGCCCTGGTGCTCCGGCGGATACCAGCGGGAAGCCAGCGGCAGGGCCACCGCGAAGGCCGAGCCGGCGACGCCGAGGAACGCCGCCAGCACCAGCACCTGGGCATAGCTATGGATGCCGGCCCGCCACGCCACCGCCAGCGCCGCGATCACGATCACCTGGCCGATGGCGCCGGCCTTCTTGGGCCGCAGGCGGTCCACCAGCAGGCCCATCGCCATGCGCAGGATCGCGCCCGCCAGGAGCGGCGTCGCCACCATGAAGCCCTTCTGCACCGGCGTCAGGTTCAGGTCGGCGGAAATCTGCACCGCCAGGGGGCCGAGAATGACCCAGACCATGAAGGCCAGGTCGAAATAGAGAAAGGCCGTCAGCAGGGTCGGCGCATGGCCGGCCTGGAGAAAAGATTTCCTGTCCATCATCACTCCTTCGGGTGGTCGATGGACGCTTCATCGCAAGCCCTGTGCCAATCGCCGCGAGCCGGTGAAAACCCTTGTGCCACGGGGTCTTGGCCCTGCCGCCGCGCGGCGGGGCCAGGGCGGCGGCACCAGGGTGGTGCGACAGCCCCGGTGCGGGCACGTCCTTGGCGCGCACGGCCGCGGCCAGGAGCGGCGGATCACCTCACAGGCGGTGCTTCGTCACATCCACTGCGACCATCGGGGCGTGGCGCCGCCAGGATGGGGAGCGAGAACACCAGATAGATGGTCCAGGCGGCGATCCAGACGAGCGCAGCGGTTTCGAGGAGTTCGTCGAACGCCAGTGGAGTCCAGCTGGCGGCGCAGCGCACCAGTGCGGCGAGCACGAGCAGGCCGGCAGCCAGTGGCAGCCAGTGCCGGTGGTCCAGGCCCCAGCCACTGTGCATGCGGCCGGCGACAGACATGACGATGAGCACGGCCAGGCCGAGGGCACCGACGACGAGCAGGTGTTCGCCGGCGCTGATCAGGTCGTTGCCGCCCAGCCGGCCGATGCCGATCAGTGCGTAGCCCAGCCCCATGCAGACATAGACGAGGTAGGGAATCAGCACCCAGCGCTGGCGCAGGACGCGGCCGACGTGCCAGTCGTTGAGCAGGTTGGCGATGGCGGCGGCGGCGGCCAGGGCCAGCCAGCCGGGAACGGCGTTGCCGGGCAGCAGGAACTCGCCGGCACTGTAGGCGGCGATGGCGAAGATGGCCAGGTTGCGCCGCGGCCGCCGGGCCAGATAGGGCGCTGTTTCCTTGCCCTGGGCTTCGAGCACGTCGTTGACCAGGCGCATCGAGATGCGCGACAGGGAGACGACGATCAGCGCCATCAGCACGCCGATGGTCAGCCGCAGCCAGGGCAGCGGGTCGCGGCCGGCGATCAGCGCGAAGTAGAAACCGGAGTGCACGGCAAAGAGGGCAAGCAGGTTGTAGATGAAGGTGAAATGGCGGCGGTCCGGCTGGCGCCACAGCGGTCTGGCGACGCTGGCAATCAGCGTCAGCAGCAGGGCCAGATCGCACAGCGCCGCCGGCCAGACGGTGAGTGTGCCGGAGAGGGTGAAAGAAATGCGCCCGCCCAACCACAGCGCGACCAGCATCTGCAGCCGGAGACGGGGAATGGGCGGCACGCCAGTGAATTCCGGCACAGCGGTGAGCAGGAAGCCGACGATGGAGGCCATGGCGAAGCCGAACAGCATTTCGTGGGCATGCCAGACCACGATGCCGCCGGCGACCTCCGGCAGCGGCAACAGGCCGCTGACCAGGGCGATCCACCAGACCATGGCCAGGGCGCCGTGCGCTGCGGTGAGCAGGAAGAAGGGGCGGAAGGGGCAGATCCAGAGCGGCGCGGTCGACCGGAGAAAACGGCCCAGAACGGTATTCATTGCAACTTCCTCGGTTGGCGGCAATACCTCTTTTCCGGCTTCAAGGCAGTTCCGGCATTGCAAAGGCGGCGCGGATGTCCGGCCAGCGGATGAACTCGGCGGTACGCGTGAACACCCAGGATTCGTCGCGGGCGGCGAGCGGCGTGTCGACGCGGTGCTCGGCGACAATGCGCCCCGGACTGCCGGCCATGACCAGGATGCGATCCGCCAGGCGGATGGCTTCCATCAGGTCGTGGGTAATCATCAGTACGGCGCAGTTCCGGGCTTGCCGTTCCTCGGCGAGCAGATGATAGAGCTCGCCCTTCAGGCCGATGTCGAGCGCCGAGAAGGCTTCGTCGAGCAGCAGCAGGTCGGGCTGCACGGCCAGGGCGCGGGCCAGTGCGGCGCGGCTCTGCATGCCGCCGGACAGGGCGCTCGGGTATTTGTCGAGGTCGTCCTCGGTCAGCCCCATGCGCAAGGCCAGTGCCGTGGCGGTGGCATGCCGGTCGGCACGCGGCTGGCCGGCGGCCTTGAGGCCGAGCGCGATGTTGTCGCGGGTACGCTTCCAGGGCAGCAGGCGCGGCTGCTGGAACATCATTGCCAATCGCTCGAAGTGGCACTCAACACGGCCTTCCCAGGGCTGCAGCAGCCCGGCGACCAGGTTGAGCAGCGTCGTCTTGCCGCAGCCGGACGGGCCGACCAGGGCCACCGCCTCGCCGGCCGCCACCGTCAGGTCGATGTCTTCGAGAACGCGCTGGTAGCCGAAGCGGTGCGCGACGCGGTGAACGGTCAGTTGCTTGATGATGCGAACTCCCGCCAGGACTCGACCTTGCGCTTGATCGGTTCCAGCAACAGATATTCGATGGCCAGCAGGCTGCCCACCAGGGCGACGATCCAGGCCATCGAGGCCGCCGTGTCGAGATGGCTGCGGGTCACCGCCAACGCGGCACCGATGCCGTCGGTGGTGGCGAGCAGCTCCGCCATCACCACAACCTTCCAGGCGGTGCCCAGCGCCGTGATCCAGCCCGGGAAAAGGTAGGACACCACGTGCGGCAGGTACACGTCGGTCAGCTTCATCCACCACGGCAGGCCGAACATCCGCGCCACCGCCTGCAACTGGCCGTCCAGCGTGCGGGTGCCCTGCATGGCGCCGACGAAAATGATCGGGAAACAGGCGATGAAGACGGTGAATACCGGCGTGCCGTCGCCCGCGCCGAACCAGAGCAGGGCAAGGATCAGCCAGGCGATTGGCGGCGTGCCGACGAGCAGCGTGACGATGGGCCGCGCCATCACCGAGGCGGTGACCGACAGGCCGGCAAGCAGGCCGAGCAGGCTGCCCAGGCTCAGCGCCAGGATGTAGCCAAGCAAGGCGCGGCGGGCGGTGACGATGATTTCCGGCCAGGCGGCGCCGGTCGAGAACAGCCCGGCCAGCGTGGCGAAGGCTTCGCCCGGCGTTGGCAGGATCAACGCGCCGAGGTGCTGGGCGGCCAATTCCCACAGCGCGAAGAAGAGGCACAGGCTGGCCAGCGAACCCCAGCCACTCCACAGGTAATGGCCGGTTGCCGCCAGCCATTCCACGGTACGGCGGGCGAGCGGCAGGCGAGGCTGGCTCACGGCCGGCCGGCGTTACCGTAGAAGCCGGCGTCGGGCAGCTTGCCACCGACCAGCGCCGGATTCTTGGCAAGCATCTGCTGGAAGAAGAAGGTCAGCTCTTCGCGCGCAGCGGCGGCGCTGACGTGCCTCAGCGGGCTGGCCGCCAGTGAATCCGCCACCGCCTCGGGGCTCAGCAGGTCGATGCGCTTGGCCACCATCTCGCCGCATTGCCGGGCATTTTTCTGGCACCAGGCCAGCGATTTTTCATAGGCGGCCATCACTTTCGCCTGCAGGGCATCGTTGCTCATGGCCTTGCCGAGCACGGTAATGCCAGCCTGTGGCAGGCGCGCCTCCCGCTTGAACAGGCGGCCCCATTCCTGCTGCAGGTCGACGCTGCGGTAAAGATCGGGAGCGACGACGCTGATCGGGAAGGACTTGGTTTTGCGCAGCGCCATCGACACCGCCGGCTCGGCGAGCAGGGCGTGGTCGACGCGGCGGGTGATCAGCAACTGCATGGCATCGAGCGGCGAGGCGACGTAGCGCAATGCGAAATCCTTCTTCGGGTCCATGCCCAGCCTTTCGGCGAGCAGGCCGAAGACGATGTCCGGCATGTCGGCCCGGAACGGCATGGCGATTTCCTTGCCGCGGAAATCGGCCAGCGTCTTCAGGTTCTTGTCGCGCGACACCATCCACAGCACACCCCAGGTCGAGATGTTGAGCAACTTGAGCGGCTGGCCCCGGTTGTACAGGTTGGCCGCCACGTTGCTCGGCATCGCCAGGAAATCCGCCTTGCCGCCCAGGGCCAGCACGCGCAGCTGGTCGGGGTCTTTCCAGGTCACGAACTCGACACTGTCGGCCACCTCCTTCAGCGCGCCGGTCTCGACCATGTGGATCAGCGGTACCGAGACGGCAGCGGCCGGGCCGGCCAACACCAGCCTGGGCAGCTTTTCGGCATGGGCCGGCACGGCAAGCGCCAACGCGGCCAGACAGGCCGCCGCCATGCGGCCGAGACGGGAGGCTTTCAGGTGGATGAAGGCGGATGTCACGCGATGCGTTCCTTTCGCTTAGAAACTGCCACGCCAGCTGATCTGGAAAGAGCGGCCGGGCGCCTTGATTTCCCAGCCGGAGAGACCTTCGGTCTGGTGTTCATGGTAACTCTTGTCGGCCAGGTTCTTGACGGCCAGGCGTAGACTCTGGTTCTTGGTGAAGCCCCAGGTCACGCCGAGGTCGGCGGTAGCGAAGCCGGCGGTGGCATTCTCGGTGCCGTTGGTGAAGCGGGTGGCAGTACGGTCCTGACGATCGACCAGGCGCAGCGTGAAGTCGGCCCTGACGCCGGGCAACACGTCGCCCAGCCAGCCGAGACGCACTTCATCGGCCGGCATCTGGAACAGCGGCTCGGCAAGGTCATTGTTGACGCCCCGAATCCGCGAGTAGCCGGCCGTCAGCCAGTGATCGGCAACGAACTGCCAACGGGCGTCGGCTTCGATCCCCTTGATCGTCACGCTGCCCAGGTTGACGGTCTTCTTGCAATTGGTCGGTGCAGTGGGGCAGGCCGCCGCTGCGGCAGCGCCGGTCAGAATCCGGCCGGTCAAATAGTTGTCGATACTGTTGTGATAGCCGGCGACCTGATAGACGAATCGGGAGCTGGCACCCTTGATGCCCAGTTCGAACTGATCGGCCTTCTCGGCGCTCACTTCCGGGCTGCCGGCATAGTTGTAGCCATCGCCGCGCAGGCCGGATTCGTAGCGTTCGCGCATGCCGGGGGCGCGGAAGGCGCGGGCATAGTTGGCATAGGGGCGGAACAGCGGAGTGACTTCGTAGATGGCGCCCAGGCTGCCGGAGAAGGCGTTGTCCTTGTTGTCCAGACCTGTCGTGCGCATACCGTTGAGCATGCTGTCAGCAGACGACTTGACGGTGTCGTAGCGCAGGCCGGCCAGGATGTTCAGCTTGCCGAAGCGCATGTCATCCTGAACGTAAGCGCCAACGGCCGTGATTTTTGCGCGCTGGAAGGGGTTGTTGGCCGTCCAGACGGTAAATGCCGCGGCGCCGCTCGGCGGCCCGGCCTGCCAACGATCCGGATTGCCGGTCATCTCCCAGGCATTGACGCCGAAGGACAGCAGATGCTGCGGATGCGCCAGCCAGTCGGCCTTGGCGTCGATGCCGTCGGTCTGGAAGGTGACTTTGTTGGTGATGATGTCGCGGTTCAGCCAGTTGCCGTGGGCATAGATTTGGCGCTCCATTTCCTGGCGGTAGACGCGCACATCGAAGTTGAGCGACTGGTCGCCGCTCCCCTGGCGGTTGTAACCCAGTTCGAGCAGGCGGCGCTCCTGCTCCGGCGAATGAATGGTCATCGTACGCGTCGCCGGATTGGTCGGATGCCTTTGGGTCGAACCGGGATACCAGACATTCTCGTCATTGTGCAGTTGAGCCGAGAAACGCAGTTGCTGCTGGCTGTCGATGCGGAAACGGTACTGGCCGATGAAACTGTTGGAATCATAGCCGGTACGGGCGACCATGCCTTCCGGTGACCTGTAGTCGTCGATCCGGGCCAGGGAGGCGCCGACCATCAGCGCGTGGTCGCCAGTGCTGGCGTTGATCACTGCCGTACCACGCATCCCCTTGCTCGCCGAATCGTAGGAAGCGCCGGCCTCGACCCCGACGCCCGGCGTGAAGCGGGCCTGCGGCAGCAGCACGTTGATCGCCCCGCCCAGGGCGCCGGTGCCGTAAAGGACGGACGAAGCGCCCTTGACCACCTCGACCTGTTCGGCCATGCCCAGCGACATGAAAGAGGCGACGGCGCCGGCCGGTTGCGCCGAGTTGAAGCGCATGCCATCGACCAGCAGCACGATGCTGTCCTTGCCCAGGCCGCGCAGCGTCGGGTTCTGGCCTTGCGCGCTGTCGTTGGAAATGGCGATGCCCGGTTCGCCGCGCAAGACATCGCCGACGTTCTGGCCGCCCCGACGGATGATTTCATCCCGGTCGAGCGTAGTCGTGGAAATCGGCGTTTCCAGATCGCTGGCCGAGTAGCCCTTGGCCGTCACGTTGACGGCGGAAAGGGTGATCTCATCGGCATGGGCCGTGGAAAAGGCAATCAGCAGAGAAAGCGCCATCGGGCGCAGATGCGGCAAGGCCATGGGAACTCCATTCAGTTAAGCGGCTGGCTTGCGTAACACCCGAGGCTGGCTTGCCGACAGTAAATTCAGTCGGCGATTATAAATAAATAAGAATTATTCTCACTTGATCCTAATCAATCAGAAAGGCTTTTGGATCAGGATGGCGGCGAGCGCGGCCCCGATCGAGAGCCAGGCGTATTTCTTCAGGGAAGCGTCAGGCGGTCAGCCTCACTTTTTCGCCACGCCGAGCTTGAGCAGGATCATCTCCAACGGGCAAAAGCGGGTGAAGCCGCTCTGGAACAGGTTGGCGCCGACGAAGACGGTGAACCAGAGCCAGGACGGCCTGGACAGGTCGGCCTGGCCGTAGAGGTGCGCCAGGGCCAGGGAGATCAGAATGAAGGCACCGGCAAAGATGCGGATCAGGCGTTCGACGTTCATGGTTGCTCTCCTTGGGTCTGTGTGCGGCCGTGCATGGCCGCGTAGTAAAGCACCGGGATCACCACCAGGGTCAGCAGGGTGGAGACCAGGATGCCAAAGATCAGGCTGATCGCCAGCCCGTTGAAGATGGGATCGTCGAGGATGAACAGCGCGCCCAGCATCGCCGCCAGCCCGGTCAGGGCGATCGGCTTGGCGCGGACCGCCGCCGACTGGATCACCGCCTCGGCCAGCCCCATGCCCGCGTCCACCTGCTGGCGGACGAAATCGACCAGCAGGATGGAATTGCGTACGATGATGCCGGCCAGGGCGATCATGCCGATCATCGAGGTGGCGGTGAACTGGGCGCCCAGGAGGGCATGGCCCGGCATCACGCCGATGATGGTGAGCGGGATCGGCGCCATGATGATCAGCGGCACCAGGTAGCTGCGGAAGTGCGCCACCACCAGCAGGTAGATCAGGATCAGGCCCACGGCGTAGGCCGCGCCCATGTCGCGGAAGGTCTCGTAGGTCACCTGCCATTCGCCGTCCCACTTGATGGCGTAGCCGGCGTAGGGGTCGCCCGGCTGGCGGATGAAATACTCGCCCAGGCCGCCGCCCTCGGGCAGCGCCAGGTCCTTCAGCCGACCGCGCGCGTCGAACATGCCGTACAGCGGCGAATCCAGGCGCCCGCCCATGTCGCCGGTGACATACACCACCGGCAGCAGGTCCTTGTGATGGATGGTCTTGTCGCGCAGGGTCGGCTGCGCCGTCACCAGTTCGGAGACCGGCACCAGCTTGCCACCATGGGCAGCATCGGCCCGCACCCGCAGCTTGAGCAACTGGTCGAGCGAGTCCTGGCGCTCCGCCGGCAGCACCACCCGCACCGGAATTTCATACTTCGACTCGCCGTCGTGCAGCGGCGTCACGTCCTCGCCGGAGAGCCCCAGGCGCACCACCTCGGCGATGTCCTTCTGCGCCACGCCCAGCAGCGCCGCCTTGGCCTGGTCCACCCGCAGCAGCACCTTCGGCGCGTCGGCGTCGACCGTGTCGTCCACCCCGACGACGTCGGCGGTCTTTTCCATCACCTGGCGCACCTGCTTGGCGACCGCCATCTGTCCCGCGTAGGCCGGGCCATACACCTCGGCGACGATGGGCGAGAGCACCGGCGGGCCGGGCGGCACTTCCACCACCTTGGCGTTGCCGCCGTGGCGCGCGGCGATGGCTGCCACCGTGTCACGCACCGCTACCGCGATCTCGTGGCTCTTGCGCGAACGCTGATGCTTGTCGACCAGATTCACCTGGAGGTCGCCCATCTCCGGATTGCCGCGCAGATAGTACTGACGCACCAGGCCGTTGAAGTTGATGGGGCTGGCGGTGCCGGCATAGCTCTGGATGTCGCGCACCTCATCGACTGTCGCCAGATGGGTGGAAATCTCCCGCAGCACCGCGCCGGTCTGCTCCAGCGGCGTGCCCACCGGCATGTCCAGCACCACCTGGAACTCGCTCTTGTTGTCGAAGGGCAGCATCTTCAGCACCACCCACTTCAGCCCGCCCAGCGACACCGAGGCCAGGATCAGGGCGAGGACGCCGATCAGCAGCTTGCGCCGCGCAGCGCGCGCCGCGTCGCCCAGCAGGAAGGGCGTCAGCACGCGGCGGAAGATGGCTTCGAGGCGCGAGGCGGTCATGCCGTCATGCGCCGCGGCGCCAGTGGTGGCATGGCCGCCCTTCATCAGCCTCAGCGCCAGCCAGGGCGTGATCACGAAGGCGATGGCGAGCGAGATGAACATGCCCATCGAGGCGTTGATCGGGATCGGGCTCATGTAGGGCCCCATCAGCCCGGTGACGAAGGCCATCGGCAGCAGCGCGGCGATCACCGTGAAGGTGGCGAGGATGGTGGGGCCGCCCACCTCGTCCACCGCCCGCGGGATCAGCTTCAGGAGCGGCGTTCCCGGCTCCAGGCCCTGCCAGCGGTGGATGTTCTCCACCACCACGATGGCGTCATCGACCAGGATGCCGATGGAAAAGATCAGCGCGAACAGCGAGACCCGGTTCAGGGTGAAGCCCCAGGCCCAGGAGGCGAACAGGGTCGCGGCCAGGGTCAGGGTCACGGCGGCGCCGACGATCACCGCCTCGCGCCGCCCCAGTGCGAACAGCACCAGCAGCACGACGAAGGCGGTGGCGAAGACCAGCTTGCCGATCAGCTTCTGCGCCTTCTCGGTGGCGGTCTCGCCGTAGTTGCGGGTGACGGTGAATTCAACGCCCTGCGGGATCACCGTGTCGCGCAGTCCCTGGGCGCGGGCGATCACCGCCGCGGCGACGTCGGCGGCATTGACCCCGGGCTTCTTGGTCACGGCCAGGGTCACCGCCGGATACTCTTCACCCAACTGAGCACCGCCCTGCGCCGCCTGGCCCGCCCCCCGGCCCAGCCCGTGCCAGACGTACTGGCTCGGCTGGTCGGCGCCGTCCAGCACCTGCGCCACATCGGCGAGAAACACCGGCCGGCCGCCGGAGACGCCGACCACCAAGCGCTTCACCTCGGCGGCGGATTCGAGGTAGCTGCCGGTCTGCACCAGCAGTTCCCGGTTGCCGGCCACCACCTGGCCGCCGGGCAGGGAGGCGTTGGCCAGTTGCAGCGCGGCCTTCAGATCCTGGGCGGTGACACCGTGGGCGTTCATCCGCTCGGTGTCCATCGCCACCCGGATCGCATGGCCGGGGCCGCCGATGGTGTAGACGTCGCGGGTGCCGGCCACGCGCTTGAATTCGATCTCCGCCGCGCGCGCCACCTGCTGCAGCTCGAAGCCGGACTGGCCCGGGTTCCTGCTCCAGAAGGTGAGGCTGACGATGGGCACGTCGTCGATGCCCTTGGGCTTGACGATGGGCTCGCCCACGCCAAGCTCCGGCGCCACCCAGTCGCGATGGGAATGGATGGTGTCGTAGAGGCGCACCAGCGCCTGGGTGTGGTCCTGCCCCACCTCGTACTGCACGGTGAGCACCGCCATCCCCGGACGCGACACGGAATAGACGTGCTCGACGCCGGAGATCCGCGCCAGCACCTGCTCCGCCGGCCGCGCGACGAGGCTTTCCACGTCCTTGGCCGAGGCGCCGGGAAAGGGAATGAACACATTGGCCATGGTGACGTTGATCTGCGGCTCCTCCTCGCGCGGCGTCACCAGGACGGCGAACAAGCCCAGCAGCAGCGCCAGCAGCCCGATCAGCGGAGTCAGCGAATTGTTCAGGAAGTAGCCGGCGATGCGGCCGGAAACGCCCATGGCGGAAGGGGAATGCTCGATGCTCATGCCCCTGCCCTCAGCGCTTGGACTGGGGCGACGGCGCGCGATCGAGGGTCGCCCGCGCGCCGTCGGTGGCGTAGCGCTCGCCCGGACGCAGTCCCGCCAGCACTTCCAGCTCGCCGTTGGCCAGCATCTCGCCCAGGCGCACCTGGCGCAGGCGCAGCACGCCCTTGTCGTCGGCGACATAGAGACCGATCACCTCGCCGCGGCGGATCACCGCCGCCGCCGGCACGGTCAGGCGGGGGGCCTTGCCGGTGAGGAAATGCACCCGCGCGAACAGCCCCGGCACAATACCTTCGCCGCCTTCGCTGCCCTCGGGCAGCAGCACCCGCGCCGTGGCGGCGTGGGTCTGGGGATCGACCATCGGCAGCATCTCGAAGCGCACACCCTCGATCCAGCGCCCGCTCTCGGGAAATTCCACCCGCGCCGCCGTCGCCCGGCGCACCTCGGCCAGCCGCTGCTGCGGAATGCTGGCCACCACGCGCAGGCTGCGCGGATCGAACACCGTCAGCAGCGGCCGGCCGGGCTGGGCCATGTCGCCCAGCTCGGCGTGGCGCAGGCCGACCACGCCGGCCAGGGGGGAAGTCAGCGTGCCATGGGACAGCCCGGCGCCGGTGGCCTCGGTCTGCGCGCGCACGGCGCGGAAGTCCGCCTCGGCCTGGTCCAGCGCCGCCTGGCTGACGAAATGGCGGCCGTGCAACTCCCGTGTGCGCTCGTACTGGGCCTGGGCCTGCTTGAACTGGGCCTGGGCCGCCGCCGCCGCGGCCGCCGCCTCGCGGCTGTCGATGCGCGCCAGGACCTCGCCCTGGCGCACCCGCTGCCCGGCATCGACGCGCATCTCGATCACCCGACCCGGCACCTGGGCCGCGACCACCGCCTGGCGCACGGCTTCCACCGTGCCCTCGGCGGCATAGCCGGCCGCCACCTCGCGCAAGGCTGCCACGGCCGTGGCCGGCGGCGCCGCCTGTACGGAAAGGGCGGCGGCAAGGACAAGCACCATCGGTATGCGGAACATGGTCATCGGTCTCGGGCTCCAGGAATGCCTGAATATTAGCATTTACTTATTTTTAAGCACAAGCCATGGAACACAAGCCTGCCACCACGGCATGGCGGCACGCGGCGCCCGCCGCAACTTATCGGGCCGCTACAGCGTTCCCCGTGATGTCGAGCGCGTGGCACGCCATCGCGTCGATCACCGCCGGCACCTCCCCCACCGGCGCCGCCAGCTCGATGGCGAGGCCGGGGTGCCGCGCCATGGCGTCCGCCGCCATCTGCGGCAGATCCTTTTTCACGTGGCTGCCCGCCGCCATGAATACCGGCACCACGACGATCTCGGTCACGCCCCGCGCCGTCAGGCCGTCCACCGCCTCGGCGAACGTCGGGCGCATCAGTTCCAGGAAGCCCAGCTCCACCGGCAGACCGGGATCGCGGGCGAGGATGGCGGCGCGGATGCGGTGGAAGGGTTCGGCCCATTCCGCGTTGCGGGCGCCGTGGCCGAACAGGATGATGCCTTTCATGGGAGGTCTCCGGATATGTTGCGGCAGCGGGTCTCGCGGATGAACAGCGTGGCGAACCAGCCGAGCAGCGCCGCCACCGCCAGCAGGCGGATGCCGGCGGCGTAATCGGCGGCGCTGTAGAGCCGCACGCCGTTCGCGCTCTGGCCCTGCCAGCCCAGGTCCATCACCCAGCCGAAAAGGGGTTGCAGGATGCTGGCGCCGAGGAAGCAGCCCACATTCACCAGCCCCGTGGCCATGCCCGAGAGCGCCGCCGGATTGACTTCCTTGGCGCAGGCCCAGGACAGGGTGAAACCGGCCGAGCACAGACCGAGCGCGGCGCACAGCAGCAGGCTGCCCCACGCCGGCAGGGCGCCCAGCAGCCAGACCCACCAGAGCAGCGCATGCGCGCCGGAGACGCCGATCATCACCGGCCGGCGCCGCCCCAGGCGGTCGGAAAGCCGCCCCCAGAAGGCGGCGCCGCAGGCGTAGCCGGCGAAATAGATGCTGACGTGCATCGAGGCCAGCGCCCGGCTCATGCCATGCACCTGGGTCAGATAGGGCACCGCCCAGAGGCCGGCGAAGGTGAAAAAGGCGCCGGCCACCCCCAGGTTGACGAAAAAGCCGGGCCAACTGGCGCGGTTGCGGACCACCGCGAGCAGCCCGCCCAGCCAGACGGTGCGATCCGCCCGCGCCAGCGGCGCCTCGCGCACGCCGTGGCGGCTCAGGACCGCCAGGCACAGCGACAGCACGCCCGCCGCGAGGAACACCTGGCGCCAGCCCAGCGCCTGCGCGACCCAGGCCAGGGGCGCGCCGGCCGCCACCGAGCCGAGGTTGCCGAGCAGGATGCACAGGCCCGCCAGGGAGGCGAAACGCGATTCGTCATACTCGATGGCGATCAATTTCAACATCGCGATGAAGGCCACCGACACCCCCATGCCCACCAGCGTCCGCCCGGCCAGCGCCCATTCGAAGCCGGGCGCGGAGGCCAGCAGGATCGAACCCAGGCCGGCCGTCAGGCCGCCCCAGAACAGCACCCGGCGGCAGCCCAGGGTATCCACCAGCACGCCGGTGGGCAGCTGCATCACCGTATAGACGTAGAAGTAGGTGGCGGCAAGATGCCCCAGTTGGGCCGCGCTGACCTGAAAGGCTATCTGCAGATCGGCGGCGATCGCCGCCGGCGCGGCGCGATGGAAAAACGACAGCATGTAGGCCACTACCGCCAGGGCCAGGCCGGCGCCTTGCCAGCGGGTCGGGATGGAGGATGCGGAGGACATTTGGCGAAGCAAGCCATCAGGGATCAGTGGATTCGCATCATACCGGGATGCTCCCCTGAACTCGGCAATCGCGCGGGAATAGAGCAAGAGCAAGGCCGGCCCGCCTTTCCCACGATGGGGAAAAGCGGCCCTCGCCCCCAGCCGCAAACCACGGCGACACGGCGGGCACGGCGAAAACCTTCTTGTTTCGTAGGAGCGGGCCATGCCCGCGACAGTTGCGCGACACGATGCACCGATTCGCAGCCGTTCATGCGATTACCCGCTCCCACAAGGCCAGAACGCCCGCGCTCCCTTGACAGAGCTTTTCCGCCGGGCCGCCCCAAGGAAAAGCGGCACGCGCCGCCAGGCGCAACGCATCGGTACCGCCACGAAGCTCCCCCAAACATCCGAGCGCAGCAAGCCGTATCGCCCCCCTCCGGAGGGGGGCGAAGGGGGCGAGCCTTTCCGTTATGCGGGGTGTTCTCCCCGCATAACGGAAATTAGTGCGTTTGCATCATGTCGCGCCAGATCGCTCTCTGCATACTCCATGCACGGTCGCTGCGAAGACCTAGGACATTCTCAATTTCCACTAGCGGAGTACACGTTATGACGAATCATCAAGACCTTTGGGATCCAAGCAACGAGCGGGCATGGGTGAATGCGGTGGCACATAGCAAGCTGCCCCCCCTGGTCATTTCCGTGGCACTCACCGGTGGTGTGCATGGCAAGGAGAGCAACCCCAACCTGCCGGAAACAGCGGAGGAGCAGGCCCAGCAGGCCTACGATTGCTACAACGCCGGGGCCACCTACGTTCATCTCCATGCCCGGGTTCCCGGCCAGCCTTGGCAGACGAGCACGGATTCCGCGGTGTATCGGAACATGAACCGCATGGTGCGGGAAAAGTGCCCCAAGATCATCATCAACAATACCTGCGGCGGCGGCTATGGCGCGGACCTGAGCCAGGCCCTGGCGCCCCTGGATGCCAACCCCGAAGCGGCAAGCCTTGACATCGGCCCCCTGGCCACCCGCTTCATCATGAAGAAGCGCCCGGAAGCCGGCCGTATGGAAGACCTGAACTTCGAGGCCGTGGCGCCCTTCGGCTATGAAATGACCGAAACCTACGCGAAAGCCATGATGGATAAAGGCGTGCGGCCGGAAGTCGAAGTCTTCCATCCGGGCAACTGGTCCCTGGTACAGAACCTGATCGACAAGGGCCTGCTCAAGCCCCCCTATCTGACCCAGCTGGTCTTCGGCTTCCAGAGCGGCAGCTACCCCACACCCAAGCAGATCATCAACCTGGCGGAAACGGCACCCAAGCCTTCCAGCCTGACCCTGCTGGGGGTGGGGCCGTGGCAGACCTCGGTCATGACCATGGGCATTCTGATGGGCATGAACGTGCGGACCGGGATGGAAGACAACCTGTATCTGGGCAAGGGGCAACCGGTCCAGAGCAACGCCCAACTGGTGGAGAAGGTGGTGCGGCTGGCCCGGGAGCTTGGCCGCGAGATCGCCACCCCGGAGCAGGCTCGGGAAATCCTCGGTTTCTCGGCGACGCCCACCAGCTACGACTGACGATCTAACCCCAACTCATCAAGGCAGTGTTTTCGCTACGGGACCGCCTCACAAAGGCGGTGCCGTGGGAGGAGTGTTGTTCGTGAATTTGGAGATAAGGTAAATGTCTAGTGCTCTGGGGCATCTCCGCGTTGTAGAGATCGGACAAGGCGTCTCCGGTCCATATTGCAGCAAGCTGCTGGCCGACCTGGGAGCGGACGTGATCAAGGTGGAGCCTCCGCTGAGCGGCGATCCACTACGCCGGGCGGGATCCTTCCCCGATGACGATCACGATCCCAGCGAAGGCAAGTTGTTCCGTTATCTGAACGCCAACAAACGGAGCATCGAATGCGATCTGAACACTGCAGAAGGGAAACGGACGCTGCTCGCCTTGGTGAAGGATGCCGATCTGGTGATCGAAAATCTGGGGGCGGGCGTTCTTGAAACCCTCGACCTGGGATTCGACATACTCGAGAAAGCTAACCCCAAGATTGCACTAATCCGGATCTCCGATTTCGGGCAGACGGGACCCTATTCAAGCCAGGCGGCAAGCGACCTGACGGTCCAGGCCAGCGCGAACTGGGTGAACAATCACCATGTCCCGGGGCTCGCGCCGGTCCAGGCCGGCGGACGGATCACCGACTACACTGTCGGCGTTTACGCCGCAACCGCAGCCCTCACGGCCTATGCCATGGCCGCCGCCGAAGGCCAGGCGGTTTACTTCGATGCCTCCAAGCAAGAGAGCCTGGTGTGCTGTCTCGGCGCAATCTGGCTGCATCTCGAGACTTTGACCTCCCTGGGCTGGGGAATACCCGAGGAACGCCACTTCCCCTTCCCCGGCGTGGTCCGTTGCAAGGACGGGCTGGTCAGCATCAATGCGCTGACGGGGCAGCATTTCATCGATTGCTGCCACTTGCTCGATGTGCCCCAGTACATCTCCAAGCAAATGGAAATCACCTACGGCGGACCGGACTTCGATGCCTTTTTTGTCGACATCGAACCCTGGCTGATGGAGCGGACCGTCGAAGAAGTGGTGGAGATCTGCCAGGCGATGCGAATTCCCAGCGTGCCCATTTCCAACGGACAAACCGTTCTGGAACTGCCCCAACTCAAGGCAAGGTTATTCTTTATCGAAGATCCCGACGAAAAGTTTATTCGACCCGGATTCCCCTATCGACTGGAGCTCACGCCAGCAAGCTTGCGCAAAGGTGCGCCACGCCTGGGCGAAGACAACCCGGTAGCCGGATCGATGCCATGGCAACCGAGGGAATCCATGCCCCCGGTCAATGTCAACGCAACCGGTGAATTCCCTTTCGAAGGACTACGCATACTCGATTTGGGAATCTTCTGGGCCGGCCCCTATATCAGTTGCTATCTGGGCGCCTATGGCGCAGATGTCATCAAGGTCGAATCCATCCAGCGGGCGGATGCCTTCCGCTTCCAATGCGCCTATCCCGAGGAAGGCCCGGACTGGTTTGAGCGCAGCAGCATCTACCAGCATACGAACCTGAGCAAACGCAACCTCACCCTGAATCTCGACGCCCCGGAAGGGAAACATCTTTTCGAGCAATTATTGGCAAAGGCCGACGTGGTGATCGAGAACTTCTCGGCCCGGGTCATGGACAACTTCGGGTTCACCACAGAACGCCTCAAAGAGATCAACCCGAAGCTGATTGTCGTGCGGGTCCCGGGGTTTGGCCTGGAAGGACCGTGGCGGGACTTCACCAGCTTTGCCATGCCCTTGGAGCAGGTCAGCGCCATGTCCTGGGTCACCGGCAATCCCGATGGCCCTCCGGTGAATCTCGGTGGCTACGCCGATGCCATCGTCGGTATGCATGCCCTGGTGGCATTGCAGGCCGCACTGATCCATCGCGAGCGCACCGGCCAGGCCCAATTGGTGGAAGTGCCCCAGCTGGAAGTCGGCGCCTGCCTGACGGCCGAGCAGGTGATCGCCTATTCCACGACAGGCAGGATCATGGGACGACAGGGCAATCGCAGTGAAACCATGGCGCCCCAAGGCGTCTATCGCTGTTCATGTGGTCATGCGGTTGCACTCTCCATCAGAGACGACAGCGATTGGCAGCGTTTCAGGAAGATGTCGCCGGTGAATACCTGGGCGCAGGACGATCGTTTCGATTCTCTGGCGGGACGGCGTGCTCACCACGACGAACTCGACGAGCTGATTTCCCGATGGACCAGCGGGATCAGCGCGAATTCGGTCATCACGGCCCTGCAGGAAGTGGGAATTCCGGCAGCCATCGTGCTGACCCAGCCCAACATCGCCAGGGAGCCCCATCTCGTTTCCCGCAACTTCTTTCAGGAACTCGACCATCCGCTGACGGGAGTGCGCCGCTATCCCCGCTGGCCGTGGCTCCAGTCCATCGGGCCCAACGGCGAGCATCGCTTCCGGGCGCCGACCCTGGGGGAACATAACCATGAAATCCTGCGCGGTGAACTGGGCTTGTCCGACGACGAGATCGCCCACCTGGCCTCCAAGGAGATCATCGGCACAGTCCCCAAAGGACTGGGATAAACCCGGGGTCGATGATGCAGAGAATTGCCCTGGTTACGGGAGGAATGGGTGGTCTGGGCGAAGCGATATGTATCAAGCTGGCAGCCCTGGGCTACAAGGTCGTCACCAGCCATAGTCCGGCCAACGCCAAGGTTCAGACCTGGCTACGGAACATGAATGACATGGGCTACGGCTTCAAGGCCTATCCCTGCGACGTAGCCAGCTTCGACTCCTGCCACGACTGCGTGGCACAGATCGAGAAGGATCTGGGGCCGGTGGATGTGCTGGTCAATAACGCCAGCATCACCCGGGACATGACCTTCAAACGCATGACCAGGAATCACTGGGATGCCGTGATCCGTACCAATCTGGACTCCGTGTTCAATATGACCAAGCAGGTGATGGACGGCATGATGGAACGCCACTGGGGGCGGGTGATCAACATTTCGTCGGTCAACGGCCAGAAGGGTGCTTTCGGCCAGACCAACTATGCAGCAGCCAAGGCCGGGATGCACGGCTTCACCAAGGCCCTGGCGCTGGAAGTGGCGAAAAAGGGGGTGACGGTGAACACCATCTCGCCGGGCTATATCGGCACCCGGATGGTGAGGGCGATTCCGAAGGAGGTGCTGAACAGCAAGATCCTGCCCCAGATCCCCGTTTCCCATCTGGGAAGGTCCGAGGAAGTTGCGGGGCTGGTTGCCTATCTGGCCTCGGAGGAAGCCGCCTTTGTCACGGGTGCCAACATTTCCATCAACGGCGGTCAGCACATGTACTGAGCCCCCCGGCACAGCGAGTCAGTGGCAGCGGGCGTGATGATTTTTTCAACTGAGGGATGAGATATGTCGAAGCGAGTGGCGTTGGTAACGGGGGGAATGGGCGGTCTGGGGACCGCGATCTGCAAGGCACTGGCCCAAAGCGGCCACACTGTCGTGGCCAATTGCCTGCCCGGCTTTCCGCCCCAGCATGAGTGGCTGGCCAGGCATCGGGCGGAGGGCTTCGCCTTCCACATTGCCGAGGGGGACGTAGCGGATTTCGACGCCTGCGCCGGAATGGTCGAGAAGATCGAGTCGGAGACCGGCCCGGTGGATGTGCTGGTCAACAATGCCGGCATCACGCGGGATGGCGCGTTCCGCAAGATGGACAGGGCACAGTGGGACGCCGTACTGGCCACCAACCTGGACTCGGTTTTCAATGTGACCCGCCAGGTGCTGGACGGCATGGCCGAGCGGGGCTGGGGGCGGGTGATCAACATCTCCTCGGTGAATGGTGTCAAGGGCCAGTTCGGTCAGGCCAACTATGCCGCCGCCAAGGCCGGCATCCTCGGCTTCACCAGGTCCATTGCCCAGGAAGTGGCGAAAAAGGGCGTCACGGTCAATGCCATCGCGCCCGGCTACGTCGCGACGGAAATGGTCATGGCGATCAAACAGGAAGTGCGGGACTCCATCATCGCCACCATCCCCGCCGGCCGCATGGGTACGCCGGAAGAAATCGGCGGCCTGTGCGCTTACCTGGCATCGGACATGGCCGGCTACATGACCGGCGCCACCCTGAACATCAATGGCGGTCTGCATATGTACTGACGACGGCGCCCGCGAGGTTTAGCCATTGGAGTGTAGCGGGATATAACCCAGCACACTTGGTGCGTTTGCATCATGTCGCCTTGTGTCGGTCTCTGCATACTTGATGCGCGGGTGAGTACTCACCCGTTGCCGGAAACAAACCTGGCAAGGTGCGCCACCAAGGGCACCTGACCATCAGGGTGGCTTCATTACATCCATTTCGGCAGCTGAAGTGATGTTTTCTTGAAAGGAAGAGCAATGGCGCAGACTCTTGACGGGGTGACCTCCGACATGCGGATGGACCGACTGACTGGCGAGCCCGACAAATCCCGCGCACGGCCCCTCTGGCTGCCGCAGTCCGAGTTCGTGGAATGGCTCCGGAGGTTGTTTGCCCATCATCGATCCGCAAAAATCACCTGGGTGGATCCCTACATGGACGACGTTGGAATCAATTTGATCAACCAATGCGGTGTGCCTGACAGCACCTACCTGGTGCTTACCGAGCACACACCGGAGGCGCCGCTCTCGGACTGGCCCGAACGGCTGCTGCACGATTGGGGCATGGGACCGGAACCGAAATCGCCGCCGCCATCGCGCATCGATAATCTGAAATCCGCTTGCCTAAGCTGGACGGATACCACCCATGGCGCACGACTGCAGGTCATGGGGATGCCACCCGATGAACTACACGACCGGATGATCCTCATCCGGGACGCACAGCTGAAACCGATCGCCGGCTACTACCTGTCCCATTCATTGCAACGGGAAAATGGGAACATTCCGCTGACCATCACATCGATTCCGGACAACGGTCTCCGAAACCTGGCCGACTACCTCGACGACATGGTTGAAAAAGTGTCAACGGCCCCAAATACCCAGCCCGGTTGCAACTTCAATCCGATCATCTTTGATTCGGCGGCGCACACCGCATGAAGCTCAACCCCCTCCCCCTTGACGGGGGAGGAATCGATTTGTGGCTGTTCATGCAATTGCCCTGCGTACGCCGCTCAACTCCAGACCGTTTTCATCATGCCCAGAATATGGCCCACCAATTGGGCCTGCCGGTGAACCCCCGTGCGATCGAAGATCGAGGCAAGCTGGGTACGGGCCGTAAAACGGGAGATCCCAAGAGAGGCGGCCGCATCAATGAGGCTCGCCCCCTTCACAAGCCGCACCGCCAGGGCCGCCTCGGCCCGGGTGAGTCCGAGCATTTCGATCAGGGCACTTTCGGTCACCTCGGGGGTCTGGCTCGCATCGCGCAACAACACAATCACCGTGGATAGGGTCTTCTCGTCCAGGCCAGGACGGGGTGGCAACGGCCGGGCCAGAAGGCTCCAGAATCGATCCCGACCGGCGCGATGGATCTTCAGCGTCTGCTCGGCGGCAGATTGGGATGCCTCGGTGCCACAGCGACTCAGCAGGGTGCGCAGCGCCCGGTCATCCTTGGGGTCGTTGCAGTACAGAATACCGTCGCGCGCATGGAATCCGTCGTTTGCCGCCAGCACTCGATCAAACACCATGTTCTTGATCAGTATGCGGCGGCTATCGTCGAGTACGCCGGAGCCGACGGCAACCTGCCCCGCCGTCTCGTCCAGCACGCTCAGTCGATACTCCTGGAGTGCATTGCGCGCATAGAGCCCGATCGCCGTGCGAAGACGAGGAATCAACGCTTCGAAGATCTTCCGCTCGCGCTCGCCGAAACCGGGTTCGCCATCGATACGCGCGGCGCGTAGCCGGAAAGCCATGCCGGTGCGGGGATCAACCATGTTCACGCCGATCAACTCGGTCACCTGACTGAAATGCCGGATGTACTGGTGATAGTAGCTGGCGTGATGGGTCTTCAGTTCTCGTTCAGTGAGGATGCAGACCTTACCTTCCGGCAGATCCAGAAACGGGGAGTCTCGATAGTGTTCGCGCTGCAGCAACGCAATCGCCGGACTGTTGGCGGGACTCGCGACGACAACGCCGACATCCCCGTCGCGGGGGCGGCGCAAGACCATCGTGGCGTGATGGCAAGGAAGGTGCCATTCCAGTTCTTCGAGAAAAGCCAGCCAAGGCAGATCGTCGAGAATGCTCGCGTAGAGGGTATCGACCAGATGTTCAAGAGTGCGCGCCATGGATCGAGAGCTCCAGATGCCGTAACGCCTGGCAACAACGCCCAGTGCGCTACGTAAACGCCGGGGTTAGCAATAAGGCCTGACGCCCTGCATTACGGTAAATACGCCGGCACCCCGGAGCGGACTGCAGACTGCCCCGCTCCAGAAGCACCGCACCACGCTTGCTTATATTCGGTTATGAGCATCCTCACAGCGAAATATCGCACAACTGTGGCGAAATGATGAGCCTGGCCTCGGTGGCGCGCTGAATTTCCTCGACACTGAGATCCGGTGCCTTCTCCACCAGCGTCAAGCCCTCGGACGTCACGTCCATCACGCCATAGTCGGTAATGATGCGCGTGACCACGCCGACGCCGGTGAGCGGCAGGTCGCACTTATCGAGAATCTTCTTCTCACCGTTCTTGGCGACGTGCTCCATGGCAACGATGACGCGTTTGACCCCCGCCACCAGATCCATTCCCCCTCCGGGGCCTTTGACCATCTTGCCTGGAATCATGTAATTGGCGATGCTGCCTCCGGCGTCAACCTGCATGGCGCCGAGGATGGTGACATCGATGTGGCCGCCGCGAATCATGCCGAACGACAGCGATGAGTCGAAATAGGCCGTTCCAGGCAACTCGGTCACGGTTTGCTTGCCCGCGTTGATGAGATCGGCATCCTCCTCACCTTCGAAGGGAAATGCGCCGTAGGCGAGGATGCCGTTCTCGGAGTGGAACACCACCTCCATTCCTTCCGGGATGTAGTTGGCCACCAGGGTCGGAATACCGATCCCGAGGTTCACATAGTAGCCATCACGCAACTCCTGGGCCGCGCGCATGGCGATTTGTTGACGATTCAAGGGCATTAGCGGCTTCCTCTCGCGTTTTCAAGAACGTGGCCGCGTCGTGCGTTGTTCGATACGCTTCTCGAAGCGCTCGCCGACGACGACACGGTGAACAAAAATTCCAGGGGTATGCACCAGATCCGGCTCGATCTCGCCCGGCTCCACCAACTCCTCTACTTCGGCTATGCAGATCTTGCCTGCCATGGCGCAGAGCGGATTGAAATTGCGTGCTGCCTTGCGAAAGATGAGGTTCCCGTGTCGATCGCCCTTGTATGCTTTGACCAGGGCGAAGTCACCCGTAATGGCATGTTCCAGCACCATGGGGCGACCATTGAATTCGCGGATCTCTTTTCCCGATGCGAGTTCCGTCCCGTAAGCCGTCGGCGTGAAAAAAGCCGGGACACCCACGCCACCGGCTCTCAGCCGCTCCGCCAACGTTCCCTGGGGATTGAGTTCGACTTCGAGCTCCCCGCTCATGAACTGCCTCTCGAAGTTCTTGTTCTCTCCGACGTAGGACGAGACCATTTTCTTGATCTGCCGCCCCGCTAGCATGAGGCCCAGGCCAAAGTCGTCCACACCGCAGTTGTTGGAAACCACGGTGAGGTTCCTGGGTCCGCTATCCACCAGCGCACGGATCAGGTTCTCGGGGATTCCGCACAGGCCGAAGCCGCCAACCACCAGGGTCGCATCATCGCCAATATCGGCCACGGCTTCGGCAGCAGAGGAAAACACCTTGTTGATCATCGCCCCACCCCACCGGCAAAGTCCTGGGGAGAGCGGCCATCGGGCGGCCAGGAGGGCGTATCGGCCTCGACGGGCACTTTCAAGGATCGCAGCATGAGGGAAACCGCTTGCCAGGTGGCGATTGCAAATACAAGCTCCAGGCGCGCTTCTGTTCCTTCGAGATACTGCTCACAACGCGCCCAGGTTTCGTCGGAAATCGTCCCGGTGGAAATGACCTCGTCCGTTGCCGCAAGAACGGCTTTTTCAGCAGCGCCGAGATGGGTCGAGGCTTGCCAGTTCCGGACTTCCAACAGATCCTGCTCGGTACAGCCGAAGGCTTTCAATGCGGTGTACCAATGCTGGACCCACTCGTATTCGCAGTTTGTCTGCCAGCCGATACGCATGATGACGAGCTCGCGCAGCCTGCCATCGAATGCAGACCCAAAAAGCTGTGCGTAAAGCAGACCCTGAAGTGCCTTGGCCACACGGGGGCTCTGGAACAGGACGCGAAAAATATTGCGATCCTGCAGTTCTGGCGGGATACCGGCTTCGGCACCGATCTTTGCGATTTCGTCTGCTGAAAGCAGCGGGATGCGCGGCGTTTTCAGGTTTTCTTGCATGGGTATTACTCCTTTGAGGTACAAGCAACGGCAGCTCACCGCAATGTTGCGGGTCGCAAATTACTCATTTGTCCATGTGTGCCCATTCATCATTGAATCGTGATCATGGCACCAGCCCAGGAATAGCCAACGCCGAATCCAACGACCATGACGTTGTCCCCGCTGCGGATGGCACCTTGCTTCGAGGCGTTCTGCAACGCGATCGGAATGGTCGAGGAAACGGTGTTGCCGCAGGTCTCCATCTGTAGCCAGAACTTACCCGCGGGGATATTCAATTCATTGCGTAGCTGCTCCAACAGGAACTTGTTGGCCTGATGGAAGATGAAGTGATCAACCTGATCAATGGGGCATCCCCATTTCGAGAGAAGCTGATCGGCGGCCTTGGGCACTTCTCTCAAGACGAAGCTCAGCACCTCCCGCCCGTTCATGTACAGGTTCTGGAGCGAACGACGGCTGCCGTCGGGGTATTCACGCACCAAAGCGGTTTCATTGGAAATCGGATGCCGCATTCCCCCAGCGTGGACGATCAAATTGTCGGCACCGCTGCCATCGGTACCGAAGACAAACGGTCCGATGAGGTCGGTGTCGGCCTCCTCCGCGCCGATGAGCGTGGCTGCCGCAGCATCGCCGAAAAGTGTACGGACCGTATGGTCCTTTGGATTGACGTATTTCGTATACGTGTCCGCCGTGATCAGCAGCACATTGCGCGCTACACCCGTTTCAATCAGGCCTTTGGCCACGCCCAGGCCATATACGAATCCCGAGCATCCCTGATTGAGATCGAAGGCGCCGCAATCCGTGCGCAACCCCAGTCGATGCTGCAAGAGACATGCAGTCGCCGGCAGGAAGTAATCGGGGCTTTGGGAACAAAACAGCAAAAAGTCGATATCGGAGGGAGCACATACCCCCTGCGAAAACAGCTTCTGAGCGGCTGCAAAACCCAGGTCCGATGCGCACTCACCCGGTGCGGCAACCGATCTCACCGCGATACCCGTGCGATCAAGAATCTTGGCAGCACTCCATAGTCCCAGATCGCGCTCCAACTGTTCGTTGGTCAGCTTGCCGTCGGGGAAGTGGCAACTATGAAACTTGATCGCTGCTTTAGCTTTCGTTCTGGACTTCATATGACACCCGCTCGAAATCATCACCTGCAATCAACATGTCGCTTGATGCAATGCACTGGCTTTGCATGAAGTATGGAGAGATCGGCGTGACTCCACATGGTGCAAACGGACTACTGATGCGTTAGCCGCAAAGGAAGAAATCCCAATATTGCCAATCCGACCGCGCTGACCAGGACCAGAAACCCTGCGGAATAACTACCACTCAGGTCATACAGGTGCCCCACCATGGGTATCGCCAATATCACCATGACAATGGTGACCGGCTGCATGAATCCCATGACGCGTCCAAAAATCAGGGGGCCATAAACTCTTGCCACGAGCGCCCCCCATGCAGGCAGGAATGCACCGGAAGAAAGCCCCACTGAAATCGCGGCAAGCACGATGATCGGGAATTCGTGGAACCAGACCAGCAGCAGCATCGGCAAACCCGCCATCAGCAAGGCAGTCAACATGCAGTACTTCAGATTGATGCGGTCGGCAAATACGCTGAAGAGCACTTTGCCACCGAAACCGGCCATCGAGATTACTGATACCAGCAGCGCCGCCTGTTTGGATGCAACGCCATGGCCAATGGCAAAAGGGACGAGATTCGCCAGCATTGCGGTGAACGTGGCCATGGACGCACCGACGGCAAGCGAAATGCGCCAGAAAGAAGCATCC
This sequence comes from Denitratisoma sp. DHT3, assembly GCF_007833355.1. Taxonomy (NCBI): domain Bacteria; kingdom Pseudomonadati; phylum Pseudomonadota; class Betaproteobacteria; order Nitrosomonadales; family Sterolibacteriaceae; genus Denitratisoma; species Denitratisoma sp. DHT3. The sequence goes on along the minus strand of NZ_CP020914.1, from coordinate 246,919 downwards.
TTCCAAAGATTCGGCAACCGGGCTTGGGTTAAACCCACTCCGGATCGTTGGTGTCGATGGAGCCCAGGTTCTCCATCGGGGTGCAAGTCCAGATCGGATGGGTTATCGCAGACCAGCCAGATGATGGGCGGCAGCAACAGCAAAGTGACAATGCCCCCCAGATAAAAACAGGCTCGACGCCAACCGTGCTCATCGATGAGTGCCTGCAAAATCAGAGGCACAAAAAAACCACCCAATGACGTTCCCATGGCCGTGATACCCATGGCGCGTCCGCTGCCACGCGAAAACCAGCGTGCCACCAAGGTGTTGGCGCCCAGCGGCCCCAGCAGAGTACTGCCCAGCGACATGACAAGGCCGTACACCAGGATGAATTCCCACACATGGCGGGAGAAGGAAATCAGAAACAGGGATGCGGCAAGAAACAAGGTACCGATGACAAACAGCGAGCGGGCCGACCGCTTGTCCATCAGGGTGCCTGCCATGGGGGAAAGCAGCATCGTCGCCAGGGAACAGGCAGTCAGTGCCCACATGATCTCCATTCGTGTAGCACCGAATTCATGACTGACCGGCAGGACCAGCAGCCCGAATGAATAACTGGCGACACCACAACTCAGCCCCAGCGCCAGCATGGCCACGGCCACGATTTTCCATCCATAGAACATCAGGCCATCCTGTTCTGATATGTATTTTTGGAACGCTGAACAAGTCCCATGCGTCATTCCGGCGAAGGACTGAACAGTGTTTTCATCGGAAAAAGAAGCCCGCCCTCGCGGGCGGGCCAACTCAGCTGGACAGTGAAGACTTAGCTGAGGGGAGAGTCGCCTGTCACTTTTCGACACTAGGGGAATATGCGTTCTAGAAACGATAGATCACATCAACGCCTACAGTGCGGCGCGGAGCCCACACTCCGAGAGCCGCTCCTGTAATTCCACCAAACGGAGAACCCGCCATGACGTAGGAGAGATACTTCTTGTCGGTCAGGTTCTTGGCCCAGAGTCCGACAGAAACATCTCCCAGTCCATTAGGACCAGCGCTGATCCCGTTCAGTGCCAGCCGGCCGTTCCACACACTGTAGGCAGGGGTCAGGTCAAGCTCGGCAAACCCCGTCGTGGTGTAGCCGGCAAATACCCCTCCCTGTGTGATTCCGTCGGTTGTCGAGCCAGATTGAGCATCCATATGTGTGTAGTCCAGATGTCCTTCAAGCTTTCCAGGAAGACCCAGATCCGGGAACCGGTAGTCGACGTTGACCGTGTAGTTGTTCTTGGGTAAAGTCCGGCGGAAGCGGGAAGCCACATTAGTTGAGGTTCCAGGAGCGACGACTTTCTTGTACGTCAGATCCAGTCGTGTCCAGCTGAGGCCCAGGCGCAGATTCTTGGTGACCGCATAGACGGCATCCAATTCAAAGCCCTTGATCTGGGAATTACCTGCGTTGGCGATAATCGCAGAGTAGCCACCGGTGCTCGAAGGAACAGAGAGCTGCATTTGCTGGTCCTTGTAGTCCATCACAAAATAGGCCAGATTGGTCCGCAGGCGACTCTCCAGGAATTGGCCCTTGAAACCGAGTTCCTTGGAGGTCAAGGTTTCCGGTGCAAAGCCAGTGAGCGCACGGGCCAGGTTGGAATCCGCCATATTGAATCCGCCGGTGCGATACCCCCTGGCGATCTTGCCATAGCCCATCATCTGGTCGTCGAAGTGATACAGCACAGACAGGCCGGGCGTCGTCTTGCTGCCCTCCAACTGGCCATTCCCACTCTGCAACACGGGATTGGAGACCTGGGTGTAGCTGCTGGCGCCTAGGGCGTAGGAAACGCTGCCGTTATCGACCACGCGCACCTCACGTGTATCACGCGTGTAGCGGATACCAGGGACGATCTCCAGCTTTCGCGACAAGATATCGGGTCGCCAGCTGAACTGACCAAACACCGCCCATGATTCGTTACGTGTTGCATCCCGTGTGATCATATCCCGCTTCGTAGCTGGCCACTCTTTCGAGCAAGAGAAGTGATGCGTGGTCTGATTGAAACCTTGAAAGCGAAGCAAGCGACATGAGTGAAGTCCACGCCCAAGCCCGAACGACCCCTCGAACGCGAACAGAGATCAAGCAGTCATCCGCATCGCTGGCTGAGTTGGCAGAACGCTACAACATCAGCGTAGCGACCGCGCGTAAGTGGAAGCGGCGCGATAGTCCGGAGGATTTATCGCACCGCCCGCACAAGCTCTGTACCACGCTGACGCCTGCGCAAGAGGCGATTGTCGTGGCGTTACGGCGCCTGACGCTGCTGCCGTTAGATGACCTGGTGGCTGTGGTGCGCGAATTCATCAATCCGGAAGTCTCGCGCTCGGGACTGGATCGCTGCTTGCGCCGCCATGGCGTGGCCAACCTGCGCCAACAACAAGCCGAGGCACTGGCCGATGCAGGCGAAATCCAGCCCTCTGTCAAAACCTTCAAGGATTACGAGCCAGGCTTCCTGCACATGGATATCAAGTACTTACCGCAGATGCCCGACGAAAAAGAGCGGCGCTACCTGTTTGTGGCTATCGATCGCGCCACACGCTGGGTGTTCATGCATATCTATGCCGATCAAAGCGAGCGTAGCAGCGTGGATTTTTTGAACCGCCTGGAACGCGCCGCACCGATGAAGATCGTCAAACTGCTCACGGACAACGGCAGCCAGTTTACCGACCGCTTCACAAGCAAAAAGCGTGAGCCCACAGGACGCCACGTCTTTGATGTACGCTGCGCGGCGCTGAACATCGAGCACCGCCTGTGCCCGCCACGCCACCCGCAGACCAACGGGATGGTCGAGCGTTTCAATGGCCGAATCAGTGAGGTGGTGAGCCAGACCCGATTTGCTTCAGCCGCTGAGTTGGAGACGACGCTTGCGCGCTATGTAAAAACCTACAACCAGCAGATTCCGCAGCGCGCACTCAACCATCGTTCTCCCATTCAGGCGCTCAAGGAATGGCAGCAGAAAAAACCAGAATTGTTCAAAAAACGTGTTTATAACCAGGCGGGACTAGACAGTTACGCGCCCATGCTTGCTTTGGACGATTGAGCGTCGCTAAGCCGCGTGACGGCATATATACGTACTGTGACGGGGCCTCATAGCCCTTCTCCTCGAAATAGTAGATACCACCGGTGTAGTTGAAGAATTCGGACGGACGCCCCACCAACTGGAACTCCTGGGATATCTGGTCTTGATTCACGATGCCGGGAACGCTCGAACCGGGCATTGGAATCGTGACGGAGCTGGCCGGCGGCAGGCTGGTCACCGGACCGGCGATGTAGCCAAAGTTGCCCGGCGAATAAATCATGTTCTTGTAATAAGACTCGGTCAGTTTCCGGTAACCCGTGATGGAGCGTACCGTCAGCGTGTCGCTGGCTGTCCAATCAACGTTGAACGTATGGCCCTCCACCTCCGTTTCCGTGTCCGGCTGCGCCGAGGCGCCGGTCAAGGTGTTGCGATAGGATGAAGTGCAATCCGACTTATTGGCCACAGCCAACGTTGCCCCCAGACAGACGAAGGGCTGATCCTGGAGCTTTAATTTAGTGTGGTCGTAACCGTAATCGACGGTCACGGAGTCAACAGGCCGCCAGCGGAAATCCAGGCGCCAGGCATCTGTTTTCGAGGTGCCCAACTCCGGCCCGGGCCCGGAATTCTTGATGCCGTTCGCCGGTTCATCTATGGACTTGTTCAGGTAGGAGATCCGAACTGCCAGGGTATCGCTGACAGGCAGATTGACGGCGGTCTTGGTCGTCAACTGGCCGCGGCTGGCGACAGTCACTTGTTGCTTGAAGTGAAAGCCATCGAAGGTCGGTTTGACGGTGACAATATTGATGGCGCCGGAAGCGGCATTTCTGCCGACCAGAGTGCCTTGGGGGCCTTTCAGGATTTCCACGCGCTCCAGGTCGGCGGCGGTCACTGAATTGAGACCGTTGGATCGTGCCAGATAAACACCGTTCAGATGTATGGCCACCGGCTGATCCAGGGTCACGGCGGTACTGAATGGCTGGCTGCCCCGCATATTCACCAGAAGTGTCGACTCCTGGGCGAAAGGAAAGTTGTTGATGGTCACCCCGGGCGCCTGTGCCCGCATGTCCGTCAAGCTCACGATCACATTCTTCTCCAGAGCGGCTGCATTTAACGTCTGGATGGAAATCGGCACATCCTGCACATTCTCGGCCCTTTTCTGTGCGGTGACGATGACCTCCTCGAGCGCAGCCTCCCCACTTGCCCAGGCAGTAACGCTGGTCATGAGCGCAGCACAAACCATCGTGTGAATCTTTTTCTTCTTGAACATTGACTCCTCCTCCGAAAATTCCCACAAAGATGGGATACCTTTTGACTGACAACCATCACTCGCAACGGTCGGGGATTTTTCAGTTTTTTTTGGAGTATCCGGAGATCAATGCTGCGTGACATGGTGCAAATGCACTAAGTCAGACGGTACCCTCCCTTGGAAGGGTTTAGAGGAGATGCGGCCCAGTCCTTAGGGAGAACGATCCTGGAACGGTATCGATATAGCCAGTTTGTACGGAATTCGGATCCTTATAACCCTGCCAAGTTAAGAAAACAGTTTCTGAAAAACATTCGTATCTGAAGGGCCCGAATAATCAAACCGGTACGAATAGCTCCAGCTGGCAGCGTCTCCAATCATTTGCCAAGAGCCGTCGCCTGCATCTCACTGACAACCTTGATGTGGGGAAACGGAATCTCAATTTCCTCTTGGTCAAAGGCTTGCTTGAGCCGGCGCAAATACTCGCGCCGCACGGACCACTGTTCTAACGGTGCGACACGGAAACGACACCGGATCACGACGGATGAGTCAGCCCAACTTTCCACACCCGCGACCTCCAGATCGTCCAGTATCTTCCCGGACAACCCAGGGTCACAGCGCATTTGGTCGCCGACCCTGCGCATAACCGCTGTTACATGATCGATGTCCTCGCCATAGGCCACCCCAACATCGATGACCGCATAGGCGAAGCCCAGGCTCATATTGGTGACAATGGAAATCTCGCCGTTGGGAATGTAATGGACGTTTCCGGAATAGTCCCGCAAGCGCAGGTAGCGCAGGGTCAACTCCTCGACCACGCCCCCCTTGCCGCCAGCCTCCACCACGTCTCCGATACGAATTTGGTTTTCCAGCAGCAGAAAAAATCCGTTGAAGTAGTCTTTAACCAAACTCTGGGCACCGAAACCCACCGCAATACCCACCACGCCTGCCGCCCCCAGGATAGGGGCCACCGAGATGCCGAATTCACCGAGGATCAGGAGCCCGGAGATGACCGTGACCATGACGGTGAGGGTGTAACGAATCACCCTCGACAGGGTTCGGATGCGCTGTCCGTCTTCGCGACTTCCCTGGCGAGAAACGATAGTTTCGCGCAGCCGGGGAATAATGCGGTGTGTGGTGTGCATTGCCATCCAGCTCAGCACCAGGATGAGCAGAATCCTGACCGGCCTTTCCAGATTGCCCGGCAGCCATGTGACAAAAACATCAAACAGTTGATTCATCAAAACGCCTGATCCCAGCGGATGGACAAGCGAATCGCGGCGTTGATGAGTCCTACCATGCTGTAGGTCTGTACAAAGTTCCCCCATTGCTCGCCGCTGCTGGGATCGATATGCTCGGCCAAAAGGCCGTGGCGATTGCGGCACGCCAGGAGTTTCTCGAACAAGGCCCGCGCCTCATCGCGACGACCGAGGGTGGACAGCGCATTCACGTACCAGAACGTGCAGACGATGAATGCGTTCTTGGGTGTGCCGAAATCATCCTTCTCGACATAGCGGAAAATAAAGTCACCCCGCTTCAGCTCCGCCTCGACAGCGGCCACCGTGGCAGCAAAACGAGGATCGGCGGCATCCAGGAATCCCACCTCGGCGAGGAGCAACAGGCTCGCATCCATCGCATCGCCGCCGAAGGTTGAGACAAAGGTACCTCGCCGATCATTCCAGGCACGCTCGCTGACCACTTTATGAATCTGCTCCGCGTGCTTGCGCCAATAGGTCATGCGCCCCGCCAGCCCCAGTCTCTCAGCGATTCGTGCCAGGCGATCACACGCTGCCCAGCACATGACGGCAGAAAATGTGTGCACCCGCAAGGCGCCACGCAGTTCCCAAAGACCGGCATCCGGCTTGTCGTAGCAACGGACCGCCTGTTCGCCCAGGGATTCCAGGCGCCGGAACAAGGCTTCATCACCACGGCGGGTAAGCCGGCTATCGAAGAAAATATGCGTTGCGGCCAGGATCGCAGAACCATAGACGTCGTGCTGGACCTGCCGATAGGCCTGATTACCTGTGCGCACGGGCCCCATGCCGCGATACCCTGCCAATGCCGGCGCAAACCGCTCCTCCAGGGTTGCCCGGCCATCGATGCCATATACGGGCTGGAGCGGCCCCTCTCCTGCATCGGCGGCGATGTTGACGATGTAGGAAAGATAACGCTCCATCGTATGGGTCGCACTCAGTCGATTCAGCGCATTGACGACAAAATAGCCATCCCTCAGCCAGCAGTAGCGGTAATCCCAGTTACGCGCACTGCCTGCTGCCTCGGGTATCGAAGTGGTTATTGCGGCAACCACCGCGCCGGTATCGTCGAAGGCATTGAGCTTGAGCGTGATAGCGGCCCGGATGACCGCCGATTGCCACTCGAAGGGAATACCGAGAAAACGGACCCATTCCCGCCAGTATTGCGCCGTTTCCTCGAAGAACCGGCGCCCCACCTCGGCAGCCGACTCGGGTACCGTCTCATCGGGGCCGAGCAGCAGGGTGGCTGAGTCCTCAAGAAAGAACGGAGTCTCTTGCAGGATGGCGGTAACGGATGCATCGGTGGTCAGGCGCAACGCCAATGAGGAGGACACGTAACGAATATGGTGGCTGCCCCAGGTCGTGACGGGCCTGCCGGCTCCGTCATCGCACGCCGGACGCAAACGCACCACGATCCTCGGGTTGCCTTCAATCCGCTGGATGCGCCGCACCAGGGTCGTCGGCCGGAACATGCGGCCATACTGGCCGAAGCGGGGGGCGAAATCGCTCACTTCCACCACGCCGCCATGACGATCAAAAAGACGGGTCACCAGAATCGCCGTATTTTCGAGGTAGTTCTGTTCCGCCCTTTCGAACTCCTCCAACTCGACGGCAAAGAATCCAAAATCCTCGCTCGGCGTCAGCAAGGCACAGAAGGTGGGGTCCCCATCGAATCGGGGGAAACACCCCCAGACAATACGGGCCTGTGCATCCACCAACGCGCCGATACTGCAGTTGCCGATCAAGGCAAGATCAAGAGAACTCATGGTAGGGCCTCATGGGTCAGTAAACCGGCCAACCAGGCGCGGACCGAAGCCACGTCGGGCAGGCGATAGTGGGCACAGGACCTGCCTGCCCCAACCTTGATGGAAACTCCCCCGCGCTCGTTCACCAGGGCGAAGGCATGCTCATCGTTGGCGTCGTCACCCACGAACACCGGCGTCCGACCGGCGAACGGAGCCTCGGCCAAATAGGCAGCGACGGCCGTCCCCTTATCGACGCCCACCGGTTTGACCTCGACAACGCGTTTCCCGACCTGCAAGTGAAACCCCCGCCCCATGTCCTCGACCAAGCGACCCAGGAAACGGTGCACGTAGGCGCCAAGCCTGGGGACCTGGCGATAATGGACCGCCAGGGTCATTCCCTTGTCCTCCAACAACAATCCACTGTGGCGTGCCAACACTGGCTCCAGGGCCTTTAGCATGGCCTGTTTGGCCGGCTCCGACGTTACGTGGCGGCGCAGCTTGCCCTTTGCGTCGCGTCTTTCGAGCCCTTGCTGACCTGCCCGTGGAACCTGAGACAGCCCTATGTGGCGATCCAGATCGGCGACCGAGCGTCCACTTACCAGTGCCAATGCACCGCCGGTTTTGCGGTACACCGTATCCAGAAGTGCTAGCAAGTGACGATCTACTTCAATGGCATCCGGACTGATGGCCAAATCGATCAGGGTTCCATCCACATCGAGAAAATAGGCCCAGCCTGCCTGGGGCGAAGGGGGACTGCGGGTATTCCTGTACGTCATCTTTTCACATTATCCATTTCAAGCATCTGCCCCGGGATGCCCCAGGAGTCGGCCACGGCGACGCATCACTGCAGCATCAAGCAGCATTCTCCCGGCCCAGCGATAGACATTGAATTCCGCCACCAGGCCGCGCATCAACCGCATACGGTCCCGTTGCTCGGAGGACGGCATGGTCAATGCCAAGTGCAGCGCCGCAGCGCACTGATCGGCATCGTAGGGATTGACGATCAGCGCCTCCGGCAATTCCCTTGCCGCACCGGTAAATTGGGACAGGATGAGGACGCCCCGCTCATCATCCCGAGCCGCCACGTACTCCTTGGCCACCAGATTCATGCCGTCGTGGAGGCTGCTGACGAAGCAGAAATCGGCGGCCCGGTAGTACTCATACACCTCTTTGGGTTCATGGTGCTCGACCCGCAGCACGATGGGTGGCGCCCCCCCGGCACAGAAACGCTGATTGATCCGGGTGGCCAAGGAACGCACCTGAGCCTCATGGTTCTGGTACTCATCGATACTGGATCGGCTGGGTGCGGCAATCTGGACAAAACTGAACTTACCGACCCATTCGGGCTTCAACTCTAGCAGCCGCTCAATAGCGCGAAAACGCTCAATGATCCCTTTCGTATAGTCGAGCCTGTCCACACCGATACCGATGGCATGGCTCAAGGGGAGGTGATTTACTTTTCTCAGTTCGGCCCGGCACTGGTCAACCGGCTTTCCAATTACCTCCTCCCCCGGGGGCCAGGCGATGGAAATCGGGTAACGGCGCACGGCGCAAAGTTTGCCCCCCAGGGAAACGGAGAATTCCTCCCGATTCACCCTCGCCTCCAGAAGACGATCCACCGTGTCGACAAAGTTGTTGCAATGGAACTGGGTATGGAAACCGAGAATGCTGCTCCCCAGAAGGCCAGCAACAATATCTGGGGCCCAAGGACAAATGGCGAAGGACTCGGGATTGGGCCATGGGATATGCCAGAAGGTGATCACGGTCGCCTCGGGCAACTCATCGCGGATCATGCGCGGCAGCAACGCAAAGTGATAGTCCTGCACCAGCACGATGGGATTTCGCGTCTTGGCCTCAGCAATGACCGCCTTGGCAAACTTGAGGTTTGCCGCTACATAGTGGGCCCAGTCTTCGGAGCGAAAAGTCGGACGAACATGGGCAATGTGGCAGAGAGGCCACAGGCCCTCGTTGGAAAATCCATAGTAATAGCCGGCTTCCTCCTCGGCGCTCAGCCACACCCGGCGCAGCTGATACGCAGGTTTTTCCGGCGGCACCGCGATGCGGTCATAGCGGTCCACCACTTCCCGGTCCGCGCTGCCGCTGCCATGGGCCACCCACACGCCCGAACATGCGCGCATTATGGGTTCCAGGGCCGTCACCAGCCCCGAGGCAGGCCGCTGGATTTCGACGTGGTCGCCCCGGCGCTGATGGATATAGGGTTCCCGGTTCGAAACAACGATCACATCCTCACCGGACAGTTCCGCGTGAAGGATGGCCCTCAGCGTATCCGGAGACCAATTGAGTTGGCTTTCGTCGCGGGCACGGACATCGGACTCCATTTCCCGTATCAAGCGCTGCAGATCCCGGGCGATGGGGCGGAACTCGGCCGCGGGCTGTCCGGCGAGGGGCTGCCTCAGCAGACCCTCGCCACGCAACAGGGCCCGGATACCGGCGATCCAGCCACGCCAGGACAATTGGGCGATGACCACGGTGATCAACGCGATTACCACCGCCAAACCGATGAAGAAATAGATGACGTAGCGCTTGGTTTCATCACTGCGTCGAGCAATGAAACTCATGTCATGGACCAGCACGAGCTTTCCCGATGGAGCAACTTCCGTCGCCAAGGGGCTGACTGCCACATGCAGGGGTCCCTGGGCACTATCAAGAACATGCCCCCCTTGAGTGGACCAGCGCGCCAGATCGTCGCATTTGATCGATGCCGGCATGGTCCGGGTCGCCAGCGGGGTACTCTGCTCCGTAGCGCAATAGCCAATGGCAAAAACCCGCTCGTCCTGGGTGATCTTGGTGAATAAAGCGCCGGTCTTCGCCCTCGAACCTGCCAGCAACTGTTCCTGTAGCGGCTCCTGGATGGTGTTTGCAATCAGGGAGGACCGCATGTCGAGATCACGGACGAACCAGCGGAGTGTCAGCTTGTCGACCAATGGTACGACGCCATAGGCGAAGGCCACCAGAATCAGCATCAGCGGAAGGACAAACCTTAGGGATAGTCTCATGGGGTCAACCTCTGTTTTGATGTCCTGCCGGTACGGTTCCGCACCCGAGCCCCCTAGGGGCCACTGTAGCCACTGGCGGCCAAGGTCGCCAGCACGAATATCAGATAGACAAGAAGCAGCTCAACTCCACGAATGCGGCCAAGCAGGCCGATTCGATCGGGCATCATCATGAGCAGCACGACTACACCGATGACCAAGGCGACAGAAATCTCGGCCACGGGCACCGGCATGGGTTGAATGGTGGCCGCGATACCGACGATGGCCAGCCCATTGAACAAGTTGCTACCGAGCAGGGTTCCGATACCTACATCATCATGCCCCCTTTTCCGGGAAACAACGACGGTTACCAGTTCGGGCAGGGATGTGCCGACCGCGACCACCATCGCACCGATCACGTAGGTATCCACCCCCATGGCGGTCGCGATACCCGTGGCCCCGGCCACGAACAGCCGGGCAGCCAATACCAGGGCGATCAATCCTCCGCTGGCCAGGAGCACCACGGTACTCAAACGGTAATTGCAGGAACCATGGTCAGCCAATCCCTGGGCCCGGAATCCGCTGTAGAACGAAACCGCCAGCCATACACAAAATATCCCGAGCAACAGCCCGCCATCCGCCCGTGACAAGGTGCCATCCAGCACCAGCATGAAGGTGAGCAGCGGCACCGCGAGTGCAACCGTGAAGTCGCGCCCCAGTTCACGCCGGGCGACCCGGATCGGCCCCGATAGCAGTGCCAGCCCGAGCACCAAGGCAATGTTGATCACATTGCTGCCCAAGGCATCCCCCAAGCCAATTGCGGGTTCGCCGGCAAGGGCCGCCGTAGTGGAGACGATCAACTCCGGCGTCGAGGTGGCGCAGGCACCCAATGTGGTGGCGACCAGCAGCTTGGGGACGCGCAGCGCGTCCGCAACGCCCACGACGCCTTTCAGAAACAGCTCCCCGCCCACGCCAGCGGCCACGATGGCCGCGACGACAAGCGCCAGATCATTGATGACGGGGATCGCGAACATGGGCAGCCCTATCGTCCCATGACCGAGGCCAACACCGCCCCCAGGAGCCAAAGAACCCGCTGGGTCTTCATTGGCGAAAACATTCCACCGCCGCATCCACGACTGCCGGCAAACTACCTTCCTCCTGGAATCGATACCGCAGGAAGCTGGCGTGGTTGCCCTCGGCCACCACGTGGTAAATCCCATCCAGGACATCCCCTGCCCCCAGATCCATCGCCACCGGCGTCACCCGGCGCAGGGTGGCAAGGATGTCCTCCCGCAGGGGTAGACGCTCGTGGGTTTTGGGATGGACCAGTACGCCATCCAGGCCGAAGCGGCAGGCCTGGAAGCGGTTGTAGTTGTACACCAGGTAGTCGTCCTCCACTGGCGCCGGCTCCCGCCGCTCCAGCAGGTGGGCACAGAGGATCTGCAGATAGCCCGCCAGGGCCGCCGCCCGCTCCACGGACAGCGGGGTATCGCAGACCCGCAGTTCGATGGTGCCGAACTCGGGCTTGGGCCGGATATCCCAATAGAAGTCCTTCATGCTCTTCACCACGCCGGTCCCTTCCATCTTGGCGAAATACTCGCTCTGGAACTGATCCCAGGACAGGATGAAGGGTGCCCGGCCGCTGAGGGGAAAGGCGAAGACGGAATTCAGCCGCGCCGAATCGAACAGGGTATCCACCCCCTGGGAATAGGGGGAGGATGCGGAAAGGGCGATGAAGTGGGGCAGATACCGGTTCAGGGCATGGAGCAGGAACAGCGCCTCGTCGGCCGAGGCGCAGCCCACATGGACATGCTGACCGAAGACGGTGAATTGCTTGGCCAGGTAGCCGTAGAGGGCCACATTGAGCCGGTCCCCCGCCCGGGTCAGGACATCCCGCATCTGCCGCAACTGCAGCAGCAGGTCCCCGTGGCGCCGATGCACGTCGGTGGAGATTTCGATCATGCTCTCGGTGATCTCGGGCTTCACGTCGCCGGGAAAGGGTTGCCGCTCCAGCAGATGCAGCATGTCCGAGGCCGAGGCGGCGAGGTCGAAATCGGTGGTGTTCACCAATTGCAACTCCAGCTCAACGCCCAGGGTCAGGGACTCGGAAACCTTGAAGGGCTCCAGGGGCATGGTCAGTTCGCCTTTCCGGAATGGGTCTCGCCGGCCCAGATCAGGGCCCGCTGGGTGACGATGGGGCCCACCAGGTCCAGCAGCAGGACCAGGGCCGCCAGGGGCGCCAAGTCATCCACCAGGCCGACCCCCAGGTAGCGGGTCTGCTCCAGCAGCAGGATGGCAAACACCGACAGGGGCGTCAGGGCCAGGCCGGTCAAGGCGCCCTTGCGCCAGGAGAGGCCAGCGGCCCGGGCCAGCAACGCCACGGCCGCCACCTTGACTGCCAGGCGGCCAGCCACCAGGGCCAGGGCCAGTCCCAGGCCGGCCACGGCATCGCGCCAGTCCAGTGTGGCACCGGCAAAGACGAACAGAAACAGGGTCAGCAGATTGCCGAGGGAGCCGAAGTTGCGCTGGGCCTGGGAGAACGCCACCCGCCGATGGCGCGACACCAGGCCGAAGGCCAGGGTCGCCAGCAGGGGTGAGAACTTCAGCCCGTGGGTCAGGGTCACCAGCAACAGCACCGCCAGGGAGAACAGCACCGTGGCATCCCGGGCGGTTGCCCCGGTGCGGCGCAGCAGGGCGGGCACCGCCACGCCGAAGAGCACCCCGAGGCCAGCCGAGACCACCAAGACCACCAGGCTGCTCCAGAGTGCCTGGAAAACGCTGCCGGCGGTGGCGAGCACCCAGTAGCCGACCACGACCTTGAACACGACCACGGCCAGGGCGCAGTTGAAGGCCGAGAGGTGCAGCACCCGTTCCGTCACCTGGCCCGAGGCGTGGAGATCGTTGACCACCCGCAGCACGGAGGCGGGAGAGGTGGACATGGCCAGGGCCGCCAGCAGCAGGGAAGGCACCAGACCCAGGCCAAATGCCTGGGCGATGGCCAGGACGGCGGCGAACGTGCCGAAGGACTCCAGCAGGCTGGATACGCCCAGTCAGGGGTTGCTCCGCAACCAGCGCAGATTGATGCGGTAGCCCAGCTCGAAGAGGATCATCCCGAAGGCCACGTCCGCGGCCAGGGCCAGCACATCACCCCCCATCCGCCCCAGGAGGCCCGCCTGGTGCTCGGCCAGCAGGAAACCCACCAAGCCGTAGCTGCTGACCCGGGGCAGGGCCAGCCAACGCTGGCCCGCCTCACCCGCCAGCCAGGCTGCAAGCAGGGCGGCGGGCCAGGCCAGGGGCCCGATCATGGCGACAAGATAGTCCGGCATCAGGAAAGCCCCGCCAGTTCCCGGCCCGCCTTGTCCACCAGGCGCAGTTCGACTTGCTGCAGCCTTCGCTCACAGGCTGGGCCCCGGCATTGGGCCAACACGGATTTCAGGTATCCGCGAGCCAGTTTCCGGATCTGTCCACCAGGTACGCCCTGGCGCAAAAGTTCCTTCGCCACCACATCGACGCGCCGCACGGCCAGGGCCAGCGAGATTTCCCGGCTCCCCCAGTGGTCGGAATACCCCACCAGCAGCACCGTGCGGGACCGCTCTGCCTTGAGGGCCTCCGCCACCGCACGGATGACGGCCCCACTCTCGATGGGCAATTGGGCCGATCCCCGGGGGAAAATCACGCGGGGCGCCCCATCCGCCCCATCCGCCACGTCCCCCGGCATCTCGGCGGGGACGACGGCCGGGACAGGCGGTATTGACGGCGCCGGTGGGAGAGGCGTGGCGCCCCGTGGTCTGCCCTCGGGAGAGGAAACAGTATCCTTTGGCCCCAAGACCAGGGGGCCGGGAGACGGCGAAGGCGAGGCGCATCCTGCCAGCAGGGCCAGGGCAGCCAGGGAAAGCCGGCGCACCATCACAGGTCCGCCAGGGGCCGGTCGGCCCAGCGTTCGTCACGGCGGGGCAGGTGTTCGATCACCCGCGCCAGGGAATCGTCGAGGATCGCCAGGGCATCCATCGGCAGCGCCATCAGGGCCGCAGGCAGCAGGCCCCGCCGCCCGGCCGAGGATGCCCTCGGCCTCGGCGGACAGGCTCAGGCCCACCCGCCGCTGGTCCTCGACGCTACGCTGCTTGACCAGCAGGCCCCGTGCAACGAGTTTATCCACCAACTGGCTACAGGTGGACTGGTGGATCGCCAGGCGGCCTGCCAGTTCGGAAACCCCGAGTCCCGGTAGGCCCGCCACCTCCTGCAGGATCCAAAGCTGGGAGCCCGAGACGCCGCAGTTCTGCTCGATTTCCCGGAAGTGCTGGCGCACCGAGCCGAAAATCAGGCGGAACTTCCGCAGCACATCCATCGGTAATTGGGTATTGGGGTTCCTGGTCATTGCAGCCTTCCGCTGAGCTGGGTTGCCGGTCTTGTAGAATTCACCCGGTAAATGGTCAGCAATTATATTGCAATCAATATATCACCCCTTCAATGCTCCCCCGACGCCTCCTCCCCCTGATCACCTGCTGCCTGGCAGCGGGCTGTGCCGCGCCCTCCACCCCCTTGTCGGCACTGTCCGTCTACCCCAAGGAAAGCTTCGGCGCCGACACCCCCTTCGAATACCGCATCAAGGCCGACAGCGAAAGCGCCTGCGAAGCCGGACGCCGGGCCCTGCTCAGCCAGGGTTACCAGGTGGAGCAGAAGGCCAAGGCCCTGATCCAGGGCCACAAGGCCTTCCAGCCCTCGAAGGAGCACCACACCCGGCTGGAGATCAACCTGGTCTGCCTGGCGGCGGAACCGGGAGCCGTGGTTTATGCCAATGCCAAACAGACTTATTTCGAACTCAAGGCCAGCAACACCAGCGCCGGCCTAAGCGTGACCGGAATGGGCTCCATTTCCATGCCCTGGATCGCCAGCAGCGAGAACATGATCAAGGTGGGTGAGGAGACGATTGCCGACGGCGACTTCTACCACCGGCTGTTCGCCCTCCTCAACCGCCATTTGTGACGACGGCAGCCGGGGCCCGTCGGGGCCGACCAAGGGCCATCAGCGCCGCCGAGGCCAGCACCACCAGCATCACCGTTCCCTGGGCGTAGGCGGGCAGCGAGAGGACCTCCCGCGCATTCAGGAACAGCAGCACCGTGATCAGGCCCCGGGGGGCCAGCCAGGTCAGGGAAGCAACCATGGAAGAGCGCCCCAGGCGCAGCATCGCGCCGCGGCTGGCATAGATCGTTGCTAGGACCAGGGCGGCGGAGAGCCAGGCTTGGTAGTGCGCCAGATCGGATAACTCGGTCCAGTACCCCAGCAGCAGGAAAAAGAATCCCCGTACCGCGAAGGTGAGTTCCATGGTCAGCACCTTGAACTCCTTCAGCGTCGCCTCGTAGCTATCATCGATCCAGCGACTGAAGGGCGGGAAACGGCCGAGCAGGGACGGGTTGTTGAGGGCCAGGCCGAACAGCAGCACCAGGATCAGGGGCGACAGATGCAGCATCTTGCCTGCCGCATAGAGCCCGAAAAGGCCGGCCAGCAACGGAATGAAGCGGATGTGGCCGTCGATCCGGATCAGCACGGCCACCAGGGTCAGGGTGCAGACGACCGCCAACAGCAGGGACAGGGCCCCGCCCCCCAGCAATCCCCAGGCGATGCCGCCGGGGGTGCCATCGGAGCCCACCAGGGCAAAAAACACCATGACCCCCAGGATGTCCGAAATGGAGCTCTCATACACCACGAACTCGCGGCCGGCCGGCGTCAGGAAGGAACTGCCCGGAATGGCGACGGCGCTGCTGATCACGGCAAAGGGCACCGCCAGGATCAGGGCCTGGAAAGGCGTCATGGAAAGGGCCAGCACGGCCAGGGAAGCGAACACCGCCAGGCAGACCCCGAAACCGGCCACCGCCAGCAGCCCCGCCCCGGCGGCGGCGTGCAGCCGGTCCCGCCGCAACTCGATATCGAGGGCGCCTTCCAGGACGATCAGGACCAGGCCCACCGCACCGAGCAGGGGCACCACCCCGTCAAGGCCGGAAAGGGCAACCCCCAGGGCGGCCAGGGCCGGCTTGCCGAGCAGCCCCATCAGGATCAGCAGGATCACCGAGGGTATGCCGCTGGAGCGGCCCAGGCGCTCGACGCCGAAGGCCAGCAACAGACACAGGGCGGCGGTGAAAATGGCGGGATAGGCCATCAGCTGCGGGAGGGCCTCAGCAGCCATGAAAGCATGGGCGGCGTCACCACGGTGGTCAGGATCACCATCACCACCACCGCGGAAAACAGTCCCTCGCCGATCACCCCCAACTGGCGTCCGGCCATGGCGAAGATCAGGCCCACCTCGCCCCGGGGCACCATGCCCCAACCCACCAGCCAGCGCCCGGCGGTGCCGGCGCAGACCCCCGCCAGCAATTTGCCGACGATGGCGGCGACGGTGATGCCCAGGGCGATGCCGACGACCGCCGGATCGGCGAAGGCCCGCAGATCCACCTGCATCCCGGTGAGGACGAAGAACACCGGAACGAAGAAATAACCGATGGGCTCGATCATGTGCTCGTGCTGGTGGCCCGCATGGCGGGCCAGTACCGGCATCAGGCGCCCCGCCAGATCCGGGTCATGGGCAGGCAGCAGGGGCTGGATCTCCCGCACGATGGCGGGAGTCTCGAAGTCCTTGAGGAACACCGGCTCGAACAGCAGGCCGGCGGCGAAGGCGCCGATGATGGGCGCCAGGCCCATGGCATGGGCCAGCCAGGCGAGGAACAGGCCGGTGGCCAGCACCTGGGCGAAAAGCATACTGGGTCCGGCATCGAGCCGGGCCAGCCAGCGGCTGGAATGGGGAGCGATCAGGCGCCCGATGCCGATGCTGCCGGCCAGGAACAGGGCCGCCTTGGCGATGATCCACAGCACCTCGCCGCCGCTCACGGAACCCGCCGTGACCAGGCTGGAGACCACGGCCAGGATTACCAGACCCAGCACGTCGTCGATCACCGCCGCCCCCAATACGATACGGGCGGCGGGGGTGTCGAGCTTGCCCAGATCGCGGAACACCCGGCCGGTGATGCCCACCGAGGTGGCGGCCAGGGTGGCACCGAGAAACAGGTAGGTATGGGTGGTCATGCCGGGTAACAGGAGGGGACCGACAAACCAGGCCCCCAGCGCGAAAGGCGCGGCGATGCCGACGCAGCCCACCAGGGTGGCCCGGGGGCCAACCTGAATCAGGTCCTTCAACCGGGTTTCCAGACCGATCTGCAGCAACAGCACGATCACCCCCAGTTCGGCGATGAAGGCGACGATGGGATCCCGAGCGATGGTGGCGAAGTAATCCACTCCGGCCAGGGAAAGATTGCCCAGCACCACCCCCAGCAGCAACTCTCCCAGCACCGCGGGAAAACCGACGCGCCGCGCCAGGGGCACGAAGAGCCGGGCCGCCATCAGGATCAGGGCCAGCCAGAGCAGGTTCTCCCCCACCACGCCGCCTCCGGCGGCCAGGGCGGGGAGCGGAGAAAGCAGCGGGAGTAGGCCGAGATATCGCATCTAGCGCGCTCCGCCCAGGACCTCGGGATGCCAGCCCACGAGGAGCACGAGGGCCAGGAAACCGGCCAGATAGCCCACTGCCACGAACCAGCCGTGGCGCAGCCACAACCCCACGGACTTGGCTTCCGGATACATGTTGGCCAAGGCGACGCCGGCGGAGGAACCGAACCAGACCATGGAACCGCCGAAGCCCACCGCGTAGGCGAGGAAGCCCCAGTCGTAGCCCCCCTGCTTGATGGCCAGGGCGGTCAGGGGAATGTTGTCGAAAACGGCGGAGACGAAGCCCAGACCCAGGGTGGTGGTCCAGGAGGCCAGCGGCAGTTGCTCCACCGGCATCATGGAGGCGCAGAGCACCAGGGAGAGGAGGAAGACGGACCCCTTGAAGGACTCCGGCAGGACCTCCCAGTCATGGCGCCGCAGGTTGGATGTCAGCAGGATCGCCACCCAGACGGCCACGCCGATGAAGGGGAAGTGGCTGGCTTCGGCCGGATAGCGGAAGTTCACGAAGAGATTGGTCGCCACCGCGAAAACCAGGATCGTGGCCACGATGCCCACACGGCCCCAATCTACACGGGTGTGCGCGTGGCTATGCTTGAGGATGGGCGAATAGCGCTGCTGGGCCAGGGCGGCAGGAATGCCGAACACCACCAGTGCGACGCTGCTACCGACAAAGGCCTCCATTACCTGCAGGGGCGAGGCACCGGCGATCCAGAGCATCGTGGTGGTGGTATCCCCCACTACGGACCCTGCCCCGCCCCCGTTGGAGGCGGCGACCAGGGCCGCCAGGTAGCCGATATGGACCCGGGCGCGGAACAACTGGTGGGCCATGGCGCCGCCGATGAGGGCCGCGGCGATATTGTCGAGGAAGGCCGAAAGGACGAAGACCATCACCAGCAGCAGGAACCCGCCCTTCCAGTCGTCGGGCAGGTAGCGGGGCAGGATGACCGGCAGATGACTCTTCTCGAAATGGCGCGACAGCAGCGCGAAGCCCAGCAACAGGCAGAGCAGGTTGGACAGGGTGACCAGCTCATGGCCCAGGTGGGCCGCGAAGCCCTCGAACCCCGGACCCAAGGCGAAGCCGGCCACCAGGATCTTGTAGAGGGAAACGGCGGCCAGCCCGGCCAGGCCGATGTACAGCGTATGACCATGAAACAGGGCGACCCCCAGCAGGGTGGCGGCGAACAGCAAAAACTCCAGGGGAATTCCGATAATCATCATGATGGGGAGAGGGTCTCTTCTCTTGGTAAACTCGGGAGTCAGTGCGGCGGGCCATTCTATCAAGGCCGCAATGGCCTCCGATTCCGATACCCGACCCATGCACTCGACTCTGCTCCTGATCACTTTTCTCCTCAGCGCGGCCGTCTTCGCGGTGGCGCTCACCCGGCGCTTGCGCCTGCCGGCGATGCTGGGCTACCTGTCCATCGGCATCGCCCTGGGGCCCCACGGACTGGCCCTGCTGAAGGAAAGCGCGCAGGTGGACGCCTTCGCCGAATTCGGCGTGGTGTTCCTGATGTTCTCGATCGGCCTGGAATTTTCCCTGCCGCGCCTGGTGGCGATGCGCTCCCTGGTGTTCGGCCTGGGCCCGGCCCAGGTGCTGCTGACCGTGGCCGGCACCGCCCTGGTCACCGGCCTGTTCTACGGCCAGGGCTGGCGCACTTCCCTGGCGGTGGGCCTGGCGGTGGCGATGTCCTCGACGGCGATCGTCGCCAAGATGCTCTCCGAGCGTCTGGAGCTGCATTCCCGGGCCGGGCGCCAGACCATGGGCGTGCTGCTGTTCCAGGATCTGGCGGTGGTGCCGGCCCTGATCCTGTTCCCGGCGCTGGCCGCGCCCGGCGAGGGCCTGGCCCGCGCCATGGGCCTCGCCCTGCTCCAGGCGGTCCTGGCGCTGACGCTGCTGATCGGCATCGGCAAGCGGCTGATCGGTCCCATTTTCGACCGGGTGGCGCACCATCGCTCCAGCGAGCTGTTCGTGCTCACCGCCCTCTGGATCGTGGTGGGTCTTTCCTTCGCCACCGGACAGGCCGGCCTGTCCCTGGCGCTGGGCGCCTTCGTGGGCGGCATGCTGATCTCCGAGACCGCCTACCGCCACCAGGTGGAAGCCGACATCCGGCCTTTCCGCGACATCCTGCTGGGGCTGTTCTTCGTCACCGTGGGCATGATGCTCGACATCGGCTACGTCCTCGCCAACATCGAGCGGCTGCTGCTGGCGGTCGTGTTGCTGGTGGGCGGCAAGGGTCTGGTGGCGCTGCTGGCGGCAAAGGGAACGCGCAGCCCCCTTGACGTCAGCCTGCGCACCGCGGCGCAGCTGGCCCAGGGCGGGGAGTTCGGCCTGGTGCTGATCAACTATGCCAACGCGCTCAAGCTGGTCGATGGCGACGTCTTCCAGCTCACCATCTCGGCGATACTGGCCTCGATGTTCATCGCCCCGTTCCTGATCGACCACACGGCCCGCTGGGGCGCCCACGTCACCAGCAACCGCGCCCGGGGAGAACAGGTGGTGCAGGCGGTTTCCGCGGAAAGCAGCGACCTGTCGGACCACGTGATCCTCTGCGGCTACGGGCGCACAGGCAAGAATATCGGCGAGTTCCTCTCGGCGGAGGGCATTCCCTTCCTGGCCCTCGATCTGGACCTCCAGTCGATCGACAAGCGCCACCTGCCCGCGCTGGGCCATACCGCCTTCGGCAACGCCGACCGCCTGGAAGTGCTCCAGGCCGCCGGCCTGGGCCGGGCGCGGGCGGTGGTGATCACCTACCCCGACCTGTCCTCGGCGGAACGCGTGCTGCGTCTGGTGCGCCAGAGCCACCCCGCTCTGCCGGTGGTGGTGCGCGCCCTGGACGACGCGGGCGTGGTGCGCCTGAAGCATGCCGGCGCCACCGAGGCCATTCCGGAAGTGCTGGAAGGCAGCCTGATGCTGGCCGCCGAGACCCTGGCCCAGCTGGGCGTGCCGATGGAGCAGGCGATCGTGCGGGTCCGCGCCGTGCGCGCCGAACGCTACGCATCGCTGAGAGGGCTGTATCGCAAGGAGGGCCTGCCGCCCGCGGCCGACCCGGCCGCACGCCGGGAATCCGGGGAGAACCCGTCGTGAGGCAGACCCCGTTGAGGGTGCTCATCGCCTCGGCACGCCCGGCGAGGCCGCGCCAGGGCCTGTAGTAGTATTCCGGCATCAAGGGCCGGGAGCGAATATGGCGTCAGCAGCAGCAGAATCCAGGGGGGGGATCCAAGTCATCGAGCGCATGATGAAACTGCTCGACACCCTCTCCTACCACCACGACCCGATCAGCCTGAAGCAACTGGCACTGGAAACCGAACTCCACCCGTCCACCGCCCACCGCATCCTGGCCGCGATGGCCGCCGCCGGTTTCGTCGAGCGGGTCGAGCCGGGCACCTACCGGCTCGGCATACGGCTGCTGGAATTGGGCAACATCGTCAAATCCCGCATCAACATCCGCGACTCGGCGATGCCGCTGATGCAGCAGCTGCACCAGCGCCTGGGCGAAAGCATCAATCTGGGCGTGCGCCAGGGCGACGAGATCGTCTATGTGGAGCGCACCTCCAGCGGCCGCTCCTCGGTGCGGGTGGTGCACCTGGTGGGCGCCCGCGCCCCACTCCACGTCACGGCGGTGGGCAAGCTCTACCTGGCCGAGGGCAGCGCCGAATCGGTACGCGAGTATGCCCGCCGCACCGGCCTGCCGGGCCGCACGTCCAGTTCCATCACCAACATCGTCGCCCTGGAAAAGGAACTGGCGCGGGTGCGCCGCCACGGCGTGGCCTTCGACAACGAGGAAATCGAAGTGGGGCTGCGCTGCGTGGCCGCGCCGGTGCGGGACGACACGGGCGAACTGGTGGCGGGTCTGTCGGTCTCCGCCCCGGCCGACCGCTACAACGATTCATGGAGCGCCATCCTGCGGGAAACCGCCAGCGCCCTTTCGGCCACCATCGGCTACTCGCCGCGCAGCTAGGTTCGCCCCTGTGTTGGTGTTGGCTCCCCCCTTCGGCGGGGTCGATATGGCTCGCTGCGCTCGATATCACGGGGAACGCTGTAGCGGCACCGATAGGTTGCGGCTGGCGCCGCGTGCCGCTTTTCCCCATCGTGGGAAAGGCGGCGCGGCGGAAAAGCTCTGTCAAGGAAGCGCGGTTTTCAGAATAAAAAGCCGGCTTGCGCCGGCTGTGCGAGGGGGCTTCCAGTCGTCAGCCAGCCGAGGACCTCGCATTCAGGGACGCACTCTCAGGACGCTGCTGGGTGGAGATCCTGAGGCCAGCCGAGGGCCGTGCGTTCAGTGACGCGCTCTCGATCCAGCGTTTGATGCGGTTGGCGTCGCCGATCCGGGTGAATTTTCCCCAGGAGTCGAGCAGCACGATGATCGTCGGCTTGTTGTTGAGCCAGGCCTGCATCACCAGGCAGCGCCCGGCTTCGTTGATGAAGCCGGTCTTGGACAGACCGATGTCCCAGTTGCCGGTGCGCACCAGCATGTTGGTGTTGCGGAAGGTCTCGGTGCGGCGCCCCAGCGGCACCTGATATTCGGAAGTGGTGGAGAACTCGCGGATCAGCGGATACTGGTGGGCCGCGGCCACCATCTTGGTGAGGTCGCGGGCGCTGGAGACATTGGCGGCGGTGAGACCGGTCGGGTCCTCGAAATGGGTGTCGGTCAGCCCCAGCGCCTGGGCCTTGCGGTTCATCGCCGCGACGAAGGCGGCGCGTCCGCCCGGATAGTGGCGGGAAAGAGCCGATGCGGCGCGGTTCTCCGAGGACATCAGGGCCAGCCGCAGCATGTTCTCGCGGCTCAGTTCGGTGCCCACCCTGAGGCGGGAGTGGGTGCCCTTCAAGGTATCCACGTCGTCGTCGCCGATGCTCAGGGTCTCTTCCAGGCCCGGCTTGGCGTCCAGGGCCACCATCGCGGTCATCAGCTTGGTGATCGAGGCGATGGGCACCACGGCGCCGGCATTCTTCTCGAACAGAATCGCACCCGTGGTCTGGTCCTGCACCAGCGCGGCAGCGGAGCCCAGCACCAGATGCTGGGCTTCGTCGAGGGACGCGGACTGGCGGGCGCGATGGGCAGGAGACGCTTTTTTCGCCGCCTGGGCGCGCACCTGCTTCTTGGCGGCAACCGGCTTTTTCTTGTGCGTGGTGGCCAGGGCCTCGCCGCTGACCATGCCCATCGCCAGGCCGATCGAGACGGCCAGGGAAATCACGGTTTTTTTCATTGAAGCTCTCCACAAAGCGCGTCGGCCGGAGTTTAGCAAACCTACCCCGAAATCACAAACGGGTCTGTTACAAATTTCATCGGGAAATTAGGTAGATAGCACCCCAACCTCAAGCCGATACTGAAGAATCGAGGAAAAACTGCCGCAATTCCGCCTGTCGGGCGAGGGTGTCGCGATAGCCCAGCTCGATCAGGTCCGCGCCATAGTCGCCACCAAACAGCAGGTAGCTCGCCAGTCGCGCCCCGGAGCCGGACGACCAGCCGGAAAAGGACGGCATCGCCGATACATGCGGGACGGCCAGCAGCGCCGGATCGCGCGAAGGCGTCAGGGTCAGCGTCGGCACGCTGGCGTTGCACGCCGCCGCATCCTGATGAAGCCGCGCCAGAAAATGTCCCATGATCCCGGAAAATCCGGGCGCAACGATCTGTCCCGTGCGTTCGCCGGGCTGGGGGGCGACCTCCGCGTCGATCCGCAGGATGCGCCGGGCACCCAACTGGCGGGCGGCCAGCAGCGGAGCCGCGCGCCCCCACGCACCCGTTGCGCCATCGGCGAAGTATTCCCGGTGCAGGCGCACCGGCTCGAACAGCAGCGGCAGCGCGCAGGAGGCGAGCACGTGGTCGACGCCCAGCCGCACGTGGGCGGCCACCACGCCTTCCGCGCACCAGGGGTCGAGGTCGGCACGCCCCTGGAAGAAACTGACGGTCTGGCCCGAGGCCAGGCCGAAACAGTCGAGGCTCGCACCCAGCAGTTGGCGCTCGTCGATGGCGGCGGCGATGGCGGCGAAATCGATTTCCCGCTCCAGGAGCTGTCGCAGGGGCGCGCCATCGAGCGGCGCGGCCGCGCCGCGGGACTGCCAACGGCGCCAGCGGCCGGTCCCTTGCCAAACCTTGGCGGGAGCCAATCCCCGCCAGAACGCCAGCAGTTTTTCCACCGCCTGCGCGAAGCCGACGGCACCGGCCGCCAGCAACGCGCCGTTGATGGCGCCGCCGGAGACCGCGCAGATCAGGGGAAAAGGGTTCCGCTCCGAGGCCGGCAGCAACTCGCACAGGGCTTTCAGCGCCCCGGCCTGATACGCGGCCCGGGCACCCCCTCCGCCGAGGACCAGTGCGGTTCCGGGCGGAGGCGCGCGCATCGGATCAACCCCGTTCGTGGGCGGCCTCGACCGACAGCAGCGCGGCCACGTTGACGATGCGCCGCACCGTCGCGGTGGGCGTCAGGACGTGCACCGGACGGGCGGCGCCCAGCAGCATCGGCCCCACGGTGAGGCCGTCGCCCGCCGCCGTCTTGAGCAGGTTGAAGGCGATGTTGGCGGCGTCCAGGGTGGGCATGATCAGCAGATTGGCCGGCCCCTGCAGGCGGGAATGGGGAAAAACTTGGCCGCGGATGGTTTCGGACAGGGCCGCGTCGCCGTGCATCTCTCCTTCCACTTCCAGTTGCGGCGCCCGCTCCTGGACCAGTTCCAGGGCGCGGCGCATCTTGATCGCGGTGGGCGTGTCGTCGGTGCCGAAGCTGGAATGGGACAGCAGCGCCACCTTGGGCGCGATGCCGAAGCGCCGCACCTCCTCGGCCGCCAGCAGGGTCATCTCGGCCAGCTGCTCGGCGCTGGGGTCGTAATTGACGTAGGTGTCGCCGATGAACAGGGTGCGATTGGGCAGGATCAGCATGTTCAGCGTGTAGTAGCTGCCAATGCCGGGCTGCTGGCCGATCACGCTGTCGATGTAGCGCAGGTGCTGGGAATACTTGCCGAAGGTGCCGCACAGCAGCCCGTCCGCATAGCCGTGCTTGACCAGCATGGCGCCGATCAGGGTGGTGCGCCGGCGCATCTCGCGCTTGGCGTATTCGGGGCCGACGCCCTTGCGCTTCATGATCTCGTAATAGTCCTGCCACAGCTCCTTGTAGCGGGAATCGGAATCCGGATTCACCAGGCCGAAATGCTGGCCGGCGCGAAGGCGCAGACCCGCCTTGGCGATGCGCATTTCCACCACCTCGGGCCGGCCGATCAGGATCGGCTTGGCCAGCCCCTCGTCCACCACGGTCTGCACGGCCCGCAGCACGCGCTCGTCCTCGCCCTCGCAGAAGACGATGCGGCCCGGATTCTTCTTCGCCGCGGCGAACACCGGCTTCATCACCAGCCCCGAGTGATAGACGAATTCGTTCAACTGCTGGCGATAGGCATCCATGTCGGCGATGGGCCGCGTCGCCACACCCGAGGCCATCGCCGCCTCGGCCACGGCCGGGGCGATCTTGACGATCAGGCGCGGATCGAAGGGCTTCGGGATCAGATACTCGGGGCCGAACTTGATTTCCTCGGCGGCGTAGGCGGCGCTCACCAGGTCGGACTGCTCGGCATGGGCCAGGTCGGCGATGGCGCGCACGCAGGCGGCCTTCATCTCGTCGGTGATCGAGGTGGCGCCGACGTCCAGCGCGCCGCGGAAGATGAAGGGGAAGCAGAGGACGTTATTGACCTGGTTGGGGTAGTCGGAACGGCCGGTGCCGATGATCGCGTCGGGACGCACCGCCTTGGCCTGCTCCGGCAGGATCTCGGGCACCGGATTGGCCATCGCCAGGATGATGGGGTTCGGCGCCATGCCCTTGACCATCTCCGGCTTCAGCACGCCGGCGGCGGACAGGCCGAGGAACACGTCGGCACCGGGCATGATGTCGCCCAGGGTGCGCGCCGTGGTCTCCTGGGCGTAGCGTGCCTTGGAGGGGTCCAGCCTGGCGTCGCGGCCGACATGGACCACGCCCTTGCTGTCGACGATATGGACGTTCTTCGGGTTCAGCCCCAGGCTCACCATCAGGTCCAGGCAGGCGATGGCGGCCGCGCCGGCGCCGGAGCAGACCAGCTTCACCTGGCCGATGTCCTTGCCCACCAGCTTGAGGCCGTTGATCACGGCGGCGCTGGCGATGATCGCGGTGCCGTGCTGGTCGTCGTGGAAGACCGGGATATTCAGCCGCTCCTTGAGCTTCTGCTCGATGTAGAAGCACTCCGGCGCCTTGATGTCCTCCAGGTTGATGCCGCCGAACGTGGGTTCCAGCGCGGCGATGATGTCCACCAGCTTGTCCGGGTCGAGCTCGTTGACCTCGATGTCGAACACATCGACGCCGGCGAACTTCTTGAACAGCACGCCCTTGCCTTCCATCACCGGCTTGCCGGCCAGGGCGCCGATGTTGCCAAGGCCCAGCACGGCGGTGCCGTTGGTGATCACCGCCACCAGATTGCCGCGCGAGGTGTATTTGTAGGCATTCGCCGGATCGGCGACGATCTCGTCGCAGGCCGCCGCGACACCCGGAGAGTAAGCCAGGGAAAGATCGCCCTGGGTCGCCAGCGGCTTGATGGGCGTGACGGCAATCTTGCCGGGCTTGGGCTTCAGGTGATACTCGAGGGCGGCGGCGCGAATCTGGTCATCCATGGCGAATCGATGTAGTTGTTCTTGGAAGATTAGCCGGCTATTTTAGCCCCAAGGGGCGGGTCCAGCCGAACCCATTTGACAGCCCCTGCCAGTTCGCCGGCCCGGAGGGTCCTTGTTCGCATTTCATGGCGCATCTGCGGGGGCAGCCGCCCCATGGACGCCGGAAGGGGAATTTCTACCCGTAATGGGCAACTTGCCGTCTGCCATCGCGGTGCGACCTCCAGCCTCATGACAAACTGCGCGTCTTCACACGCATCGCACAACATCGAACTTTTGGATTTGGATCAGGAGGCATTCATGTTCGAGGCGCTCGACATCAGCACCCCCAACTGCACCATCGAGCAACAGGGCCACGTCATGGTGGTCACGCTCAACCGGCCCGAGGCCAAGAACGCCCTTTCCAGCGCCATGATCGTCGGCATGTACCGCGCCTGGCGCCGCCTGGACGCGGACCCCGAACTCTATTGCGCGATCCTCACCGGCAAGGGCGACACCTTCTGCGCCGGCATGGATCTGAAGTCCGGCCCCAGCGGCGACGCCGACGCCGGCGAGATCCAGGCGCTGATGAAGTCGATCCCCGATCTGCACTGGCAGGCACTGCTGCGCCACAACCAGCCGCAGAAACCCGTGATCCTCGCCGTCGAAGGCTATGCGCTGGCCGGCGGCACGGAGATCCTGCAAGGCACCGACATCCGCGTCGCGGCGGAGGACGCGGTGTTCGGCATCACCGAATGCAAGCGCGGCCTCTTCCCCCTGGGCGGCTCCACCATCCGCCTGCGCCGTCAGATCCCCTATGCCCTGGCCGCAGAAATGCTGCTGCTGGGCCGCCACGTCAGCGCCCAGGAGGCGCTGCAGTGGGGCCTGATCAACCGCGTCGTGCCCAAGGGCCAGGCCCTGGCGGCGGCACTGAAGATCGCCGACGAACTTTGCGAAAACGCGCCGCTCTCGGTCCAGGCGATCCTCAAGTCCCTGCGCGAACACCAGCACGACCTGCCCGAAGCCGAGGCGCTGCGCCGCGAGGAAACGCTGGGCTGGCCGATCTTTTCCACCCAGGACGCGAAGGAAGGCATGCTGGCCTTCAAGGAAAAACGCCCGCCGAAATACGTCGGCAAATAAGGCGAAATAAGGCGCATAGGCCCCACCACGAGAGAGCCAATCATGATCCGCTACGACTACGTCAAGACCCGCCGCGAGGACCTGAAGCCCTATCCGGAAAACGCCAAGGGCCTGACCCGCCTGTTCATCAAGACCTTCACCCGCATCAATGTCTGGGTCTATCGCGCCAGCAAAGGCCGCTGGCTGAACACTTTCCCCGGCGGCTTTCCGATCTGCCTGGTCACCACCACCGGCGCCAAGTCAGGCAAGCCGCGCAGCATCGCCCTGATCCACCTGCCCCTGGGCGACAAGAAACTGATCGTCGCCTCCCAGGGCGGCGCCGACAGCCATCCCACCTGGTATTACAACGTCAAGGCCCATCCGGAAGTGGAGATCCAGGTCGGCGCCGAGCGCCGCACCTACCGCGCGCGCCAGGTCAGCGACGCCGAGAAGCGCGACCTCTGGCCCCACCTGCTCTCACTCTACCCCGCCTTCGACGAATACCAGGCCCGCACCGACCGCAACATCCCGGTGTTTGTTTGCGAGTTGGTTCGGTGAATCGGGCCTGCTGGATTTATCCGGCGGGTTGCGACCCTTAGCAGCCTGTAGCCGCTTAGCAAAAGCAGATGTTCAACGTGGAGCAAACCGGCCTGCGCGGCTTTTCGCGCAGGTCCGCTCGACTGCCGGGTTGGGCGCGATTGTCATAGGCGTAGTTTCCAGAAGCTCTTGGCATTGATTTCTTCTTGGAGCGCAGAGAGCTTACGTTCGACATGCTCGTAGAACGGGAGCACGTTCTCTTCGGTGTGTCCAAGTTTGCGCAAGACGCCACCGGGCAATGCCTCTGCGAGGTAACGCTCCCAAATTTCGATGAACTCAAGAAACTCTTGGTAATGGGCGCGGGTGTCTTCATCGGCGAGCCAGTATTTATAAGTGAAGAGGTCGAGCATCTTGCGATAGAGGGGTATCAGCTCTTCACGTAGTTGGTTGTTGTCGTACTCAATGATCTTTCCGTACGGGGCGTACAGCTTTTCGTGATTGAGCATGGGCTGCTTGGTCTCAGAATACGGTGCACATAGCTCCGCCCAGGCTTCACTGGCCGCAGCAGATACCTTCCCGCGCACTTCGCTCTTTGCTCTTATGCGTTTGCGGCAGCCGGCAATCGGTGAGTAGAACTCGGACATTTGCTTTTGGATAAAGGCGTTCCGAAGTTCAATGGACAATTTTCGAATACCGAAAACATAGACCACCAAGCCGCCCACGAGTGCACTGAGAAATTGCAGAAACAGAGTTTCCAAGCTACGACCTCCTAAGCGCCCAACGTTTGAGGTAACCGACCGCCGGAGCGCGAAGCGCGGGGGGAACCTGCAAGCACAGCTTGCAGGCGGTCCGGTTGACCGAGGGGTTGGACCTCACAGTATTACTACTCAGAGCTTGTAATGGATAACTTGGTTGTAGATGCTGAAGCACGCTGTCGCGATGCCATAGCTCTTGACAGAGGCTTCAGCGTGTTCGTCATTGCCACTTTGGGTCATTAGTTGCTTATCCAGTCCGAATACGCCCGCGAAAACTTCATCGGCTAAGGCCCACGGAAGCCAATTGGGTGCTGACAGTCTCGCAATATCAGCACGGAGGGCATCAACAAACGTTTCAACTGCTTGAGTCGCTTTTTCGTCCTTCAAGAAGACATGCTGGGCTATGGAGTAGTAATTGGTAATCGTATTGTGCGGCTGGCCTCTTGATAACGTCGTCAAGCCCTGCAGAACGGCCGCGACTGGGATTGCGGCGAGCATGGCCTTTTCGAAATAGATCCCACTTCCGATGAAGCGTTCAAGCTCAGTAATGCTTTCCTTAGTCAGATCCCCGAGCCTTGGGATGTCTGCGCGCTTACTAAACGGGTTCCACATTGTCTTGCTCCGTTGGAATGCCTTGCTGGGACACTTCTAATCCTTTGGAAGTGGGTTGCGCTCAATCAAGCCCCACAAGGGTTGGCCGTCTTCAGATGCACGCGCTCCCACTTCAAGCAGTAGTCACTTTGTTGTTTCTTCGTCGGCGCCGATTACATGCATAAGCGTTTCGAGCTTGCGCCAACGGCATTTTGGAGAGCGCAGCATTTCGAGCAGAAGATCCTTTCTTGGCTTGTTTTTCTTGGACGCCGCGCGCTCTTGGAGAAAGTGGGAAAGCCACTGAACAGCAATCGTAGCAAAGGAGCCTTGACGGCACCTGCGACGCCGATTAATGCGATGATGATCGATTCGCTCATGATAGTGAGGCCCAACGTAGAAGTGAGTGGCCTGCGCGGCTTTTCGCGCAGGTCCGCTCGACTGCCGGGTTGGGCGTCAGGTACTGAGTACCCACTGCTACCGATTGCGCGACAAGACTTCGCGCCCCCATTCCGTTGGGATAACCTCAGAATACAACGATCCGTCGTAACCGTTTCCGCCGAGCCCAGCCGACTGTCTGCGGCGCTTGATGATCAATTCTTGATTTTCGAGACGGTTGAGCAGGGCGAGCATTTCCTCGTGACTATAGCGAAACTGCGTGCTGCATTTCTCGGTGGTCGGAGGTTCGAGATACGCAAGCCGATCACCCTTGGCTTTGACGGCAGAATACTCGTCAGCCCATTGAACAATTTGGCTGAGTATCCGCTCCTCCACCGGACTGAGAATTGGAACTCTGCGCTCTGAGACAGGATTAGCCGAGGGTTTCTTCTTCATACGGATGTTCCCAGTTGCTGCGGATTCGATGGCGCCCAACCTAGAGTAGACGGCATTATTGCCGCATACGCTGGCTGGGTGCCGTATACCCTGGATAACGCAGCAGTCTGGAGAGCAGGCCAATACAGGTTCTCGGCAGATTCTTGGCAATATTTACGAGAATAGATAGCGATCATAGGCGTCACAGTGTAATGACGTAAGGATTGTGCCTGTCTCGCTACCGATTGTCATCCTGCTGGTCTTTTTTGTGGCCGGCGGATTTGCATAAATTTGCCTTACGTCCGCTACTGGCCGACAACCGCCCCTGACGTTCGTCGACAGCATGTTTCAAAAAGCGGAATATGAGCGCTGGCACTAGCCGCGCCGCATGGCGAGCAGCCACGCACCGGACCATGCCAGCCTTCCCTCGCGCAGCAGCCCGCTTCCCGCATGGGAAGCGGTACCACCCCGTCAAGTGCCCGTCAGCCGCTGCTCCGCCGTCGTCTTGGCCCAGCGGTAGTCTGCCTTGCCCACCGGGTTGCGTCGCACTTCGTCGACGAAGATGACGTCCTTGGGCACCTTGTAGCCGGCCAGGCGCTGGCGGCAGTGGGCCTTCAGGGCATCGGCGTCCTCCGCTCGGCCGGGGCGCAGGGAGACGACCGCGACGACCTTCTGGCCCCAGCGGGCATCGGGTACGCCCACCACCAGGGCGTCGAAGACGCCGTCGAAGCTGCGCACTGCTTCTTCCACTTCCTCGGTGAATACCTTCTCGCCGCCGGTGTTGATGCACTGGGAGTTGCGGCCGAACATGGTGATCGCGCCGTCGTCTTCCTGGCGGGCGATGTCGCCGATCAGCACGCAGCGCTGGCCGTCGATGTGGACGAAAGTCTCGGCGGTCTTTTGCGGGTCCTTGTAGTAGCCCAGCGGCAGGTAGCCCTTGCGCACCAGGATGCCGGTCTCGCCGGGCTTGGCGAAGCGCGCGCCGTCGATCGCCACGGCATTGTTGGCGTCGGGCTTGAGGCGGATCAGGCCGTCACCCTCCGGCTTGCTGCCGGAGCCGACCTGGCCGGACTCGGACGAGCCCATGCCGTTGGCGAAGATCACGTTGGCCGGCAGATGGGCCTTCAGGGCGTCGCGCACGTGGTCCGAGAACAGCGCCCCGGCCGAGGAGACGACGAACATCGAGGAGAGGTCCCAGCGGCCGGGGTGCTTTTGCAGCGCGTCGGCCAGGGGGATGCACATGGCGTCGCCGACGACCATGATGATGGTGACCCGCTCGCGCTGCACCAGGTCCAGCACGTATTCGGCGCTGAAGTCGGGGCGGCCGTTCAACACCACCTTGTGGCCCGAGAGCAGGCCGATCATCGTCGCCCAGAAGCCGGCGCCGTGCATCAGCGGGCCGCAGGCCATGTGCACGACGGGGAAGTTCTCCCGCACGCGCTCGGCCAGTTCCTCGGGCGCCGCTACCGGCCCCTTGGGGCAGAAGTTGCCGCCGCCGCCGAAGCCGCCGAAGAACACGTCCTTGTGGGTCCAGATCACCCCCTTGGGCATGCCGGTGGTGCCGCCGGTGTACAGCAGCAGGGTGTCGTCATCGGAGCGCCCGACATCACCGATGTCCGGCCCGCCTTCGGCGACGGCCGCCTCGAAACCGACGGCCTGGGGCAGCAGGCCCTTGCCCTCCCCTAGCCGCAGCAGCACCTGGCAGGCCGGCGCCGCGTCCAGGGCGGGGGCGATGATGTCCTCCAGCGCGCCTTCATAGACCAGCGCCTTGGGTTCGGCGTTGCCGTAGAGGTAGCGCGTCTCGTCCACCGTGTAGCGGTAGTTCACATTCACCGGCACCGCGCGGATCATGAAAGCGGCGATACAGGCCTCCATGAACTCGATTGAGTTGTAGGCATGGATGCCGATGTGGTCGCCGGGGCGCAGCCCCCGGGCGTGGAGGTAGCGGGCCAGCGCCGTCGCCCGCTGCATCAGTTGGCGGAAGGTGCGCCGCTGGTCGTTGCAGACCAGGGCCTCCTGGTCGGGTTTCACTGCGGCCGAGATTTCAAGCAGGTCGGCCAGATTGAAAGTACGCCGGGTCATTCCTGTTCCTCCTCCGTGGTGTTGTTTTCGCTGCGCCGTCCGTCAGAGCACCAGTTCCGCGATGGTGCGCAAGGTCGCCTCGTCCATGCGCGGGCCGTTGATCAGCAAGGTGGTCACCGGGGATTCGCGCCAGGCCTGCAGCCGCTCCTTGATGCGCGCCTTCGGCCCGGACAGGGTGATCTCGTCGGCGAAGCTGGTGGGCACGTACTGCACGGCCTCGGCCTGCCGGCCCGCGAGGAAGCACTCCTGGATCTTGTTGGCTTCCGCTTCGAAGCCCATGCGACACATCAGGTTCTTGTGAAAATTGTGCTCCTGCGAGCCCATGCCGCCGATGTAGAAGGCGAGCATCATCTTCGCCGGCAACAGCGCCCTTTCCAGGTCGTCGTCGAGGTTCACCATCACCAGCGGCGCGATCTCGAAACCGGGCTTCGCATCCTGCAACTGGTCGGCATAGACCTCCTGGCGGAACGGACTGTAATAGACCGGCAGCCAGCCGTCGGCGATGCGCGCGGTCTGGCTCACGTTCTTCGGCCCCTCCGCGCCCAGGTAGATGGGCAGGTCGGCGCGCAGCGGGTGGATGATGGGGCGCAGCGGCTTGCCCACGCCGGTCGCGCCCGGCCCCGTGTAGGGCAAGGGGTAGTGGGGGCCGGGATTCCTCACCGGCGCCTCGCGGCGCAGCGCCTGGCGCACGATGTCCACGTATTCGCGGGTGCGCGCCAGGGGTTTCTCGAACGGCTGGCCGTACCAGCCCTCCACCACCTGGGGGCCGGAGACGCCCAGCCCCAGGATCACGCGTCCGCCGGAAAGATGATCCAGGGTCATGGCCGCCATGGCGCAGGCCGCCGGCGTCCGCGCCGAGAGCTGGGCGATGGCGGTGCCCAGCTTGATCTTCGAGGTGTGGGCGCCGATCCAGGCCAGGGGCGTGAACACGTCGTTGCCCCAGGATTCGGCGGTCCACACCGAATCGAAGCCCAGGGCCTCCGCCGCGCGGGCGATGCCGACGTTGCCGTCCACCGGGGGCTTGGCAGCCCAGTAGCCGAGTTGCAGTCCGAGTTTCATCAAATCTCCTTAGTCGAAACGAGTCGGCACGAAAGTGTTGTGCCCATTGTCGCTGACCACCGTGCCTTCCGTGTTCAAGGGTTCGCCCTCCATCAGCCATTGCAGGATCTCGGGACGGTTCTGGGGGGTGTTGGCGACGAAGCGGGCATCGTCCGCCAGGAGCCGGCCGATGATCACGCCGCGGGCGGGCACGCCCTTTTCGCAGATCACCGTGTAGGTCTCGATGCGGGCGGCGCCGTTGGGTGCGAGTTCGATCCGCGGCGCGGGCATCGCGTCCAGTTCGGCCTGATAGCGGGCCGGATCCTCGCGCCGCCATTCGCCGACGCCGGGCTCGGTGGAATAGATGCCCACCGACTGCTTGGACATGAAGCCGCCGTTGCCGGTGACCAGGCCGTACTTGCCGCGGCCCCGGCGCAGCCACTCCACCGTCTCGGCGATGGAATGCAGCACATAGGCGTTGCCCGGGCCGCCGAAGAAGGGCAAGCCGCCGGTCACGGTCAACGGCCGGGGGTCGTTCTCGGCGATGCCCAGGGCGTCGCAGCCCAGTTCGACGGCCGAGGGGAAGCAGCTGTAGATGTCGAAGAAATCCACCTGCTCGATGCCGATCCCGGCCTGGGCCAGGGCCTTCCTGGCGCACAGGGCCAGGGCCGGCGAACTGTGGAAGTCGATCTGGTCGGTGGTGCGCATGCCCGCCTTGGCGTCGCCGCAGCCGCGCAGGAAGACCCAGCGGGAAGGATCGATGCCCAGCGCCCGCGCGGTGCCGGCCGAAGTGAGGATCACCGCGGCGGCCTCATCCACGCGGTCGTTGGCGTTCATCACCTTGGTGTAGGGAAAGCTGATCAGGCGGTTGTCCGGCGTCGGCGTGGCCATCTCCTCGGCGCTCTTGCCGCTCGGCGCCGCCGCCAGCGGATTGGCCCGGGCGATCCGGTTCAGGCCCGCCCACAGTTCGCCCAGGGCCTTCTGATGCTCGGCCGCGCTGCGCCCCTTCCTGCCGCGGATCGCATTCTCGAACAGCGGATAGGACCAGGTGGGCATCCCCACGCCGTGGGGGAATTCGAAATCCAGGGCGACCATGTCGTCCCCCCGGACCAGATCCACCATGTCCCCGGGCGGGTCCTCGTTCCAGTCGAGCGCGATGCCGGCGCGCATGGCTTCGGCCGAGGTGCGCTGCGATTCGCCGCCGGCCAGGAGCACCGCCCTGGCCTCGCCCTTGACGATGGCCTCGGCGTAGTCGTTGAGCATTGCCTGGGGCAGGTTGCCGCCGACCGAGGAGTAGATCGCGTGGGGCGGATCGATCCCCAGGCGCCGGGCGAGCGAGCGCGGCGGTTTGGTGGAGCGGCCCAGCGGCGAGGACGTGAAACCCATGTCCGCGAACAGCTTGAAGAACACCACCGTGTCGAGCGCCTGGCGCAGCGCCTCGGCCTGGCCGGAATCGGCCAGGGCCTTCCTGGCCGCCTCGGCCGCCAGGTCGACCGGCGCGCAGGGCAGCGCGGGATCGAAGGTCTTGGGACAGTGCTGGCCGACGCCGACGATGACGGGAGTGGAATCGGGAACGGAATGCATGGAATCTCCTAAGCCGGCCAAGCCGGAACCAAACAGGGACGGTTTTGATAAAGAAGCGTGATGCTCGGCCGGAACGGAAAATCAAGGTCCACCCCCGCCCCGCTTCCCCCTCTCCGGGGAAGGTGACGATGCTGGCTCGCTACGCTCGAAAAATTGACCTGTCGTTTCAATTTGCTGTTTCACGCCAGACGGGGACACGCCGGGCCGCCGTCAGTCCTTGAACTGGGGCGGGCGCTTCTCGCGCCGGGCGGCGATGGCTTCCTCGAAATTGCGGGTGGTCATGCGCACGAACAGCTGGGCATGGCCTTCATGGTTCATGTGATTGTGCAGGCTGCTGGCGTCGAGCCCGGCCCAGAGCATCTGCTTGGTCAGTTCGACACCCAGATGGCTGAAGCCGAGGATGCGTTCCGCCAATTGGCGGACATGGTCCATCAACTCGGCGCCCGGCACGGTACGAGACACCAGTCCGATGCGCTCGGCTTCCCGGGCGTCGACGTCGCGGCCGCTCAGCATGATCTCGAAAGCGCGGGTGGCGCCGATGGCGCGGGGCAGGATGTAGCTCAGGCCCAGCTCCGCCGCGGTCAGGCCGTTGTTGATGCCGGCGGCGCGGAAGCAGGCGCTGTCGGCGGCCAGCCGGATGTCGCAGGCCATGGAAAGACAAAAACCGCCGCCGATGGCCGGACCGTTCACGGCGGCGATCACCGGCTGGTGCATGTCGCGTAGCGTCAACACCACGTCGTCCAGCACTTTCAGCGCGCGCCGGGAAATGCCCGGCATGGTCAGGCCGTTGAAGATGGGCAGGTAGCCGGGGTCCTGGAGGTCCGCGCCGGCGCAGAACGCTTCCCCGGCGCCGGTGAGGATCACCACCCGGCACTCGTTGTCGAAGCTCACCTCCTCCAGCACCTCGCGCAACGGCGCCATGACGTCGAAGGCCATGGCGTTCATCCGTTCCGGACGATTGAGGGTGATGCGCGTGACCTGAGGCCAGGGCTTGTCGATCAGAACAAAGGACATGGATCCTCCTCGATACGGCGTCGCTTGGCGTTCAGGCGAAGCCCATGTGGCGGGCGGCGAAGTCGAGCATGATCTCCTCGGAGCCGCCACCGATGGCGTGGGGGCGTACGTCGCGGTAGATGCGCTCGATCTTGCAGCCGCGGATGAAGCAGGCGCCGCCGAGAATCTGGGCGCATTCCCGGGCCACGTTCTCCAGGGTGCGGGTGGCCTGCACCTTGGCCAGCGACAGGGTGGCGAAGTCCAGCTTGTCGTGCATCATCGCCCACACCATCTGGTCGGCCAGGGCCTGGGAGGCGGAAATCTGGCGCATCATTTCAGCGAACTTGTGGCGGATCACCTGATGCTTGATCAGCGG
The DNA here is from genome assembly GCF_007833355.1 of Denitratisoma sp. DHT3. Taxonomy (NCBI): domain Bacteria; kingdom Pseudomonadati; phylum Pseudomonadota; class Betaproteobacteria; order Nitrosomonadales; family Sterolibacteriaceae; genus Denitratisoma; species Denitratisoma sp. DHT3. Next base: position 210,683 of record NZ_CP020914.1, on the reverse strand, counting down.
CTTGCCGAAGGTCTCGCGCTGGCAAGCCCATTCGTAGGCCTCCTCCACCGCGCAGCGGGCATAGGCGCAGGCGCCGGCGGCCAGTCCGGCCCGTTCGTTGTTGAGGTTCTTCACCGTGGCGAGGAAGCCCATGTTCTCCGGCCCCAGCAGGTTCTCGGCGGGCAGTTCGACGTCGTCGAAATAGAGGGTGGCGGTATCGGAGCAATGCCAGCCCATCTTCTTCAGCTTGGTCTGGGTGAAGCCGGGCGTGCCCTTTTCCACCAGGAACAGGCTCAGGCCGTCGGGGCCGGGCCCGCCGGTGCGGGCGCAGACGGTGTAGTAGTCGGCGCGCATGCCGTTGCTGATGAAGGTCTTGGAGCCGTTGAGCACCCACTTGTCGCCGCGCTTCTCGGCCCGGGTCTGGATCGCCGCCAGGTCGGAACCGCCGGAGGGCTCGGTCAGGCAGATGGCCATCAGCTTGCGCCCGGCCAGCACCTCGGGGGCGATGCGGCGCTTCATTTCCTCGCTGCCGAATTTCATGATGGGCACCAGGGCCACGCCGTGCATGAACAGCGCGGCGGTGAGACCGCTGGAACCGGTCTGGGCCAGTTCGTTGGCGGCGACGATGCCGTGGAAGGCATCCACGCCCTGGCTGATGCCGCCATATTCCTCGGGGAAGCCCAGCTGGATGATGCCTACTTCGGCCGCCTTGACGCTGAGCTCGCGGGGCACCTCCTCCTGGTCCTCCCACTGGTCGATGTAGGGGGTGACCTCCTTTTCCACGAACTTGCGGACCGTCATCGCCCACGCTTCGTGGCTCTCGTTGTAGTAGGGCGACTGGGCGCGCCATTTGTCGAACAGATGCAGTGCCATGGTGCTCTCCGGGTGATGGGCCGCTCAGGCCACGTTCTTGGAATGCAGCGCGGCGATGTCGTCATCGCCGTAGCCGAGGGATTTCAACAACTCGTCGTTGTGCTCGCCCAGGGCCGGCGGATTGCGCTCGACCGAGAACCGGTAGCCGCTCATCCTCACCGGAAAGGCGAACTGGCGGTAGGGCCTGCCTTCCGGACTCAGCCCTTCCCGCACCATGCCCCGGGCCCGGGTCAGCGGGTGCTCCAGCACCTCGTCCAGGCGCAGCACGGGGGTGGCGCAACCATCGACGGTGGACAGCAGTTCCGACCAGTCCCGCAGGCTGCGGCTCTTGATCAGGGCGGCGATCTCGGCCTTGGCCGCATCGCCGTCGGCCCCAAGGGCCCAGCCCTTGGCGATCAGGTCGGGACGCTGCACCGCATCGCAGAAGGCCCGCCAGAACTGCGGCTCCAGGGCACCCAGAGCCACGTGGCGGCCGTCGGCGGTTTCATAGACGCCGTAGCAGGGCAGCTTGCCGCTGGTGTAGTCCTCGCCCCGGGGCAAGGGCTTGCCGTTGCCGAAGGAGTCCATGGTGGAGAGCCCCATGACCATGCAGGCCAGGGCCGCGTCAGTCATGGAGACGTCGACGAAGCGCCCCTGCCCCGTGCGTTGGGCATCCACCAGAGCGGCCAGCAGCGCCATGGCGGAGGTGAGCGAACCGCCGGCGATGTCGGCGACCTGGAAACCGCCGGGTGCCGGCGGGCCGCCCGCGGCGCCGCTTTGCTCCAGCACGCCGGAGAGGCTCTGGTAGTTGATGTCGTGGCCGCCGAATTCGCGGAAGGGACCATCCTGGCCGTAGCCGGTGATGGCGCAATAGACCAGGCGCGGATTCAGCGCCGAGAGCGCCGCGTAGCCCAGGCCCAGCTTGTCCATCACGCCGGGACGGAAGCCTTCCACCAGCACGTCGGCGTCCCTGGCCAGACGGCGGACGATCTCGATGCCTTCCGCTTGCCGCAGGTCAATGCTCAGGGAACGCTTGTTGCGGTTCACCTTGAGGAACATCTGGGACGTGGAGCCGTCCGGCGTCGGCCGCGACAGATCGCCGCCCTTGCGGTTCTCGATCTTGACGACGTCGGCGCCCAGGTCCGCCAGATGCTGGGTGCACAACGGCCCGGGCAGGTACTGGGTGAAATCCAGGACGCGGATGCCGGAAAGCGGTTTCGTTCCTGCCGTCATGTCGTCACGCCTTGTCGTCGAGCAGGCCGTTCAGGCGCTCCAGGGTATCCACGTACTCGTTGAGCAGGCGGAACACCACGTCCTTGCTGGACTCGACCCGATTGATCTGGCCGATCACCTGGCCGCAGGGGTTGAACAGCACCTTGCGGGTATCGGCCACGGCGGCATAGCGGGAAGTACGGCGGATGGCGTCCGACACCACCAGGCCCTGCAGGGGCATGCCCAGGGGCTTGGGATTCTCCGGCGCCTCCCAGGCCTCGGTCCAGTCGTTACGCACCATGCGGGCCGGTTTTCCGGTCCAGGAGCGGGAGCGCACGGTGTCTTCGGACGTCGCCTTGAGCAATTCCTCCTTCTGGGCGGGTTCGGCATGGGCCTCGGTGACGGTGAGCCAGAGGGAGCCGGTCCATACACCGGCGCAACCCATGGCCAGTGCCGCCGCCATCTGCCGCCCGCTGCCGACGCCGCCGGCCGCCAACACCGGCGTGGGCGCCACGGCATCCACCATCTGGGGCCAGAGCACGATGGAGCCGATGTCGCCGGTATGGCCGCCGCCCTCGGCGCCCTGGGCGATGATGATGTCCACGCCGGCGGCCTTGTGCTGCAGGCCTTGCTTGATCTTGCCGCAGAGCGCCGCCACCAGCCGGCCGGACGCATGGATCTCGTCGATCACTTCCTTGGGCGGCGTGCCCAGCGCGTTCGCCACCAGGCGGACGTTGGGGCGCTTCAACGCCTCCTCCAGCTGCGGCCGCGCGGTCGCCTCGGTCCAGCCCATCAACCCCATCCGGGAATCGTCCGGCCATGCGGGGACACCGTGGTCCTCGAGCAGTTTTTCCGCGAAGTCGCGATGACCCTGGGGCACCATGGCTTCCAGCTGGCGCTCCAGCTCGGCAGGGTCCGTCTCGCCAATCCCTTCGTATTTCTGGGGGATCACGATATCCACGCCATAGGGCTTGTCGCCGATGTGGGCGTCGATCCAGTCCAGTTCCTCCTTGACCTGCTCGATGCTGAAGCCGACCATGCCCAGCACGCCCAGGCCGCCGGCCTTGGAAACCTCTACCACCACGTCGCGACAGTGGGTGAAGGCGAAGATGGGTACGTCGATGCCGAGCGTTTCGCAGATGGGGGTACGCATGGGACAGGCTCCATTCCAATACGAAAGGAGAATGATCTTAGACGCTGCCCCGTCAAGGGTATTGACCAAAACACCCACGGTGGGTACTTTTGACGTTTTATCCTGTATGGATTCGCCATGGGCTCCCGTCCCCCCCGCAAACCCGCTTCCTCGATCAGCATCGGCGACCTGGCTGCACAGATCACCGATCCGGTGACGGACCGAATGATACTGAGCACCTATGCCAGCCGTTTCACCATCAACACGATGCGGCGGGCCTACCGCCTCTTCGGCGGCGACCTGACGCTGTTCCTGGTGTTCGGCGAAATCGCCCAGTACAACATCGCCCGGGCCTTGCGCGCTCTGAACTTCCAGGACACGCCGGAACCCGCGCACTGGAAGGAACTGATGCGGACGCTGCAACAGCAGAAGGTCGCGCCCTGCAACGCGCTGTCGATCAGCGAGGCGACCGGTATTCCGCGGGAGACGGTGCGCCGCAAGGTCAAGGAACTCGAAGAACGAGGCTGGCTCTACCGCGAGGGCGCCCGCAGCCTGACCCTGTCGCCCGCCGCCGTCGAGCAGCTCAGCGCCACCGATGGCGAGATCATGGAGGATTTTCGGGAAACCGCCCGCGTGATCCGCCTGCTGGAGGACGCCTTCGCCAGCCAGGAGAAGCAGCGCGGCTCGCGCCGGGAAAACGTTGGCGGCGCGGCCGAGCCCGGCCCGGGCAGGGCGGCAAAGCCCTAGACCGGATTGTCCAGTTCCACGTATTCGCAGTCGAGGCCGAAACGCGCCGCCAGGTGCTCGGCCAGCGCCTGCACGCCGTAGCGCTCGGTGGCGTGGTGGCCGGCGGCGACATAGGGCACGCCCGATTCCCGCGCCAGGTGGTAGGTCTGCTCCGAGATTTCGCCGCTGACGAACATATCCGCGCCCTGGGCGATGGCCTGCTCGAAATAGCCCTGGGCGCCGCCGCTGCACCAAGCCAGGCGCCGCACCCGGCGCCGGCCGTCGCCGACCAGCTGGGCCGGCCGGCCCAGGGTCCGCGAGAGCGCCGCGGCCAGGTCGGCCGCCGCCAGCGGCTCGGCCGGGCGGCCGAGGAATGCGATGTCCTGATCGGCGAAGCGCCCATCCACCGTCCAGCCCATGCGCAGCGCCAGTTGGGCGTTGTTGCCGAGCTCCCCATGGCCGTCCAGCGGCAGGTGGTAGCCGAACAGGCTGATGTCATGGGCCAGCAACGTGCCCAGGCGCCGCCTGCGGATGCCAGTCACCCGGCCGTCCTCGCCGCGCCAGAACCAGCCGTGGTGAACCAGGATGGCATCGGCGCCGCGTGCGGCGGCAGCCTCCAGCAGATCCTGGCTGGCGGTGACGCCGCAGACCAGCTTTCGCACCTCGTCGCGACCTTCCACCTGCAGCCCGTTTGGGCAATAATCCTTGTAGCGCGCCACCTCCAGCAGGCTCTCGAGATAGGCGCCGAGTTCTTCACGTCGCATACAACTCCCTGTCCAATTCATGAAACGACTCTGGTTGATCTTCGCACAGACCGTCACGATCTGCGTAGCGGCATTGTTCGTGGTGCAGACCCTGAAACCCGCCTGGCTGGAGCGCCACGGTGGCGGCAACGATGTGGTTGCCATCCAGGAAGCATCCAGCGGCGCCAACGACCGGCGGCGCGTGGCGTCCTATGCGGACGCCGCCCGCAAGGCCCTGCCGGCGGTAGTCCATATCTATACCTCGCAGGAGGTCAAGGCGCCCCGCAACCCGCTGATGGACGATCCGTTCTTCCGCCACTTCTTCGGCGACCGCTTCGGCAACGAAGTGCAGCGCCGGGCCGGACTGGGCAGTGGCGTGGTGGTCAGCGCCGACGGCTACATCCTGACCAATTACCACGTGGTGGAGACCGCCGACGCCATCGAGGTGGCCCTCAACGACGGACGCAAGGTGAAGGGCCGCATCGTCGGCACGGACCCGGAATCCGACCTGTCCATCATCAAGATCGATGCCGACAGGCTGCCGGTGATCACCTTCGCCCAGGCCGAGTCGCTGCGGGTCGGCGACGTGGTGCTGGCGATCGGCAACCCCTTCGGCGTCGGCCAGACCGTCACCTCGGGCATCGTTTCCGCCCTGGGCCGTTCCCACCTGGGAATCAACACCTTCGAGAATTTCATCCAGACCGACGCGGCGATCAATCCGGGCAACTCCGGGGGAGCGCTGGTGGATAGCGAAGGCAACCTGGTCGGGATCAACACCGCCATCTACTCCCAGAGCGGCGGCTCGATGGGCATCGGCTTCGCGATCCCGGTCTCGCTGGCCCGCACGGTGATGGAGCAGATCATCCGCCACGGCGCCGTGACGCGGGGCTGGATCGGCGTCGAGGTCCAGGAAATCACGCCGGAACTGGCCGAGTCCTTCCGCCTGCCGTCCGCCGAAGGCGCGCTGATCGCCGGCGTGATGCGCGGCAGTCCGGCCGACAAGGCCGGCGTGAAACCGGGCGACGTGCTGCTGACGGTCAACGACAAGCCGGTACGGGACGCCCAGTCGATGGTGGAGCAGGTCGCCGCCCTGGAGCCGGGCAGGACCGGCCACCTCAAGCTGCGGCGCGACAACCGGAACCTGGACCTGCCGGTGGAGATCGGCCGCCGGCCGCAGCCCCGGCGGCCGCAGTGACCAGGCCCGCGGTCAGACCTGCGGCGGCGCCTTTTCCACGACGGTGACGAAGCGGGCCAGCAGCAGGCCCAATTCGTAGAGCAGGCACATGGGCACCGCGAGCATGAACTGCGAGGTCACGTCGGGCGGCGTCACCACCGCCGCCACGATGAAGGCGCCGACGATGGCGTAGGGGCGGATGTCCTTCAGCTTTTCCAGGCTGACGATGCCGAACTTGACCAGCAGCAGCACCACTACCGGCACCTCGAAGGTGGTGCCGAAGGCCAGGAACATGGTCATCACGAAGGACAGGTATTGCTCGATGTCGGGCGCCGGCGTGATGCTGCCCGGCGCCACTTCGGCGATGAACTTGAACATCGTGCCGAAGACGAAGAAATAGCAGAAGGCCATGCCCAGCAGGAACAGCACCGTGGTGGCGATGATCACCGGCAACGCCAGGCGCTTCTCATGGGCGTAGAGCCCCGGCGCGACGAAGGCCCAGGCCTGGTAGAGCACGATCGGCAGGGCGATGACGAAGGCCGCCAGCAGCGTCACCTTGAGCGGCACCAGAAAGGGGGTGATCACCCCGGTGGCGATCATCTTGGTGCCCGGCGGCAGGGTGGCGATCATCGGCTGGGCGAGCAGATCGTAGATCTTCCCCGACCAGGGCACGAGGCAGAGAAGCGCCAGCAGCACCGCACCGATGGCCTTCATCAATCGCGAGCGCAACTCGATCAGATGGGAGATCAGCCCTTCCTGCAGTTCGGACATCAGGATTTTTTCGCCGGATCGGTCTCGGCCGGCTGCGGTTCGGCCGGTTGCGGCTCGGCGCTGCTGAGGGACTGTTGCAGGGTGTTTTCCAATTCCTTGATCCCTCCGGCCGCATCGCCGCCCAGCTGCTGCAATTGGGTGTCGGCCTGTTGCACCTGGGCCGCCATTTCCTGCTGCATCCGGCGCAGTTCTTCAAGCTGCAGTTCGCGGTTGACCTCGGACTTGACGTCGGCGAAATAGCGCTGGGCGCGTCCCATCAGGGTGCCCACGGTACGGGCGACCCGGGGCAGCCGCTCCGGGCCGATGACGATCAGGGCCACCACGCCGATGACCATGAGCTCGCTGAGGCCGACATCAAACACGGGAATCTCCGTAGGCGCAGAAAGCCGGCGCCCTGTCGCGGGCGCCGCTCCGGACGCTTATTGCTGGACCTTCTTGTCCTTCACCTCGCCCTCGATGGTGCGGCCCGACGGCTGCTGATCCAACTGAGCGGGCGGCGGTTGCTGCTGCTCCGCGCTGCCTTCCTTCATGCCGTCCTTGAAGCCGCGGATGGCGCTTCCCAGATCCTTGCCCACGCTGCCGAGTTTCTTGGTACCGAACACCAGCATGATGATCACCAGCACCACCAGCCAATGCCAAATGCTCCAGCTTCCCATTGCCGTCTCCTGTCCTCTATCGTTTCTGCGTCATCGGCCCGACCGGCTCCGGCCCGCCGAGAATGTGCAGATGCAAATGATAAACCTCCTGACCACCGATGCGGCCAGTATTGACGATGGTCCTGAAACCATCGTCGAGACCCTCGGCCCGGGCCAGCTCACCGGCCTTCGCCATCATCCGCCCCAGCAGGGCCTCGTGTTCCGACCCGGCATCATAGAGGGAGGACAGATGCGGCTTGGGGATGATCAGAAAATGCACCGGGCGCTGCGGATGAATGTCATGAAAGGCAAGCATCTGTTCGTCTTCGTAGACCTTCTTGCAGGGGATCTCCCCGGCGGCGATCCTGCAGAAGAGGCAGTCGGCCATGGTCAGGCTCCCCGGCTCTTCTTCTCGTCGATGCCCGAGATGCCCTCGCGCCGGCGCAACTCGGCCAGCACGTCATCGACGCCGACGTCGAACTGGGCCAGCAGCACCATGCTGTGGAACCAGAGATCGGTCACCTCGCGCACCAGGTGCAGTCGGTCGCCATCCTTGGCGGCCATGATGGCCTCGGCCGCCTCCTCCGCCACTTTCTTGCAGATGGTGTCGGTCCCCTTGGCATACAGGCTGGCGACGTAGGACGAATCCGGCGCGGCGCCCTTGCGTCCATCCAGGGTGGCCTGCAGGCGATGCAGCACTTCGGCGTCGATCATCGGTAGATCTCCTCGGGGTTCTTGAGCACCGGCTCCACGCTGCTCCAGCCGGACTCCTCCAGCTTGTTGAAGAAGCAACTGCGACGGCCGGTGTGGCAGGCGATGCCGCCCACCTGCTCGACCCGCAGCAGAATCACGTCGCTGTCGCAATCGGTGCGGATCTCGTGCACCTTCTGGACATGGCCCGACTCCTCGCCCTTGCGCCAGAGGCGGCGCCGCGAGCGGGACCAATACACGGCCTCGCCGGTACGACGGGTCTGGTCGAGCGCGTCCCGGTTCATCCAGGCGAACATCAGCACCTCGCCGCTGGCCGCATCCTGGGCGATCACCGGCACCAGGCCCTGCTCGTCCCATTTCACGTCATTGAGCCAATTCAACCCCACGCGCCCCTCCTCGCCCTTCTCGCCCCTGCGCTCCGAGGCGAACGCCTCAGAGCCGAACCTCGATGCCCCGCGCCCGCATGTATTCCTTGGCTTCGCGGATGGTGTATTCGCCGTAATGGAAGATGCTGGCCGCCAGCACCGCGTCCGCGCGCCCTTCGGTGACGCCGTCGGCCAGATGCTGCAGATTGCCGACGCCGCCGCTGGCGATGACCGGCACGTCCACCGCATCGGACACCGCCCGGGTCAGGGCCAGATCGAAACCGCTCTTGGTGCCGTCCCGGTCCATGCTGGTGAGCAGGATTTCGCCGGCCCCCAGCGCCACGACCCGGCGCGCCCAGTCGATAGCGTCCAGGCCGGCGTCCTTGCGGCCGCCGTGGGTGAAGACGGACCAGCGGCCCGGCGCCACCTGCTTGGCATCGATGGCCACCACGATGCACTGGGAGCCGACCTTGCCGGCGGCGTCGGCCACCAGCTGGGGATTCTGCACCGCGGCGGTATTCATGCTGACCTTGTCGGCCCCGGCGTTCAGCAGGCGCCGCACGTCATCGACGGCGCGCACGCCGCCGCCTACCGTGAGGGGGATGAACACCTGCTCGGCGACCTGCCGCACCACGTGCAGGATGATGTCGCGCTGATCCGAACTGGCGGTGATGTCGAGGAAGGTGATCTCGTCGGCGCCCTGCTCGTCGTAGCGGCGGGCGATTTCCACCGGATCGCCGGCATCGCGCAGCTCGACGAAATTGACGCCCTTGACGACGCGTCCGGCGCTGACGTCGAGACAGGGAATGATGCGTTTTGCGAGCATGATAGCGACCCGTTTCCGGGTCAGGCCTTGCGCAGCTTGTCGGCTTCGGCCTGGGCCTTCCTGAAATCGAGCTTGCCTTCGTAGATGGCCCGCCCGGTGATCGCGCCGACGATGCCCTCGTCCTGTACCGCGCACAGCGCCTTGACGTCGGCGAGGCATGCGACGCCGCCGCTGGCGATGACGGGAATGCGCAGGGCCTGCGCCAGCTTGACCGTGGCGTCCACATTGACGCCGCTCAGCATGCCGTCGCGGCCGATGTCGGTATAGATCACGGCCTCGACGCCGTAGTCCTCGAACTTCTTGGCCAGGTCGATCACGTCGTGCCCGGTCAGCTTGGACCAGCCATCCACCGCCACCTTGCCGTCCTTGGCGTCCAGGCCGACGATGATGTGGCCGGGGAAGGCGGTGCAGGCGTCATGCAGAAAGCCCGGATTCTTGACCGCGGCGGTGCCGATGATCACATAGCTGATGCCGTCGTCCAGGCAGCGCTCGATGGTGTCCAGGTCGCGGATACCGCCGCCGAGCTGGACCGGAATCTCGTCGCCGACTTCGCTCAGGATCGCCTTGATCGCCGACTCGTTCTTGGGCTTGCCGGCGAAGGCGCCATCGAGGTCCACCAGATGGAGACGGCGGGCGCCCTGGTCGATCCAGTGCCGCGCCATCGCGGCGGGATTCTCGGAAAACACGGTGGCATCATCCATGACGCCCTGCTTGAGGCGCACGCAGTGCCCGTCCTTGAGGTCGATGGCAGGAATCAGCAGCATAGGGGGAAGTCCATATCGAAGCGGCCAAGTGGCGAAACGGCCAAGGGCCATGAAATCAGGGGTTCCAGCGCATGAAATTGCCCAGCAGCTGCAAGCCGGCCTGGGCGCTTTTCTCCGGGTGGAATTGGACGGCGAAGATGTTATCGCGCGTCACCGCACTGGTAAAGGGGATGCCATAGACGGTGGAAGCCGCGACCAACGCCGACTCGGCCGGCTCCACATAGTAGCTGTGCACGAAATAGAACCGGGCCTGGTCGGCAATGCCTGCCCACAGGGGATGTACCCCTGTCTGCCGCACCTGGTTCCAGCCCATGTGAGGTACCTTGAGGCGGCCGCCGTCCGGCGCGTTCATCGCGGCGGACGGGAAACGGCAGACCCGGCCGGGCAGGATGCCCAGCCCCGGCACGTCGCCCTCCTCGCTGTGCTGGAACAGCATCTGCACGCCGATGCAGATACCCAGGAACGGCTTCTCGGCGGCGGCCCGCACGACGGCGTCGCGCAGGCCCCGTTGCGCCAGTTCCCGCATGCAGTCCGGCATGGCGCCCTGCCCCGGCATCACCACGCGGTCGGCGCGCGCCAGGGCGGCGGGATCGGAAGTCACCTGGACCGTGGCGCCCGCAGCCACATGCTCGATGGCCTTGGCCACCGAACGCAGGTTGCCCATACCGTAATCGACGACGGCGACGATGCTCATAGGTGCGACGCGTAGCGAGGAAGATTGCGGTTAGAGGCTGCCCTTGGTGGAGGGGATGCCGCTGGAGCGGGAATCCGGCTCGACCGCCATGCGCAGCGCCCGGCCAAAAGCCTTGAACACGGTCTCGGCCTGGTGATGGGCATTGTCGCCCCGCAGGCAATCGACATGCACGGTGATGGCGGCATGATTGACCAGGCCCTGGAAGAACTCGCGCACCAGATCGACATCGAACTCGCCGATCATTGAACGGGTGAAGTCCACGTTGAACACCAGTCCCGGGCGGCCGGAAAGATCCACCACCACCCGCGACAGCGCCTCGTCCAGGGGCACGTAGGCGTGCCCGTAGCGGCGCACGCCAGCCTTGTCGCCGACCGCCTTGGCCAGCGCCTGCCCGATCGTGATGCCGACGTCCTCGACCGTGTGATGATCGTCGATATGCAGATCCCCGCTGGCCCGGACTTCGAGATCGATCAGCCCGTGACGGGCGATCTGGTCGATCATGTGATCCAGGAACCCGATCCCCGTGGCGAGGGTCGACTTGCCCATGCCGTCCAGATCGAGGCGCACGGAAACCTGGGTTTCCAGGGTGTTGCGGGAGAGTTCGGCTTGGCGCATGGCGCTTGGTGGTGCCTGGTAATGGGGGAAATTCGAACAGGGCGCCATGATACCATTTCAGCCAATCCCGGCGATACCGCGCCGTTCCAACCATCCTCGCCATACCGCCCCATGAATCCCTATTGGAGCCCAACCGTCCATACGCTGATCCCCTATGTTCCGGGGGAACAGCCCAAGCTGCCCAACCTGGTCAAGCTCAACACCAACGAGAATCCCTACGGCCCCTCGCCCAAGGCCCTGCAAGCGATGGCGGCGGAGGTCGGCGACAATCTGCGCCTCTACCCCGATCCGGACTCCAGCGCGCTGAAACAGGCCATCGCACGCCATCACGGCGTGGCGGCGGAGCAGGTGTTCGTCGGCAACGGCTCGGACGAGGTGCTGGCCCACGTATTCCTCGGGCTGCTCAAGCATGGCCGCCCGGTGCTGTTCCCCGACATCACCTACAGCTTCTACCCGGTCTATTGCGGACTGTATGAAATCGACTACCGCGCCGTCCCGCTCGCCGCCGACTTCACCATTCGGGTCGATGATTACCTGGGTAGGGAGAACGGCGGCATCATCTTCCCTAATCCAAACGCACCCACCGGCTGCCTGCTGCCCCTGACGGAAATCGAACGCCTCGCGGCGGGCAACCGGGGCTCCATGGTGGTGATCGACGAGGCCTACATCGATTTCGGCGGCACCCCCATTCCCTCGGCCGTCGCGCTGGTGGAGCGCCACCCCAATCTGCTGGTGGTGCAGACCCTGTCCAAGTCCCGCTCGCTGGCCGGCCTGAGGGTCGGCTTTGCGATCGGCCAGCGGGCACTGATCGAGGGGCTGGAGCGGGTCAAGAACAGCTTCAACTCCTATCCCCTGGACCGCCTGGCCTGCGTCGGCGCGACAGCCGCGATGGATGACGTGGAGCATTTCGAGCGTACCCGCCGGGCCGTCATGACCAGCCGGGAAAGCCTGGCGCAGGATCTCGGCGGGCTGGGATTCGTGGTGCTCCCCTCGGCCGCCAACTTCCTTTTCGCCCGCCATCCCGATCGGGATGCCGCGCAACTGGCCCAAACCCTGCGCGAACGCGGCATCATCGTGCGCCACTTCCGCCAGCCGCGGATCGATCAATACCTGCGCATCACGGTGGGCACCGACGCCCAGTGCGCCGCGCTGACCACCGCCTTGCGGGAAATCCTGGGGAAATAGCGGCGATCAGCGGGAGATCGCATCTTCGCGGCACAACGCCGCCGCCACGACGGATATGCCTTTCCTGTCGCCCTGCGTCCCGCGCTGGCAGGCGCAATCGAGAATTTCGCAATCCCGATACATCTGGCGCAGCTTGCTGCGCGCCTCCGACTCGTCGCGCCCGTAAATCATCAAATTGTCGACCACCAGCCCGACACGGGTTCGGATCCGGAATCCGTACTTGGCAACCAATGGGGGAAGCATTCACAAACCCCTTTAGCATCATATAGATGCGGGGAGTATATGGAGATATTTCTAGGATGACAACCAGGCAGGCGCTTTTTGCTGGATAATCCGCGCCTCACGCAGCAAGGAACACGTCAGCAAGATGCGCTATCTTTTCCCCGGAAAAGAGGACGTGCCAAAGGCAGGCAACAGGCACGGCCTCCTTGATGGTAGCGCTGTGAGCAAAGCCCCATGACGACGAACAAATCCCGCCACGAAAGCTTCATCATCGTCGGAGTGACCCTGGAGGGTCGCCGCTTCCGTCCCAGCGACTGGGCCGAGCGCTTGTGCGGCACCATGTCGGTATTCGGCGCGGAACGGCGGATGGCGTATTCACCCTATGTCCAACCGGGCAGCCACGAAGGGGAGAAATGCGTATTCGTGAATATCCGCATCCACGACATCGAATCCAAGGCCTACCACTTTCTGGAGCGATTCGCCCAGGACAACAACCTCAAAGTCATCGCCCCCTGGATGCCGCCGCGCTGAACGGCGCGCCCATCGTGGCGGCGAGTAGTAGCAGTGGTAGCGATGGGTGGCGACCCGCCGCATCAAGCCACGATGGCGCCACGACGAGACAAAGCACAACGCCCGAGCCGATGCCCGGGCGTTGTGCTGAAACCATCATCTGCCGGGCGACGCTACATGCCGTAGCGTGCCGCCCACATCAATCCGGCGCTGTCAGAGCGCCTTGATCGCGGCGGAGAGGCGGCTCTTGTAGCGGGCCGTCGAGTTCTTGTGAACGACCTTCTTGTCGGCGATGGAGTCGATGACGCTCTGGGACTCCTTGAAGACCGCCTGGGCGGCCGCCTTGTCGCCAGCGACGATCGCCTTGCGCACCTTCTTGATCGCGGTACGCAGAGTCGAACGCAGGCTCATGTTATGGGCGCGCTGCTTGACGGCTTGGCGGGCGCGCTTGCGGGCTTGTGCGGAATTTGCCATGTGGGTGATCCGTATTCCGGGTTTGGAAAAGGGCGCGATTATATGGACTTCCCCCCCCCTTTGCAAGGGCGCATTCTCCCCTGACGCTCATGGAAACCAATTGTCCGTCCCGGCGCATGGAATACGCGAAGAGCAAGAAAAAAACCCTCCCCCTCCCGGCCTCCCCCTCGCCGGGGGAGGTGACGGCATTGGATCGCTGCGCTCGAAGTCACCACACACTCCGTTTTTGCGTTCTTTCACACTAACATGTCGTCCCATGAATCTCCTGAAGACGCTCGCCACCGTCAGCGGCATGACGCTGCTGTCCCGCATCCTCGGCTTCCTGCGCGATTTCATCATCGCCCGCGCCTTCGGCGCCGGATTGGCCACCGACGCATTCTTCGTCGCCTTTCGGCTGCCCAACCTGCTGCGCCGGCTGTTCGCGGAAGGCGCCTTCTCCCAGGCCTTCGTTCCGATCCTGGCGGAATACAAGAATCGCCAGGGCGAGGCGGAAACCAAGCGCCTGGTGGACCATGTCGCCACCGCCCTGTTCCTCGCCGTGCTGGCGGTGACGATCCTGGGCATGATCGCCGCGCCGGCGGTGATCTACCTCACCGCGCCGGGATTCTCCGCCGATGCCGACAAGTTCGAACTGACCGTCACCCTCACCCGCATCACCTTCCCCTACATCCTGTGCATGTCGCTGGTGGCCCTGGCCGCGGGCATCCTCAACACCTGGAGCCGCTTCGCCCTGCCCGCCTTCACGCCGGTGATGCTCAATCTCGCGATGATCGGCGGCGCTCTCTGGCTGGCACCCTACTGCGCGCCGCCGGTGCTGGCCCTGGGCTGGGCGGTGTTCCTCGGCGGGCTGGCGCAGCTGGCGATCCAGTTGCCAGCGCTTTCCCGGATCGGCATGCTGCCCCGCTTCTCGCTCTCGCTGTCCGACCCCGGCGTGCGCCGCATCCTGAAACTGATGGCGCCCGCCGTGCTGGGGGTGTCGGTGTCCCAGCTCTCCTTGCTGATCAACACCGTGTTCGCTTCCTTCCTGGAGAGCGGCAGCGTCTCCTGGCTGTACTACGCCGACCGGCTGATGGAATTCCCGGCCGGCCTGCTCGGCGCGGCGCTGGGTACGATCCTGCTGCCCAGCCTGTCCAGGACCCACGCCACCGGTGACACCCAGGAATTCTCGGCCCTGCTCGACTGGGGGCTGCGCCTGACCCTGCTGCTGACCCTGCCGGCGGCCCTGGCGCTGGCCTTGCTGGCCGTCCCGCTGTTGTCCACGCTGTTTCAGCACGGCGCCTTCAGCGCCACCGACGTGCTGCAAACCCGGCAGGCCCTGGTGGCCTACAGCGTGGGGCTCGCCGGGCTGATCCTGGTCAAGGTGCTGGCCCCCGGTTTTTACGCGCGCCAGGACATCCGGACCCCGGTGAAGATCGCGCTCCTGACGCTGGCCTTGACCCAGTTGATGAACCTGGCCTTCGTCGGCTGGCTCAAGCATGCCGGTCTGGCCCTGTCCATCGGCCTCGCCTCCTGCTGCAACGCCTTCCTGCTCTACCGGGGTCTACGCAAGCAAGACAGCTACCGGCCGGCGGCCGGCTGGCCGTCCTTTCTCTGGAAGCTGGCACTGGCGCTGGCGGTATTGGGGATTACACTGTACTGGGGCACGGGCAGGGAGAGCGCGTGGCTGGATGGCGCCTGGCAGGACAAGGTTCTGCGCCTGGGCGCGCTGGTCGCCGGCGGCGCCGCCGCCTACCTCGGCACGCTGTTCCTGCTGGGCTTCCGCCTGGCCCAGTTTTCCCGGCGCACCCGCTGAGCCGGAATGCGAGCCCCCCCGCAACCGCCGGCCGATGCAAGCCGAACGGCGCCAGTCATCCTGAATCGAGGATAATCAGCGTCCCCCAACACTCACCGGGAGCACACAAGATGAAAATCGCCAACGATGTCACCCAACTGATCGGCAATACGCCACTGGTCCGTATCAACCGGCTGACCGAGGGATTGTCCGCCACCGTCGTGGCCAAGCTGGAGTATTACAACCCCGGCCACAGCGTCAAGGACCGGATTGCCATCTCCATGTTGGATACCGCCGAAGCGGCGGGCACCATCAACCCGGCGACCACGGTGCTGGTGGAACCGACCAGCGGCAACACGGGCATCGGCCTGGCCATGGTGGCGGCCGCCCGCGGCTACAAGCTGGTGCTGACCATGCCCGAAAGCATGAGCCGGGAACGGCGTCTGCTGCTCAAGGCCTATGGTGCCGACCTGATCCTGACCCCCGCCGCGGACGGCATGAGCGGCGCCATCGCCAAGGCCAAGGAGCTGGTGGCCGCCAACCAAAACTATTTCATGCCGCAGCAGTTCGAGAACCCGGCCAACCCCGAGGTCCATCGCAAGACCACCGCCGAGGAAATCTGGAACGACACCGACGGCAAGGTCGATATCGTCGTTTCCGGCATCGGCACCGGCGGCACCATCACCGGCGTGGGCGAAGTGCTCAAGGCGCGCAAACCGGACGTCAGGATGGTGGCGGTGGAACCCGACGCCAGCCCGATATTGTCCGGCGGCCCAAAGGGCCCGCACCTGATCCAGGGCCTCGGCGCCGGCTTCGTGCCCGCGGTGCTCAACACCAAGATCTATGACGAAGTCGTACGCGTGACCAACGACGACGCCCTCGACACCGCCCGCGCCATGGCGACCCGGGAAGGCCTGCTGGTCGGCATTTCCTCCGGCGCCGCCGTCTGGGCCGCCCTGCAGGTGGCCCGGCGTCCGGAGAGCGCGGGCAAACTGATCGTGGCCATCATTCCGTCCTACGGCGAGCGCTACCTTTCGACCAAGCTCTTCGAGCACCTGGGCGCCTGACCCGACGCTTCATGGAGCCCGACGTCGATTCGACCTGCAGTGGCCGTCCCGTCTGGCGCAAGCCGGACGGGACTCCGGTGTCATGCACGGAAAAAATCAAGGTGCTCAACCAGAACCTGGACGAGTTGCGCCAGGTGGCGCAGGACGCCCTCGACGACGCGATCCTCATGGGATGCAGCGAGGTCCAGATCAAGACCGCCTTCATCGCGCTGCTGGAAAACCTGCGCAGCGCCTTCGCCGAAGGCTCCGCATCCCAGGACTGATTGGCTCGCTGCGCTCAGGTTTGCACGATCACCCGGCCCGCCAGTAGCCCCGAAATACGTTCGGCATCGATGCCCCAGTCCGTCAGGGCCTCGCGGGTATGCTCCCCGGGGCGAGCCGGCGGGCGCTGGATGGCGCCGTCGGTGCGGCTGAAGCGGGGCGACGGACGGGGCTGGACGACGCTGGCCACCTCGACGAACACGCCCCGCGCCGCATTGTGGGGATGGTGCGGGGCTTCGCTCAGGGACAGCACCGGGGCGAAACAGGCATCGGTGCCTTCGAAAATCTCGCACCATTCCTGCCGGGTGCGGGTCTTGAACAGGGCGGCGAAGCGTTCCTTGAATTCCGGCCAGCGGGCCATGTCCATCTCGGGGAAGTCCGCCTCCGCCAGCCCCAGCCGCTCCAGCAGTTGCCGATAGAACGCGGGCTCGAAGCTGCCGATGGCAATGTATTCGCCATCGGCGGTCTCGTAGGTGTTGTAGAAATGGGCGCCGGAATCGATCATGTTCTCGCCCCGGGGCCGCTGGTAGCCGGCATGCAGCAAGCCGTGCTGGAGCGTGCTGAGGGTGGCGGCCCCATCCACCATGGCCGCATCCACCACCTGGCCGCGGCCGGAGCGCTGGCATTCCAGCAGGGCGCAGACCAGGCCGAACGCCAGATTCATGCCGCCGCCCGCCAGATCCCCCAGCAGATTCGAAGGCGGCAGCGGAGGCTCTCCGCTGCGCCCGACCAGGCTCAGCGCGCCGGACAGGGCGATGTAGTTGATATCGTGGCCCGCCGCCTGGGCCAGGGGGCCGTCCTGGCCCCAGCCGGTGAGGCGGCCGTACACCAGCCGGGGATTGCGTGCGAGGCACACCTCCGGCCCCAGCCCCAGGCGCTCCATGACGCCGGGCCGGTTGCCCTCGAACAGCGCGTCGGCCCGGCTCACCAGCTCCAGCACCAGGGCGGCCCCCTCGGCCGTCTTGAGGTCGATGCAGACGCAGCGCCGGCCCCGGCTGAAGACATCGGTCGCCACGTCGGCCATCCGCGTCGTGGGATTGCCCCCGGGGCGCTCGACGCGCAGCACCTCGGCCCCCATGTCCGCCAGCATCATGGCGGTGAAGGGGGCGGCCCCCATGCCGGCGATTTCGATGATCTTGAATCCCTGGAGCGGTCCCATCGGTCGTTCTCTCCGATTGCGGTCAATGAGTGTCGCGGTAGCGATCCCGCAACTGGGTGCGCAGCAGCTTGCCCGCGTCGTTGCGCGGCAGCGTCTCGACGAAGTCGAGAGACCGGGGGGTGCGCAGGCGGCCCAGGCGTGCGCGGCAGTGGGCCAGCAGTTCCTGGCGCAATGCGTCGTCGGCCACCTGCCCCGGCGCCGGGATCACCAGCGCATGCACCACCTCGCCCCATTCGGCGTCGGGCACACCGAAGGCCGCGGCGTCCAACACCGCCGGATGGGCCAGCAGCGCATGGTCGATCTCGGCCGGGTAGATGTTGCTGCCGCCGGAGATGATCAGCTCGGCGCTGCGGCCGGTGACGAAGAGATAGCCGTCCTCGTCCAGATAGCCCAGGTCGCCCACGGTGACGAACTCACCCTGGTGGCTGGCGGCGGTTTTTTCCGGGTCGTTGAAATACTCGAAGACCCCAGCCGGCTTGGCGTAGATCGTGCCCACCTGCCCCGCCGGCAGCGGCGCCAGGTCGCCGTCGAGAATCTTCACCGCGCCGGGCTGGGGCCGGCCCGCCGAGCCGGGTTTCCTCAGCCATTCCTCCGAGGCGATGGACATGGAAAAGCCTTCCGTGGCGCCATAGACCTCGGTCAGGATGGGGCCCAGCCACTGGATCATGGCGCGCTTGTCCTCGATCGGCGTCGGCGCCCCGCCGTGGAGGATCAGACGCAGGGAGCCGAGATCGTATCGGCGCCGCGTGGCCTCGGGCAGGGCCAGCAGACGATGGAACATGGTGGGCACGACAAACGCCTGGCTGATGCGGTGGCGTTCGATCAGGCGCAGGCATTCCTCGCTGTCCCAGCGCGGGATCAGCACCGTGGTCACGCCGCAGCTCAGGGCCACGACGGCGCACATGATCATCGAACCGCCGTGGTAGAGCGGGCCGGTGGCCATCACGGCATCGCCGCGCTCGGGCTGGTAGTCGTAGAGCATTGCGAAGTAGCGGATGAAGGGGCCGAACTCGGTGGCCTCGGCCAACTGGCGCACGCCCTTGGGCCGGCCCGTGGTACCGGAGGTATAGAACATCATGCCGCCCAGCTCGGGGGCCTCCAGGGCCGCGTCGGACTGGGCCGCCAGGGCTTCGCCGTAATCCGCGAAGCCCTCGATCGGATCGCCCACGGACAGACAAAGGGCCAGCCGCTGGCCGTTCTCCCGCGCGGCGTGGCGGGCGGCGGCGGCGAAGCGCCCTTCCGCGATGAAGGCCCGGGCGCCGCAATTGTCCACCACATAGCTCACGTCTTCGGGGGAGAGGTGCCAGTTCACCGGCGAGAGCACGACCCCGCACTGGAGCGCAGCGGTGGCGACCTCGGCGAACTCCGGCCGGTTGGAGCACAGTAGCACCACGTGGTCGCCCTTGCCCAGGCCATGGGCCCGGAACACCCGCGCCATCTGGTTGGCACGGCGGTCCAGTTCCCGGAAGCTGAGGGTCGGATGCCCCTCGCAGATCACGGCCGCCCGCTCGGGATAGCGGGCGGCCATGTGGGCCACCCCCAGATCGCTGCCCAAAATCCCGGTTGTCATGGTGTGGCCCCGGGGATCAGGACAACAAACCCATTTCCCGCGCCACCACGTAACGCTGGATTTCCGTGGTGCCCTCGCCGATGGTGGCGGCGCGGATGTCCCGGTAGTAGCGGGACACCGGGCAGGCATCCATGAAGCCCATGCCGCCGAAGATCTGCACGGCCTTGTCGGTGCAGTCCTTGGCCATCTCGGTGACGAACCACTTGCACATCGAGGCCTCCTTGGCGAAGGACTTGCCCTGCATCGCCATATGAGCGGCCTTGTCCCGCATCAGGCGCCCCAGTTCGACGTTCAGGGCCATGTCGGTGATCATGCCCTGGACGTACTGATAACGGGCGATCGGCTTGCCGAAGGCGACCCGCTGCTTGGCCCAGTCGGTGGCGAGCGTCAGG
Organism: Denitratisoma sp. DHT3; assembly: GCF_007833355.1. Lineage (NCBI taxonomy): Bacteria > Pseudomonadati > Pseudomonadota > Betaproteobacteria > Nitrosomonadales > Sterolibacteriaceae > Denitratisoma > Denitratisoma sp. DHT3. The sequence goes on along the minus strand of NZ_CP020914.1, from coordinate 190,873 downwards.
CATTCCTCGGCCAGCCCCAGGCAGGTGGAGGAAATCAGGACGCGGGCGGTGAAGAACCCGGTCTTGGTGCGCTGCATGCCCTGCCCTTCCAGGCCGATGCGGTGGTTGAGGGGCACGCGCACATTGTCGAAGAACAGTTCCCGGGTGTCGCTGGAATGGAGACCCATCTTGCGCAGCGGCTCGCTGATGCGGTAGCCCGGCGTGCCGGTGGGGATGAAGATGTGCTCGAACTTGTAGTTCTCCGGGTCGGTCAGGCAGACCGCCAACACGCCCTTGCAGGTCTCCAGGCCGGCGCCGGTGATGAAGGTCTTGGAGCCGTTGATCACCCACTCGTCGCCCTCGCGCACGGCACGGGTGCGGATGCGGCCGTTGTCGGTGCCCGCGTCGGGCTCGGTGATGCCCATGGCGGTGTTGGCTTCGCCGCGCAGCACGGGCCGGACGATGGTGTCCATCCAGAGGGCCTTCTGCTCCGGCGTGCCCACGGTGGCCACCGGGTGGGCGAAGGACAGGGAGGCCATGAGGGACCAGGCCAGGGCCAGATCGACCCGGCCGATCTCCTCCAGCACCAGGCAGAAACTCAAAAGGTCGGTATCGGTGCCGCCCACCTCCTCGGGCATCAGCATGCCCAGGAAACCCAGATCGCCCATGCGCTTGAGCAAGCGGGTGTCGTAGCGGGCGGCGGCATCCCGTTCGGCGACGCCCGGCGCCACTTCCTTGCGGGCGAAATCGCGGGCGGTCTTGCGGATGGCTTCCTGTTCGGCGGTGTATTCAAACATCGCGTTCTCCTCGTTTCATGCGGTGTGTGGGGGGGAGGGGTGAGGGGCCGCCCAGGGTGTCATGGGCGGTCCGGGGAGGGGTGGGAGGGGGGGCGATCAGCGGCCCTTGTACTGGGGCACGCGCTTTTCCACGAAGGCGCGGGGGCCCTCGGCGGCATCCTCGCTGTGGGCGACTTCCATGCCGATCCTGTATTCGATGGGCAGGGCCTCCGCCTCGGTCAGGCCGTCGGTCTCCTGCACCGCGCGCTTGATGCCGCGCACCGCCAGGGGACCGTTGGCGGCGACGCGCTCGGCGATCTCGCGGGCCTTGGCCAGCGCCGTGCCGGTGGGCACCAGGCGCCCGATCAGACCCATCTGCAGGGCCTCCTCGGCGGGATAGTGGTCGCCCGTGAGCAGCATCTCCATGGCCTTGGTGTAGGGGATCTGACGGCGCAGGCGCACCGTGGAGCCGGCCAGGGGAAAAACGCTCCAGCGCACCTCGGAGATGCCGAACTTCGCACCCTCGCCGGCAACACGGATGTCGGTCGATTCCAGGATCTCCACCCCGCCGGCGATGCAAGAACCTTCCACGGCGGCGATCACCGCCTTGTTGCAGCGGTAGTTCCGCAGCAGGCCCTTCCACATGATGTCCGGATCGGCGCGGAAGCGCTCCTCGAATTCGTCCTGGGGCGGCTCGCCGGCCCGCCAGCGCACAGTGTGGGCCAGATCGGCGCCGGCGCAGAAGGTGCCGCCCGCGCCGGTGAGGATGACGGCGCGGACGTCGTCGTCGTCATTGATCATTTCCCAGGCGTCGGCCAAGCGGATGAAGGCTTCCGGGTTCAGGCAGTTCTTGAAGCGGGGGCGGTTGAGCGTCAGGGTGACGATGTGGCCCTCGCGTTCGACCAGCAAAGCGGGTTCGCTCATTTCAACTCCTTGATTGGCGGGGTGGTGGCCGAAACCCGTGGATTCCGGGTTTCGGCCGGTATCAGGTTTCAGCAGTCCAGGGCGGGCAGCCCGTAGCGGCGGTAGCCGGGGCGACTGGCAATGTCGTAGATGCCCACGGCGGTCTCACCGGCCACGGCGAACTCGCCGACGAGTTCGATGGAGGAGGCGCCGGTTTCGGCGTAGGCGCGTTCGACCGGCACCGCGTCGGACCAGCGGGGCGGCATGGCCCCCACGTGGTGGGTCGCCAACTGGCGGCAGGAGAGCGGCAGCGTGCCGCCATCGGCCAGATGGAGGACGACGTCGACCCGGGTCGGGTGGCGGTTCCCGGCCGGCAAGTCCCATTGGTGGTCGAGCCGCACGATGGCCGTCCTGCTGCCGTCGCCGCGGATCAGGGCGCCGTCGCAGTAGAGGATTTCACCCTCCGGCGTCTCGAACTGCCAGGCGACGATGGCGCCCTCGGCCAGGGGCAGGGAGATCCAGTTGTAGAACGGCAGCTTCTGCGCATTGATGACGCCCCAGCGCCGCGCACGCAGGCCGGAGAAACCCGAGAAGGTCTGGTCGCCGACGCTCAGTGTGCCGTGGAAGCGGCCGATCTGATTGAAATAGGACTGGTCGAACACCACCTCGCCACCCGCTTCCAGGCGGATCGGCCGGAAATGGACGGGGGCGAAGCGGGCTTCGAATTCCAGCTCGCCCTGGATGCCGTTGGCCTCGTCCCGCAGCGACAGGCGCCAGCGCTGCATGGGCTCGATCACCTGGAAGCGCAGGGGGCCGACGCCCATTTCGTCGCGCCAGTTGGCGTCGATCGGCCCGGTCTGGAAATTGACGCAATGCGTCCCCGCCACCTCGACCATCAGCCAGGCGGCGGCAAAACCGCTGTTGGGGAACACGTCCAGCCCGCCGATGGCGGAGCAGCGGCCATCGGGCGTGTGCAGATTGAAATACAGGGCCTCCTGCCAGAACGGATCCCGGGAATCCAGTTCGTCCAGGGGGCGGTTGTTCTGGTGGGCGAAATGATCGTCGAGTCGGCTCAGCATGGGGGCACCCTCAGGTCGCGGCATCGAGGTGGGTGACCGTGTCGTCCTCGAACAGCGCGCCGGCCTGGTGCAGCCGGTCCAGTTCGGCGTCGTCGAGGCCGGCCAGTTCCCGCAGCACGCGGCGGTTGTGCTCGCCGATGAAGGGCGCCCGCCCGATCCGCGTCGGCGTCTCGGAATAGAGCGGCGCCGTGGCGATGGTGGGCACCTCGCCGGCGTAGGGATAGGGAATCGGCTGGATCATTTCCGGCGGCGTCTGGGGATGGCTGGCCGCCTCCCAGGGATCGAGCACGATGCCCACCAGCAGCCGCTCGGCGGCCAGGGCCTGGTAGGCGGCTTCCGCCGTCTCGAAGCTCATCAGGTACGCTTCGATGATGTCGTGCACCTCGTGCTTGTGCTGGAGGCGCGCTTCCAGGGAAGTGAATTTCGGATGGCTCAGCATGTCCTCGCGGCCCATCATCTTCGCCAGCTTTTCCCAGGCCCACTGCCCGGTCATCATGATGACCAGGTATTTCCCCTCCGGTCCCTTGAAGGTGCCCCAGGGGCAGGCCAGATGATGGAAGCGGCCGCTGCGCGGCACCTTGTGCTCCCCCTTGGAGGCCACGCAGTAGGGCGCGGCGGCGCCGTCCATGCTCAAGAGGGTGTGCATCATGGAAATATTCACATGCTGGCCGGTGCCGCTGCGGAAGCGCTCCAGCAGCGCCCCCAGGATGGCCATGGCCGCCGTCGTGGCGGACGCCGTGTCGGCGATGCCGTTGCCGGCGAAATGCGGGTAGCCGCCCTCCTCGCCCATCAGGGAGAGCATGCCGCTCATGGCCTGGGCGATGCCGTCCGCCGCCGGGGCGTCCGCCAGGGGACCGGCGGGGCCGAAACCGCTGATCGAGCACATGACGATGTCCGGCCGGATCCGTTTCAGATCCTCATAGCCCAGGCCGAGGCCGGGCATCACATGGGACGTGAAGTTCTCCAGCACCACGTCGATCTTGGGGATCATGCGCTTGATCAGGTCGATGCTCTCGGGACGCTTCAGATCCAGGGACAGGCTCTCCTTGCCGGCATTGCAATGCATGAAGATGGGGCTGATGGAGGGCGGCATGCTCCAGTGCTCGCCGCCCATGGGGCCCAGGAGGCGGATGTAGTCGCCCGTATGGGGGGCCTCCACCTTGATCACCCGGGCGCCCATGTCGGCCAGGATGCGGCCGCAATAGCCGCCGGCCACCACCCGGCCGAAGTCCAGCACCGTGATGCCGCGCAGGATGCCTTGCCCTGCCTGCCCTTCCTGGTTTGTCTCCGCCATGACGATCTCCTCTTCGGGCGGCTCAGCGCACGAAACCCTGGGCCTGCAGATCGGCGACCTCGCCTTCGCTGTAGCCCAGTTCCTGCAGCACCATGCCGGTGTGTTCCCCGGGATAGTTCATCCAGTGGCGGGCTTCCAGGGGCTGGCCGTCCAGCTTGAACATGGAGCCCACCATGGGCACCTTGCCATGGAGCGGGTTCTCCAGCTCCACGACCATGCTCCGCGCCCGCATCTGAGGATCGTTGGCGGCCTGGGCCGGCGAGTTCACCGGCGTCACGCAGGCATCCACGGGCTCGAACAGGGCCACCCATTCGGCCTGGGTGCGGGTCTTGAAGAGCGCGGTCAGTTCGGCCCGCACGTAGTCGCGCCGCTCCACCGACCACTGGATGTCGACCAGGTCCTCCCGCCCGACGGCCTCGCACAGGTTCTTGAAGAAATAGGGCTCCCAGGCGCCGAGGGAAAGATAGGCGCCATCCCGGGTTTCATAGACATCGTTGAAGGGCCAGAAGCCGGAGAAGTACATCTCGCCCCGCTGCATCTCCACGCCCGACCCCAGGTAGGGGCCGATGGCGGTGCCGTTGGCCTCGAACACCGCATCGGTCAACGACACATCGCAATAGGCGCCCTGGCCGGTCTTCTCCCGGCGCAGCAGGGCCGCCAGGATGTGGGTCACGGCCGACATGGACCCCGCGGCGAAATCGGCCACCAGGCCGCCGGTCACCACGGGCGGCCCGCCGGCCTTGCCGTTCATGCCGATGAAGCCGGCGATGGATTCGAAATTCACGTCGTGGCCCGGTTTGTCGCGGTAGGGCCCGGTCTGGCCATAACCGGTGATGGCCGCATAGACCAGGCCGGGATTGATCTGCCTCAAAGCCTCGTAGCCGACGCCGAGGCGATCCGCCACGCCGGGACGGAAGCCTTCCGTGATCACGTCGGTCTTCTCGATCAGGCGATGAAAGACCTCCAGGCCCTCCTTGCTCTTCAGATCCAGCATGATGCTGCGGGCATTGCGGATGCCGAAGCGGTAGTGGCTCATCTGAATCCCGTTGTGTTCGGCGATCAGGGAACCGGTGCTGCGCCCGCCGCGCCGGCCGGAGGATGCCTTGGGCACCTCCATCACCTTGATCACGTCGAATCCGAGATCCCCCAGGACCTGCGCCGTGAAGGGGCCACCGCCCATCCAGCACATGTCCACCATTCGATAGCCCTTGAGAAACATCCCGACTCCCTTCCTGGACCGGTCATCACATCGGCGTGTCCGACGAACGCGAGGGAATGCTAGGAGGCGATCCAGGCGGCAGACAAACAAAGCCGAACAGCGCACCGGAAAAACGGGCGGGCCAATGGCCGTTGCACGCCGTACCCGGTCGAGTGGCCATCCTCCGCGATCCGGGGCACTGATTGCGCTGTCGTTCGTTCCGGCGTCCATTCCCATCGAAACCAGGGCTCCTGAAATGGGTACGGAAAAACCGAACAAAATTCCTTTCCCGCCCGAGGAAATTCAGGGATCGGCATGACCGGCACATGGCGCCCCACGCATATCGATGCTTCACCGCGATCGACATGATCGCCGTTCGGCTTTTGCGCTTCCTCTCGCGGGGCCCCGATTCGCCTCGCCTTGTCCCGGCGTTTCTGGCGTTGGCCCCCATGCCTCACCCATCGCAAAGCGGTTTCCATCGGCTGTTCGGATTTGCTTGGGTGTATCCGGCGCGACTCCTAGCATCGGTCCGCATGCGTTCCGCTTGGCGCGCATCCGACAGACTGGAAAGAAAGGCACCCCATGAGCCAAAAAGACTTCACCCCGGAAAGCCGCAAGGCTTTTCTTGAAATGCTCGACGTCCTGAAGGAATCCGTCGAACTCACCAGCAACAGCGCCCTGGACGAAAACGATTCCGCCGAAGGCTATCGTTTCATGACCCACTTCATCCGCACGGCCCTGGAGCAGTTCTTCGAGAACGATCCGGAGCGGCCCCGTTTCGTGCCCATGATCACGCCGAAAATGGCCCAGCCCTGGGCGGCCTATTCGGCGCCGATGGAAATCTGGTCGCCCAATCCCTACACCATCTACGACTGGGCGCCCCTGGCTCCGGGCCGCTCCTACCGCATCACCGGCAAGCGCGGCAGCGTGCGCTACCTGGGCATCTGCCTCTATTCCGGCACCGGCTGGAACGGCCTGATGCCGCCCCGCATCGGCGACTGGGTGAACATGACCAATCTGGTCTGCGAGGAAGACGGCTCCTTCGAAATCATCATCGGCACCCGGCGCCCGGTGGGTGCGAAGAATTTCCTCGAGGCCGACCCCGATCTCCACTCGGTGCTGATCCGCCAATTCTTCGTCGACGCCAAGAACGAAGAACCGGCCCGCTACATGATCGACGTCATCGACCACCCCGGCCCGGCCCCGCGCCTGGACGACGCCGCCGTGGCCCACCGGCTGCGTTCCGTCGTCGCCTTCCTCAAGGAGACCGGCATCGACTTCATGAAGCAATACGGCGGCCGCCCCAGCCCCATCATTCCCCACGTGCCCAACCAGTTCGACCTGGCGGGTCTGGACGTCAAGCGCAGCGACGCCGGCCGCGCCGTGCGCGGCGGCACCGGCTTCATGTACATCAACCCCGACCACTGGTATCTCTTCTGCAATTTCGACCTGAAGCCGGGCGAGGCCCTGCTGATCGACCTGAAACCGCCCAAGTGTCTCTGGTGGGGCCTTTACGGCACCAACCGCTACATGCAGACCTACGAGTACGCCGACGGCGGCCGCAACCTGGTGGACATCGGCAACGCGGTGATCGACGACGACGGCATCGCCCGCATCGTCGTCTCGGCCGAGGACCCGGGCATTGCCAACTGGATCTGCACCCAGGGCCATCTCACGGGCACCCTCTGCATCCGCTGGACCATCACCGGCATCGACCCCAGCGACGAGAGCGCCGTGCCCAAACCCGCCACCCGGGTCGTGCCCTTCGCCGAAGCGGGCAAGCGCCTGACCGGGAAATAAGCCGTGTCCGCCACCCTGCCCAGGCCCGCCAAGGCGGGCGGCTACGCCTGGTACGTGCTGACCGTGCTGATGCTGATCTACATGATCAGCTTCATGGACCGCTACGTGCTGGTGGGCATGGTGGAATTCGTCCGCGCGGACCTCAACGGCTCCGACACCCTGATGGGCTTTCTCATCGGCCCGGCCTTCGGCCTGCTCTACATCTGCGCCGGGATTCCCATCGCCTGGCTGGCGGACCGCAGGAGCCGGGTGGCGATCCTCGCGCTGGGCTGCACGCTATGGTCGCTGTTCACCGTGCTGTCGGGCCTCGCCCGCACCCCCGCGGAACTGGCCGTCGCCCGGCTGATGGTGGGGCTGGGCGAAGCGTGCGCCCTGGCCCCCTCCTACTCGCTGCTCTCGGATTATTTCGCCCCGGGACAGCGGGCGCGGGCCGTCTCGATCTACAACCTGGGCATCCCCCTGGGCCAGGTGGTCGGCCTCGCCCTGGGCGGCGTGCTGGCCCAGCACTACGGCTGGCGCAATACCTTCATCGCCGTCGGTCTGCCCGGATTCCTGCTGGCGCTGACGCTGTATCTCAGCGTCCGGGAAGCCCCTCGGGGCGGTCTGGACGGTCGCGCCGACGATCGGCCGATGATGCCGCCACCCTTCCTCCAGGCGATGAAGCACCTGGTCCGGCTGCCGGCCTTTCCCGCACTCTGCGCCGCCGCCGCCCTTTCCGGCTTCGGCGGCATGGGCTTCGGCTACTGGGCGCCGACGATGTTCGTGCGCAGCTTCCAACTGACGCCGGCGGAAGTGGGCCCCATGTTCGGCCTGATCTTCGGCGTCACCTCGGTCGTCGGCGCGCTGGCCGCCGGCTGGCTGGCGGACCGCCTGAGTGCCCGCAACCGTGCCTGGCCCTTGAAGCTGGCCGCGTTTTCCGTCTGCGGCACCACGGTGCTGCTGTGGGCCGTGTGCTTCAGCCCCTCCGTCAGTCTGGCCTATGGACTGCTGGCCCTTTGCGGATTGCTGGGCGGCGGCTGGCTGGCGCCGGTCCAGGCCACGGTCCAGGACATGCTGCCGGCGGAACTGCGCGCCACCGGCACGGCGGTGCTGAATTTCTGCATCATCCTCTTCGGCGTCACCACCAGCCCCCAGATCGTCGGCCTCCTGAGCGACTGGCTGGCCCCGACCCACGGCCCCCATGCCCTGCGCCAGGCCCTGGCGATCGCCCTGGGCAGCGGCATCCTCGGCACCCTGCTGATGCTGCTGGCCGCCCGGCGCTACCGGCCCGCCGCGACAGAACGCTGAAGTCGCCGATTGCGGCGGCGACTGTCTTTACAATCGGGACATGTCTCACATGCCGCCGTGTCCATGGTCCCCCTGCCCGTCGCCCTGAAAAACGCCCTGCCTTTCCTGCGCTGGTGGCCCCGGGTGAATCGCCGCACGCTGCGGGACGACCTGCTGGCCGGCCTGGTCGGTGGGTTGATCGTGATTCCGCAGGGCATCGCCTTCGCCACCCTGGCCGGACTGCCGCCCCAGTACGGTTTGTACTCCGCCATGGTGCCGACGGTGGTGGCGGCGCTGTTCGGTTCCTCCTGGCATTTGGTTTCCGGCCCCACCAACGCCATTTCCATCGCCGTCTTCGCCGCCCTCGCGCAATTCGCGGAACCGGGCACCGCCCAGTATCTGCAATACGCCTTGAGCCTGACCCTCCTGGTGGGCTTGATCCAGCTGAGTCTCGGGCTGGCACGCCTGGGCGGGCTGGTGAATTTCATTTCCCACACGGTGGTGACCGGCTTCACGGCAGGGGCCGGCATCCTGATCGCCGCCAGCCAGATATCCAACGTCACGGGTCTCGACCATGGCGGACGGCGGTCCTTCCCCGCCCTGGCGCAGCAGACCTGGGCGCAGCTGGGCGAGATCAACCTCTGGGTGGTCTCGGTCGCCTTGTTCACCCTGATGGCGAGCATCGTCTCCCGTCGCTTCCTGCCCCGAGCGCCGTATCTGCTCGTCGCCATGGTGGCCGGCAGCCTCTATGCCGCCCTGCTCGCGCACCTGATCGGCCCCGAGGCCGCGCGCATCGCCACGGTGGGCACCCTGCCCGCGGGGCTGCCTCCCGCGTCCCTGCCGGACTTCTCGCCGTCGGTGCTACTGGCCTTGCCGGGCTCGGCCCTGGTCGTGGCGATCCTGGCCATCACCCAGGCCGTCTCGGTCGCCCGCGCCATCGGCAACCGCTCGGGCCAGCAGATCGACGTCAACCAGGAATTCATCGGCCAGGGTTTGGCCAACGTCACCGGCGCCTTCTTCTCCGCCTTCGTCTCGCCCGGCTCCTTCAACCGCAGCGGACTGAACTACGAGGCCGGCGCCAAGACGCCCCTGGCGGCCGTATTCTCGGCCCTGGCGCTGGTCGTGCTGCTCACCGTGATCGCGCCCCTGGCCGCCTTCCTGCCCTATGCGGTGATGGCGGGCGTGCTGTTCCTGGTGGCCTGGGGCCTGATCGACATTCCCGGCATCCGTCAGATCTGGCGCGCCAGCCGGCTCGAATTCGCCATCTTCTGCGTGACCTTCCTGGGCACCCTGATCCACATGGAAGCCGGTTTGCTGCTGGGGGTGCTGCTGTCCCTGCTGGCCTTCATCGTGCATCGATCCCGGCCGGAGATCATTCCGGTGCTGCCGGTGCGGGAGGGCGAATCCGTCCATTTCGTCCGCGCCGAAGGCCGCGACGAATGCCCGCAGCTCCAGATCCTGCGGGTCAATGGCTCGGCCTGGTTCGGCGCCGCCCATTTCCTGCAGCAGGCGCTCCGCGCCGTCGATGCCGGGCAGCCGGAACGGAAGTCGGTGCTCATCGCCGCCCAGAGCCTCAACACCATCGACGTGGCCGGCGCCGAAATCCTTTGCCAGGAAGCCCGCCGGCGGCGCGAGTTGGGCGGGCGGCTCTATTTCTACGGATTGAACCGGGCCAATTACGAATTCCTGAAAACCGGCGGCTACCTGGCGGAGATCGGCGAGGACGCCTGCTTCCGGTTGCGCGACGACATCACCCAGGCGATCCCACCGAAGCTGGACGCGGCCGTCTGCGGCCGATGCAGCCGCCGCGTCTTCAAGGGGTGCGGCGGCTGACTGGAAAGGCTCGACTCCCTCGGGGGGGGGGCGATTCAGCGCTTCCCTAACGCTTATTGAGGCCGGCCTGCATGCCCTCGAACAGCAGCCGCCCCGCCAGCTTCAGATCCTCTTCCGCTTGCTTCACCGACATCGCGCCGGAAGACACCGACAGCAGGCTGGAGTGCAGCAGGTGGCCAAAAATACGCCCCAGGCGTTGCGCCTGGCCCTTGGGCCATACGCGCAATTCGGCTTCCAGCAGATGCCATACCGGACTGCTGTCATCCTGGCGCAGGAAAACCCGATGCCCCTGTTCCCCCATCGCCACCGTCAGCACGGCGTTCAACAACAGGGGCTCGCGCAGCAGATAGGTCATGGCCACCGTCAGCCGGCGGGCAATCCGAGCGGCGGGGTCCCGGGTGCGCAGCCGCAGGCGTTCCAGTTCGCCCAGCACCTCGGCTTCCAGGTCGGCGGCGATTTCCGCCAGCAGACGATCCTTGTTGCCGAAGTAGTGGTAGACCGTCACCCGGGCGACAGCGGCGCGATCGGCCACTTCCTTCATGGTCAGGCCATCGTAGCCGACCCGGCTGGTGATTTCCCGCGCGACAGCCAACAGGCGCACTTCAGTGGGATTGCGGGAAGGAAATTCGGCAGGCATGGACGTCATTCACGGCGGAAATGGAGGAAGATTCTAACAACGGGAATGCCGCCGGCAGCATGACATCCCCAACCACGATTGCACCGGAATGACCGCGTTCCTCATACAGTTGGCGCCGTCGACGCATGGCGGCATGTCCGTCCATGGTCAGCCACGTCGCCGAAAATCCGCGAGGATCGGATAACCATGGAACGGCCCGGCCGCCTTACGCCTTGACGACCGGCTTCGCCCCCGTCGGCTGGCCGGTCCAGGGGCGGATGCCGACCCGCGTGTCCTGCACCGCCGTGCCCGCCTGGTACTTGCTGATGCCATGTTGGAGCTGCGAAGTGCCGCCGGCCATGTGCAGGGGATTGATGAGGCCGGGGATCAGCCATTTGAAGGACTGGTGGTTGGGGAACTGGTGGGGCTCCCAGGCGTGGTAGTAATAGGCGACGCCGGGGCGCACCATGGTGGAGAACTTGATCCGCATCCGCACCGAGCCGTAGTCGTTGTGGATCTCGGCGTAGTCGTAATCCTTGACGCCGATCCGGTGGGCATCCGCCGGATTGATCCAGACCTGTGGCTCCCCGCGCTGGAAGCGCAGCATCATCGGCGTGTCGCGCCAGGTGGAGTGGATCGACCAGCGGGCATGGCAGCTGACGAACTGGAAAGGATAGTTGCCACCGGCCTTGGGGCTGGGCTTGTGGGTGGGAAGCTGCTCCCCCAGCTCGAGGAACCACGGATGGTCGATGAAGCTCGTCAGCCGGCCGCTGAAGGTGGGCCAGGGCTCCTTGTACTCGGTGAAGGCGATCAGGGTGTTCAGCACGCCCTTGCCCTTCCAGTCCGGGTTGTAGGTGTATGCCGGCGACACATTGCCACCGGTGGCCACGAAGCGGGCGGCACCCACCGTCTTCAGCTGTTCCAGGCTCATGCCCTTGGTCGCCGAGCTCTGCTCGATGATGTCGCTCAGCACGCGCTCGGCGTCCTTGGGGCCGAGCGCGCCCTCGCAGCTGTAGCGCTGGTGCAGGGTCTTCCAGTCGGTGGGCCGATGGCAGCTGTTGAAGACCGGCAGGTCGCGCGCCTTGGCGATGCGCTCGATCTCCCGCGAGAGCAGCCAGTAGATCTCGAACTCGTCCTTCGACTCCGCCAGGGGCGGGATCGCCTGGTCGCAGTAATGGAGGTAGGGCGCATAGGCCATGGTGTATTTGATGCCCACCTTCTCGTACCAGCCGGCCGCCGGCAGGATGTAGTCGGCCTCGGTGCCGGTGAAGGAGAACTTGGGATTGATGTCCACGATCAATTCCATGTCGGCCCACATGTTCGCCTTCAGATACTGGGGCAGGTTGTTGCGCCGGAGCAGGTTGGAGCCGCCGGAGAAGAAGATCTTCGGGCTGCCGCTGCGCGGGAAGTCCGGCTCCCAGCCATTGCGCGTCGACTCCTCATGGTAGGCGGCCAGAGGACGGGGCAGCAGATGATCCTGCTCCTTGGCCAGCGCCTCCTTGATGCCCTGGTAGCGGTAGTCGACGGCCGTCACCGTGGTGTTGCAGATCACCTCGGACTCGAAGCGCCGCTCGCCTTCGCGCATGACCTGATTCTCGGTCTTGCGCTTCATGGTCATGTCCACCGCCACGTCGAAGAGATCCTTCGGCGTCATCAGGTTGAGGATCATGCCGATCCGGCCGCGGATGCCGTCCTTCTCCACCTGCATCGCATTGCCGAAGCCTTCCAGATCGATGAAACCCGTGCTCTGCAGCCCCGCGCCCTTGCGGCCGATGGCGCCCTTCAGCATCAGGCAGAGGATCTTGGTGCGGTTCATCAGATCCGAATGCAGGTAGCGGTTGGAGCCCCAGGAAGACAGCACCATGGGCCGCTTGGCCTTGACCCAGCCGTCGGCGAAGGCACGGATCTGCTCCACGCTCAAGGTGGTGACTTCCGCCGTGCGCTCGAAGGTCCAGGGATCGAGGCTCTCCTTCAGCAGAGAGCCCACCGTCGCCAGCAGCACCTCCTGGCCATCCTTCAGCTTGATCTTCCAGCTGCCCTCGATGGGCGGTTCGAAGTCCAGGCGGATGCTGATGCCGCCGGCGCCCTCGCAGCCCGGCGCGGGCACGGGTGCCTGCTTCTGCGGATGCCAGAGGTATACCAGGTTGTCCTTGCCGCCTTCCTTGAGGTCCGCTTCCCGCAGCATGCGCCCGGTATCCATCCGCACCAGGATCGGCAGGTCGGTCTGCTCCCGCACGTAGGCGTGGTCGATGGCATCCTGCTCGAAGAGGTGGCGGGCCACCGCCAGCCCCAGGGCGGCATCGCTGCCCGGCGTCAGCGGCAGCCACTGGTCGGCATGGATCGCCGTGGCGGAATAGATAGGGTCGATCACCACCAGCTCGGTGCCGTTGTAGCGCGCCTCGTAGAGGAAATGGGCATCCGGGATCTGGGTCACCGACGGGTTCATCATCCAGACCACCAGGAAGTCGGAGAGGAACCACTCGTCCGATGAGCCGCCGACGTGGGCCATGCCCATGGACATCAACGCGCCCAGATTGAGGTCGCCGATCTCGGCCCACATGTCGGCGAACAAGCCGCCGGCCATCAGCTGGAACTTGAAGCGCCCCGCCGTCGTCGGACCGTTGTCGTAGTTGGGTCCCAGATCCTGGTAGATCGTCTCGGGCCCCCATTTCACCGCGGCATCGACGCACTTCTCGGCGATCTCCGCCATGGCCTGGTCCCAACTGATCCGCTCCCACTTGCCGGAGCCTCGAGGACCGACCCGCTTCAAGGGAACCGAGGTGCGGGAAGGCCCGTACATCACCTCGGTGTAGCAGGCCCCCTTCTGACAGCCCCGCGGATTGAAGTCCGGCACTCCCGGCTCGGACTGGTCGTAGGTGGCCGTCTGTTCCTCCCGCACCACCACGCCGTCCTTGACGTAAAGATCCCAGGCGCAGGCCGAGCGGCAGTTGGACCAGCCGTGGGAGCCCTTGGCGATCTTGTCCCAGGTCCAGCGCTGGCGATACAAGTCCTCCCAGCTGTTGAGCTTGGGCGTCGCCCTGGGCCCGAGCTTGGCGCTGGCGCCGGCCTTCAGCCGATAGTGGTAGAACGGGATGCCGGCGGCGGCGGCCGCACCAGCGGCGGCGGCCAGCAGCAGAAACCGGCGTCGGGATTGATTCTGGGGTACAGGGTTCATGATGAATCACCTAACACGTGCAAGCGTTCATCCTAACACGTGTACGGTATGCTGCACCCACCGACTGGCCACCTTCAGGGAGATGTCATGAACCGCAACCCCACCCTTCAACGCCTCTGCCTCATGCTGGCCGCTTGCAGCGCATTCGGCGCCGCGGCCCGCGACATTCCGGCCACTCAGACCACTCCGGCCAACCCGGCCCTGGCCGAGGGAGTTTGTGCGCTGACCCACTGCGACGGCTACCAGACCGGGGCTCTGCCGGTACGCGGCCCGCAAGGCGGTTCGCGCCTCCTGTCCGACCGGGAGATCGATCTGTTGTGGGAAAGCCCGATCTCCGCCGGCGCCTTCGACCGGCGCTATCCCGACGGTACCCAGGTGCTCTGGTTGAGCAAGGTCGATCGCGTCGAGAAGCTGACCCTCAAGAACAACACCCTGACCCTGCTCCGGGAACTGCGCCTGCCCACGGACAAGTTTCCCTACTACAGCGGCGAGGACATGCAGCGCATCGTCGCCGAACTGGATCGGCACACACCCGACAGCGTCGAATTCAAGCGCCTGGCCGCTCCCTGGAAGGGCTACGAGACGGAAGCCATACGTGCCTTCTACGGCGCCTTGAGCCGTGACGGCACGCTCTACACGGGCGGACGCGACCGCGTCCTGGCCTATGGCGACCAGATTCCCGGCCAGGCCGACTCCCCCATCGTTGCCAAGGGCGAGCTGGTGTTCGACCCGGCCCGGATGAACAAGGCCATGCCCGTTCCCCTGCCCATCATCATCGGCTTCAATGCGCTCCACGACGGCCACCTGGCCATCGTCAGCATGGATGGCACCCTGATCGTGGTCTCTCCCGACCTGAAACAGGCCCACTACTACCGGATCGGCGATGAAGTCATCTGGAACGGCCTGTCGGTGGACGAAAAGGGCGGCATCTATTTCGCCGGCAGCAAGAAGCTCCACAAGGTGGTCTGGAAGGACGGCAGAATCAGCGACCGGCCGGAGGATGGCGCCTGGACCGAAGCCTATGAAATCGGCCCCCGCGACAAGACCCATCGCGGCAGCCGCGGCACCGGCACCACGCCGGTGCTGATGGGTGGCCCCAAGGATCGCGACCGCTTCGTCATCATCACCGATGCCGCCGACGTGAATAACGCCGTGCTCTACTGGCGCGACGAGATTCCGGCGGACTGGAAGCAGCTTCCCGGCACCAGCAGCCGTCGCGTCGCGGGCAAGCTGCCCGTGGATTTCGGCGACCCGAAGCGGGTGGAGTCCTATTCCGAGAATGCCGCCGCCGTCCTCGGCTACGGCGCCGTGCTCGGCGACAACCGGCCCCGCACCGGCGAATCCCTGACCCTGGACGTGGTGCTGCGTCTCACCGATCCGGCGCTGACGCCGCTCGGGCTGCAGAAATTCCGCTGGGATCCGAAACAGCGCCGCTTCCTGCGAGACTGGGTGCGGGCCGACGTTTCCAGCCCAAGCTCAACACCGGCCATCAGCGCCCGGGACGGCGGCCTCCATCTGGGCACGATCGCCGACGGCCAGTGGGCCTGGCTCAGCCTCGATTGGGCCACGGGCAAGACGCTGGGGCTTTACCGCCTCGGCCCCAGCCAGCGCTACAACCCCGCCTACATTGCCGTGCAATTGCTGCCCAACGGCGACCCGCTCTATGCCGGCTTCGGTGGCACCGTGCATCTGCGGATCGGCAACGCCGGACCGGGCCGACGACCGTAAGCTGCGACGCACCGCCGTGAAACGGCGGTGCGGTGTCGGCTACAGCCCAAAACGGCGGCGGTAATCCTCGAACAGGCCGCCGTGGCGGGCTTTGTCGAGACCGAACTCTTCCAGCGTGTAGCGGTGAACCCCGTGCTTCTCCCTGGGGCGCTGCGCCAGATAGCGTTCCATCGCCTGTCTGGCCTCGGCGCTGAAGTCGAAGCCGAAATGGGCATAGAGCCGGGCGATGGCGCCGATCGGATCGCTGATGATGTCCTTGAAATAGATGTCGAAAAAATGCGTGGACTCATCGGCCAGCGCGGCGCGTGATTTCAGGCAGCGCTGGAGCATGTCGGCGAAATGGCGCACCTCCAGGTCGGCGGTCAGCACCGGATCCACATGATCGGAAAAACCGCCATGAGCCGTGCAGGCCAGGCTTGAAACGGAGGCCATCACCTCCATCGGGTCGCGATGGGTCTGTACCAGGCAGGCATCGGGATACACCGTCAGCAAGGCTTCGATGAATGCCATATGGGGCGGCGTCTTCAAGACCCAGCGGTCCCGCGCCAAGCCGGACTGCATGTGCTGGAGGAATTGATGGTGCCAACGGTAGGTCGGCTCCATGTCCTGTGCCATGTACCAGCGTCGATAGCTCGGGACGAAATAATTGACGCCGAACTGCTCCGACATGAACTGGAAAGCGCTGATCGCCAGGCATTCCTGGGGCAGGGATGCCCCCATGGCATGAATGGCGTTGATTCCCGCCGCCAGATCCCTGTCGAAAATCTTCAACCCCTTGTCCACCCGGGCGATGCGCGGGTCCGTCCGATAGGTTTCACCTCGGGCCGGCGGCACGGGCTCGGCGATTTCCCAAGTGGCGGGAGAGCGATGGGCCGGATCCTGGGCCAGGAGTTCGAAGAGAATCGTCGTGCCGGTCCGCGGCAGCCCCATGATGATCAAGGGGCGGCGAATGATTTGCCGAGCCACGTCCGAGTGCCGTTTGCGATATTCCACGATTCGCAGGCGGTGAGCCAGGGTGTCTTCCAGCATCCGGCGCGTCACCATGCGGCCGATGGTGGACAGTCGCGCTTCGCTTTCCAGGGAATCCACAAAATGCTCAAGCGCCGGACGACAATCGGGATCGCCGAAGTCCTCCAGTCCGGTCCGTTTCACGGCAGCGGCCATCAGTGTCGTCGGCGTCATGGGACGCCCCGCCAGGCCGGAACTTCTGGCCAAGGCCCCGGTACGGTTGATTAGCTTGACGTAGAACGCCTGTCGCGGCGACGGATAGTTCATAGCTCCCTGCCTCCGACTTCAGATCGCATCACCCTGTTGCGGCAATGACTGGAAACGAAGCCGGACAAATCGTTCACCCCAAAAGAAAGCACCCGAAGGTGCGGCTCACGGACCTCAGCACACATTGACCGGGACGCTCAGACGGAAGGAGATGCCTTTACCGGAAGAGGCTCACGGTAGTCGGCGATCGCCAGCATGATCCTTTGCAAGGTGGCGGCGAAGGCTGGAGAATGGATCAGCTCCGGCCGTTCCTCCACCACCGTGTTGATCATGCCCCGCAAGGCCCGACAGATCAGGAAGGCGGCCATCTCCGTATTCGCCGCGCCCACCTCGTCGGAACGATCGGACAACATTTTCGCGGCGCTGCGCTCCACGGTGTCGAGGATCTGCTGGCGTCGACGGTCGTTGCTCAATGGGTAGTAATTCCCCAGGTTGAAATGCCGCGCGTAGCGGGCATGGAATTCGTGCCCGAAGCGCAACAACTCACGATCGACTTCGACGGCATACTCCGTGGCGACACGAAAGAGTTCGGGCAGGGAGATGTCGAGAGACTCGTGAAAGTGAGGGATGGCGTCCTGGAAACGCTTCCGCATCGAGCGATTGGCCAACTGGATCAGGATTGCGTCGCGGTTGGGGAAATACTCATAGAGCGTCCCGACCCCTACGCCGGCGCGCTGGGCGACATGCCGTGTCGTCACCGCCTTGATCCCTCCCTCCCACAGAAGCTGCTGGGCCGCTTCGAGAATGACGCTCACGGTGAACTTGGCCCGAGACTGACGCGGCTGTTTTTTCAGGTTGAGAGGAAGAACGGTGGGTTTCGTCCTCGCGCCATGGCTCCTGCTCAATCCCATCTGGAATATCCCTCCTGCCCTCGAACCCGGGGCATCCAAACCCCATCCATGACACACACAACACCCGACCCGCGAAGGCTCGCGGGCCGCGCGGTCCATTCTAGGCATCTGATATCGTCGCAGTATCGGAATCGTCGTCATTCTTACCCGGAATGGGCAAATCGTCGCCCACCGGAGCATCGCGGCCCCAGTTGGGGCCACACCCGCTCAGTACCGGTCTGAAGAGGAAAATTCAGGGTTCGTTGAGGGATGTCGCACTGGAGATCTTGATGCGGCAGGGAAGGAAGCATTCCCAGCGCTCTGCCGTCCGGGAGAGACCGCATCAATTCGATCAATACCGAAGCCAGGCAGGTCAGCCCAGAAAAGAGCTGGCAGCTAC
Organism: Denitratisoma sp. DHT3; assembly: GCF_007833355.1. Lineage (NCBI taxonomy): Bacteria > Pseudomonadati > Pseudomonadota > Betaproteobacteria > Nitrosomonadales > Sterolibacteriaceae > Denitratisoma > Denitratisoma sp. DHT3. The sequence goes on along the minus strand of NZ_CP020914.1, from coordinate 172,721 downwards.
GTACAGTGTCCCCAGAAACAAAAGCGGCTTCCATGAATTGGAAGCCGCTTTAACTTTAATCTGGTGGCCAGGGGCGGAATCGAACCGTCGACACGCGGATTTTCAATCCGCTGCTCTACCAACTGAGCTACCTGGCCGAAGAGCGGCGCATTATAGCGACGCCACGAAAAATGTGGAAGCCGAATTTGCATTCGGCCGCAGAGTCCGGCGCGGCGCAATGATGCGGCGCTGCCAACTCAAGATGCTCAAGCGGAGTGCGCCTTACGCCGTGCGCCTCTTGCACAAGAAAAAAGCCCGTCCAAAGACGGGCTTGATGGCAGAAGCAAAGCCTTGCTTATTATTTCTTGGCCTTCTTGCCTGCCACAGCCGTCTTGAAACCTGCACCGGCGGTGAACTTCGGCACGGTGGTGGCCGGAATCTTGATCGTGGCGCCGGTTTGCGGGTTCTTACCGGTACGAGCGGCACGCTTGGCAGATTTGAAAGTGCCAAAACCAACCAAAGTGACGGTATCGCCCTTTGAAACAGCCTTGACCACTGCACCAATGACGGCATCCAGAGCCTTGCCAGCGGCGGCCTTGCTGATATCGGCCTCCTTGGCGGCGATTTCGATCAGTTCCGCTTTATTCATCTCACTTCCTTTCCAGTTGGTGAAGGCCACATGGCCTGAAGCGGATTYTAACCACGTCTGAAGTCCTTGTGGCAAGCGCCTTGAGCGAATTTTTAATACTCAGGTTGGCATCAAATGCGGCCATGCCGCGAGACTGACGGCATCCCCCCCGCAACAACGATCAGGACAACGGCAAGCTGCTGCCTCGCAACTGTGCCCGATAACGTCATGCTCATGATTTATTGACGGAAAATGAGCCCCCCCCTAACATCCGATCTTTTTGATCGGTTCACCGTGCAGCTTGCTTCCCTGAATACACTGATCGCCCCCGACATGAAGGCGGTAGATGCCGTCATCCGGGCGCGGCTTCATTCCGAAGTGGTCCTCGTGCGCCAAGTGGCGGAATACATCATTTCCGCCGGCGGCAAGCGCATGCGCCCCGCCCTGGTGATCCTTGCCGCCCGGGCCCTGGGATACGAGGGCAGCCACCACCACGAGCTTGCCGCCGTGGTCGAGTTCATCCACACCGCGACCCTGCTCCACGACGATGTCGTCGACGAGTCGGGATTGCGTCGCGGCCGTGAAACGGCGAACGCGCTGTTCGGCAACGCGGCGAGCGTGCTGGTGGGTGATTTCCTCTATTCCCGCGCCTTCCAGATGATGGTCGGCGTCGGCAGCATGCGCGTGATGGAAGTGCTCGCGGAAGCGACCAACGTCATTGCCGAAGGCGAAGTGCTGCAATTGATGAATTGCCACGACGCCGACATCGAAATCGAGAACTATCTGCAAGTCATCCGCTACAAGACCGCCAAACTGTTCGAGGCGGCCAGCCGGCTCGGCGGCATCCTCGGCGGCGCCCCGGCCGAACTCGAGGAGAGCCTGGCGCGCTACGGCATGCACCTGGGCACGGCGTTCCAGCTCATCGACGACGTGCTCGACTACTCCGGCGACGAGAACGAAACCGGCAAGCACCTCGGTGACGACCTGGCCGAGGGCAAGCCCACCCTGCCCTTGATCCACGCGCTGCACCACGGCACAGCCGCACAGAGCGCCGCGATCAGACGGGCCATCGAGGACAGCGGCAAGGACGAACTGCCGGCGGTGCTGGAAGCGATCCGCGCCACCGGCGCGCTGGAGGAAACCCGGCGCCGCGCGGAGATCGAGGCCGAATCGGCGCAAGCCGCACTCTCTTCTCTGCCGCCTTCGATTTATCGGGATTCTCTGCTACAATTCGCCGCCTTCGCAGTGGCGCGACGCCACTGACCTAGGCGGCAGGAGCCCAGCGGCAGTTCCCGAAAAAGCTCCTGATCGAATCGGGGTGTAGCTCAGCCTGGTAGAGTACTGCGTTCGGGACGCAGGAGTCGGAGGTTCGAATCCTCTCACCCCGACCAAACCACCGTAAAAAAACCGGCGCCAAGGCCGGTTTTTTTACGCCCATACGTCGGCAACGTTCGATCCGTGTCTCAGAACAGCGCCGCCAGCTTCTCGCGGTCGGGCGCGTGAACGACGCCTTTTTCCGTGATCAGCGCCGTCACCAGTTCCGCCGGCGTGATGTCGAACGCCGGATTGCGAACCGCCACACCCTGCGCGGCCCACTGGCAGTCGCGATACCCCGTCACCTCGTCCGCGGTGCGTTCCTCGATGGGGATCTCGGCGCCGCTGGCGAGCGCCCGGTCGATGGTCGACAGGGGGCAGGCCACGTAAAAAGGAATGCGATGACGATGCGCCAGCACCGCCACCATGTAGGTGCCGATCTTGTTGGCCACATCGCCGTTGGCCGCGACCCGGTCGGTGCCGACGACGACCGCATCGATCTCGCCTCGGCTCATCATGAACCCGGCCATGTTGTCGGTGATCAGGGTGACGGGAATCTTCTCCTGCACCATTTCCCAGGCGGTCAGGCGCGCCCCTTGCAGGAAAGGGCGGGTCTCGTCGGCAATGACGGAGATGCGCTTGCCGGCCTCCACCGCCGAGCGGATCACGCCCAATGCCGTGCCGTGGCCGGCGGTGGCCAATGCGCCGGCGTTGCAATGGGTCAGCACCCGCGCCCCATCCGTCAGCAGGTCTGCGCCGTGGACGCCCATCGCGCGATTGATGCGGATGTCCTCCGCATGGATGGCATGGGCCTCGTCCAGCAGGGCGGCGGCCAGCGCCGGAGCATCAAGGGTGCCCTTGGCGCTCCAGCATTCGCGCATCCGCCGCAGCGCCCAGAACAGATTGACAGCGGTCGGCCGACTGGCCGCCAGGGCCTGGAATCCGGCGTCCAGTTCCTGGTCGAAGCGGGTGTGGGGAAAGTCCCGCAGGCGCAATGCCTCCAGCGCCACCCCGTAGGCGGCGGCCACGCCGATGGCCGGCGCCCCCCGTACCACCATGCTGCGGATACCCTCGGCGACCTCGGCGGCCGACGTGTATCGCCGATATTCGAAGACGGCGGGCAGGCGCGTCTGGTCGATCATCTCCAGATGGCCCGCCGGACACCAGCGCAGCGTCTCAACCGCGACAGCCATGATTCAGTCGCCCTCGAATTCGCACAGCGCAAACACCTTGTGCCCCTGCTCTTCAAGACGGGTGCGCCCGCCCAGGTCAGGCAGGTCGATGACGAAGCAGCACTCCACGATCTCGCCGCCCATGCTCTCGATCAGCTTGCACGCCGCTTCGGCCGTCCCACCCGTCGCGATCAGGTCGTCGACCAGCAGTATCCGGTCGCCGCGGGACACGGAGTCCACATGCATCTCGATGCGGTCGCTGCCGTACTCCAGCGCGTAGTCGTGCCCCACCGTCTCGGCCGGCAGCTTGCCCTGCTTGCGGATCGGGACGAAACCCACGCCCAGTTGAAAAGCCAGCGCCGCGCCGACGATGAAGCCGCGCGCCTCGATGCCGGCCACGCGGTCGATGCTGGTGCCGGCGTAGCGGTTGACCAGTTCGCCGATGGTGACGCGAAAACCCACCGGGTCCTTCAGCAGCGTGGTGATGTCGCGAAACATCACGCCCTGCTTCGGGTAATGGGGAACGGTACGGATACGTGATTTGATTGGCATCTTGATACAGCCCCGCTAGGCAATTTTGTTGTGGGAGAGGTCGCCAGCCTGCCGACCGTAGTCCTTGAACTTTTCCAGCACTTCGCGCATCTGCTGCGCGGAGAGCAGATGCGGCTCGCCTACCTGCAAGGCACGCCAGTACTGCTCGCACAGCGTTTCCACTTCCACGGCCAGGGCGAAGGCGTCGTCCAGATCGCGCCCCAGGGCGATCATGCCGTGGTTGGCGAGCAGGCAGGCCTTGCGTCCGGTCAGCGCGGCCAGGGCATGCCGCGACAGCTCTTCAGTGCCGAACAGTGCATACGGCGCGCAACGGATGGTATCGCCGCCGGCCATGGCGATCATGTAATGGAACGGCGGGATCTCCCGGTGCAGGCAGGCCAGCGTCGTGGCGAAGGGCGAGTGGCAATGCACCACCGCATTGATTTCGCGCCGGCTGGCGAGGATGTCGCGGTGGAAATGCCATTCGCTGGAGGGTTTGCCGGGCGTACGGGGAGAGCCGTCGAAATCCAGCGCCACCATCTCCGCCGCCTGCATCTCGTCCACCGGCCGGCCCGACGGCGTGACCAGGAAATAATCGCCGCAGCGGCAGCCGACGTTTCCCGATGTCCCTTTGTTCAGGCCCGCCGCGACCATGGCCTGCGCCACGCTCAGCATCCGTTGGCGCAGGCGCTCCTCGGCGGCGTGGGGTTGGCTCATGAACGCAGCAGGCGGCCGGCGACGGCGTCCAGCTTGGCCAGCATCGCCGGGTCGCGGGCCTCGGGCGCGGTGATCAGGGCATGTTCCAGCGCCTTGCGGCACGGGCAATCCGCGCCATGGGCATCCGCCTGCACCCGTGGCGTGACGGCCCGCACCAGGTTGCCGGCCTTGTCCGCATTGCCATGCAGCACGGCGACGATCTGCTCCACCGTGACGTCGTCGTGATCCGGGTGCCAACAGTCGAAGTCTGTGATCATGGCGACGCTGGCGTAGCACAGCTCGGCTTCGCGGGCGAGCTTGGCTTCCGGCATATTGGTCATGCCGATCACGTCGCAGCCCCACTGGCGGTACAACCTCGATTCGGCCAGGCTGGAGAACTGCGGTCCCTCCATGGCCAGATAGGTGCCGCCGCGCACCGCCTCGATCCCGGCCTCGCCGACGGCCTGCTCCAGATGGTCTCCCAACCGCCCGCAGACGGGATGCGCCATGGAGACGTGCGCCACCAGTCCCTTGCCGAAAAAGGATTTCTCGCGGGCGAAGGTGCGGTCGATGAACTGGTCGACGATCACGAACATCCCCGGCTTCAGGTCTTCGCGCAGGGAGCCGACCGCGCTCACCGAAATGACGTCGGTGACGCCAAGGCGTTTCAGGGCGTCGATATTGGCGCGGTAATTGACCTCGGACGGCGGAATCCTGTGGCCGCGCCCGTGGCGGGGCAGGAAGGCCATGGCCTGGCCGTTCAGATCGCCCAGCATGATCTCGTCCGAGGGTTCGCCGAAGGGCGAATCCACCTTGACCCAGCGGATGTCGGAGAGGCCGGCGATCTCGGACACGCCGCTGCCGCCGATGACGCCAAGCACGGGAACTATCTTGTTCTTCATCGATTTTCCTTGGTTGCGCCGCTATTCCACCGTCACACTCTTGGCCAGATTCCGCGGCTTGTCCACATCGGTGCCCTTCACCAGGGCGGCATGGTAGGCCAGCAGTTGCAGAGGCACCACATGGAGCACGGGCGAGAGGACGCCGTAGTGCTCCGGCAGGCGCAGGATGTGGATGCCCTCTGACTCGGGCACTTCCGAATCCGCGTCGGCGAACACGTAGAGTTCGCCGCCACGGGCCTTCACTTCCTGGAGGTTGGACTTCAGCTTTTCCAGCAGGGCGTCGTTGGGCGCCACGGCGATGACCGGCATGTCCGCGTCCACCAGGGCCAGGGGACCGTGCTTGAGTTCACCGGCGGGGTAGGCCTCGGCGTGGATGTAGGAGATTTCCTTGAGTTTGAGGGCGCCTTCGAGGGCGATGGGATAGTGGTGGCCGCGGCCGAGAAAAAGGGCGTGGTGCTTGCCGGCGAAGCGCTGGGCCCAGCGCCCGATCTCGGGCTCCAAGGCCAGCACCTTCTGCACCGCCACCGGGAGATGGCGCAGCGCCGCCAGATGCCGCGCCTCTTCTTCCGCGCTCAGCCAGTCCTGCTGGCTGGCGAGGGTCAGGGCCAGCAGGGCCAGGGCCGCCAACTGGGTGGTGAAGGCCTTGGTCGAGGCGACGCCGATCTCGGGCCCGGCGCGGGTCAGGAACTTCAAGGCCGCCTCGCGGATCAGGGCCGATTCCGCCACGTTGCAGATCGCCAGGGTGCGGTTCATGCCCAGCTGGCGGGCATGCTTCAGTGCGGCCAGGGTGTCGGCGGTCTCGCCGGACTGGGAGATGGCCACCACCAGGGTGTCCGGATCGGGCACCGACTCCCGGTAGCGGTATTCGCTCGCCACCTCCACCGTGCAGGGCAGTTGCGCCAGCGACTCGATCCAGTAGCGCGCCACCTGGCCGGCATGGTGACTGGTGCCGCACGCCAGGATCAGCACGCGGCCGACGCCGTCGAGCAGTTCGGGCGCGGCGCTGCCGAACAGATTGGGCGACAGGCGCTGAGCGGCGCCGATCATCTCCAGCGTGTTGGCCAGGGCCTGGGGCTGCTCGAAGATTTCCTTCTGCATGTAGTGGCGGTACGGCCCCAGCTCCACGGCGTCCGCCGACAGCTGACTCTCCACCACGGCACGTACCGCCGGCGCGCCGTCCGGCCCCAGCACGCGCCAGGCGTCGCGCCCGATCTCGGCCACATCGCCGTCTTCCAGATAGACCATGGAGCGGGTCACCTGCAGCAGCGCCGACGCGTCGGACGCGGCATAGTTGCCGGCGGCGGAAATGCCCAGCAGCAGCGGAGCGCCATGACGGGCGACGACCACGCGCTGCTCGCCCTCGCGCAGCACGGCGATCGCATAGGCGCCGGCCAGGCGCATGGTGGCGCGGCGCACCGCCTGCAGCAGGTCCGGCTCGCTCTTCAGGGTGTGCTCGATCAGATGGGCGACCGCTTCGGTGTCGGTGTCGGAATGGAACACGTAGCCGAGCGCGGACAGTTCCTGCTTGATCTCGGCGAAGTTCTCGATGATGCCGTTATGCACCAGGGCCAGGCCGCCGGAGACATGAGGATGGGCGTTGCGCTCGGAGGGCACGCCGTGCGTGGCCCAGCGGGTATGCGCGATGCCCCGGGTGGCGTTGACGCCTTCGGCCTGGGCCGCCAGTTCGGCCACCCGGCCGACGCTGCGCAGACGCTGCAAACCGGGATTCAAGACCGCCAGGCCGGCCGAGTCATAGCCCCGGTATTCGAGCTTGCGCAGGCCTTCGACCAGGGTGGGAACCACATTGCCTGCGGCCACGGCCGCCACGATGCCGCACATCAGTTCAATCCTTCCGTTAACGTGAAAGTACGCAATACAACGCCCGGTCGAGCTTCGAGCGTAGCGAGCAGACTGCATCCCCCGCCCCGGGGCGGGGGCAGGGGGTGGGGGGCGTGTCAGGGTTTTGGCGTTCTTTCATGGTTTGGGGGTGAGCAATGCGCTCATGAACGCTTGATCGGCCGCTTCCAGGCGGCGATGGAAATCTGTTTCGGGCGCGAGACCGTCAGTTGTTCCGCCGGCGCGTCCCGCGTCAGCGTGGTACCGGCGCCGAGGGTGGCGCCCCGCCCGACGGTGACCGGCGCCACCAGTTGGGTGTCGGAACCGATGAAGGCATCGTCCTCGATCACCGTGCGGTGCTTGTTGGCGCCGTCGTAGTTGCAGGTGATGGTGCCGGCGCCGATATTCACCCGCTGGCCGACGGTGGCGTCGCCCAGGTAGGCCAGGTGGTTGGCCTTGGAATGATCGGCGATGGTGCTGTTCTTCACTTCGACGAAATTGCCGATGTGAACCTCCCGGCCCAGCGCCGCGCCGGGCCGCAGGCGGGCGTAGGGACCGATGGCGTTGTCCGCTCCGACCACGGCGTCTTCCAAGTGGCAGAAGGCCTGGATGCGGGTGCCGGCGCCCACCGTGGTGTTCTTCAGCACGCAGTGGGGGCCGACCGCCACGCCGTCGGCCAGTTCGACCCGGCCTTCGAACACGCAGCCGACGTCGATGCTGACGTCGCGCCCGCACAGCAGTTCGCCGCGCACGTCGATGCGCTCCGGATCGGCCAGGGTGACGCCGGCGTCCAGCAGCCGGACGGCCAGATTGCGCTGATGGATGCGCTCCAGCGCCGCCAGTTGCACCTTGTTGTTGACCCCGCGCACCTCCCATTCCGCGCCGGGCTGCGCGGTGCGCACGGGCATGCCCTCGGCCACGGCCAGTGCCACGATATCGGTCAGGTAGTACTCGCCCTGCGCGTTGCGGTTGCCCAGGCCCGGCAGCCAGCGCGCCAGCGCCGCCGTGGGCGCCACCAGAATGCCGGTATTGGTCTCGCGGATCGCGCGCTCGGCGTCGTCCGCGTCCTTTTCCTCGACGATGCGGCTGACCGCGCCATCCACCCGCACGATGCGGCCGTAGCCATGGGGATCGGCCAGCTCGATGGTCAATAGCGCCAGGGCATCGCTCCCCGCCGCCGCCAGCAACGCGCGCAGGGTTTCGGCGCGGATCAGCGGCACATCGCCATAGAGCACCAGGGTCGGGCAGGACGGGTCGAGTCGGGGCAGCGCCTGGAGGACGGCGTGACCGGTCCCCAGTTGCGGCGACTGCAGCGCCCAGCGCAGGTCCGGTGCCGCCATGGCGGCGGGCACGGCTTCGCCGCCATGGCCATGGACCACGCAGATCGAGGCTGCGCCCAGACTGCGCGCGGTATCCAGCACATGGGCCAGCATCGGGCGGCCGGCGATGGGATGGAGCACCTTGGGCAGGTCGGAGTACATGCGTTTGCCCTGGCCTGCGGCAAGCACCACGACGTTGAAGGAAGGGGGAGTGAGAGAGGACATGTTCGAGGCCGGAAAAGCAAAAGGCGCAGCGGGATTCTAGCCCTGCTGCGCCCTTTGATGCGGACGGAGTAAGCCGGATGCCGGCCTAGCGCGGCAGGGTGCTCGATCCCATGAGGAATTCGTCGACGGCACGCGCGGCCTGGCGGCCTTCGCGGATCGCCCACACGACCAGGGACTGACCGCGCCGCATGTCGCCGGCGGCGAACACCTTGCTCACGTTGGTGGCGTAGGCGTTGCGGCCCTCGGTATCGGCCTTGGCGTTGCCACGGGCATCCTTGTCGACGCCGAAGGCTTCCAGCACGCCGGCCACCGGGCTGACGAAACCCATGGCGAGGAACACCAGGTCGGCCTTGATCTCGAACTCGGAACCGGGCACCTCGCTCATCTTGCCGTCCTGCCAGGCCAGACGCACGGCCTTCACCGCGGTGAGCTTGCCGTTCTCGCCGACGAACGCCTTGGTGGCGATGGCCCAGTCGCGCTCCACACCTTCGTCGTGGGAGGACGAGGTGCGCAGCTTCAGCGGCCAGTAGGGCCAGGTCAGGGGGCCGTTTTCCAGCTCGGGCGGACGCGGCAGCAATTCGATCTGGGTCACGCTGGCGGCGCCGTGGCGGTTGGAGGTGCCGACGCAATCGGAGCCGGTGTCGCCGCCGCCGATCACCAGCACGTGCCTGCCCGCGGCACTGATCGGATTCTTCTTGCCGCGCATGTTGCCGGAATTGACCTCCTTGTTCTGGGGGATCAGGAACTCCAGGGCGAAATGCACGCCGGCCAGGTCGCGGCCGGGGATCGGCAGGTCGCGCGGATGCTCGGCGCCGCCGGTGAGCAGCACCGCGTCGAACTGCTTTTGCAGTTGTTCCGGCGTGACGGTCTTCCTGCTGTCGTCGCAGACGCCCTGCGGCATCTCGGCCCTGGTCACCAGGGTGTTGGTGACGAACTTGACGCCTTCGACCTCCATCTGGGCCATGCGCCAGTCGATCAGGCGCTTGTCCAGCTTAAAATCGGGAATGCCGTAGCGCATCAGGCCGCCGATCCGGCTGTTCTTTTCGAACACCGTGACCTCGTGGCCGGCGCGCGCCAGTTGCTGGGCGGCGGCCATCCCGGCGGGGCCGGAGCCGACGACGGCGACCTTCTTGCCGGTCTTCCGCGCCGCCGGCTGGGGCACCACCCAGCCGTTCTCGCCGGCCTTGTCGATGATCGCCCGCTCGATGGACTTGATGCCCACCGGGTTTTGCGGAATGTTCAGGGTGCAGGCCGCCTCGCAGGGCGCGGGGCAGATGCGGCTGGTGACCTCGGGGAAATTGTTGGTCGAATGCAGCACCGTAATGGCTTCGCGCCAGTTGCCGCGATAGACCAGATCGTTCCAGTCGGGAATGATGTTGTTGACCGGGCAGCCGTTGTTGCAGAAGGGAATGCCGCAGTCCATGCAGCGTGCACCCTGGATCTTGGCCTGCTCGTCATCGAGGTGGAGGACGAACTCGCGGTAGTGCCTCAGCCGCTGGTCGACCGGTTCGTAGGATTCGGACTGGCGTTGGAATTCGAGGAATCCTGTGGGCTTGCCCATTATGCGGCCTCCTTCTGTTGCTGTTCCGCCATTTCCTTCAGGGCGCGACGGTATTCATGGGGCATGACCTTGACGAACTTGGCGCGATACTGGGGCCAATGGGCGAGGATTTCCCTGGCCCGGGCGCTGCCGGTGTATTGCTCGTGCCTGGCGATCAGCGACTTCAGCAGTTCCTCGTCGGCGCGGCCCAGGTGGCGCACGTCGACGCGGCCGTGGGCTTCCAGTTCCCCGGTCTCGGAGGCGGCGATCTCTTCCGGCACCGGTTCCAGCGCGACCATCGACAGGTTGCAGCGCTGCTCGAAGCTGCCGTCCTCGTCCAGCACATAGGCCACGCCGCCGCTCATGCCGGCGGCGAAGTTGCGGCCGGTGCGGCCCAGCACCACGACGGTGCCGCCGGTCATGTATTCGCAGCCGTGATCGCCGGTGCCCTCCACCACCGCGGTGGCGCCGGAATTGCGGACGCAGAAGCGCTCGCCGGCGACGCCGCTGAAGAACACCTCGCCTTCGGTGGCGCCGTAGAGCACGGTGTTGCCGACGATGATGTTCTCGGCCGGATCGCCGCGGAAGCCCTTGGGCGGTTTGACGACGATGCGGCCGCCGGACAGGCCCTTGCCCACATAGTCGTTGCCTTCGCCGGTGAGCTCGAGGGTGATCCCCTTCGCCAGGAAGGCGCCGAAGCTCTGGCCGGCGGTGCCGGCGAGCTTGACGGTGAGGGTGCCATCGGCCAGGCCGGCGTGGCCATGGCGCTTGGCCACCTCATGGGACAGCAGGGTGCCGACCGTGCGGTTCTCGTTCTTCACCGTGGTTTCGATCGTCACCTTCTTGCCGCTCTCCAGGGCGGGCTTGGCCTTGGCGATCAGCGCATGGTCGAGGGCGCGGTCGATGCCGTGGTCCTGCACTTCGCGGTGGTAGCGCGCCACGGCGGCGGGTACCGGCGGCAGGTAGAAGATGCGCGAGAAGTCGAGCCCCTTGGCCTTCCAGTGGTCGACGCCGGCCCGCATGTCGAGCAGGTCGGCGCGGCCGATCAGGTCGTCGAACTTGCGGATGCCGAGCTGGGCCATCAGCTCGCGCACTTCGTCTGCGACGAAGAAGAAGTAATTGACGACGTGCTCGGGCTGGCCGGTGAAGCGCTTGCGCAATTCCGGGTCCTGCGTCGCAACGCCGACCGGACAGGTGTTGAGGTGGCACTTGCGCATCATGATGCAGCCTTCGACCACCAGCGGCGCGGTGGCGAAGCCGAACTCGTCCGCGCCCAGGAGGGCGCCGATCACCACGTCGCGGCCGGTCTTCATCTGGCCGTCGGCCTGGACCCGGATGCGGCCGCGCAGGCGGTTCAGCACCAGGGTCTGCTGGGTCTCGGCCAGGCCCAGTTCCCAGGGGGTGCCGGCATGCTTGACCGAGGACAGCGGCGACGCGCCGGTGCCGCCGTCGTGGCCGGCGATCACCACGTGATCGGCCTTGGCCTTGGCGACGCCGGCGGCGACGGTACCGACGCCGACTTCCGACACCAGCTTGACCGAGATACCGGCCGCCGGGTTGGCGTTCTTCAGGTCATGGATGAGTTGCGCCAGATCCTCGATCGAATAGATGTCGTGATGGGGCGGCGGCGAAATCAGGCCGACGCCGGGCACCGAGTGGCGCAGGAAGCCGATGTACTCGGACACCTTGTGCCCCGGCAGCTGGCCGCCCTCGCCGGGCTTGGCGCCCTGCGCCATCTTGATCTGGATCTGGTCGGCGTTGGCCAGGTACTCGGCGGTGACGCCGAAACGGCCGGAAGCCACCTGCTTGATCGCCGAGCGCAGGCTGTCGCCCTCGCGCAGGGGGATGTCACGCTCGATGCGGGAAGCGCCGATCACGCTGGCCACGGTCTCGCCGGCGCCGACCTTGCTGAAGCGCCGCGCATCCTCGCCGCCCTCGCCGGTGTTCGACTTGCCGCCGATCCGGTTCATGGCGATGGCCAGCGTGCTGTGGGCCTCGGTGGAGATCGACCCCAGGGACATCGCGCCGGTGGCGAAACGCTTGACGATCGCCCTGGCCGGCTCCACTTCGTCGAGCGGCACGGCGGGACCGACCGCCTTGAGCTCGAACAGGCCGCGCAGGGTCATGTGGCGCTTGCTCTGATCGTTGATGAGCTTGGCGTATTCCTTGTAGGTCTCGTACTTGCCGGAGCGCGTCGCGTGTTGCAGCTTGGCGATGGAATCCGGGGTCCACATGTGCTCCTCGCCGCGGACGCGGAAGGCATACTCGCCGCCGCAATCGAGGGCGTCGGCGTACAGGGGATCGTTGCCGAACGCCGTGCCGTGGGTGTTGATCGCTTCCAGCGCCACTTCCTTGAGGCCGATGCCCTCGACCCGCGTCGGCGTGCCGGTGAAGTAGCGGGCGACGAAATCGGAGGCCAGGCCGACCGCCTCGAAGATCTGCGCGCCGCAGTAGGACTGGTAGGTGGAGATGCCCATTTTCGACATCACCTTCATCAGACCCTTGCCGATGGCCTTGATGTAGCGTTTGTTGCAATCGGCGACCGCGGGCTTGCCCGCCAGCGTGGGGGCGATCGCCGCGATGCTCTCGAACGCCAGCCAGGGATGGATGGCTTCGGCGCCGTAGCCGGCCAGCAGCGCGAAGTGATGGTTCTCGCGCGCCGCGCCGGTCTCGACCACCAGGCCGAAGGAAGTGCGCACGCCGGCCTTCACCGTATGCTGATGGACGGCGGAACAGGCGAGCAGCGCGGGGATCGGCGCACGCTCGGCATCGACGCCGCGGTCGGACAGGATGATGACGTTGTAGCCCTCGCCCACGGCGCGCTCGACCCGTGCGCAGACCTGGTACAGGGAGCGGCTCAGGCCCACCGGCCCCTCGGCCACCGGGGTGGTGATGTCGACCACGATGGAGCGGAAGGTGCCCTGCGTCAGCTTGTCGATCTGCTTGAGCTTGGCCATGTCGGCCGGCGAGAGGATCGGCTGATGAACTTCCAGGCGCGGCGTCGGTTCGGCCTCATCCACGCCCAGTAGATTGGGGTTGGGGCTGACCAGCGAGACCAGGGACATGACGATCTCCTCGCGGATCGGATCGATCGGCGGGTTCGTCACCTGGGCGAAAAGCTGCTTGAAATAATTGAACAGGGGCTTGTTGCGATTCGACAGCACCGGCAGGGCGGAATCGTTGCCCATGGAGCCGGTGGCCTCTTCGCCGGCGCTGGCCATCGGTTCGAGCACGAACTTGATGTCCTCCTGGGAGTAGCCGAAGGCCTGCTGCAGCTTCATGAGCGGCACCGTCAGCTTTTCCCGCGCCCTGACTTCGGGCATCTCGTCCACGTAGTAGCGCGACTTTTCGATCCACTGCCGATAAGGCTTGGCGGAGGCGAGCGCATGCTTGATTTCGTCGTCGCCGATGATGCGGCCCTGCTCCAGGTCGATCAGCAGCATCCTGCCCGGCTGCAGACGCCATTTCTTGACGATGCGCTCCTGCGGGATCGGCAGCACGCCGCTTTCCGACGCCATGACGATCAGGTCGTCATCGGTGACCAGATAGCGGGCCGGCCGCAGGCCGTTGCGGTCCAGGGTGGCGCCGATCTGGCGGCCGTCGGTGAAGGCCACCGCGGCCGGGCCGTCCCAGGGCTCCATCAGCGCCATGTGGTATTCGTAGAAGGCGCGCCGTTCCTCGTCCATCAGGGGATTGCCGGCCCAGGCTTCGGGGATCAGCATCATCATGGCGTGGGCAAGGCTGTAGCCGCCCATCACCAGCAGTTCGAGCGCGTTGTCGAAACTGGCGGAGTCGGACTGGCCATCGTAGATCAGGGGCCAGATCTTCTCCAGATCCTCGCCCAGGACCGACGAGGAGATGGCGTGCTCGCGGGCGCGAATCCAGTTCACGTTGCCGCGCAGGGTGTTGATCTCGCCGTTGTGGGCGATCATCCGGAAGGGATGCGCCAGATCCCAGGTGGGAAAGGTGTTGGTGGAAAAGCGCTGATGCACCAGCGCCAGCGCGGTCACGACGCGCTCGTCGCTCAGGTCGCGGAAATACTCGCCGACCTGGTCGGCCAGCAGCATGCCCTTGTAGACCACCGTGCGGACCGACAGGGAGGGCACATAGAACATCTTGACGTCGGGCAGCTTGAGCGCCTGCACGCGGTGGCCGGCCTCCTTGCGGATGACGTAGAGCTTGCGCTCCAGCGCGGCGGCGTCGGCGACGCCGGCGCCACGGCCGATGAACACCTGGCGGATCACCGGCTCGATGTCCTTCGCGGCCTGCGCCAGGCCGGCGTTGTCGCACGGCACGTCGCGCCAGCCGAGCAGTTCCTGGCCCTCGTAGCGCACCGTGCGCTCGATCGCCGCCTCGCAGGCGCGGCGGCTCTCCGCGTTCTGCGGCAGGAAGACCATGCCGACGCCGTATTCACCCACGGGAGGCAGCGTTACGCCCTGGGCGGCCATTTCCTCGCGGAAGAAACCGTCCGGAATCTGCAGCAGAATACCGGCGCCGTCACCCAACAGCGGATCGTAGCCGGTCGCGCCACGATGCTCGAGGTTCTTGAGAATCTGCAAGCCCTGCTGGACGATGGCATGGCTTTTCTGATTCTTGATGTGGGCAACGAAGCCGACGCCACAGGCGTCGTGCTCATTCGCGGGGTCGTACAACCCCTGCCGGCTCGGCAGATCCATCTCGTCTGTCCTTGAAAGAAGCGCTGCTACAGGCGCAGCCGTCAAAAAAAGCTAGGGCGCAAGAGCATCTCCCCGGCTTTGGTTATATTTCGGTGGGCGAAAGAATATACCCTCGTTCGCCCCCGAACTCAAGACGCTGCAGTGCAGCAGAATGGGGTCATATTTCCCCCACGGCGAAGAGCCGCCGATGCTCCTTCATGGCATACCTGTCCGTCATTCCGGCGACGTAGTCGGCGATCGCCCGGGCCGGTCCATCTTCAGCCATTTTCTGGTATTGCGGAGGCAGCAAGCGCCGATCGTCCAGGAAAGCGCCAAACAGATCGACAATGATGCGACGTGCCTTGTTGGTCATCCGCAGCACCTGATAATGACGATACAGGGCATCCCGCAGGAAGGCCTTGAGCTGCCGGTTTTCCTCGGCCATGGCGGCGGAAAAACCGACCAGGGGCGGTGCCCGGTGCACGTCCGCCAGCGTGGAAATCCCCGCATCGGCAATGCGCTGCCGGGTTTCCGCCAGCAGGTCGGTCACCTGGGCGCCGATCATGCGCCGGATGGTCTCGTGGATCAGGCGCCGCCCCTGGATTTCGGGGAACGCCGCCCTTGCCGCCGCCACGTGGTGCGCAAATATCCGGATGCCGTCCAGCTGCTCCAGGGAGATCAGGCCGGAACGCAAGCCGTCGTCGAGATCGTGATTGTTGTAGGCGATCTCGTCGGCCAGATTGCAGATCTGGGCCTCGATCGACGGCCGCCGATCCTCGAGGAAGCGGGCGCCCAAATCGCCCAATCGGCGCGCCTTCGCCGGCGCGCAGTGTTTCAGGATGCCCTCGCGGGTCTCGAACATCAGGTTCAAGCCGTCAAAAGCGCCGTAACGTTCCTCCAGGCGATCGACGATGCGCAGCGACTGGAGGTTGTGTTCGAAGCCGCCGTGGTCCGCCATGCATTCGTTCAAGGCATCCTGTCCGGCGTGGCCGAAAGGCGTATGGCCCAGGTCATGGGACAGGGAGACGGCCTCCGCCAGATCGTCGTTCAGGGACAGGGCCCGCGCGATGGTGCGGGCGATCTGGGCCACCTCGATCGAATGGGTCAGGCGCGTGCGGAACAGGTCCCCTTCGTGATTGACGAACACCTGGGTCTTGTACTCCAGGCGGCGAAAGGCGGTCGAATGGACGATGCGGTCCCGATCGCGCTGGAATTCGCTGCGAAAGTCCGGTGCCGGCTCCCGATGCCGGCGCCCGCGGGAAACGCCGTCGGTCACCGCATAGGAGGCCAGATCAGGCATGACAGCAGGCGTCTATCGCGGCACGGATGTCCGCCGGCGGCGCATCCGCCCAGGTCACGGCCGTGCCGATCTCCCTCAGCAGCACCAGGCGCAGTCTGCCGGCCAGCACTTTCTTGTCGTGCCCCATCAAATCCACATAGCGTTCGGCGCCGAGCAAGGGGCCCGCGATGGGCAGCCCGGCCCGCTGCAGCAGGGTTTTCACTCGATCCAGCGCCGCGCCGTCCAGCCAGCCCAGCCGGTGCGACAGTTCCGCCGCCATCACGGTGCCGGCGGCCACGGCCTCGCCGTGCAGCCACTCGCCATAACCCATGCCGGTTTCGATCGCATGGCCGAAGGTATGCCCCAGGTTGAGCAGGGCACGCCCTCCGTCCCTGGCGGTTTCCCGCTCGTCGCCCGCCACCACTTCCGCCTTGTTGCGGCAGGAACGCTCGATGGCGAAGGCCAGGGCCTCGCCCTCCCGCGCCATCAGGCGGTCCATGTTTAGCTCCAGCCACTGGAAAAACGGCTCGTCCCGAATCAGGCCATACTTGATCACCTCGGCCAGCCCGGCGGAAAACTCCCGCGGCGGCAGGGTGGCCAGCGTGTCGGTATCGGCCAGGACCAGGCGCGGCTGCCAGAAGGCGCCGATCATGTTCTTGCCCAGCGGATGATTGATCCCCGTCTTGCCGCCGACCGAGGAATCCACTTGCGACAGCAAGGTCGTCGGCACCTGGATGAACGGGATGCCGCGCTGATAGGTCGCGGCGGCATAACCCGCCAGATCGCCGATCACGCCGCCGCCAAGCGCGATGATGGTGGTGCCGCGGTCGCACCGCTGCTCCAGCAAGGTGTCGTAGATTTTCCCCAGGGTCGTGGCGTTCTTGTGGGCTTCGCCATCCGGCAGGACGATCCGGGTCAGGGCGATCTCCCGAGCGGCCAGCGGAGCGGCAAGACGCTCGAGATAGAGCGGAGCGATCGTCTCGTTGGTGACGATCACCGCCCGTCGGCTGGACAGGTAATCGACGATGGGGGCGGCATCGTCGATCAGTCCGGCGCCGATCAGGATCGAATAGCTGCGCTCGCCGAGCGCTACTTCAAGTTGTCGCATGAGTTGCCAGTGCTTGTTGAATGCGGCGCACCACCTGGATGGCCTGGGTGGCTCCCACTTCGACGATCACGTGCGCCGTTTCCCGGTAGAGCGGATCGCGTTGGGAGTGCAGTGCCTGTAATTTTGCCAGACGATCCTCCACTTGCAACAGTGGACGGCCGCGGTCATGACGGGTGCGCTCGTAGAGCACTTCCGGAGAGGCGCAGAGATAGACGACCACTCCCCGTTCCCGCAAGCGCTGGCGATTTTCCGGCGCCAGGATCGCGCCGCCTCCCGTCGCCAGCACCAGCCCGGACTCGCGGCTGAGAGCGTCGATGACCTCGGACTCCCGCCGCCGAAAGCACGCCTCGCCTTCGATTTCAAAAATCGTGGGAATCGAGACGCCGGTCCGCGCTTCGATCTCGTGGTCGGTGTCGACAAACCTGGCCCGTAGTTTACGGGCCAGGATGCGACCGACCGTGGATTTGCCGGCCCCCATGAGGCCGACCAGGAATATGGACTTCCCCATCGACGCTTATTGCAGGGTCAGCTCTTCCGTGACGATACGGGGCGTGATGAAGATCAGCAGTTCACTCCTGTTGCGCTGCTTCAGGTTCTGCTTGAACAGATGGCCGACCACCGGAAGATCGCCCAGGAGGGGAACCTTGTCCTCGTTGTTGGTCGTGGCGTCCTCGAACACGCCGCCCAGCATCAAGGTGCCGCCATTCTCCACCACCACGTTGGTCTTGATCTCCCGCTTGTTGGTGGTGACGACCCCGCCCGCGTTGGCCGCCGGCTCGCCCTTGTTGACGTTGATCTTCATCGAAATCTTGCCGTCGGGGTTGATGCGGGGCGTCACTTCGAGCTTGGTTGCCGCGTCGATGCAGCTGGTGGTCGGACCGTTGATGCCGCCGCTCAACTGGAAGCAGATGTTCTGGCCGGCGATGATGCTGGCCAGGCGTCCGTCCTGGGTCAGCACTTTTGGACTGGCCACGCCTTTGAGAGCGTTGTCGGTCTCGCTGGCGGTGATTTCCAGATTCAGCAGACGGGTCTGGTTCTTGTTGAACAGGGAGAACATGAGATCACCGGCCTTCGCCCCCAGGTCCGGATCAAAACCGCCGCTCACGTGCACCTGCTGGCCGGGCCCATAGGCAGGCTTGAGGGTGCTGGGCAGCAAAGCACTGAGCGTGTTTTTCCCTCCTTCGGTATTCACAGCGCCGTTGTTGTTCAAGCGCAGGAAGTTCAGTCGGGCACCCAGGGTCCGACTGTAATCGTCCTTGACGCTGACGATCCGCGCTTCGATCATCACCTGGCGGACCGGACGGTCCAGCAGCGCCACCCGCTCCCGGATCCGCTCCAGTTGCGACTTGGTTTCCTCGACGAAGATGGTGTTGGTCACGCCATCATAGGAGATGGCACCGCGACTGGAGATCAGGGAACGGGTCGCGCCGCTGACGGCCGGTGCCTGGCCGCCACCGCCGATCTGGGGCGGCGGCGCATTCCCCGTACCGGGAGGCACCGCCCCACCCTGCGCAGCATTTCCTCCTTGAGCGCTGTCGCTCCCGCCCATCAGGGCCTGGACGATTTCAGCCGCCGGCCGATAGCGCACCCGAATCGACTCCTGTTCGATCCGCTCGACGCTTTCCAGCGCCGCAGCGCGCTCCCGCTCATCCTTGTCGTACTTGGCCAGATCGTCGGCCTTGCCCACGATCACCACGTCGCCGTAGCGGCGGAAGCCCAGGCCGTACATGCGGGAGATCACGTCGATGGCGACGCTGACCGGGGTGTTGTCCATCTTCAGGCTTTGAATCTCGCCGGTCACGCCCGGCATGATCACGAAATTGAACCCGGTGATGTCCTGGAACAGGCCGATCATCTGGCTCACCGGTACCGGTTGGGAGAAGTTGAAGCTCACCACCTTGCCCTGTACCTGGCGGGCAGCGGCCAGATTGTGCGGATCGACCTTGGAGCGGCTCACCTCCAGCACCACCGAGGTATCCACCTGGCGCACGTTGTAGTCCCACTCGCCCCGATTGGTCAGCACGATCTGACTGCCCTTGCCGGCGCGATTGGCAACCAGGGTCGCGACAGGCGTACCGAAGTCGCGCACATCCAGTTTTTTCTCCAGCCGCTCGGGCAGGTTTGCCGAGAGGAAGGTCAACACCAGGCTGGCGCCCCGCTGTTTCACGTCCAGCAAGGCGCCGGGTTCCGTCAGGTCAATTTTGATGATCGCCAGATCAGTACTCGCCGCCTGGAAATCCAGATTGCTGATCATCGGCTCCGCACTGCCCGCGGCCGCCGGGATATCGGTACCGCGCCGCAGAGAACTCGGTGCGACAGCTGCGGCGACCGTGGCGGCCGCCGACTCGTCGGGCAGGCTGATGTACAGTTGGCGGCCCTCGATCCGCTGTTCATAGCGGGCGGGCCGCGTCAGATTGAGCACCAGCCGCGTCCGCAAAACCGCCTGAACCACGTTGATGCTGCGCAGATTGCCGCTCCCCGTCTCCTGGCGCCCCACGCCCGAAGCATTGACGGTATCGGGAAAATCGAAGGCGATCCGCGAAGGATTGGATACGGTGAAGGACGAAGGCACGTTGGGCAATGGGTTGCGCAGGGTCACCTTGACCAGCGACTGTCCCGCCAATTGCGAATACTCCACCCGTTCGATGGCATTCCCCGCGCCCGACTCCGCCGCGATGGCCGAACCTGCCAGAAGAAGCAGAGCTGCAGTCCACAGACGGCGCAATAGATTGAATTTCATTTTTTGTCCCCTTGCGACGGCGCGGTCACATGATTGTCTCGCTCCACCCACATCCCATTTTCCATCACGGTTTCACGGACCAGCACCTCGGCCTCCACGTCATCCTTCGCCGGATGAATGGCCGTGACCCGCCCATTGCCCTGCCCGATGTAGTCGCCGACCCGCACCTGAAACACGGCGTTGCGGTCAGCCGCCATCACCGCGACCAGATCCTTGCCCACGCGCAGCGTTCCCAGCAAGCGGATGGTTTCGAGGGGCACGCGAACCAGCGGGTGCGCGTCAGGATTGATTCGCCGAGCATCTCCACCTTTTCCGCCGGCAAGGCCGGACAAACCGGAATCGGATACCAGTTTCCCGGGCGAGAACGGCGACACCGCATCTCCCGGCGAGTAGGACGGAACCGCCAGCGGCTTTATTTTGGGCAGTTCCGGAATCCTGGCCTTGAGATCCTTCGAGTTCTCCGCCATCCAGGCCCGGATATCCTCGGGCTCTCCCGCACTGCACCCGACCAAGGCCGCCGCGACGAGCGGCCAGGCCAACTGCCAACGCGATGACTTGGCGCCCGGCATCATTTCTTCTTCGCTCCGCCCGGTGTCTTCTGCTTTTTCTTCTGAGCCGCCATTTCCTCGACATCGAGATAGCGATATGTCATCGCCGTCGCATCCATGCCGATCACGTTGGACCTGGGGTCACGGGGTTTGAGCTTGACATTGTTCAGCGTGACGATGCGGGGAAGCCTCGCGATGTCAGCGGAGAAAAACGCCAGATCGTTGTAGCTGCCATTGAGCAGCAGACTGATCGGCATCTCCGCATAAAATTCTTTCCTGGCCTCGGCCCCCGGTTTGAACAATTCCACCTTCAACCCGCGCGTCAAGGCTGCCTGGCTGATGTCGATGATCATGGCGTCCATTTCGGCCTTGTTGGGCAGTTGTTTCAACAACTCACCGAACGAGCGGTCGATCTCGGCCAACTGTTTTTTATATTCCACCAGATTGACCGCCTGCTTCTTTTTGCTCAGCCAGTCTTCCTTGAGGCTCAGCTCCTTCTGCTGCACCGCACTGAGTTCCTCGAGTTGAGAACTCCAGCCGAGAAACCAGGCCAGGCCCAAGAGAACCAGAAAGAATCCGATCAGGATCAACACCTTCGGCGCCATGGGCCAAAGCCCGGGGTCCTTGGTATCAAGCGTCTTGAAGTCCTCGGCAAGCTGCCGAAAATCGATTGTCGGCAAAGCCACCTGGGGCAGGTTCGGCTTTTTCATCGCTTGCCCCCCTTTGCCTTCTTGCCGGCGTCATCCTTCTCAACGGCCGCGCGCTCGATCGCCATCTTCATCTGGAAACCGAATATCTGGCGCCCGTCCTTGGCCGTGATGGCGCGTATCTCCAGAGGCGTGACGCTCTGAAAGAGCGGTGATTCCTCAAGGTTCCGCATCAACGCCGAAACCCGCGCCTCGGAGGCGGACTCCCCCGTCAGATCGACATTCCCGCCCGACTGGGAATAGGTCAGCAACCGGACCCCATCGGGCACCCGCTTCAGCAACTCATCGAAAATGCTCGCGGTCTCGGCCCGGTTGCCCTGCAGGGATTCGATCACCTGCTTGCGCTTGAGCAGTGCGTCGGTCTGTTCCTTGAGAGAGGATATTTCCGCGATTTCCTTCTTCAGCCCCTCGATTTCCCGGACCAGAAAATCGTTCTTGGCCTGCTGACTGCCGATATAGCCATTGATGATCGAAAACCCGACGAACCAGACCACCGCCGCCAGCCCGGCAAGCAGGCCGAGCATGGCGTAGAACTGCTGCCTGCGTGCCTTGCGCTTTTCCTCCCGGTGGGGAAGCAGATTGATCCGTATCATTGATCGAATCTCCGCAACGCGAGGCCGCAAGCCACCATCAGGGCGGGCGCATCCGCATGCAGGCTCCGGGGCCTGACCTTGGACGAGATGGCCATTCCCTGGAAAGGATTCGCGATGAGGGTATTCACCAGGGTCTGCGCCTGAACCACGTCGCTCAGGCCTTCGATCACGGCGCATCCGCCGGCCAGGACGATGTGATCGACCTGGGTGTAGGGGGTGGAGGTGAAGAAAAACTGCATGGCCCGCGCCACTTCCTGCGCGAGATTCTCGGCAAACGGCGTGAGTATCTCCGCCTCATAATTTTCCGGCAGCGACCCGGTCCGTTTGGCGGCCTCCGCTTCTTCCACGCTCATGCCGTAAGCCCGCATGATGCCCTGGGTCAGCAGTCCGCCGCCGAACGCCTGCTCCCGCGAATAGACCGTCTGATCATTGCGCAGCATGGTGACATTCATGACGTTCGCCCCCACATCCACCAAGGCGATCACCTGGTCCTGCCCGCCGCCCGGCAACCGGGACTCGATCAACTCGAAGGCAGCCTGCGCGGCGTAGGACTCGACATCCATCACGACCGGCCTCAGGTCGGCGGCCTCGGCGCAAGCGACCCGATCCTCGACCATCTCCTTGCGCGACGCGGCAAGCAACACCTCGACCTCTTCCGGACCGGAAGGCGCCGGCCCGATGATTTGAAAATCCAGATTGACTTCTTCCAGGGCAAAGGGGATGTATTGATTGGCCTCCGACTCCACCTGGACTTCCATCTCCTGTTCCCGCAACCCCGCCGGCAGGATGATCTTCTTGGAAATCACCGCCGCCGAGGGCAGCGCCATGGCCACGTACCGAGTGTTCGAACCCAGCCGCTTGTATGCGCTACGGATGGTGTCCGCGACGACCTCGATGTTGACGATCTTGCCATCCACCACGGCTTCGCGCGGCAAGGGCTCGATCGCATAACGCTCGACCTGATACCCCCCCTTCTCCCTCTCGACCAGTTCCACCATCTTGACCGAGGACGAACTGACATCCAGACCAATCAGCGGCCGCTTGGCAGGATTGAAGATCGAGAGGTCGATTTTCAAGTATTTTCCCTTTTAAAGCAATAAGTTAAACGCAATACGAATAATTTACATGAAATCCTAACAACAACTATATCGACTGTAAAGCAAATTTTTTTAGTCGACTCAAGACTTTTGGCACACCTCAAGCACACGGAAACAGCCGGCCATGGGCGACAGGGCGGCCGGGGCGCGCCAGATATAATGAGCCGCTTCCCTCCCCCGGATTCGGATTCCTGCCTTGAACACCTCCCCCGCTCTCCGCTGGCTGCTCTACCCACTGCTGGCCTTGTTCGGCCTGATGATCATCGTGGCGGCCCTGATTGGGATCGTCGCCGTCCTGGCCCTGCCCCAGTTGCCCTCGCTGGACGTCCTGACCGACTACCAGCCCAAGATTCCGCTGCGCATCTACTCCGCCGACGGCTACCTGATCGGGGAATTCGGCGAGGAGCGCCGCAACGTGGTGCGTATCCAGGACGTGCCGGCGGTGATGAAACAGGCCATTCTGGCGGCGGAGGACGAACGCTTCTACCAGCATCCGGGCATCGACACCCTGGGCGTGATCCGGGCGGCCTACTCGAACTTCGCCAGCGGCGGCAAGCGCCAGGGGGCATCCACCATCACCATGCAGGTGGCGCGGAACTTCTTCCTGTCCAGCGAGAAGACCCTGACCCGGAAGATCTATGAAGCCCTGCTGGCATTCAAGATCGAGCACAGCCTGACGAAGGACGAGATCTTCCAGCTCTACGTCAACCAGATCTATCTGGGCCAGCGCGCCTATGGCTTCGCCGCCGCCGCCCAGATCTACTTCGGCAAGTCCCTGAAGGACATCAGCACCGCCGAGGCCGCCATGCTGGCGGGTCTGCCCAAGGCGCCGTCCGCCTACAACCCGGTCGCCAATCCCAAGCGCGCCCGGCTGCGCCAACTCTACGTGCTGCGCCGCATGCACGAATTGAAGTTCATCGACAATGCCGGCTTCAAGCAAGCCGAGGACGAAACCCTGCACGTCAAGCGCGACGTCAACGACTTCGGCACGCATGCCGCCTACGTGGCCGAAATGGCGCGGCAGATCGCCTTTGACCGCTATCGCGACGACGTGTACTCCCGCGGGTTCAAGATCGTCACCACCGTGGTCCGGGACGAGCAGGAAGCCGCCTATCTCTCCCTGCGCAAGACCGTCATGGAGTACGACCGCCGCCATGGCTATCGCGGCGCCGAATCCTATGCCGACATGCGCCAGGTCAAATCCGACCAGGACGAGGAACTGGAAGACCTGCTCTCGGACATCGACGACTCCGACCATCTGCAGGCGGCGATCATATTGGAAGCCACGCCGGCCAAAGTCCGGGCCTATGTGCGGGGCGGCGAGATCGCCACCCTCGCCGGCGACGCCCTCAAATTCGCCGCCCGGATGCTGGAAGACAAGGCGCCGGCCAACAAGCGCCTGCGCCGGGGCGCGGTGATCCGGGTGACCAAGGATGACAAGAACCAGTGGCAGATCACCCAGCTGCCCGACGTCGAGGCCGCCTTCGTCGCCGCCAGCCCCATCGACGGCGCCGTCCGCGCCCTGGTGGGCGGCTTCGATTTCAACCGCAACAAGTTCAACCACGTCACCCAGGCCTGGCGCCAGCCCGGTTCCAGTTTCAAGCCCTTCATCTACTCGGCGGCGCTTGAAAAAGGCTATACCCCGGCCTCGGTGATCGCGGATGAGCCCATCGTCATCCCGGCGTCGGAAACCGGCAGCCAGGCCTGGGAACCGAAGAACTACGACGGCAAGTACGAAGGGCCGATGACCTTGCGCACCGCCCTGACCAAATCCAAGAACATGGTGTCGATCCGGCTGCTGCGATCCATCGGCGCCCACTACGCGCAGGAATACGCCACCCGTTTCGGTTTCGACGCCGACAAGCACCCCCCCTACCTCACCATGGCGCTGGGCGCGGGTTCGGTGACGCCGTGGCAGCAACTGGCCGCCTACTCGGTTTTCGCCAACGGCGGCTACCGTGTCCAGCCCTTCGTGGTGAAGCAGATCCTCGACGGCAAGGACAAGGTCCTGGCCCAGTTCGAGCCCTCGGTGGCGGGCAACGAGGAGTTGCGGGCCATCGATCCCCGCAACGCCTACATCATGGACAGCATGATGCACGAGGTCACCCTGCGCGGCACCGCCGCCCGCGCCGCGGTCCAGTTGAAGCGGCGCGACATCGCCGGCAAGACCGGCACCACCAACGACTACGTGGACGCCTGGTTCTGCGGCTATCACCCCACCGTGGTGGGCATCGCCTGGATCGGTTTCGACCAGCCGCGGCGCATGGGCAGCGGCGAGACCGGCGGCAGCGCCGCGCTGCCGATGTGGATCGGCTACATGGCCAAGGCCCTGCAGAACGCACCCGAGAGCTACATGGAAGCGCCGGAGGGCCTCACCACCATCGCGACCACCGACGCCAGCGGCAATATCGTCGGAAGTGAACTGGCCTACAAGGAAAAACGCGTGGCCGAAACAGCGCCCACCGAGGAAAAACCGTCCGTCGTCCCCCAGCAGGCGCCGGCGCCGGTTCAGGAAGTGAAGCCGCGGCTGATCGAAAGGCCGGCGGCCGAGAGGAAAAACTAGGAAATCGCCAAGGCGACCGTCTCGCCGCTCTGCTCGGACAGGCAGCGACAGAGCGTCGCCACCAGTTCGCTGCCGTCGCGGGCGCTCACCCAGCGCCCGGCGACGGGCGCGAAATGGAAACCGCCGGACTTGGCCGCCACCCAGATTTCCCGCGCCGCGCCGTGACGATTGACGATCACCTTGCTGCCGTCGGCGCAGACGATCTCCAGCACGCCCCCGGCCTTGAGTTCATAGTCGAGATCGGCCCCGCAACCATCCAGGGCCTGTTCGATGGCGGCCAACGTTTGATCGGCTAGTGTGTTGAATTCGCTCTCATTCATCGCGTGATATGATCCGACGCCTTTTCTGGGTTAATCGATTCGATTCCATCATGCACCGGTTCCTGATCTGCCTGGTGGCGCTGCTGGCCCCGCTTCTGATCCTTGCGGCCTGCGGCACCAAGGGCCAGCTCTATCTGCCCAAGCCCGCCGCCTCCGCCACACCCGCCGCCGCGGCCAAACCCTCGCAACCGGCGCCGGATCATAACATCGCTCCTGGCCCCGCCCAAGAAAGCGTCCGATGACCACCGGTCCCCAGTTGATCCAGGGCGAACTGCGCCTGGAAGGCGTCCCGTTGCGGGAAATCGCCGCCCGTTTCGGCACGCCCTGCTACGTCTATTCCCGTGCCGCGCTCACCGCCGCCTATGAAGATTACCGCCAGGCCCTGGCGGGGCGCGACGCCCTGATCTGCTACGCGGTCAAGGCCAACGCCAATCTCGCGATCCTCAATCTCTTCGCCCGCCTCGGCGCCGGCTTCGACATCGTCTCCGGCGGGGAACTGCAGCGGGTGATCGCCGCCGGCGGCGATCCGGCCAAGGTCGTCTTCTCCGGCGTCGGCAAGCGCCGCGACGAAATGCGCGCCGCCCTGGAAGCCGGCATCCACTGCTTCAACGTCGAATCCGCCTCGGAGCTCGACCACCTGAATGCGGTGGCCGCCGACCTGGACAAGGTCGCCCCGGTGTCGTTGCGGGTCAACCCGAACGTCGATCCCAAGACCCACCCCTACATTTCCACCGGTCTCAAGACCGCCAAGTTCGGGGTCGCCTTCGAGGACGCCCTGGCGCTCTACCGCCGGGCGGCCAGCCTGCCCCACCTGCGGGTGCGCGGCATCGACTGCCACATCGGCTCCCAGTTGCTGGACCCGGCGCCGGCCGCCGAAGCCGCCGAGAAGATCCTCGGCCTGGTGGATACCCTGGCCGCCGCCGGCATCGCCATCGAACACATCGACCTGGGCGGCGGCAAGGGCATCCGCTATCAGGATGAAGCCGCGCTCTCCGCCGCCGAATACCTCGCGCCCACGCTACAGGCGCTGGCCGGCCGCAAGGAAAAGCTGCTGCTGGAACCGGGCCGCTCCCTGGTCGGCAACGCCGGTCTGCTGCTGACCCGGGTGGAAATCCTCAAACCCGGCAGCGAGAAGAGCTTCGCCGTGGTCGACGCGGCGATGAACGATCTGATGCGCCCGGCCCTCTACGACGCCTGGCACGACATCCGGCCGGTCATGCCCCGCGACGGCGCCCCCCGGCCCTACGAGATCGTCGGCCCGGTCTGCGAGTCCGGCGACTTCCTCGGCCACGAGCGCGCGCTGGCCCTGGCCGAAGGCGATCTGCTGGCGGTGCTGTCCGCCGGCGCCTACGGCATGGCCATGAGTTCCAACTACAACAGCCGGCCGCGCGCCGCCGAAGTCATGGTGGATGGAGAGCGGATGCATCTGATCCGTCAGCGCGAGGACGTCGCCCAGCTCTTCGCCCAGGAGTCGATGCTGCCTCGATAAGGCGGCCTGCCCCAACCCGCCCCGCGGGTTGGGGCGCCGATTCAGTGGTGGTGGTGCCCCGCCGCCGGCATGGCCGGATCGCGCACCTCGGCCTTGATCTCCAGCGTCTCCGGCTTGCCGCCGGCTTCCAGCTTCAGGGTCATGGGCACCGTCTCGCCCTTGACCAGCGGCCGCTTCAGATCCATCAGCATCACGTGATAGCTGCCCGGACCGAGCACCCGGGGCTTGCCGGCTTCCAGTTCCAGGCGGGGCAGCGGACGCATTTTCATCACCCCGCCCTCCAGGCGCATCTCATGGATCTCGGCAATGCCGGCCACCGGGCTGGCCACGCCGACCAGCGCCGCTCCCCCCTTGCTCACCAGGGTCATGAAGGCGCCGGTCGCCTGCTGGCCCTGGACCGTGGGCCGCGCCCAGGCCTCCTTCACCTCGACGTCGGCGGCCCATGCAGCGGATGCGGCAAACGAACAAGCGGCGGTCAGCAGAAAAAATGTCATGCGTTTCATCTCGATCTCCAGAGGCGGGAATGAATGAGGAAAATGAAGAAAGTCTACGAGGCCCGGCGCCAGCGGCCGTTGCGGCAGATTGTCGCAGATTTGCCCATGCCGCTCGGCTAGAATCGATCAACCGATTTTCCTCGACCACGATGGCCGCACCGCTTTCCTCCGACAACCTGCGCCGCCTGACCCTGCTGCGGGTCGCCGCCCTCGCCGCGGCACTGACCTTCACCGGCCTGGCGGTGCCCGTGCTGGGCATCCTGCCCTCGCTGCCGGTGCTGTTCGGCCTGTGCGGCCTGTGGGCGCTGTTCGCCCTGGGCGTCTGGCTGCGGCAGCGGCGCCATGCCGTCGGCGAGCGCGAAGCCTGCATTCACCTGAGCATCGACGGCCTCCTGCTGACGGCCTGGCTGGCCTTCAGCGGCGGTGTCGCCAACCCGCTGACCGCCCTCTATCTGCTGCCGGTGGCCGCCGCCGCCGCCCTCCTGCCGCCCACCTTCGCCTGGGCCATGGCCGGCCTTTCCAGCATTGCCTACGGCCTGCTGTGGCTGGTGGCGATGCCCATCACCGTGGAGGACGCGAACCGGGTGGCGGAACTGCACCTGCTGGGCATGGGCCTGACCTTCGTGCTCTCGGCGTTGCTGATCGTCGGCATCGTCGGCCGCATGGGCGCCGCCCTGCGCGAGCGCGACCGGCGCCTGGCGGCGGCGCGGGAACGGGCGCTGGTGGACGAGCGCATCGTGGCCCTGGGCAGCCTGGCCGCCGGCGCCGCCCATGCCCTGGGCACGCCGCTCAACACCATGACCCTGCTGGCCGAGGAGATCGCCGCCAACGCCCCGGCGGCCGGCACCCTGGGAGAGGATGCCCAGGATTTGCGGCTGCAGGTGGAGCGCTGCCGCGACATCGTCAGCGGCCTCCTGGAGGAGGCCAATGTTTCCAGCGCCCGCAACCGTCCGGAAACCCTGGAAGCCTGGATGACGCGATTGCTGCGTCATTTCCGCCATCGCCGGCCGGAGACCCTGCCGGTCCTGGACATCCCGCCCGAACTGGCGTGCCGCCGCGCCCTGCCCGAACCCACGCTCAGCCAGGCCCTCAACGACCTGCTCAACAACGCCACCGACGCCAGTGCCGACCAGGTGCGGCTGCGACTGGAGCTGCGCGGCGACGAGCTGATCTTCCGGATCCAGGACGGCGGCCCCGGCTTCAGCGCCGAGGCCCTGCGCCATGCCGGACGCACGCCATACAGCGGCAAGACCCATGGCATGGGGCTGGGCCTGTTCCTCACCCGTGCCACCGCCGAACGGCTGGGGGGCCGGCTGGAATTGCGCAACCTGAATCCGGGCGCGGAGGCCTGTCTGCGCCTGCCCTTGTCCACCCTGCTGACGCCGCCATGAATCCGAGACTCCTGCTGGTCGACGACGACCCGACCTTCACCCGCATCGCGGCCCGCGCCCTGGAACGACGCGGCTTCGAAGTCGTCGTCGCCAATGACGCGGCGACGGCCCTGGGCTTGGTGGGCCCGGCCCGGCCCGGCATCGACTATGCGGTGGTGGACCTGGTGATCGGCGCCGATTCCGGCCTGGCCCTGGTCCCCCAGCTCAAGACCGCCCTGCCCGACTTGCGCATCGTGGTGCTGACCGGCTACGCCAGCATCGCCACGGCGGTCGAGGCCATCAAGCTGGGCGCCGACAATTACCTGACCAAACCGGCGGAGGCGGAAGCGATCGTCGCCGCCCTCCACGGCTCCGCGCCCAATCCCGATCTCAACCCCAGCGCCGAGCCGCTCTCGGTGGCGCGGCTGGAATGGGAGCACATCCAGCGGGTATTGGCGGAACACGAAGGCAACATCTCGGCCACCGCGCGGGCGCTGAAAATGCACCGCCGCACCCTGCAGCGCAAGCTGTCGAAGCGGCCGGTGAAGGAATAACACTCGCCCCCCTTTGCCCCCCCTCCGGGGGGTTCGAGTCGGCTCGCTGCGCTCGAAGTTACGGAGAACTCCGTGGCGGCATGATGCCGTTTGCGCCTGGCGGCGCGTGCCGCTTTTCCTTGGGGCGGCCCGGCGGGAAAGCTGCTGTTGGAAAAGTTGCTGTTTCGGGCTGAAAAAAACGGGAGCCGCGGCTCCCGTTTTTCATCCGGCCAGCGACCTCCTCAGCGGCACATGAAGCCGCCGTCCACCGCCAGGGCCTGGCCGGTGACGAAGCTGGACTTGGGCGAGCACAGCCAGATCACCGCATCGGCGATTTCGGAGGCCTGGCCCATGCGGCCGATCGGACACATGGCATCCAGATGGGCCTTCATCGCGGGGTCCTTGGTCAGGGGCATGGTCATCGGCGTCTCGATCACCCCGGGGCAGACCGCGTTGATGCGCACGCCCTGCCTGGCATAGCGCAGCGCGCCGGAACGGGTCATGCCGATCACCGCATGCTTGCTGGCGCAGTATTCGAGGGTACCGGCGCCGGACAGGCCGGCGATGGAGGCGGTATTGACGATGGTGCCGCCGCCGTGGGCCAGCATGTGCTCGATCTGGTACTTGAGGCCGTAGGCCACGCCCATCAGGTTGATGTCGATGACGCGGCGGAAGTCGTCCATATTGATCTCGGGCTTGGAGGTGCTGATCCCGGCGTTGTTGAAGGCGCTGTCGAGGCGGCCGAACTTGGCCACGGTACCCGCCACCAGAGCCGCCACCTCGTTCTCCTGGGTGACGTTGCACAACATGAACTCCGCCGTGCCGCCGGCGGCACGGATCAGGCTCACGGTTTCCTCGCAGCCGGCGGCGTTCACGTCGGCCACCATCACCGATGCCCCCTCCTGGGCGAAAGCGATCGCCGCCGCCCGGCCGATGCCGCCGCCCGCGCCGGTCACCAGCGCGGCCTTGCCTTCGAACAATGAACTGGACACTGCGTTCTCCTCTTGAAATTGATATCGAATGGATTCTTGATCGATCTACCCTTGTTCCCGCCAGGCCAGGGCCAGGGCGGATTGGGCGGGTCGATCGATCTTAGCCGAAATCCAGCGGGCCACCGCGACCAGTTTGTTCATGTTTATGCCGGTCTCGATGCCCAGCCCGCGCATCAGATAGGCCAGATCCTCGGTGGCCACGTTCCCCGTCGCCCCCGGCGCGTAGGGGCAGCCGCCCAGGCCCGCCACCGAACTGTCGAAACGGAACACGCCCATCTCCAGGGAGGCATGGACGTTGGCCAGCGCCATGCCGTAGGTGTCGTGATAATGGCCGATCAAGCGCTCCACGGGCACATGGACGGCGGCGGCCTTGATCGCGGCGCGGATCTGGCGCGGCGTACCGACGCCGATGGTGTCGCCCAGACTGATCTGGTGGCAGCCCATCGCATGGAGTTCCCCCGCCAGCCGGCCGACCCGCGCCGGACTCACCTCGCCCTCGAACGGGCAGCCGGCGATGCAGGAAATGTAGCCCCGCACCGGCATCCCCGCCTCCGCGGCCGCGGCCAGCACCGGCGCGCAGCGCTCCAGCGCCTCGGCGATGGAGCAGTTGGTGTTCTTGCGCGAGAAACTCTCCGAGGCCGCGACGAACACCGCCACCTCGTCGGCGCCGGCGGCCCGTGCGGCCTCGAAGCCCTTCAGGTTGGGCACCAGGGCCGTGTAGCGCAGCCCCGGCCGGCGCGGCACGCCGGCCAGCACCTCGGCGCCGTCGGCCAGTTGCGGCACCCACCTGGGAGAAACGAAGGAAGTGGCCTCGATCGAGGTCAGCCCCGCCGCCGCCAGACGCTCGATCAGCTCGATCTTGAGCGCGGCCGGAATCGGTGTCTTTTCGTTCTGCAGGCCGTCACGCGGGCCCACTTCGTTGATGATCGCCTGCGTCGGATAAACCATGGTCAAGGCTCGTTGCTAGAATCGGGCCGATTTTACGCGGCTCGCCGCGCCCACCGCTGACCCGGGCCGTCCGCCCAATTTCCGGGAGATTTCATGCAAACCGAAGCCGTTCTGACCGTCGCGCACGAAGACGGGATCGCCACCTTCACCCTCAACAAGCCGAAAGCCATGAACGTGGTGGACTTCGACATCACCGAAGCCCTGCGCGACGCCTGCCGCAAGCTGCCCGCGCAGACGCGCGTGGTCGTGCTCAAGGCCAACGGCCCGGCCTTCTCGGGCGGCGGCAACATCCGCTCGATGCAGGAGAACATGGCCGACATCGTGCCTTTCCTGGATCGGCTGATCGATAGCTTCCACGGCGCGATCCAGGCCCTGCGCGGCCTGCCGGTGCCGCTGATCTGCGCCGTGCAGGGCGCCGCCGCCGGCGGCGGCCTGTCCCTGGCGCTGGCCGGCGACCTGGTGGTGGCCGGCGAATCGGCCAAGTTCGTGGTCGCCTACCCGAAGCTGGCGGTTTCCTGCGACGGCGGCCTCAGCTACGCCCTGCAGCGCCGCATCGGCCCGCTGCGGGCGCAGGAACTGATGCTCACCAACGCCGCCCTGGGCGCGCCCCAGGCCCTGAGCCTGGGCCTGGTCACCCAGGTGGTGGCCGACGATCAGGTGGCCGCGGCAGCCGAGACCCTGGCGAAGAAAGTCGCCGCGCTGCCGCCCCAG
The DNA here is from genome assembly GCF_007833355.1 of Denitratisoma sp. DHT3. Lineage (NCBI taxonomy): Bacteria > Pseudomonadati > Pseudomonadota > Betaproteobacteria > Nitrosomonadales > Sterolibacteriaceae > Denitratisoma > Denitratisoma sp. DHT3. The sequence continues at coordinate 140,432 of NZ_CP020914.1, read as the reverse complement.
GCGATCCGCGAGATCAAGGGCCTGTTCAGCGACGAGGAAGCCCTGCACCGCCAGTTGAACCTGGAAAAGGCGGCCTTCCTGCGCTGCGCCGCCAAGGACGACTTCCGCCAGGCGGTGGAGGCTTTCCTCGCACGGTAGACAGGCTCGCCCCCCTTCGCCCCCCTCCGGGGGGTTCTCATTGGCTCGCTGCGCTCGGGTGTTTGGGGGAACGCTGTGGCGGCACCGATAGGTTGCGCCTGGCGCCGCGTGCCGCTTTTCCTTGGGGCGGCCCGGCGGAAAAGCTCTATTTTTACGTTAAGGAAACGTGGAACAAGTCCGTTCGCACTGAGCTTGTCGAAGTGCAAGCCGCGCCAACACTGGGTTTCGACAGGCTCAGCCCGAACGGATAGGGATTTAATCCGCGTTTCCCTGCCTTCAAGCAGCGACCTTGGCGCACTCCTGGTGGCACTCGGCGCAGGCTTGGGCGCAGTCGCGGCAGGCCTGGTGTTCCTTGTGCTTGTTGCACTCGGTCTCGCATTCCTTGCAGACGTCCATCGCCAGTTTGGCCAGGCGCGGCACGTGGGCCGATTTGTAGGTGGCCATCTGCCGCAGGGCGTTGCAGATCGCCAGCAATTGCTCCACCGATTTGGCGCAGGCCGCCAGGCTCTTGTCGCCCTGGGCCAGCAGGTCCAGGCAATGATCGATGCAGGCTTCGCCCAGCATCACGCAATGGGTGGCGGAGTGGGCCAGCGCACGGTAGTCCGCACCGGCGCCATGGTGATGGTGGTCATGGTGATGGTCGTGCATTTCCGGGGCCGAGGCCTGAGTAGCCGCCGTGGCAAGACCCGCGACGGCGGCGAGCGTCAGGGTGCCGCCGCCCTGGAGTAGTTGTCGACGATTCATGGGATTCCCTTGCAAATGATTGTTGGCCCGCCATTCTGCGGCAGAACGCTGAAAATGGCACACTCCGTCCGTCAAAGGCGACGGAAAGCGCCGTAGTAAAATTACCGCCACGACAATCAAAACATCATCCTGAGGAGACCGCCATGAACACACCGCCTTCCCCCTTCGATCCCCTGCAACTGGGGCCGATCACCCTGCGCAACCGCTTCATCAAGTCCGGCGCCAACGAGGGCATGGTGGTCGACGGCGCCCCCAGCAAGGCCCTGGTCAAGCATCACCGGGACCTGGCGGCCGGCGGCGTGGGCATGACCACCGCCGCCTACGGCGCGGTCTCCGAGATCGGACGCACCCTGCCCAACCAGGTGTGGATCCGGCCCGAGATCATCCCCGACCTGAAGGCGCTGGCCGACGCCGTCCATGCCGAGGGCGGCAGGATGTCCTATCAGCTCACCCACGGCGGCCTGTTCGTCACCGGCATCAAGGTCAAGGGCCGGCTGATGAGCGCGTGCAGCGGCTTCAACAAGGCGGGCGTGCTCTCCGGCAACTGGTGGAGCCGCGCCATGGACGAGGACGACATGGCCCAGGTGATCGAGGAATTCGCCACCGCCGCCCGAATCTGCCGCGAGGCCGGGCTGGACGCCGTGGAACTGCACATGGGCCACGGCTACCTGTTGAACCAGTTCCTATCCCCCTTCAACAACAAGCGCCGCGACCAGTACGGCGGCAGCGCCGAGAACCGCGCCCGCTTTCCGGCGGCGGTGCTGGCCGGCGTCAAGGCCGCGGTCGGCAAGGACATGGCGGTGCTGGCCAAGATCAACGTCTCCGACGGCGTGAAGGGCGGCGCCACGGTGGAGGACGCCATCGTCACCGCCCGCGTGCTGGAGCGGGCCGGCGCCGACATGCTGGTGCTCTCCGGCGGGCGCAACGTGGAGTCCGGCGCCTTCATGTTCGGCAGCAACCTCAACGTCGAGGAAATGGAGAAGGTGCTGGGCAAGAAGGCCAGCATGGCCTTCAAACTCGCCCAGTTCGGCGCCCCCAAGGTCACCTTCAAGGAAATGTATTTCCTCGACTACTCGCGCCAGATCCGCGCCGCGGTGAAGGTGCCGCTGGGCTACCTGGGCGGCGCCAAGTCCCTGGCCAACGCCGAGACCGCGATGCGGGACGGCTTCGAGGCGGTGGTGATGGCCCGCGCCCTGATCCACGACACCGGCCTGGTCAACAAGTTCAAGAGCGGGGAACTGACCCAGTCCGGCTGCACCAACTGCAACCGCTGCGTGCCCTACATCTACCACCCGGCCGGCACCTGGTGCGTGATGACCCCGCCCAACGACCCGGCCCTGAACCGGAGTCGAGCCGCCGCCTGAGCGGGTCGGCGGCGTTGGCTGCGCACTTTTGCCACGAGGCGGATTGATTCCCTGGAGGCAACAATAAAAGCAACCTCATCAGAGCACCATGATAGCGACCCAGACCCCATCTGGGTCGCGATTTTTTGCCCTAAAAATAGCTTTCAGATTGTAGCGTCTGAGTAACCAATCCACCGACAGGGTGTCATCGAGAAAATGCCGGCCGCCGTAGAATGCGCGGCCCCACCCTCCCGCCCCCGCGCCCAAATGCCGCTCCCATGCCTCCCATCGAGCCCGCGACCCTCACCTTCACCGAGCAGGGCGTCCCCTATTCGCCCGGCTACGACGACATCTACCACGCCAGCGCCGGCGGGCTGGAACAGGCGCGCCACGTGTTCCTCGCCGGCAACGACCTGCCGCGGCGCTGGCAGGAGCGGGAACGTTTCGTCATCCTGGAAACGGGCTTCGGCCAGGGGCTGAACTTCCTCGCCACCTGGGCGGCCTGGAAGGCGGACGGCCGGCGCTGCGGGCGGCTGCACTTCCTCTCCGTGGAAAAGCACCCCTTCCGGCGCGAGGATCTGGCGCGGCTGCACCGCAACTATCCCGAACTGGCGCCGCTGGCGGCGCAGTTGCGCGACCAGTGGCCGGAACTCACGGCGGGCTTCCACCGCCTCGAATTCGAGGGCGGCCGGGTGGTGCTGACCCTGGCCCTGGGCGACGCCCTGGAAGCCATCCCCCAGTTCGTCGCCGAGCCCGACGCCCTGTATCTGGACGGCTTTGCGCCGGCCAAGAACGCCGCTCTCTGGTCGCCCCGGCTGCTGGCGGAAATCGGCCTGCTCTGCCGCCCCGGCACGACGCTCGCCACCTGGGCGGTGGCCGGCGCGGTGCGCCAGGCATTGAACCAGGCCGGCTTCGCCCTGGAGAAGCGTCCCGGCTTCGCGCACAAGCGGGAAATGCTGGTGGGCCGCTACGGTTGCAATGATGCCGAGGAGACGCTGGCGGCGCCCGTTGCGGCACAGCGGGCGCCGCAACGGCAGGCCATCGTGGTCGGCGCCGGGCTTGCCGGCAGTCTTTGCGCCGAGGCGCTGACGCGGCGCGGCTGGACGGTGGATCTGTTCGAGCGCCACGGCGCGCCGGCCGAGGAAACCTCCGGCAACCGCACGGCGGTGATGCTGCCGATGCTGTCCCTCGACGACAACCGCGCCTCGCGTCTCAACCGCGCCTGCTACCTCCACGCCCTGAGGCAGGTGGCCCAGTGGCAAGCGGCCGGCGCGGCCATCGAGGGCGAGGCGTGCGGCGTGCTGCAAATCGCCCGCGACGCGGCCCATCGCCGCAAGCAGCAGGAAATCCTGGAGCGTTGCGGCTTTCCCGCGAGCTACGTGCGCTTCGTCGAACAGGACGAGGCGTCGCTGCTGGCCGGAATGCGGGTCAGCGACGGCGGCTGGTGGTTCGGCGGCGGCGCCTGGTGGAATCCGCCCAGCCTGTGCCGGGCGGCCCTGGAACTGGCCGGCCCGCGGCTGCGGCGCCATTTCGGCACGGCGGTGGCGGCCATCGAAGCGCTGGCCGATGGCGGCTGGCGCGTGCTGGACGCCACCGGCCGCACCCTGTCCAGCGCCCCCCACCTGGTACTGGCCAGCGCCCACGACCTGCTGCGCCTGCCGCAGAGCGCCCATCTGCCCCTGTTCCGCTTCCGCGGCCAGGTCAGCCACCTGCCGGCCCCGCCGCCGCAGGCCCTGCGCGCCGTGGTCTGCCGGGAAGGCTATGTCTCGCCGGCGCGGGACGGCCTGCTCTGCGTCGGCGCCAGCTTCCAGCGGAACGGGGAGGCGGCGCTGACCCGGGCCGACCAGGAAGCCAACCGGACCCGGCTGTCGAGCATGCTGCCCGACTACGTTCCCGCCGCGCCGCTGGAGGACTGGGGCGGCCGGGTCGGCTTCCGCCCGGTATCGCCGGACAAGCTGCCGATGCTGGGCCTGCTGCATCGGCCGGAGGCCCGCCCCCAGGGCCGGGATCTTTCCGCCGTGGAGCGCTGGCCCGGACTCCACGTCGCCAGCGGCTACGGCGCGCGCGGCCTGGTGTGGTCGGTGCTGATGGGGGAATTGCTGACCAGCCAGATCGAAGGCGAGCCGCTGCCGCTCGAAGCCCAGCTCGCCGCCACCGTGGACCCGGCCCGCTTTCTGTTGCGGCAGAAGTTCGAAACGGGCGGCGACGCAGGCTAAACCGTCGGGTGCCTTGCCCCCGCAGCCGCACCCTCGGCGGCTTCGCGCCGATAGTGCAGCAGGCGGCCCCGATAGGGGCTGCCGTCATCGAGGGGCGCATCCAGCAGGGTCTCCGTCAGGTCAAAACCCAGCGCCGCCATGGCCCGGTGGAAGGCCCGGCGGTTGCTGCGGTTCGGATCGACGATCAACACTTCGGCGCTGGGGGCCGCATGCAATTGCAGGAACGCCGCCAGTTGTTCCGGATGGCTGCGTTCGTAGAGTACATCGCTGCCGATGATCAGATCGAACTCCCCCATGGCCGGGGCCTGCCGCCCCCAATTGCCGATCCGGTATTGCAGGCCGGAGAGTCGATTGAGTCCCAGGTTGGCCAGCAGGAATGCTTCTGCCAAGGGGTGGCAGTCGCTGGCGGTGATGTTCCCGCCGCGGCGATGGATCACAAGGCTGGGCAACCCCAGGCCGCAACCGATTTCCAGCACCCGGTGCGAGCCGAACTCCCAGACCTGCATCAGGTCGGCAAGTTTTTGCGCCGAGGGCCAGACTTGGCCGAACAGGGACCAGCAGGCCGGGGAGATACCGGCCGCTTCGGCGATACCGAAGGGGTCGGCGTATTGCTGACGATCCAGCAGGGAGCGGATTTCCAAATCAGCCCCGCCGGCCACCGCCACCTGCTGGAACTTCACTTCATAACCAGGCATGGCGGATATCGCTGGATTGCGATCAGTGCCGACGCCGTGTCGGCGCGCCGGGTGTGCGGCCCTCGATATGACGGAATGTGATGCGCCCCTTGCTCAGGTCGTAGGGCGAAACCTCCAGGGAAACCTTGTCGCCGGCGAGGATGCGGATATGGTGCTTGCGCATCTTGCCCGCGGTGTAGGCCACCAGGCTGTGGCCATTTTCGAGCGTGACGCGGAAACGGGAATCCGGCAGCACCTCATCGACCACGCCATTCATCTCAATCAGTTCTTCCTTGGCCATCGGCCGGACTCCTCGGTAGAAAAAAACAAAAGCCCGGCGGATGCCGGGCTTGTCCGGAAGGAACGGCGGAAGGCGTGCCTCCGGACGCCGTTCCCCGGCATGGCGCGCGGCCATGCCGACCGGGCCGCTCAGTCAGCGGGACGAATGTTCGACGCCTGCTGGCCCTTGGGGCCGGTGGTGACGTCGAAAGTGACGCGCTGACCTTCGGCCAGGGTCTTGAAGCCCTGACCCTGGATCGCGGAGAAATGGGCGAAGAGATCGTCACCGCCATTTTCGGGGGTGATGAAACCAAAACCCTTGGAATCGTTGAACCACTTCACGGTACCTGTTGCCATGTCTTGAATATCCTAAAAAAACAAAAAACGGGGCTTGCCCCAGAAAGGAGGGCGAAGGTCAAGACGGCAGGATACTGAAGGGAGGAATACCGGAGAACTACTGCGGGTACTGAACCAGACAACAACGGCACTACTTGAAGATCGCGGGCGCCACTATGCACCGGATCGTCCGGCTTGGCAAATGAAATTTTCCGCGCCCGACTTTCCGCGCCCGATGGATGCCAGCGCCGATCACTCGCCCACCACGTCCGCGCCCTTGGGCGGCGTAAAGCGGAACTGGGCGGCGGCGACGGGCGGGTTGGGCTCGAAGCGGGAAAAGCGCAGCACCGTGGTCTGGCCGAAGTTGTCCTGGATTTCCATCGTCCGCGGCAACCTGTCCTTCAAGCCGATGCGCACTTTCTGGAAACTGGCGTCCTGGGCGCGGGGCGTGGCTTCGACGAACTCCAGGCCGGGTTCCTGGCCCTGTCCATTGGCGGCGCCTTCGCGCAGCTCGAAATTCCTTTCCAGCGACTCGCCCGCCAGGAGCGCGGCGGGACTCGCGCCCAGGGCCTGGCCGACTTTCTTGATCACGACCTGGTTCAGGTCCGGATCGAAACTCCAGAGCCGCTCGCCGTCGCTGACCAGGAGCTGGGGATAGGGCTTGTCGTAGGACCAGCGGAACTTGCCCGGCCGCTGGATCAGGAAACTGCCGGAGGACTGCTTGGGCTTCTTGCCGGCCTTGCCGATCACCGACTGGCTGAAAGCGCCCTGCGCCGCCCGCGTCTCGCGCAGGAAGGCGTGCAGCTGGTCGAGGCCGGAGGCGGCTGCCGCCAGTGGCAGGGCGCCGAAGAGGGACAAAAGCAAAAGCCGGATGCGCATGATGGGACGGATTATCGCGGAAAACGTCCCGCGTTCATTCCGCCTTCTCCGGCACCAGCACTTCGCGGCCGCCCGCCGCATTCATCGGCGAGACCAGCCCGGCATGCTCCATCGCCTCGATCAGGCGCGCGGCGCGGTTGTAGCCGATGCGCAGGTGGCGCTGCACCAGGGAGATCGACGGACGGCGGGTCTTCAGCACCACTTCCACGGCCTGGTCGTACATCGGGTCGGCCTCGGCGTCGCCGCTGGCCTCGCCGCCCGCGCCCTCGCCTTCCGTCGCCGGCGCGCTGAGGATGTCCTCGATGTAGTCCGGGGCGCCCACCTTGCGCAGGTGCTCGACCACCCGATGCACCTCGTCGTCGGCGACGAAGGCGCCATGGACCCGGGTCGGCAGGCCGGTGCCGGGCGCCAGGTAGAGCATGTCGCCCTGGCCCAGCAGCGCCTCGGCGCCCATCTGGTCGAGAATGGTGCGGGAGTCGATCTTGCTGCTGACCTGGAAGGCGATGCGGGTCGGGATGTTGGCCTTGATCAGGCCGGTGATCACATCCACGCTCGGGCGCTGGGTGGCCAGCACCAGATGGATGCCGGCGGCGCGGGCCTTCTGCGCCAGGCGGGCGATCAGTTCCTCGACCTTCTTGCCCACCACCATCATCAGGTCGGCCAGTTCGTCGATCACCACGACGATGTAGGGCAGCGTGGTCAGCGACGGCGCGCCGGCCTCCGGATCGCCGGGCAGGGCGAAGGGGTCGGGGATGCGCTCGCCGGCCTTCTCCGCATCGCGGATCTTGGCGTTGAAGCCGGCCAGGTTGCGCACCCCCAGGGTCGACATCAGCTTGTAGCGCCGCTCCATCTCGCCCACGCACCAGTGCAGCGCGTTGGCGGCCTTGTTCATGTCGGTGACCACCGGCGCCAGCAGATGGGGAATGCCCTCGTAGATCGAAAGCTCCAGCATCTTCGGGTCCACCATGATCATGCGCACGTCCTTGGGCTCGGACTTGTAGACCAGGGACAGGATCATCGCGTTGATCCCCACCGATTTGCCCGAGCCGGTGGTGCCGGCCACCAGCAGGTGGGGCATCTTGGCCAGGTCGACCACCACGGGCAGCCCGGAGATGTCCTTGCCCAGGGCCACCGCCAGCGGGGAGTGCAGGCCGTGGTAGGCCTTGGAGCCGACGATCTCCTTCAGGCGCACCGTCTGGCGCTTGGAATTGGGCAGTTCCAGCGCCATGCAGGACTTGCCCGGCACGGTTTCCACCACCCGCACGCTGACCAGCGACAGGGAGCGGGCCAGATCCTTGGCCAGATTGACGATCTGGCTGCCCTTGATACCGGTGGCGGGCTCGATTTCGTAACGGGTGACGACCGGACCCGGCAGGGCGGAGAGCACTTTCACCTCGACGCCGAAGTCGGCCAGCTTGCGCTCGATCAGGCGCGAGGTGAATTCCAGGGTGTCGGCGGCGGGCAGGTCGTCCGGATTGTGCGAGGGATCGTCCAGCAGATGCAGGGGCGGCAGCGCCTCGCCCGGCGCGTCGAAGAACATCGGCGCCTGGCGCTCCTTCTCGGCCCGGGCCGCGGCCTTGGGCGCCACCGGCACTTCCAGTTCGACGGCCTCGATCTTGACCGGCGCCGGCGGATTCTCCTCCGCCTTCTTGCGCTGCACCTCGACCACGGCCTCGCGCTTTTCGGCCACCACCCTGCCGTAGCGCCGGTCCTGCCAAGTTTGCAGCACGCGGCCGGCGCCGAACCAGCAGACTTCCAGCAACGTGCCGATGCGCTCGGCCAGACGCAGCCAGGACAGTCCGGTAAACACGCTGAAGCCGGCCGCCGCCAGGGCCAGCAGAATCAGGGTGCCGCCGTTGAACCCCAGGAAACGCTGGGCCTGGAGGGCGACCTCGTATCCCAGCAAGCCGCCGGGGCGGAAAGGCAGGGGCGTCGTCAGGCTCCAGTAGCGCATCGCCTCGATCCCGCAACTGGCCGCCATCAACAGGACGAAGCCGCTGGCCGCGATCAGCAACGGCCGCCGGTCCCCCACCGCCAGGCCCTCCAGACGCCGATAGCCCCAGGCCACCGTCAGCAGCAGGAAGACCACCCACCACCAGGCGGAAACGCCGAACAGGTAGAACAGCAGGTCGGACAGCCAGGCGCCCAGGCGTCCGCCGGGATTGGCGACCGGCCCCGCCGCCGCCGCGTGGGACCAGCCGGGATCGGTGCGCTCGAACCCCCAGAGCACCAGGCCGATGTACAAGCCGCCGGCCGCCAGCAGCAGCCAGCGCGCTTCATTGACGAGCCCGACCAGTTTCTCGGGCAGGGGCCGCGGTTCCGCCCGACGCAAGGTATTGGAGACAGCCATGGAAAAATCCAGCAAGGGGAACAGTGCCGATTATCCCGGCACGGACAGAAGGAACGTGCCGGGAATATGGCGGGGAAGGCGGCTTTATCCGGTCATTCGCTCGGCGCCGAGCGGCTGGCTGAGCTGCTCGCGCAGCAGGATCTGGCCGCCCACCTCCTCGTCGATCAGGCCGCGCTGCTGCAGGTCCTTCATGACCCGGCTCACCATCTCGCGGGACGCGCCGATCATCTTGGCGATATCCTGCTTGGTGATGCGCCGGACCACCCGCAGGCAGCCGTCCCGCTCCTCGGCCAGGTCGAGCAGCAGGCGCGCCACGCGGCCATAGACATCCATCAGCGCCAGGCTCTCGATCTTGCGGTCGGCCTGGCGCAGGCGATTGGCCAGCGCGCGCATGATGAACAGGGCAACGTCGAAATTGTCGCTCAGGCAATCATGGAAATCGGCCTTGGAGATCACCAGCAGATCGCTGGCCTGGATGGCCATCACGTTGGCGGAGCGCGGATGGTCGTCCACCACCCCCATTTCCCCGAAGATCTCGCCGCGCTCGAGGATGGTGAGAATCACCTCCCGCCCTTCCTCGTCGGAGACCGAAACCTTGAGGGCGCCATTGATCACGAAATACACGTTATCGGAGTGATCTCCTTCTTGCATCACCACGCTTCCACGCGGAATGTTGCTCAGGGAGGCGGCGCGGGCGATCGATTCCAGACGTTCCTCGTCGATGGATTCGAAAATCGGCAGGGAACGCAGGACAGTATGGGAAACACCGGACATGGTTCAATAGGTTCCATCAATGGGGCCACGAATATTTCGTGGCGACGGGCGCAAGTATAATTCCAATCCAATTCCCGACCTCCCCAGGAGAAACGCCGCCATGAGCGCCCCCGTCCGTCATATCCCCCTGCTGATCCTCGGCTCCGGCCCCGCCGGCTACACCGCCGCCGTCTATGCCGCCCGTGCCAACCTGAACCCGGTGCTGATCACCGGCCTGGCCCAGGGCGGACAACTGATGACCACCACCGAGGTGGACAACTGGCCCGCCGATGCCGACGGCGTCCAGGGCCCGGAACTGATGTCCCGCTTCGAGAAGCACGCGGCCCGCTTCAACACCGAGATGATCTTCGACCACATCCACACCGCCCGCCTGACCGAGAAGCCGATGCGCCTGGTCGGCGATGCCGGCGAATACACCTGCGACGCCCTGATCATCGCCACCGGCGCCTCGGCCCAGTACCTGGGCCTGCCCTCGGAAGACGCCTTCGCCGGCAAGGGCGTCTCCGCCTGCGCCACCTGCGACGGTTTCTTCTACAAGAACCAGCCGGTGGCGGTGGTGGGCGGCGGCAACACCGCCGTCGAGGAGGCCCTGTACCTGGCCAACATCGCCAGCCACGTCACCGTGGTGCATCGCCGCGACAAGTTCCGCGCCGAGAAGATCATCCAGGACAAGCTGTTCGAGAAGGAAAAGGCCGGCAAGGTCACCATCAAGTGGAACTCCACGCTGGACGAGGTGCTGGGCGACAAGAGCGGCGTCACCGGGATGCGCATCAAGAACGTACGGTCCGGGGCCAGCGAAGACATCGCGTTGCAGGGCGTGTTCATCGCCATCGGCCACAAGCCCAATACCGACATCTTCGCCGGCCAACTGGAAATGGACGGCGGCTACATCGTCACCAAGGGCGGCCGCGACGGCGACGCCACGGCCACCAGCATTCCCGGCGTGTTCGCCGCCGGCGACGTGCAGGACCATATTTACCGCCAGGCCATCACCTCCGCCGCCACCGGCTGCCAGGCGGCCCTGGACGCCGAACGCTATCTGGACAACCTGGGCTGATCCGGCCGCGGCGATGATGTGACGATGGAAGCGCGGGAATGAAACAGCGTTCTCGCGCATCCCCGTCCGGAACCGCCGCCCGGCGCCAGGCCGGGACGCCCGCCGCCGCCGAAGTCGAGTTGTTCCGCTCGGCCGTGGCGGACGCCGTGCCCCTGGTCTCCGACCGGGTGCACCATGAGCCGCCGCCCCCGCCGGCCATTCCCCGCCAGCGCCAGCGCGACGAGGCGGCGGCGCTGGTCGAAACCCTGCACGGCCCACCCCTGCTCGACCTCCACCTGGAAGGCGGCGACGAAGCCGCCTGGCTGCAGCCGGGCCTGCCCGCCGGCGTGCTGCGCGACCTGCGCCGCGGCCGCTGGGTGGTGCAGGGCCACCTCGACCTGCACGGCCACAACCGGGACGAGGCGCGCCTGGCGATCGCCGCCTTCCTCGAGGAGTCGCGGCGCTGCGGCCGGCGCTGCCTGCGCATCGTGCATGGCAAGGGCCTGGGCTCCCCGGGCCGGGAGCCGGTGCTGAAGAAGCTGACCCTGGGCTGGCTCGGCCAGCGCCGGGAGGTGCTGGCCTTTTGCCAGGCCCGTGCCGCGGAAGGCGGCGCCGGCGCGGTGATCGTGCTGCTCGCCGCGCCGTGAGCATGGCGCAGCGCTACGGCCCACGGCGCCGCGCGACCAAACCCTGCAATTCCGTCCTGACCGCCTCGACCACGGCCGTCCAGTCGCCCGCCGCCCTTTGCCGGAACAGGCGCAGCACTTCCGGATACCAGGGCGAGTCGTCGCGCGCGGCGAGCCAGCGCCAATCGGTCTTGTAGTCGGGCAGCAGCACCCAGCAGGGCCTGCCCAAGGCGCCCGCCAGGTGCGCGACGGCCGTATCCACCGCCACGACCAGGTCGAGATTCATCACGATCGCCGCGGTGTCGGCGAAGTCGCCAATGGACGGTCCCAGGTCGGTCAGCGGCAGCGCCGGGGATGGCTGCGCCGCCTCGGCCTCGGCGGCGCCTTTTTGCAGGCTGAAGTAGCGGACGCCCGCCACGTCGCCCAATGGCGCCAGGGTGTCAAGGGAAGGCAGCGAGCGGTCGGCGTCGTTCTCAAAGCGGGGATTGCCCTGCCAAACAAGACCAACCCGCAGGCCGCCCCGCAGCTTCCCGCCCGGAGCGCCGATGATGCCGGCCCAATGTTCGATCCGTTCGGGTTCGACGTCGAGATAGGGCAGGTCCGCGGGAATCGTGTCGAGCCGGGTGCTGAACAGGAACGGCAGGCTCAGCGGCGGCGCCCAGTAGTCCCAGCCCGAGGCGGGGAATGGCGCGTCGAAGGCGAAGGCGTCGTCCACGCCGCGCAGGCGGACAAAAAGGGACTTCAGGCCCGGATGGCACAGGACCGAGACCCGCGCCGCGCCGCGTGCCTTGGCCAGCGCGGCATAGCGGCAGAACTGGATCATGTCGCCGTGCCCGGCCTCGAAGCCGATCAACAGGGATTTCCCCCGCAGGGATTCGCCTTGCCAGCGAGGGAAATGCAAATGCTTTTCCAGCGGCGCATACCAGTCGCGCGCTTCGAGGTACGCCCACCCCTCCTCGTAGCGCCCCTGGCGCAGCAGCAGGTAGGCAAGATTGAAGCGGGCCTTGCGGTAGTCGGGCGCCAGCGCGATTGCGCAGCGATGGCATTGCTCGGCCTCGGTTTCCCGCTTCTGGCAGGCGAGCAGCACGCCCAGGTTCGACCAGGCGCCGGGCGAGTCGGGATCGAGCAGCAGCGCCTGCCGGAGGGCCGCTTCCGCCTCGGCGAAGCGTTTCTGCCCCATCAGCAGAGCGCCCAGGTTCAGATGCGATTGCATCTGCCGCGGGTCGAGTTCGATGGCCTGTCGATAATGGGTTTCCGCCGCCGTCCCGCATCCGTCCCGATCCAGCAGCAGGGCGAGATTGGCGTGAGCCTCGGCGAAATCGGGAGCAAGCAGCAGCGCACGCTCGAAGGCGGCCGTCGCCGCGGCCACATCGCCTTCCGCCATCAGGCGGACCCCTTCGTGGAAAAGGTCCTCGGCCGCGGCAGGCAGAGCATTCATTCTTGAAACCTCAGTCAGCCACAGAGGGCACAGAGATCACAGAGGAAAGGCAATGGGTTGCCAACGCTGGATCGCTCACCTGCGAGGTGATCCGGTCAATTGCGGCAAATCCGCACCCTCTCTGCGTCCTCTGTGATCTCCGTGGCTTGAAGTGCGGTTCAGGTTCATGCGCGCAGGCCAGCGATGTGGAAACGGCGGCGCACATCGCCCCTATCCTTGCGAAAGAGGCGCGAAGCCAGGCCGTTGCGGCCCGGCGAATCCGTTCAGATGGCCGATTCGTCGATTTCCCCGGTGCGGATGCGCACCACCTGCTCCACCGGCAGGACGAAGATCTTGCCGTCGCCGATCTTGCCGGTACGGGAGGCCTTGATGATGGCTTCGATGGCCGGCTCCACGTCCTGGTCGGCGACGACGATCTCCAGCTTGATCTTGGGCAGGAAATCCACGACGTACTCGGCGCCCCGATAAAGCTCGGTATGCCCCTTCTGCCGGCCGAAGCCCTTGACCTCGGTCACGGTCAGGCCGGTGACGCCCACTTCCGACAGCGCTTCGCGGACCTCGTCGAGCTTGAAGGGCTTGATGACGGCTTCGATCTTTTTCATGATTGATGTGCAGTGATTAGGGTCTGTTCACAGTATCGGATTTGTGTTTACATCCTGGAATTTGGACGTAAGCAATGGATCGGGACATGTTGAGCGATGCACAGTGGGCGCGGATTTCGGAGTTGTTGCCAGGGAAGCCCACGGACAAGGGAGGGCGTGCCGTGGATAACCGTTTATTTGTTGAGGCGGTGCTATACACCGCCCGGGTAGGCAACCCCTGGCGTGATTTGCCGCCGAAGTTTGGCAACTGGCACTCTGTGTATGTGCGCTTTGCACGATGGGAAGCCAATGGGGTTTGGTCGCGAGTGGCCGAGGCCCTCCGAGGAGAAGCAGACCTGGAAGAGCTCTTCATCGACTCGACAGTGGTACGTGCGCACCAGCACTCAGCGGGCGCATCAAAAAAAACGGTGGCGATCAGGCGATCGGTCGGTCGCGTGGCGGACTGACCACCAAGATCCATGCGTGCGTGGATGCCCTGGGTAATCCGCTGCGCCTGATCCTCACCGGTGGTCAGGTGGCCGACATTACGCAAGGCCCCGCACTGGTCGATGCCTTGGTTACCGACGCAGTGGTCGCCGACAAGGGATACGACAGCAACGCGTTTGTCGACACCATCGCCCGCATGGGCGCTGAGGCCGTCATTCCACCCCGCAGCAATCGCCCCACGCCGCGTGAGTTCGACCGAGAGCGCTACAAGGCGCGTAACCTGGTCGAGCGATTCTTCAATCGGCTCAAGCAATTTCGCCGACTCGCCACACGTTACGACAAGCTCGCCAACCGCTTCAATGCATTCTTGCATCTGGCATGCACCTATATCTGGCTACTGTGAACACGCTCTAGCGTGAAAGAACGCAAAAACGGAGTGTGTGGTGGCTTCGAGCGCAGCGAGCCAATGCCGTCACCTCCCCCGGAGAGGGGGAGGCCGGGAGGGGGAGGGCCTTCTTGCTCTTCGCGTATTTCATGCGCCGGGACGAAAAATTGGTTTCCATGAGCGTTAGTACTCGTCCTGGTAGCGGGATGTTATCGGATAACGCCAGTCCTTGCCGAAGCCGCGCCGGGTGATGCGGATCCCCACCGGGGACTGGCGGCGCTTGTACTCGTTGCGCTTGAGCATGGTCACCACCCGCCGCACGTCGGCCTCGTCCTGCCCCCCGGCGACGATCTCGCGCGGCGACAGGTCCTGCTCCATGTAAGCCTGGATGATCGCATCGAGCACTTCGTAGGCCGGCAGCGTGTCCTGGTCGGTCTGGTCGGGCCGCAGCTCCGCCGAGGGCGGCCGGGTGAGGATGTTTTCCGGGATCACCGGGGCGAGGCTGTTGCGGTAGTGGCACAGGCGATAGACGAAGGTCTTGAACACGTCCTTGATCACCGCGAAGCCGCCGGCCATGTCGCCATAGAGGGTGGCATAGCCCACCGCCATCTCGCTCTTGTTGCCGGTGGTGAGCACGATGGAGCCGGTCCGGTTGGACAGCGCCATCAGCACCATGCCGCGCACGCGGGCCTGGATGTTTTCCGGCGTGGTGTCGGCCCAGGCCGTCGGCGGCAAGCCGGCGAACAGCGGCGCCAGCATCTCGCCGTAGGTGTCCATCGCCGGCTGGATCGGCAATTCGTCGTAGCGCACGCCGAGCGCGCGCACCAGCGCCCGCGAGTCGTCCAGGCTCATCTGCGCGGTGTAGGGGGAGGGCATCATCACCGTCCGCACCTTGTCGGCGCCCAGGGCATCGACCGCGATGCACAGGGTCAGGGCCGAATCGACGCCGCCGGAGAGCCCCAGAATGGCGCCCGGAAAGCCGTTCTTGCCCAGGTAGTCGCGCACCCCCAGCACCAGTGCCTGATAGACCTCGGCCTCGGGCGACAGGGCGGCCGCCACCTCGCCGGCCAGAATATGGCCGTCCCGGTATTCGACGACCTCCAGCGCCTCGACGAAGGATGGCAGCTGGTGGGTCAGCCGTCCCTCGGCATCGAGCGCGAAAGACGCGCCATCGAACACCAGCTCGTCCTGCCCGCCGACCAGATTGGCATACACGGCGGGCATGCCGGTGGCGGCGATGCGGCTGCGCAGCACCTGATAGCGTTCGGCCTGCTTGCCCATGTGGAAAGGCGAGGCATTCAGGACCAGCAGCAGTTCCGCCCCCGCTGCCTTGGCATGCTCGACGGCGCCGGGCTCCCAGATGTCGGCGCAGATGTTGATGCCGCAGCGCACGCCGCCGATCTCCACCACGCAGGGGGTGTCGCCCTCGTCGAAGTAGCGCTCCTCGTCGAAGACCTCGTAATTGGGCAGGCGCCCTTTGCGGTAGGTCACCTCCACGCGTCCATCGCGCAGCAGGGAGGCGCAGTTGTAGCGCCGCCCCCCGGCGGCGGCGGGATGCCCCACCAGCAGCGGCAGCGGCGCGGCGGCCGCCAGATCGGCCAGTTGCCGCTCGCACGCCCGGTAGAAGTCCGGCCGCAGCAGCAGGTCCTCCGGCGGATAGCCGCACAGGGCCAGTTCCGGCGTCAGCAGCAGATCGGCGCCCCGTGCCTTGGCGCGCTGCGCGGCCTCGCCGATGCGGCGCGCGTTCCCGGCGAGATCGCCGACGACGCAGTTGATCTGGGCAATGGCGACTTTCAGCTTGGGCATGATCATCACAACTCGAACACAACGGTCGACGGGAAACGCGCTACGGCGGCGATTCGCCGGAGCCGCGGCGGCTCCCTCGTTTCCGGCAGCCGGCGCGGGAAGCCGCGCGCAGCCGGGCCGGCGTCAGAACGCCGGCTTGTCTCCGGCATCGTTGTAGCAGGCCACGCCGGCCAGGATTTCCCGCTTCGCTTCCTCGGCGCCGGCCCAGCCGCTCACCTTGACGAACTTGCCCGGCTCCAGATCCTTGTAGTGGGCGAAGAAATGGGAAATCTGGTCCAGCACCATCTGGGGCAGGTCGCGCGGGTCGGTGATATCCCGATACATGGTGGTCAGCTTGTCCACCGGTACCGCCAGCAGCTTGGCGTCGTCTCCCGCCTCGTCGATCATTTTCAGCAGCCCGACCGGGCGGCAGCGCACGACCACCCCGGGCGGCAGCGCGAACTGCGACAGCACCAGCACATCCACGGGATCGCCGTCGCCGGCGATGGTATGGGGGATGTAGCCGTAGTTGCAGGGATAGTGCATGGCCGTGGACATGAAGCGATCGACGAAAATCGCGCCGGACTCTTTGTCCACTTCGTACTTGATGGGGTCGGAGTGCATCGAAATTTCGATGATCACATTGAAATCGTTCGGCAAATCCTTGCCGGAGGGAACGCGGTCGAGACCCACTTGGCCTTCTCCTGGGGGAAAAGGCGGCGATTATAAATCAGGCCCCGCCGCGGATCAGGCGAAGGTATTGACGATTCGCCCCGTGACCTGGCCCTGGGTATTCGTCACCGCCTGGGCCTGCTCGCGCTGCGCCTGCCGCGCCTGCTGCGCGTCCTTGGCCTCCTGCGCCTTGGCGCGCTGGGTTTTTGCGGACTCGTCCGCGTTCTGCATGGCATCCTGCTGGCGCGGCTGCGGACGCGATGGCTGCGTGTTCTGGATATTGGCACTGCTGGCTGCGCCGACGGCATCGATGGGCATGACGGGCTCCCCAAAAAACACATTGTCTCTCGGATCATACGCTTGAGGCAGATCAAATTTCAATCAGAAACCACCAAGTCCGCCTTGATTTTTCCTATTATCCCGAAGCTTTTTTGGGCGCACACGGATGCTTCCCGTCCCCACATCTGCTTTTCTTGAACCAAGGGATGAATAAATAATGAAATACAACAACTTAGAGGAATACCTCGAGTACGTGAAAGACCGCAACCCTGGCCAGCCTGAATTTCACCAGGCCGTCGCCGAAGTGATGGAAAGCATCTGGCCCTACGTCATCGAGCACAAACGCTATGCCGAGCATAGCCTGCTCGATCGCCTGATGGAGCCCGAACGGGTCATCCAGTTCCGGGTGTCCTGGGTGGACGATCACGGCGAAGTCAAGGTCAACCGGGGTTACCGCATCCAGCACAGCTCGGCCATCGGCCCCTACAAGGGCGGCCTGCGCTTCCATCCCTCGGTCAATCTTTCCATCCTCAAGTTCCTGGCCTTCGAACAGACCTTCAAGAACGCCCTGACCACGCTGCCCATGGGGGGCGGCAAGGGTGGGTCCGATTTCGACCCCAAGGGCAAGAGCCCCGGCGAAGTCATGCGTTTCTGCCAGGCCTTCGTCAGCGAACTGTTCCGCCATGTGGGCGCGGACACGGATGTCCCGGCCGGCGACATCGGCGTCGGCGGACGCGAGGTGGGCTTCATGGCCGGTATGATGAAAAAGCTGTCGAACCGCTCGGACTGCGTATTCACCGGCAAGGGGCTGAGCTTCGGCGGATCGCTGATTCGTCCGGAGGCCACCGGCTACGGCACGGTCTACTTCGTCGAGGAAATGCTCAAGCAGAAAGGCCGGAGCCTGGACGGGCTGCGGGTCTCCGTCTCCGGCTCGGGCAATGTGGCCCAGTATGCGGTGGAAAAGGCCATGGCACTGGGAGCGAAAGTGGTGACGGTCTCCGATTCGAGCGGCACCGTGATCGACAACGAGGGATTCACGCCGGAGAAACTGGCCATCCTGATGGAGATCAAGAACCACTATTACGGCCGCGTCAACGAATACGCGGAAAAGGTCGGCGTGCATTTCGAAGCGGGCGCAACCCCATGGCACGTGCCGGTGGATGTCGCCCTGCCCTGCGCCACGCAGAACGAACTGAACGAAAACGACGCCGCTACGCTGGTGAAGAACGGCGTGATCTGCGTCGCCGAGGGCGCCAACATGCCCAGCACCAACGAGGCGGCCAAGCTGTTCGAGAACCGGGGCGTGCTCTATGCGCCGGGCAAGGCCAGCAATGCCGGCGGAGTCGCCACGTCGGGACTGGAAATGACCCAGAACGCGATGCGAATGACCTGGACGACGGAAGAAGTCGACCGCCGCCTGCACGGCATCATGAGCAACATCCACAGCGCCTGTCTGGAACATGGCCGCCGCGCCGACGGCAGTATCAGCTACATCGACGGCGCCAACATCGCCGGCTTCGTCAAGGTTGCCGATGCGATGCTGGCCCAGGGCGTGATCTGAGCGGGTGCCTCCTCCGGCGCGGCGCGGCAAGCGCCAGTCCGCGCCGGCGCCAGGGCATTGCGTTGCTTTACAATCCGCCAGAAGGTGCGCACCGGCAGCGGCACCCATCACCCCGAGGAGGAAGCGGCATGATCAAAAGCATCGCCATGATGAAGCGCAAGCCCGGCATCAGCCATGAGGAGTTCGTCCGCTATTACGAGGAAGTGCACGCTCCCCTCGGTCTCAAGCATTTTCCCTTCGCCCGCTACGTGCGCAACTTCGTCAAACCGATCCCCGGCCAGGAAGAACCGCCCTTCGACGTGATCACGGAATTCTGGTTCGCCAACGAGGACGATCATCGGAAGGCGCTGGAATTCAACGCCACTCCCGCAGCGAAAATTTTCCGCGAGGACGAGGATCGTTTCATGGATTCCAGCAAGACCGTGGGTTACCTGGTGGACGAGCGGGAGTCGAAAATCCTCCGCTGAACCGGGGCGGCGCATGCCGCCGGCCGGGTAAACTGGGCGATTCCGAACTCACGAATTCACGCGCAACCCGGCGCCGCCGGACTCGCTTGTTTCCTGTCCATGAGCGACCTGTTCTCCTCCGCTGTACCGCCCCACGCGCCGCTGGCCGAACTGCTGCGGCCGCGGACGCTGGAACAGGTGATCGGCCAGCAGCATCTGCTGGGGCCGGGCAAACCGCTGCGCCTGGCCTTCGATTCGGGCACGCCGCACTCGATGATCCTCTGGGGGCCGCCGGGGGTGGGCAAGACCACCCTGGCGCGGCTGATGGCCGATGCCTTCGACGCCGAGTTCATCGCGCTCTCCGCCGTGTTCTCCGGCGTCAAGGACATCCGCGAAGCGATGCAGCGCGCCGAACTGGTGCAGGCGCAGAGCGGGCGGCGCACCATCCTGTTCGTCGATGAAGTGCATCGCTTCAACAAGGCCCAACAGGATGCCTTCCTGCCCTATGTGGAATCGGGCACCGTCACCTTCATCGGCGCCACCACCGAGAACCCCTCGTTCGAAGTGAACTCGGCCCTGCTCTCGCGGGCGGCGGTGTATGTGCTGAAAAGCCTGTCGGCGGAGGAACTGGCGGAACTGTTCGAGCGGGCGCGGCAGCAGGCCTTTGCCGACCTGAGTTTCGACGAGGAGGCGCGCACCCGCCTGATCGGCCACGCCGACGGCGACGCCCGGCGCCTGCTCAACGTGCTGGAAACCCTGCGCACCGCAGCCCATGCGGCCGGCGTGACGACAGTCGACGCCGCCTTCCTGGAAGCCACCCTGGCACGCGACCTGCGCCGCTTCGACAAGGGCGGCGACGCCTTCTACGATCAGATATCGGCGCTGCACAAATCGGTGCGCGGCTCCGACCCGGACGCCGCCCTCTACTGGCTGCTGCGCATGCTGGACGGCGGCGCCGATCCGCTCTACCTGGGCCGGCGCATGATCCGCATGGCCACCGAGGACATCGGCCTGGCCGACCCGCGCGCCCTGCGCCTGGCGCTGGACGCGGTGGAGACCTACGAGCGCCTGGGCAGCCCGGAAGGCGAACTGGCCCTGGCCGAGGCCATCCTCTACCTGGCCGTGGCGCCCAAATCGAACGCCGCCTACGTCGCCTATAATGCCGCCCGCGCCTTCGTCGCCAAGGATCAGTCGCGACCGGTTCCCGAGCATCTGCGCAACGCCCCGACCCGCCTGATGAAGGACCTGGGCTTCGGCCGCGAATACCGCTACGCCCACGACGAGCCGGAGGCCTACGCCGCGGGCGAGCACTACTTCCCCGAAGGCATCGCCGCGCCGGGCTGGTACCGGCCCACGCCGCGCGGCCTGGAACAGAAGATCGCCGACAAGCTGGCCCATCTGCGGGACTTGGACCGGGCGGCAAGAAAAACGAAATAGCAAAAATCCTAGGACCCATCCCTCATGCTCGACATCCAACTCCTCCGCAGCAATCTCGCTCTTGTCGCCGAACGCCTCGCCAGTCGGGGCGTGACCCTCGACACCGCCGCCTTCGAGGCCCTGGAGGCCGAGCGCAAGCAGGTGCAGACCCATACCCAGGATTTGCAGGCCAGGCGCAACAGTTTGTCCAAGCAGGTCGGCATGCTGAAGGGCAAGGGCGAAGACGCGACCAAAGTGCTGGCCGAGGTGGCCGGCATCGGCGACGAGCTGAAGGCCAACGAGGACAAGCTGGCCGCCCTGCAGGAGCGCTACCAGGCCTTCGTCACCGGCATTCCCAACCTGCCCCACGAGAGCGTGCCGGCGGGCAAGGACGAAACGGGCAACGTCGAGGTATTGCGCTGGGGCACACCGCGCCGCTTCGATTTCGAGGTCAAGGACCACGTCGATGTCGGCGCCGTCCTCGGCCTGGACTTCGAGACCGCCACCAAGATCGCCGGCTCCCGCTTCACCCTGATGAAGGGCGGCATCGCCCGCCTGCACCGGGCGCTGGCGCAGTTCATGCTCGACGTGCATACGACGGAGCACGGCTACACCGAAGTCTATGTGCCCTACCTGGTGAATCCCGACAGCATGTACGGCACCGGCCAGTTGCCCAAGTTCGAGGAAGACCTGTTCCAGGTACCGCGCCACGACGGCGGCAAGCTCTACCTGATCCCCACCGCCGAAGTGCCGGTGACCAACATCGTCCGCGACGAGATCCTCGCCGCCGAGCAACTGCCCTTGAAGTTCGTCTGCCACACGCCCTGCTTCCGCTCCGAGGCGGGCAGCTACGGCCGCGATACGCGGGGCATGATCCGCCAGCACCAGTTCGACAAGGTGGAGCTGGTGCAGCTGGTGCATCCGGAAAAATCCTGGGAAGCGCTGGAAACCCTGACCGGCCACGCCGAGGCGATCCTGCGGAAGCTGGAATTGCCCTACCGCAAGGTGGCGCTGTGCACCGGCGACATGGGCTTCTCGGCGGCCAAGACCTACGATCTGGAAGTCTGGCTGCCGGCCCAGAACACCTACCGGGAGATTTCCTCCTGCTCCAACTTCGAAGCCTTCCAGGCGCGGCGCATGCAGGCCCGCTTCCGTAATGAGAAGAACAAGCCGGAACTGCTGCACACCCTCAATGGCTCCGGCCTGGCCGTCGGCCGCACCCTGGTGGCGATTCTGGAGAATTATCAGCAGGCGGACGGTTCCGTGACCATTCCCGCCGCGCTGCGGCCCTACATGGGCGGGCTGGACAAACTCACCGGCTGAACCGGCCGAACTTCAGTGGCCGAACTTCAGGCCCGGCTGCCAGGGCGCCTCGAAGCGGCTGAGGATGCTGTAGAAGGTACGGATGTTTTCCACCATGATCACCGCCTCGCCGCCCCGCGCCCGGCCGGCCTTGAGCCGGGCGTAGTACTCGGGGCGCGACATCAGGGGCAGCACCTTCTTCATGTCGAACCAGGAATCCGGGTCGCGCTTCATGCCCGACGCCAGACTGCGCCCTCCGCGCAAGTGTCCCATGCCCAGATTGTAGGCCGCCAGGGCCAGCCAGGTCCGGTCCGGGTTGACGATATGGGATGGCAGATCGCCGATCAGGTTGGCCAGATACTTGGCTCCGGCGCGGATGCTCTGCCGTGCGTCCAGGCGGTTGGAAACGCCCAGCAGGTCGGCCGTATCCTCGGTCAGCATCATCATCCCGCGCACCCCGGTCGGCGAAGTGGCCAGCGGATCCCATTTCGACTCCTGATAAGCGAGTGCCGCCAGCAGGCGCCAATCCAGACCGGTGATTTCCTGGGCGTCCTGGAAATAGCGCCGATAATGCGGCAGCAGCGTCTGGGCATCCTGAATCAGTTGAGCGATGTCTTCCGCCTTGATCCGTTCGATATGACCGAAATAGCGGTCCTTCAGCCGGGCGATGGTCTTGTTCTGCTTGGACTCGACGATGAAGTCCTCCGCCCGCCGCCACAGCGACTTCCATTGCGGCGCGAAGGCCCAGCCGTAGTACAGCTTGCCAGGCAGCGTCATTGCCAGATCCAGCTCCGGCATGAATTGCAGAGCCATCCGGTAGGTCAATAGATTGGTGGCCGCAAAATCGACCCGATGCTCCACCACGTCGCGCAGCAGATCGAAATCGCTGATCGCGGTCCGGGCCTGGACCGTGAAGCGAGCCGGATCCCCGGCCAGGCGGTGCAGCGCTTCCAGTTGCGGGGAGGCCTGCATCGCTTCCACGGTACGGCCGTCCAACTCCGCCGGGAATGACTCCAGTCCCATGTCATCGGTATGACCGACCACCACCTGGCTGGTCTCCAGCAGCGGCGACGTGTAGTGGAGTCCGTTTCCGTCGCTGATCCAGGTCGGCGCGCCAAAATGCACCCGTCCTTCCATCACCAGCCGGTTCAGTTCCCCCTCGTCGACGGCCTCCACGAAACGAGCCGAAACGCCCAGGCGCTCGGCGAAGGCCCGCACCATATCGCGCTCGAAACTCGACTCCTGCGCCTGCCCGCCCCACTCGCCCGACAGCTCCTTGCGGATCGCCACCACGAGCTCTCCCGACTGCTCCGGAGCGGGCAGGCGTTGACAGGCTGACAGGAGAAGCAGGAGGGTACAGGTACTGAACAGGAAAGCGAGAGGACGAACCATGTGGTCTCCTCCGGACATGAGGGAAGCGCATTGTGCCAGAACTATCGCAAACCACAGGTAGCCCTTCAACGCTTGCCAGTGATAGAATGCGCGCCCACGGAGAGGTGGCAGAGTGGTCGAATGTACCTGACTCGAAATCAGGCGTGGGTGCAAGCCCACCGTGGGTTCGAATCCCACCCTCTCCGCCATAAGAACAAAAAAGCCATTGATTCTCAATGGCTTTTTTAATTTAAATCCAGGCCGGTATGCTACCTATTCTTGGCTGTAATTAAATGGCTTTGGACAAGCCTGGACTACCAGCTTCAAACTGGTTGCCGCAATTACGGTTCCGGGAAAGCTCAATTCTCTTGCCTTACCCTGGCGGAAACGCTATCGGGCGCCAATGAGGACCAACCTACGGCTGATGATGAATCGGGTTTTAAGGAAGTACAAGTATTCGTCGTATGAGCAGGAGAGCGCGATGGGATTGGTAACTACGGCAAGCGGAGACTTTGGGGTAGGTAACCATGGCGACTGGTTGTCGGCCTAAGCGGTCGCTCGCCTGACTGCCTATGCCGGTCAGCAATGTAGGGTTCCCTTATGCTTCATCGTAGTAATGGTTTGCCCTCCTAAGGGGTTCAAGGTCGATCTGCACAATCAACCTCTTACCATGACCACTCCTCTGCTTCCTACTGCAGTCGCTTTTGCACACAAATCAGCACACTACCCATCCTCTCCCGCAGTTTCAGCACAAAGGCCAAGGCCGATGCTCGCGCCTGGGCGACCCGGAAGCCGAGCGTGGCGTTTTTATCGACCGTACCGAGGCCAAGAAAAATACCCTGAGTGACCTTCTGCGACGCTACCTCACCGAGGTTTTCACACAGATAAATGGACCACAACAGCGAACGGTGCTATCTCTCGCGAAAACTTTCGTCCTTGTACTGAATCAAGGGGCTTAAAAAGTATTCGATCACGCGCCGCTTGCTGGTCTTGATTTCCACCGATACTGCCATCCCCGGGGCCAGATTGACCTGCCGCCCATCCACCCGCATCGTCGCCCGATCCAGCTTGACCCGGGTCGAGTAGATCAATCCCTTCTTCTCATCGTTGATCGCGTCCTGAGACACATGGATTACCTTGCCATGCACCGTGCCGTACTTGGTGTAGGGGAAGGTCTCGATCTTGATTTCCGCCTCCTGGTCGGGGAAGACAAAACCCACATCCTTGTTCTCCAGGAAAGCCTCGACCTCCACCGAGTCATCCCGAGGCACCACCACCATTAATTGTTGGGCTTCGGTCACCACCCCACCCACGGTATGGACAGCCAGTTGCTGGACCGTGCCATCCACCGGTGCGGTCAGTTGCATCAGGTTTTTCCGGTTCTCGGCTTTCACTTGCTCCTGGGCCAGTTCCGTAGCTTTCTGCTCCCCCTCGTTCAGGCTGTCCAAAGCAATCCGCCGGGCTTCCGCAATCAACGCCAACCGCTCGCTCTGCCCGGTCCTCAGGGCTGCCTTGAGTTCCTCGACCCGGCTGTGCTGGGTGGCCAGATCCGCCTCCAGCTCGATCCGGCTCTGTTCCTTCTCCAGATAGCCATGCTTGGAGACGAAGTTCTTCTCCACCAGATTCCGGTAATCGTCGGCGCGCTGGCGGGCGATGGGTGCGGTCTGCTCCAGCTTGCGCACCACTTCCTGGGTGGAGCGGAGCTCTGCTTCACGACGGGAAATATCCGCCTCCAGGCGAGCCACCTTTGACTGAAACTCGCCGAACTGGCCCTCCAGATGCCGCTGCTCTTGTACCAATCGATCCTTGGGGACGCCCGGTGCCGCGAGCTGAGACACGCGTCCTGATCCAATGGCCGCCAGCATCGCCTTGGCTCGGGCAGCTTGTAGCCGGGCCTCCGCCAAATCACTGGAAACCCGGTCGTGATCGGCTCTCTGGCTAGTCCCATCCAACTCAATCAACACATCGCCCGCCTTGACCGCCTGCCCATCGGTGACATGGATGGCCTTGACGGTGGAGGTATCGAAGGACTGGATCACCTTGCTTCGGTCATTGGGAACGATCTTGCCGTGGCCGGTGGCCACCACATCGATGTGGCCAAAGATCGTCCAAAGCAATGCAATGAGGGCAAAGCCGATCAGGATCCACATGGTCACCCGGGGTGCCGGAGAAACGGGGGTTTCCTGGAGTTCAAGGGCGGCCGGAAGGAATTGGGCCTCATGAGACAGGCGAACGGGGGAGTCCAGCTTCTGCCGGTCCTTCCAGACATGGCTGAAGATTTCTCCATAGCGGCGGAGAAGATCCCAGAGGGCCTGCAATTTAAGGGTGAGTGTCGCCATGGTCATGCGTACTGCAGGCGATACAGCCGGGAGTAGTGGCCGGCCTCATGGGCCAGGAGTTCACTGTGAGTGCCCTGTTCCACGATCTGCCCTCGATCCATGACCAGGATGCGGCTGGCGTCCCGCACCGCCGAAAGTCGGTGGGCAATGATCAGCACCGTCCGCCCTCGGCAGATCGCCTTCATGTTCTGTTGGATGATCCGCTCCGATTCATAGTCCAGGGCGCTGGTGGCTTCATCGAAAATCAGGATGCGGGGATTGCCGATCAAAGCCCGTGCGATGGCGATCCGTTGCCGTTGGCCGCCGGAGAGGGTGGAACCATGCTCCCCGACCAGGGTGTCGTAGCCCTCGGTCAATTCCAGAATAAATTCGTGGGCGCCGGCAAGCTTGGCGGCCTGGATCACCGCTTCGATGGGCAAGCCCGGGTCGGTGAGGGCGATGTTCTCTCGGATGGAGCGGTTGAACAGCATGTTCTCCTGGAGCACGACCCCGATCTGTCGGCGCAGGCTGGAAGTATCGGTCATGGCCAGGTCCACCCCGTCCACCAAGACCCGGCCCCGCTCGGGCAGATAGAGGCGTTGGACCAGCTTGGTGAGGGTACTTTTGCCGGAACCGGATCGGCCGACGATGCCGATGACCTCCCCCGGTTCCACCACGAGACTGATCCCCCGCAGGACTTCGGGGGCGTCGGGGCGATAGCGGAAACCCACCTGATCGAACTCCACCCGACCCACCAGGGCTGGCAAAGTGCTTCGGTTGGCATTGCCCACTTCGGTCCGGTTGTTGAGGATGTCGCCCAGGCGCTGGACCGAGATGCCGGTTTGCTGGAAGTCGGTCCAAAGCTGGGCCAGCCGAATGACGGGCTGTGCCACCCGGCCGGCGAGCATGTTGAAGGCGATCAACTGGCCCACGGTCAGGTCGCCACTGATCACCAGACGGGCTCCCAGCCACATGGTGATGATGGTGACCAGCTTGCCGATCAGGTTCACGCCCTCATGGGCCAGGGTGCCCAAGGTGTTGGTCTTGAAGCTGGCGGCCACATAGGCGGCCAGTTGGTTGTCCCAACGGCGGGTCATCTGGGGTTCGACGGCCATGGCTTTCAGGGTGTCGATGCCATTGACCGCCTCCACCAGGAAGGCCTGATTCTCGGCGTTGCGCTTGAACTTCTCGTGGAGACGTGCCCGGAGCAGGGGCGTAACGAAGATCGACAGCAGCGCGTAGCAAGGCAGGGACAAGACCACCACCAAGGTCAGCCAGCCGCTGTACCAGAGCATGACGCCGATGAAGACCACCGAAAAGAAAAGATCCAGAACGATCGTGATGGCGTTACCGGTGAGGAAGGAGCGGATGTTCTCCAGTTCCCGGACCCGGGCGACCGTATCCCCGACGCGGCGGGCCTGGAAGTAGGCCAGGGGCAGGTTGAGCAGGTGACGAAAGAGCCGGGCACCAAGCTCCACGTCGATCCGGCTGGTCGTGTGGGCGAAGACGTAGGAGCGCAGGCCGGAGAGAACCACCTCGAAGATAGAGACGACCAGCAGGCCAACGGCGATGACGTCAAGGGTGGTGAAGCCGCGATGCACCAGGACCTTGTCCATGACGACCTGGAAAAACAAGGGGGTCACGAGGGCAAAGAGCTGGAGGACGAAGGAAACCAGGAGCACTTCGCTCAATAGGTGGCGGTACTTGACAACGGCGGGGATGAACCAGGTGAAGTCGAACCTGGAGAGTTCGCCAGCCATGGAAGCCCGCGAGGCAAAGAGGATGAGTTGGCCGCTCCAGCGTGCAACAAAACCCTCAACACTCAGAACCTCTGGGCGGGGCGCGCCGGGAATCTGGATCAGCACTTGTTCAACATCGGCCCGGGCAAGGATGAGGTAGTTGCCTTCCAGATCCACCGCCAAGGCAGGAAGCGGCGTGCGAACCAGACGATCAGGCGCAACATGAACCAGCCGGGCCTTGAGGCCGAGTTTCTTGGCGGCAAGAAGAATACGGGAGGTATCCAGCGACTTACCGTCATCCTTGAATTCATGAGACAGTTGATCCGGGTCGGCGGCAATGCCGTGAAAATGGGCCAGCATGACCAGGCCGAGGAGCCCGGTGTCTACGGATGGGGGAACGCTAGCGGAAGCGGCATCTTCCGGCGTGGGAATTGCGGTGAGGGAAGGGGATTCCATGGGATAGAGATCTCCCCACCATTGGATGGGGAGATATTGGATCGCTTGGGATTACTGCCAGTTGGCAGCGAGGGTGGGTGCCAGGGTGTCGCGGTAGTTCTGCGGCAGGGTGGTCTGACCTGCAGCCGGGGGACTGAAGGCAGCCATGGCTTGGACGAGGTTCTCTACTTGGGTATCGAGCAGGAACTTGCCATCGTTGGTCTGGAATTTCTCGATATGGTAGGCAGAACCTGAATACCAATTCAGGATCGTCATCTTGTCCGAACTGCCAATGACACTGACTTCCAGATCGTTGCCGACATGACGGAACCAGATTTGATCAATGGCAATATCCGACGCGAACTTTGCCAAATCGGTGTTGCCGACAGTCGCATCGTTCTCTGAAACAATATCCGCGCCATAGCCTCGACCAAACAGGTAGATATCATTTCCGATACCACCAACCAGCGTGTCGGAACCCGCCCCGCCGTCCAGGGTGTCATTACCGGCAGCGCCGTTGAGCGTATTGGCACCGCTGTTCCCGATGAGGATGTTGTCCAGCGCATTGCCTGTTCCCGCCAGCCCGCGGGTTCCCGTCAGAGTCAAATTCTCGACATTTGCCCCCAAGGTATAAGCAATGCTCGATTGAACCGTATCCGTGCCCTCATTGGCATTCTCGGTCACGACATCCCCGGCTCTCTCGACGACGTACGTATCATCGCCAGTCCCGCCAATCAGGGTATCCGCGCCCGTACCACCGTCCAGAATATCGTTGCCTGCTCCACCGGTCAGCGTATTGGCGCCGCTGTTCCCAATGAGAATGTTGTCCAACGCATTACCTGTGCCAGCCAGTCCGCTCGCCCCGGTCAGGGTCAGATTCTCGACATTCGAGCCCAAGGTATAGGCAACACTTGACTGCACCGTGTCCGTACCTTCATCAACCTCCTCAGTGACCACATCGCCCACGTTGTCCACCACATAGAGGTCATCGCCCAGACCGCCAATCAGGGTGTCGGCCCCCGTACCACCGTTCAGGGTGTTCGCGCCACTGTTGCCGATCAGTGTGTTGGCCAGGGTATTGCCTGTGCCATTGATTGAAAATTCACCCGTCAGAATCAAGTTCTCAACGTTGCGGTCCAACGTGTAGGTAATGCTCGACCTCACCGTATCGATACCCTCATTCGACGATTCGGTGACAACATCGCCCGCATCATCAACCACGTATGTGTCATCGCCCGCATCGCCAACCATCGTGTCGGCACCAGAGCCACCATCCAGGTAATTCGCTGCATTATTGCCAGTGAGCTTGTTATCCAATGCGTTCCCGGAACCATTGATCGCCGAGGATCCCAGCAGGGTTAGATTCTCGACATTATCGGGCAGCACAAAGCTGATGCTCGACTGCACCGTATCCGTACCCTCGTTCTCGTTCTCGGTAACAACGTCGCCCACATCGTCAACAACATAAGTGTCGTTCCCTGCTCCACCAGCCATGGCATCGGCACCAGAAGCGCCATTGAGCGTATTGGCCCCGCTGTTCCCAATGAGAATGTTGTCCAGCGCATTGCCCGTCCCCGCCAGACCGCGAGTTCCAGTCAGAGTCAAATTCTCAATATTTGCACTCAAGGTATAGGCAATGCTCGATTGAACCGTATCCGTGCCTTCATTGGCATTCTCGGTCACCACATCGCCGGCGCTGTTAATCACGTAGGTGTCGTCCCCCAGACCGCCTATCAAGGTATCCGTGCCCCCGCCACCATTCAGGGTGTCGTTACCGGCGCCTCCCGTCAATGTGTTGGCGCCGCTGTTTCCAGTCAGAATATTGTCCAGCTCATTACCTACTCCGGTGAGTTTGGCCGACCCTGTCAGGGTTAAATTCTCAACATTCGAACCCAGCGTATAGCTGACGCTCGCTTCCACTGTGTCAGTACCTTCACTTGCGCTCTCGATGACCACATCGCCCACGTTGTCCACCACATAGAGGTCATCGCCCAGACCGCCAATCAGGGTGTCGGCCCTCGTACCACCATTCAGCGTGTTGGCGGCGCTGTTTCCAATCAGTGTGTTGGCCAGCGTATTGCCCTTGCCGTCAATCGCCGTGGCACCCGTCAAAATCAAGTTCTCAACATTGCTGCCCAACGTGTAGGTAATGCTCGACCTCACCGTATCGACACCCGCATTCGACGATTCGGTGACAACATCGCCCGCATCGTCAACCACATACGTGTCATCGCCCGTACCGCCAACCATCGTATCAGCGCCAGAGCCGCCATCCAGGATGTCGTTGCCGCCCGCGCCTGTTAACGTGTTTGCGGAATTGTTGCCAGTCAAAAGATTGTCAGAGGCGTTTCCTGTGCCACTGATCGCGGCAATCCCCGTCAAGGTCAGGTTCTCGACATTCGTACCCAATGTATAGGTAATGCTTGACCGGACCGTATCGATACCTTCATTCGGGTTCTCAGTGACGACGTCGTTACCACTGTCGACGACATAAGTGTCATCACCCAACCCGCCGATCATGGTGTCGCCTCCCGTACCACCATCGAGGAAGTCGTTGCCATCAAGGCCAGAGAGTTGATCATGACCTCCCAAGCCACTAATGACGTCATCACCGGCAGTACCCACCAGCGTGTTGCCCAGATCGTCACCCGTAAGAAGACGAGCGACAAGATCGATTTTTGTCCAAACGGTGCCATCGCCAAATCGAATCTGCTCAATCTTGTGAGCATCATCGATAAACCAACCTGACAGGATCAGCCGATCAGCTCCGCCGTTCAAGGCGAGCAACAAATTATTCTGATCCTGGGTCACAACAACGTCCGATGGACTCACTCCATCAGAAAAACGGACCGTATCAATGCCACCCGATGCATCTATATCATTAACCGTATCGGTCCCTGATCCAGGCCCGAAGAGATAGACATCACTTCCCCAGCCCCCTTCCAAAGCGTCATCACCGCTGCCGCCATCCAGGGTGTCGTCACCTAATCCACCATTCAGATAATCGTTACCATCATCGCCTTTGAGGTAATCATTTCCATCCAATCCGTACAGTTGGTCCGCGCCACCTCGTCCACTAATCGTGTCGTCCTCACCGGTTCCAATGATCGTATTGTCTTGATCATCACTGGTATATAAAGCATCGACCAGATCTTGCTCATTCCATATCGTGCCATCGCTGAATTGAACTTGCTCGACTTTGAACTCAGGTCCTCGGAACCAACCCAATAATGTCAAACGATCGGTACCATTGTTCAAGCTCAGGTACAAATCTTCGGTGCTTCTGGTGACACGAACATCGAACGGAGAAACGCCGGCTGCCATCCTGACGGTATCCACATTCCCTGCGGTAGCGTCGTACTCATAGACCTCATCCTGGCCATAGCCAGAACCGAAGCAATAAATATCGTCCCCTGAACCACCGTTCAACCTGTCATCGCCGCTGCCTCCATCCAGGGTATCGTTGCCCCCGTATCCATAGACCCAATCCCGGCCGGCATGGGAACTCAACGTGTCATCTTTTGAACTGCCATAGAGCGATTCATCGGCGTCCGTTCCCTCCGTTCTGGCAAGCGCCTTGACAGCAGCTAAATCCCACACTGCTCCATTTGCAAATTTGATTTCCTCAATGGACGCCAGCACAGCGGCTTCCATCCCTCCGCCATATCCCCCACCGTAATAAAGCGGACTTCCTGAAAAATATTGGGCAATATCGACACGCCCTTGGCCGTCAGCCAGTAGTAGAGTGAGGTTGTCTCGCCCATTAACGCCTGCCAAAACAGAAACCGATTCCGGTGTGATTCCGTTGCCAAACGTCAGTGAGTCCATGTCCTGCATCGATGGATCGTCCCCTTCCCATATCAAATCCCATCCATCCCCGGCATTGAATTGGTAGGTATCGTTCCCGTCTCCGCCCTCAAGCCTGTCATTACCCGCCAAACCCGCCAATACGTCATCCCCTGACGTGCCCATCAGATGATCGTCACCCGTGGTAGCGATGGACGTCAGCGCCTGAAGGTGTGCGATATCCCACTCCGTTCCATCCGAAAAGACAACTCTTTCTATCCTGGAATCATTGTTGGCAAACCAACCCGCAAGGGTCAAACGATCGTTGCCATGATCAAGGTCCAAATACAGATTCTGCTGATCGCGAGACACATGAACGTCCGCCGGGGTCGTCCCCGCTTCCATATGGACCGTATCAAGATTTCCGACAGTGCTGTCGCTGTCGGAAATATAGTCATGCCCAAAACCCAGGCCGAATATGTAGATATCGTTGCCCAGTCCTCCGTATAGATAATCATTGCCGGCGCCGCCCTTCAGGACATCGTTGCCGCCATTCCCCAAGATAAGGTCATCCCCGCCAGCTCCATCAAGGATGTCGCCGTCCTCTGTTCCAAATAGCACGTCACTCAATTCACTCCCGGAATTTGCCATAGCTCGCATTGTCGCCTGTGTCCATCGCGTGCCATCGGAAAACTCCACTTCTGTGTTGCCGAGTGTCACTCGGTCGGCGTAGTGGTTCAAACCAAGGTAGAGAATCCCATTGCCGTAGAACTTAACATGAACATCCGACGGCAGTACGCCTTCTGCCAAACGGACCTTATTGATAGCACCATACGTTGCAACAGCGTCAACAATGACGTCCTGACCCGAGCCCGGCCCAAACAGGTATGTGTCACTACCGCCCCCCCCTTCGAGATAATCATCACCAGAGCCACCATCCAGTACATCATTCCCTTCGCCGCCATAGAGTCGGTCGCTACCGACGCCACCTAGCAAAGTGTCATTGCCTCCCAGCCCGTATATTGCGTCGTTGCCACCCAAACCTTCCAACACATCATCGGCGGAAGTACCTGTAACAATGTTATTTCCTTGCCCGACGCCAGCCCGCAAAAGAAGCCGAGCCACATCCCAAACCGTGCCATCGCCAAATTCGATACGTTCAACCTTGTGGGAATCCGTGGACATCCATTCCGAAAGCGTCAGCTGGTCAGCCCCACCGTTCATACGCAGGTAAAGGTTGATCGAGTCCCGATCTACCGTCACTTGTTCGGGCAAGACCCCGTCGGTCATTCGTACCATATCCCCGCTTCCTGCCGTGTCTGACACAGAGTCCCAGCCGGAGCCTAATCCGAAAAGATAGGTATCGTTTCCCTCGCCACCATACAGAAAGTCATTTCCGGTGCCGCCGTCCAAAACGTCATCGCCGCCCTGGCCGTAAAGCACATCGTTCCCACTCAGTCCACTGATAGTATCGTTGGCTGCTGTTCCAACCAGCACATCGTCGCCGTTGGTGGCGCTAGGCATTCGAGCCAGGATATCGGGCTCTGTCCATTCGGTACCATCGGCAAAGACCAATCGCTCGACTTTAGTCGAACTGCTAAACCAGTTGGTCAATGTAAGTTGGTCGGTGCTGGTATGCAAGCTCAGGTACAGATTATTCAAATCCCGCTTGAATGCCACATCTGCTGGCAATACCCCTGCCGCCAGCCGAAGCGTATCCACGTTGCCGGGCGTAGTGTCGTAGTCGTAGATCGAATCTTGCCCGGCGCCTGATCCAAACAAGTAGATGTCATTGCCGACCTCCCCTTGCAACGAATCATTCCCGGCACCGCCATCCAGGATATCCTCCCCGCTACCACCATAGAGCCTATCGTTGCCCGCCCCACCACTGAGTGTGTCATTGCCTGCATTGCCATAAACCAGATCATCGCCAGCCAGCGCATCCACCACATCAGCACTGTCAAAACCGTAGATGACATCGCCAGCCTCGGTTCCCAGCAGCGACCTCGCCTTCACAGCGGCCAGATTCCAGGTCGTGCCATCGGCAAATTGAATCGACTCGATGCCGTAGGGATTGAAGGCACCGTCGTAGGCAAAGTAATTGTGGACCGTAATCTGATCCTGGGCGCCCGCAACCTTCAGGATCAGATTGATTCCCTGCCGGCTCACCACTACGTCGGTCGGTGATATCCCTGTCTTGAAGCGCAGAACATCCTGTTTCCCCTGCGTCGAGTCGTAGCTGGATATCGTGTCCTGCCCATCATCCCGACCGAACAGATAGATATCGTTGCCGGGGCCACCGTCCAGATTATCGGTTCCGCCACCGCCCACTAGTGAGTCATTACCGTCTTCGCCACTGAGGTGATCATTTCCCGTGCCACCACTGAGCGTGTCGTTCCCGGCTCCACCGAGAATTTGATCATTGCCGCCCAAGCCATCCAGCACGTCATCCGAAGCAAATCCATACAGGCTGTCGTCACCCTCCGTCGCCAACAGCGACTTGGCTTTTACCGCCGCATAGTCCCAGGCGGGCGATCCATCCTCGAACTGAATCGATTCGAGGCCGTAGGCATTGAAGGCCCCGTCGTTGGAGAAATAATTCTGGACCATGACCTGGTCCTGGGTGCCCGCAATCTTCAGGATCAAGTTGTTCGATTGCCGGCTCACCACCACGTCGGCCGGCGCGATTCCCGTCTTGAAGCGCAGGACATCCTGCTTGCCTTGCGTGATGTCGTAGTTGGATATCGTGTCCTGTCCATCGCCGCGCCCGAACAGATAAATATCGTTGCCGGCATCCCCACCGAGATAGTCATTCCCTACCCCACCGCTGAGCGTATCGTTTCCGCCTTGACCATACAGCGTGTCGTTCCCTCCACGACCCTCCAGCACGTCGTCCGAGCCAAACCCATACAGGGTGTCGTCGCTCCCCGTCGCCAGCAGCGACTTGGCTTTTACCGCCGCATAATCCCAGGCAGGTGATCCATCTTCGAATTGAATCGATTCAAGGCCGTAGGCATTGAAGGCCCCGTCGTTGGAGAAATAACTCTGGACCGTGATCTGGTCCTGGGTACCGGCAATCTTGAGAATCAGGTTGTCTGATTGCCGACTCACCACCACGTCGGCCGATGAGATTCCCGTCTTGAACCTCAAAACGTCCTGTTTGCTGGTGTTCCACTCGTAGCTCGAAATCGTGTCCTGTCCGTCGCCCCGACCGAACAGATAGGTGTCATTGCCGGTATCCCCACTAAGATAGTCATTCCCTATCCCACCGCTGAGCATATCGTTCCCTGCCCCGCCATAGATATGGTCATTTCCACCCAGGCCATCGAGTACGTCATCCGCTGGGGTCGCCTGAATATAGTCCGAGTAAGCGGTCGGTATATTAGACAAGGCTTGCATCGCTGCTGCATTCCATTCCGTACCATCGGCAAACCGCACCCGTTCAATTTGATACGAGTTTCCCGAAAACCAGTTTTGCAATGTCAGCCAGTCCGTACCATTGTTCAGCCTCAGATATAGATTGCTGACATCGCGGGTCGCGACCACATCGTCCGGCACAACTCCATCCAGCATCTGGATCGTATCGACATTGCCAAAAGTAGAGTCAAGATCGTTAATCACATCTTGACCGGAACCGAAGCCAAATCGGTAGATATCGTTACCAGCACCGCCGTACAGGATGTCATTTCCGGCCCCTCCATCGAGAACGTCATCGCCACCCAACCCTTCGATCACATCATTCCCACCCAATCCTGCAATCACCTCTGCCGAGCCGTATCCCCGAATCCGGTCATCCCCCTCGGTCCCGATAGGCGGCAGCAAGTCCCTGATAGCCGTAAAGTTCCAACTCGTTCCATCGGTAAACTCGATCACATCCAATCGGCTGAATGCGGTGCCATCATTGGTGAAATATCCTGCCACAGTGATTCGGTCGCCGCTGTCCTTGATCGTCAGGATCAAATCATCCGCATTGCGTTCCAGGGTCAGGTTGCCCGCGACAATACCGTCACCCAGCTTCAGTACATCGTGCTTGTTCGCTGTGACATCCTGACTCCAGATCGTGTCCTGCCCACCACCCCGGCCGAAGCGGTAGGTGTCGTTGCCCGCACCTCCGTCTAGCAGGTCGTTGCCGGCACCACCTTCCAGGGTATCGTTGCCGTCCTGGCCGTAGAGCCGATCGTCACCATCGTTACCGAGCAGATGGTCGTTGCCACCTGCACCCTGGATGACGTCATTACCGCCCAAGCCCGCGATAGTCTCATCCGTGCCATCCCCGGTCAGTTGGTCGTTACCCCACGTCGCCACCATGCCGCGCCAAGCCAGATTGGCGACATTGACAACGTCCTCGCCATAGCTCGCCAACGCTGCCTGGAACGACAGCGTGTCAAGTTCATTGAGCTTGTTGGTGTAGGTCAAATTAGTAATGAACGCCGACAGTTCTGCCTTGCCTTGTTCCCGATTCGCCGCGAGTTTTCTGGCAATCAGTGGTAGCACTCCACTCAGGTCGCCGGTCACCGCACCGGTCGTGGGGGCGATGTTGTAGGCGATGGCGTCGTAAAGTTCCTTAAACTGCGTTTGCTGCATGAGCTGGGCGGCGATGCCGCTGGCAAATTCGTCAAAGGCCTTGAGCAGGATAGCCGCCGCCGGGCCGTGAGGGTTGGGGTCTTTCTCTTGCCAGCACCAAGTACCTTCGTAGCCTTGGCCGAGTAGGGCTTCCATGGCGTAGAGCTTCCGGGCATCGCCGATGGGGTTGTTGTAAATCTTCGTCGTAGCACGGCTCAAGGGATCTTTGTCTTCAACGCCTGCCCAGGCATAGATGATCTGGGTGATGAGATTTTCTCTTGCCAATGGGTCGGCTTCGCTGGCGAATTGGCCGATCAGATCTTTAAGCCGATCGCTGCCTTCAGCTTCCTGCTTTGCCATGACCTGCCAGAGACTGCCGACGTTGCCCATGCCGGCGACGTTGGGCAGGGTGCGAATGTCCTCGGGAACGTCGAGGGGGTGGTCCTGCCGGGTGCTGGCGGGGTTGGTAAGGAACCAGACATCTTCGGCCTGACCGCTGCTGCCGGCGGTTTTGGTGTAGGTGCTTTGTTGGAGGTGCTGGTTACCGTGGGTGTCGGTGTTTGGGGTGCTGACGTAGGCGGTATTGAGGCTTCGGATGCCGGCGGCTTCGAGGGTCTTGAGTTCGCCAGCCTGGCTGATGCCGTCGCTGTTGGTGTCTTGCCAGAGTTTGATCTCTTGCCAGGCGGCATCCTGGAGATCGATCTTCTCATCGCGGTTGTCGTCGAGGTCGGCGAGGGCCAGAAAACCGTTGGCGGCAAGACTGCCATCCTTGAGGCGGGTCTGGTTGCCGAAGAGTTCGGCACCGGTGCTGATCTTGCCGTCCTGATTGAGGTCGCGCACCAGCAGGCCGTCGCCGGAGCTGACCCAGCCAGTGCGCTGGGCAAAGCCGTTGCCGTCGTAGTCGAAGTAAGCGCCTTCACCGATGCCCCGAGTGGCGATGCCGTTGCCGTCCAGGTCGAGGACAATGGGGGAAAGGGTGGCTTCGGCTTTGTCGAAGGGAGCTTTGAGGGGGGGATTGCCGGGGTCGTCGGGATCGCTTTCTTCTTTGAGTTCGAGACCGAGGTCGCCGGAGCTGAATTTTTCAATGACGAGGGGATCGTTGATCTGGAGGGTGGTGCCGGTCAGGATATAGGTGTTTCCCTGGTTATCGTGGTAGGCAGTTTCGCCTTTGTGGCGGGTGGCGAGGGTAAGTTGCTTTCCGTTGAGATAAACGGTGCCTTTGCCATCCGCGTCTCGGATGGTGTCGCCTTCTTCCGCGTAATACGTATCGGTGCTGTTCCCTGTTTTGGTGAGGCTGCTTTGCTGTCCATCCGCAGTATGGATGGCAGTTTTGATCGAGGTGGGATCGATACCGTTTTCGGCCTGGACGTTCAGCGTCGAGGTGGAAACGCCCGAGGGAAGGCTGATGTCGATCTGGGCATTTTCAACGTAGACGGTGACATCGATGGTGGCCGTCGTTCCGTCGGCGCTGATGTCGAGCAGAGTTTTATCTACGCGTTTCTGGGATACATCGGGATTGCTGAGACCTTGGTAGCGGGTTATTTCTTTCCTTACGCTTCCGTCGGCATTTGTCCAGGTGTGCTCGACCGTTTCGGTATCGCTCCCTGTGGGCGTGACCGTGATTTTGCTGCCGTCGTAGAGGGTAAATTCAGTGCCGGGTGCGGAAGCATTGTCCTGAAAATTAGTATTCGATAGACGAACATCGTTGTAGTTGAAACCGTCCTGATAACTGACATTCCACTGTGTGCCACTATAGTTGTCGTATTCCTCAGAGTGAATCTTGATCACGTTGACGAGATTTTCTGGGGTAACGGAATAATCGAATGCCCGATCTGCCGGAACGTCGCTAACCGTCAGGCCAGCATTCTGAAAGTAGCGGGTTGCCGCCTCCAGTGAGATTGCACCGATACCTTCGATATTGGGGTCATAGCCACCACCAATATCGCCGTGATTACCGTACATACCGACGGTGGTGACCCCAGGCTGGCTGTAATTCGAGAAACTGAAGAAATTGCGGTATTCGTTCAACGCCTTGACAACGACCACATTGCTCACGTTGGGCGCAAATGCCAGGTTTCCACTGACCCCTTCGGTCACAGGGTCGAAGATCACGCCGCCACAAATGCCAACCTGACCAGGCGGAACCAGCACCTTGCCGTTGTCGTTTGGGTCGATCACGCCACGCTCGTACACCAACTGGCTGAAAATGGCCGCCGAGGCTCCACCACGACTAAAGGAGGTGAGGGCAATTGATACGGGTTTTCCGGGGTTGGCTTTGACCCAATTGGAAGCTTCAACGGCAAACTGCGTATAAGCCAGATCCGCCGTATTTATGACCTGTTGAGTCACGGCAGAGGGCAACCAGGAGGAATGCCGCAAGGCAGCCGATGTACCAGGACCGGGGTAGTAGCGTGCCTTAAGGTTATTGCTCTGAGTGACCTGATTGAACAACTGCCACACATTGGTGCTCTGTTCACCCAGCAGTGCATTATCTTGATCGTTGTTCGTGCCGTCGAACGCAGCGAAGAACACAAACTGGTTGCTGGCCACGCTTTGCGCAGCACCGGTAATAGTCTGCATTACCTGCACGTTGTGATCGTAGATGCTCTGGACTTGCGTTGGGTTGAGGTCGATCTCTGTCGTCATGGTGTTTACTCCCCAGCAGGAATTCAGTTTTTTGGTGAATCGGGATAGATCGTCAGAATGTGGCGAAAGGACCACTTACTGGGACCATTAGGTGGTTCGTCCTTGGCACGTTTTTTGGGTGTGATGAGGTAGACATAGAGTTGTGGCCCACGAACCAAAAAATAGATTTCTGAGCCTCGAATATCTTTGGAAAGGCGATTACGCAAGTCGATGGTTTCTTCAAATACCTCACCCGTGGCCTTCAATCGCCATTTGACGTATAGGTCATCGCCTCTCCGTATTTCTCCAAAGATGCCCTTCCCTTGACTCACCCTACCGAGGCTTTGTCTCTCCGACTTGCCATAGTACGAAGTGCCATATCGGTAATCGAGTAATTCGGCCTCGGGGCTGTCGTCGATGAAATCAAAAGCGAAGCCGTGGCTGACCAGTTCCGGTGTGCTGGCGCAACCCGCCAGCACCATCACCGCGATGACAGCGATCAGCCAGCGTAGAAATTGATGTGGTCGTTTCATGCCGAAACCTTCCATTGCTTCTCATTCGCTGCATCGACCCAATCCTGGGAATACGTATTGCCATCACTCTCTTGCTGAACTATGACTTGCCAAAAGCTGCCACCGGTGCCCATGCCAATAATGTTGGGCAGGGTGCGTATTTCTTCAGGAATACCGATGTGGGAGGATTGCTGGATGCTAGTGGGGCTGTCGATCGAAGCCAAAGGGGTCAGAGACATTTCATCCTCGAACTGAATCGATTCGAGGCCGTAGGCATTGAAGGCCCCGTCGTTGGAGAAATAATTCTGGACCGTGATCTGGTCTTGGGTACCCGCAATCTTCAGGATCAGGTTGTCCGATTGCCGACTCACCACCACGTCGGCTGACGCAATTCCCGTCTTGAAGCGCAGGACATCCTGCTTGCCTTGCGTGGCGTCGTAGTTGGATATCGTGTCCTGGCCATCGCCGCGCCCGAACAGATAAATGTCATTGCCGGCATCTCCACTGAGATAGTCATTCCCCGCTCCGCCACTGAGCGTGTCGTTTCCGGCTCCACCGAAAATCTGGTCTTGGCCTTCACCACCCGACAGTACGTCATCGCCGGCCAATCCACTGATTCGATCATTTCCGCTGAGTCCGTCAAGAATGTCGTTCCCAGCCATGCCATCAATGACATCGTCCCCCGCCGTCGGCGTGTTTGCCATCGCGATGAGTTGAGCGGTATCCCAAACAGTGCCGTCGCCGAACACAACTTGCTCCACCCGGTAGGTGTCGCCCTGAAACCAATTGGAGATCGTCAGCCGATCCGCACCGCCATTGACGCTGAGATACAGATTGTAATAGTCACGAGAAACGGTAATGTCGGCAGGCAAGACGCCATCAGCGATTTGAACCGTATCGACATTGCCCGCCGTGGCATCGAAATCAACTATCCGGTCTTGCCCTGCGCCGGCTCCGAAGCGGTAGGTATCGTTGCCGCCTTCACCATAAAGGGTGTCATTGCCGGCGCCTCCATCGAGAATATCGTTTCCGTTCCCTCCATAAAGCTGGTCGTTGCCGCTGCCGCCGAGGATGAAGTCGTTACCCGCCAACCCCTTGATCTGGTCGTTGCCGCCAAGCCCATCGAGCGTATCGTCACCGGCGGTTCCCTCGAAATAGTCATTCCCTGCCGAAGGCGTATTCGCCGTGTTCTTCAACGTTGCCACATCCCAAACCGTGCCGTCGCCGAATACCACCTGTTCCACCCGATAGGCATCGCCGCGAAACCAGTTCGACAGGGTCAATTGA
Organism: Denitratisoma sp. DHT3; assembly: GCF_007833355.1. NCBI lineage: Bacteria > Pseudomonadati > Pseudomonadota > Betaproteobacteria > Nitrosomonadales > Sterolibacteriaceae > Denitratisoma > Denitratisoma sp. DHT3. The sequence goes on along the minus strand of NZ_CP020914.1, from coordinate 100,089 downwards.
TCCGAGCTACCGTTCAGACTGAGATACAGATTGGACGCATCACGCGTCACCGTCACATCCGTCGGCGCCACGCCATCGGCCATGCGCACCTTGTCCAAATTTCCAACCGTCGCGTCGTTCTCAATGACAACATCTTTCCCCGCCCCGGGGCCAAAGCGATAGACATCGTCGCCCACCCCGCCTTCCAGAGTGTCGTTGCCGCTCCCGCCGTCCAGGGTATCGTTGCCCGCCAATCCCTTGATCGTATCGTTGCCACCCAAGCCGTTGAGTACGTCGTTGCCGGCAGTGCCCTCGAAATAGTCGTTGCCCTCCGTGGGCGTATTGGCGAGCGCCTGAATCTGCACCGCATCCCAGACCGTGCCATTGGCAAAGACCACCTGCTCGACCCGATTGGCGCTGTTGGCGAACCAATTCGAAATCGTCAGCCGGTCATTGCCGCCGCTCAGCGTCAGATACAGGTGATTTGCATCACGCGAAACCTTGACATCCCCGGGTGACAGGTTGCCCGTGATGAGCACCTTGTCCACATTCCCCGCCGTGGTGTCGTAGTCATAAACGGTGTCCCGTCCGGAGCCCGAGCCAAAGACATACACATCGTTTCCTGCGCCCCCCGTCAGAGCGTCGTTTCCGTCCGACCCGGCCACAAACCAACCGCCGCCGGGCGTTACATAGCTACCTGCCGTTGCCGCGGCCATGACGCTGTTGCCGGTGAAGTCCAGCGCCGTTCCGTAGAGCCCGGCATAGGCCGATCCACTCACGCCCTGCTTGAGTGCCGCTGCATCCAGCGCCACCCCATCCGCCTTGAGTTGCGCCAACATCAGGGTGGCGAACAGGGCGTCGTCCTGATTGGTCACCGCATTGAGATGGGTCAGCAGCGAAGTCTGCAACTGCGCAGCATCCGTCACCACGAAGCGATCCTGGTTGAGGGAGTAATAGGCACCGGCAATCCAGTCCTTCGCCGTAGCCTGGATGGCGAAGCTCAGGGCTTCCCGTTGGACAAAACGCTGGTAATTCGCTTCGATGTAGGCCGTGTCCCAGGCCCGGCCGCCGGGATTGATGGCGCCAAAGTTCGCGGCCTCGATGGCCGCCTTCTGCACGCTCTGCCCCATCAGGGTTTCCAGTATCCAGACCTTGTCTTCGGTGGTCAGGGTGGTACGCGTGACACCCTTGGCGGCATGGGCTGCCGTCAGCCCGGTCCATTGGGCCAGGAAGCTGTCGAAGTGCTTGAGGATGCCGTCGCGGCCCTGGGCGATGAGATCGGTGGCCGCCTGCTTGAGTGCGGCGCTCTCCTGATAGGCGATGGGCAGGCTCTTGACATTGCCGTAGCCCCGCAGCCAGGGTAGATCGAAGATGTCACCCTCCAGGCTGGGCGGGAGGTCCAGGGGGCGGTTGGGGTTGGCGTTGGTGAGGGCGGAGTTGTAGGCGAACTCGATGTCGACAGCGAGGTGTTCTTCGCCGTTGCGGGTATAGCCGGCGGTGGCGACGATGGCGTTGCCGTTGGGGGTGCGTTGCGAAGCGGCGGCGGCAATGGCGTCCAGAGCGGTGATGCCCAGCTCGGCGAGGGTGTGCAGTTCGCCACTTTGGCTGATGCCGTCGCTGTTGCTGTCTTGCCAGACGCGCAATTCGCCGAAGAGGGGATCGGCGGTATCAATGATGCTATCCTGGTTGCTATCCACGAGTTCCCGGAGGCGGTCGAAGGCGGTGTGGGCGGGGTCGGTGCCGAAGAGTTCGTTGCGGTCGTCGATGACGCCGTTGCCGTTCATGTCCATGGCGACGAGCCCGTCATCGGGCGCGAGCCAGCCGGACTTTTCCGCAATGCCGTCGTTGGTGAGATCGAAGTAGACGTTGGAAGTGGCCAGTCCGATATCGTCGATGATCCCGTTGTTGTTCAGGTCCAGAGCCAGGGGGCTGCTGGAGACGCGCAGGGCGTTGTTGGGGTTGTAGCCGGGGGGCTTGGGGCTGCCCTTGGGGTCGTTGGGATTTTCTTCTTCGTCGAGGTAGATGCCGAGTTGGCCGTTGGCGAAGCCTTCGATGGTGAGCGGGTCGTTGATCGACAGCGTGGTGCCGCTGAGGGTGTAGGTGTTGCCGACGCTGTCCTGGTAAGTGGTTTCGCCGGGCTTGCGGGTGGCGAAAGTCAACTGTTTGCCGTGAAGGTAGATGGTGCCTTTGCCGTCACTGTCGCGGATGGTGTCGCCTTCGTCGGCGTAGTAGGTGTCGGAACCCGATCCGCCATCCAGGATGTCGCCGCCGGCGTTGTCGTCGCCGTGGAGAATGTCGGCGCCGGCGCCGCCGAGCAGGGTGTCTTGGCCGGCGCCGCCGGTCAAGGTATCGGCACCATTGTCGCCAAGCATGAAGGTGCCTTGGTTCTTGCTGTCGGTGGCAGTCATGCCAGTGGTGCCGACGGCGATACTCCAGTCGGGGAGATCGCTAATCTTTTGCCGGATTAGGCCGACGTCCGTACCCAGGAATGAGAGGTTGTCCAGATAGCTGGAGAAGAACTGGACATAGCCTTTGGCGGTGGTGATGTCGCCAGTGATTTCCGTGGTGTCGAATTGCAGGCCGCCCGTGATGGCGGTGAAGAGTTGCTGTTGCTGCTTGGGTGGCAGGCCGGAGTTTTCTGTGTAGTAGCGCTCCATGGCGAAGGCGACCAGGGCCTTGACGAGGTCACGGTAGCCTCCCGTGCCGCCATTGGCGGTGACCACCTTGTCCAGATCGGCGGTGAAACGATCCAGCATGGCATCGCCGCCGGGAGGAACGCCGGAGACTCCGCCGACTTCGTGGCGGATTAGGTGGTCGAGGAGGTTTCTTTCTCCTGTGTTGGGGTCAGTCTCGCGTTTGAAGAGACCACTATCGAAAATCATCCCCAACAGTTCCGGCAGTCGACTGGTCATCTCCCGGAAGGCATTGCTCTCAATGAAAGAGGTCAGCAAGGCCTGAGAATGAAGGTCAAACGGAGCGAAATAATCGCCGTGAGTCAGGGACAGTGGGCTCGTGCCGATAGTGCTCAACGGCAGCGCTCCCAGAAACTCTCCATCTACCCGGATATTGCTGACCAGGCTGGCATTGGGTATACCGCCATAGGTTTCGCGCAACGTCAGGAAATTGCTCAGGCTCCCTACCAGGGCATCGCGTGCGGCGATCTGTGCGGCATCGGTGAGACTCTTGTTGAGAAGGTATTGCTTGAGATCGGCCGCAACGTCTGGATGCAGAAGGCTGGATTCCGCCGATTTAGCGAAAGGCGCCTGATCGAAGGTGACGGCCTGCCGGTTGAAGAACACACCCATCAGGGCGGCAAGGCCGCCTCCCAGACTGTGACCGGTGAAAGTGATATCGGCATTAAGATTGGCTGCCCGGATGGCTAGGTAGTAGTCCGCAGCCTGTGTGAGTTGGTTAGAGCCAAAGCCTGTCGCCAAGCCAAAATTGGCAAACTGGTCAATGGTCAATAATCCGTCCGTGCCGGCATAGGAGATGACGATTTGATTTGGATTGTCGATATTCCTGAACGCAACTGCCTCGAAGCCGTCCGTTGTGGGGAATCCCGGATTCAGTGGATCAGGCGCATGGAAAAATTCTGTCCATCCCGATGAGATGGGAAACTGATTCACGGAAGCACGATTTGACTGGTAGGCCCGGCCCGCCATCAGAGCGTATTCGATATCGGTCGTCATGATTTATTTCCCCTTGAATCCGCGATCACTTGGAATTGGTTTGCTTGCGTTGCAGCTTTTTATCCAGCCAGTCCTGCGCTAAAGGCCACCAGTTGTAGTAAAGCGGTTTTCCATCTACCTCTGGCGCGATCAATTTCCCCGTTGCATCGGACGGTATCGGACAACTCGTTGAACCCTCACCGCCAACTGGCTCTCTCAGGATGCTTTTGTATTCGGGTTGAGTCAGACTGCTATTGATCCTTTGGATTCGCTCTGTGGACAGGGGGCTAAACTCCAGCATGCCAACGTGATTATCCGGCGATGAAATTATTAGGTTGGGCTTTTTGATATCGGTAGGTAGTTCTTGCAGCGCAATGCGCTGCCACTTATCGTTGTCGCGCCTGAATACAACGTAAGGTGGGTTGGGACGACCCCATTTGTTATAGGCAAGGCACCCCACAGGAGTGGAAATTACATAGGTCACGCTTTGAACAATATCCACAGCTAGAGGCGTTAAGTCCGCTAGGCCGACGTCTTCGCTGAATTCGCTTTTCCAGGTAAGACGTTGGTCCGTTCCAGGGACATCCCAGATCAAGGTTTGCTCTTTGATCGGTGGCTGTTGACCAATTTCGTGCCGACCGCCTCTCTTCACGGATCGATCAACCACAATGGTTTTTCCATCGTGCAGCAGAACTTCCTCTTTCCAACTGTTTCCGCATGCGCTCATGCTAGTTCCCATCATCAACAGCACTCCGAAATTGACCATCTGCTTCAACGAAAAACTACCAGATCTCACGCCGCAATCCTCCATTTACCTTTTACATACCCGTAATAGATATTCCGAACGGTAGCAGTCATTCCATTAGGAAGTAAATATGACTATGTCTTTTACATTAGGCCAAAGGGGTCAGGGACATTTCGTTTTTCCTTTTCCATTGCAATTTTTTTCCAATATCAAAAGCCAAGCCCTTGTTGGTCTGTGAGAGAGGCTTGTAGTTCTTTCGTTTCTCCCACTGATCGACCGCGTTTTCCAGTATTGCGACGTATGCTTAGCTGGGCGCAAATCGATTCTGAAAAGCGCTCATTTCCCAGCGGCATTCCAAGTCTCAGAGCTTCTCGGATTTCACACGCGGCTCCGCATCTAATTGCGGGTGAAACAACGCCCGATAGGCTTGGCAGCGTCGGTCCTGCTGGGTATCCAAAGCTAGGTAGAGCGGATGTGGGGTAAGGCGTGGGTCTGTCTTTAGTAGGCCGTTGGCGTGATAGCTTGTTCGTCCCCACTTACCGGTATTGCGCCGTATGCCCAACCGAGCACAGATCGTTTCGGCGAACCTTTCACTACCAAGTGGCATGCCCAGTTTCAGCGCCTCGCGAACTTCGCAGGCTGCCTCCGCGTCCAGTTTCGGTCGAAACAGTGCCCGGTAGGCTTGGCGGCGCAATGCAGCATCGGCGTCCAGTCCAAGGTAGAGCGGGTGCGGGGTCAGGCGGGCGTCGGGCTGGGCCAATCCGTTGGCCCGGTAGCCCGACCAGCGGTAGTCGCCAGGGTCGGCAACCATCGCAGCCCGTACCGGATTCAGTTCGATGTAGCGCATGCACACCAGGAGATAGGTTTCTGCCTGAACCACGCTCGATTTGTAGCGGCCTTCCCACAGGCTGCCCGTGCGGCGGTAGAAGCGATTGGTGTATTGCACATAGCCTTTCAGCATTGTTTTTTTAATGCAGTGCATCGCGCTTCATCCCGGTGTATGAGGAATGGCCCCGATCGACTTCTTGGCCTACCGCAATTCCGAGGTCTTTATTCAGGATTGCGTTCGCAGCCCGTTCCGCAGAGTCTTCGGGTGTGTCAGCCAGATGGCGCAGCGCGAATTCCTTGGCTGACTTTCGGTATTGGGGATTGGTAAGAATATGCTCCATCGCAACTGAGACACCTTTCTTATCTGTGCCCGGTTCCAGCAAAATCCCAGCGCCAAGGGATTCCACGCGCTTGGCGTTCAGGTATTGCTCCACGGTTGTCGGAATCAATAGCAGCGGTACCCCGGCCAGTAATGATTGCGCGATGGTGCCGGCCCCACCATGACAGAGGGTCAATCCGCTTTGGCGCCCGAGTTCGGAGAATTCAACCGGGTGTGCTACGACCTTGAGCAACGGTGATTCGTACTTCTTGATTTGCGCTTCATTGATGCCGGGGATGGCGCAAATGGCGGTAATGCCTGATTCCGTCAGGGCAGAAAGCACCGGGATACAGCATTGATGTGCGGGGCGGAGATAAACCATGGCCTTTCGCTCTGCTTCCGTGGGCCACCTGATATCCGCAGCCTGGCCGACGCCGTGGATTGAACCGAGGTAGATACCTTTATTCCTGGATGGGTAGGGGTCCAGCTCCGGAAAAGTCGTGAGCAGCGGTTGGGAGGGGAACAGTTCGAGAAGCGTGCGTAGTGGAATTACGGATAACGATTTGCACACCTGGTTGGCGATGGCCAATACTCGATTTTCGGAATTTACAAGCTGCTCAGCCGCGTGCTGTTCCCAAGGACGGATCGAAGGAAAGGGAGTTTCAGCCGGGGGAATCTCAAACCCGGAACCTAGCGCAAAACGCTTCAAGTCATCTACGTGCGCAGCCAGCAATGCGGTAGGTGCGTGATCCGCAATCACAACGTCACAGCGGGTCAGGGTGTATAGCGTCAGCCATGCCTTGGTAATCCCCCCATTTCTAAGGGCGCCCGGAAGTAGAGTCACGCGGCCATGGCCAACCGCTGCTTTGGTGTGAATCCGCCCAATGCCATGTGTGGGCGATGGTGATTGTAGTGGTCCATCCACTGGGTAGCGAACAACCTGACCTCATCAAGGTCTTCCCAGTAGTACTGCGACAGCCATTCGTAGCGCACGGTGCGATTGAAGCGTTCGACGTAGGCGTTCTGTTGCGGCTTGCCAGGTTGGATGTAATCCAATCGAATCGCGTGTCTACCAGCCCAGGCCTGGATCAGCCCACTGATATTCTCCGGACCGTTATCACACCGAATGACAGCAGGGTGTCCGCGCCATTCGATGATCTGGTCCAGCGCCCGGATGACACGGGCCGACGGCAGGGAGAAGTCGATCTCCATGCCCAGTGCTTCCCGGTTGAAGTCGTCAATGACATTGAACAGACGGAAGTTCCGACCATCCGCCAACTGATCATGCATGAAATCCATCGACCAGACAGCATTGATGGCCGCAGGCACCACGAGCGGTTCCGGCTTTTCCCGCTGCAGACGCTTCTTGGGCTTGATCCGCAGGTTCAGTTCCAACTCCCGGTAAATGCGATAGACCCGTTTGTGATTCCAGCGGTAGCCCTTGACGTTGCGCAGGTACAGATAGCACAGGCCAAACCCCCAGTTGCGTTGATTGCTCGTCAGCCGCACCAGCCAGTCCGCAATCTCGGCGTTCTCGGCGCGATGCTTGGCCTCGTACCGGTAGCACGTCTCGCTGATGCTGAAGATTTCGCAGACCAGTCGAATCGATGCCTGCCTGGCCTGCACGACTTCCTTGGCCATCTCGCGCCGGCGGGATGGCCTCACCACTTTTTTGCCATCGCCTCCTTGAGAATCTCGGCCTTGAGGCGCTCCTCGGCGTACATCTTCTTGAGCCGGGCGTTCTCCTGCTCCAACTCCTTCATGCGCGCGATCATCGACGTATCCATGCCGCCGTACTTCGCCCGCCACTTGTAAAACGTCGCCGAGCTGATTCCCAGGTCCCGGCATATCTCCGGCACCGCCAGCCCAGATTCCGCCCTCTTGAGCGCCTCCATGATCTGGCTGTCCGTGAATTTCGACTTCTTCATGCAGAACTTCCCCTTTCGAGAAAATTCTACTTCCGACCACCTTCAATTTCAGGGGGGATTACCCCTTGACCATGCCCAACAGTGTCAAAGGGCTACCCCAGCCTTCCGCCACCAGCAGTTCCGCGTAGTTGGCTGGCGGCCGTGCCAGGCGGGGTGGTGTTATGCAAAATGGCGCTTGAACGTAGGGAAAGCATTGTCTGCCCAGCAGTTCGGCAGCGGCTTTTGTATCGCGCACAGCAAACAGAACCTGATGCCCCTTGTTCCGAAGCTTGATCGCCACCGGTATATCCCGCGCCAGGTGCCCATAATTCGCGCCCAGTTCCCAGGCAAAGAGGAATCGGGTCATTGCGACGCCCATTCAATTTCCCGGCATCCTGCACAGACGACGGGCACTTTTCCAACCGCAAATTCTTCCTGCATTACCTGGATGGACTGAAATTCGTTGGCATCCTTGATATAAGCACAAGGCATTCCAATGCCATCAATGTTGAAGAACCGCACATTGGGCTGGGTGATATACCGGCATGGACGAGGCCTACCGCTCGTAGCAGGAATACTGATTGGAATTGAGTAGTTTCGCCGGTAATCGGCTTTGGTCTGCAAGGGTTGGACAATGTGCCGCTTTATTCCGAGTCGACCGAGATATTTTCGCAGTGACTCCAGTGACTGCCCCATGTCTACGGTGTGTATGGATACTCTGTCTGGGCCTGCGACAGCGGCTATATGCTCCACATTTGAAAGGACTCGACTGAGTTGACGACGACCAACTCGCTCTGCTTCGTCGGCATCCACGGTATCCAACGAAATACCGATCATGGGGAAGACAGTAGGCAAGTTTCTCGATTTAGCCAGGCTGCCGTTGGTGATTACATAGGGAATATGACCCGCCTGCCAGACTTTGGCGGCTAGACTGAAAAACTTTGGGTGAACAAGCGGTTCTCCTTCACCTTGCAGAGAAACCACATGCTGTCCTATTGGTAATTTTTGGAGTAGTGCATCGAATAGAGCCATCGACATGCTACGTCCCTGACTCTTGGGGCTAGCACAATAAATGCAACGAAAATTACATAGCGTCGTGATCTCTATCTGGATGAACACATGCTTCCTTCTATGACAAATAGACGCCTATTCCCCTTGATGGGCGAGATGCTCATCGTTGAATAATTCGCATGATCATGCTTCCGAATTCAAATAGTATTAATTTCGGAAGCATTTTCTAGTGATCATGGATAATGCAAAAAGAATACTTGTCATTGGCATTGCAGTCAATCACTGTCGAAAGATATATGACTAAGGCAATGCCAAAAGGCTTTGACTGAGTGCGCCATTGTCATGCTGACCTAGATTTCAGACTCCTTTACTGTTTGCCTTCAGAACATCAAAGATGCGCGACCTAGGTTCGGTAAGCCGCTTTCCGACACTCAAGCGGCAGCGCTTTTCGAGAAGCCACGTCGCAATACCAAGCAAGACATCGTTCGCCATGCGTTAAGTACTCGAGGGGAGGGGGCGCAAGTATTCTTCCAGACTGCCTTTTATTGAAAATAATTCTCATTTATAATTTTGCTCATGTCCACTTCGCAGGAGGTTCGCATGGAGCGCTCACCTATTTCGTCTGCCTGCCAGCACGCCTTGCTGGCTCGTAGCCCTGTCGGGCATGTGTCTATGTGCCCTGAATGCGGGATCGTGCATGTTTCACTCAACTGCGTCTCGGTCCGGCTGGAGGTCACGGCCTTCCTGGCATTGGCCGAAATGCTGTCGAAAGCGCAAAAACGCTTGCACAGTGCCGAGCCACAGGAAAGCCACTGCGGCAACGGTCAAGCACCTGTCGTTCACTGAAAACAAGACTGTCAAGCAAGGAGGTCGCATGTGTGATGAATGCTCCACCACCCTTCTGGCAACCAACGGGTCGCGGCGGCGGCGGCTTTGGGACCTGCCACACCAGTGCCACTGTCCAGTGGTTGGCGTGTGCTTTCCGCTAACCATGCTGCGCCATCTGGTCAACAAGGCACTGGGTGGTAAGGCTATCGCGGATGACTACGAGGTCCATGTCGGCGCAGTGGCTGAATGCACGCAACGCAACCGGCTTTCAGAGTTGCTGCAAAAGGATCTGGAAGCGCGGTACGCCAGGGCCATTCATGCATTCAAGGCCGCCAAGAATACAAAGGCTGTGGCGGACCTGTGGGCAGATGCGGTACTCAGAGGCGATGTCGCTGGCGCATTCTGGGCCACGTTGACGCACCCTTGCTGCGACGAAGTGCTGCAAGAGGTGGTTTTGAGGGATATGCACATGCTGCAACACCAAGCAGGGGCTGCCGTCCGTATCGACGTGACCAAGTTCAATGCGCTGATCAAGGAAAATGGCGTTCTGACTCGAGAACTGGGCAAGGCTCAGGAGCGTTGCACCCGTGTGATCTCGGAAAAATCTGTCGAAATTGAGAAACTCAACGCCCAGTTGATGCAGCAGCGAGCTATTGCCATCAATCAGGAATCTCGAATTTCATTCCTTACGCAAGACCTGGAGCAACTTAAATCATCGCTGCCCGACTTCGAGAATGCTTCAAGATTGCGCAAAAAGTTTGAACAACTCACTGCCCGCCAAGCCGAGCTGGAGGCGCACAATGCGCAGTTGCGCCAGCAGCTCGGCGAAATGCAGCGCTCGCCGAGTCCGCGCGAAAAAGAGAGTACGCTTGTACTGGCGGCCGAGCGTCAGAGCGATGCCGTCAAGGAAGTTCCCATCACCTTTCATCTTCGGGAAAAGACGGTTCTTTGTGTCGGCGGTCGCAATGGAAATGTGGCGAACTATCGGGATGTCATTGAGAGGGCTGGCGGACATTTTGCTCATCACGACGGTGGGCTGGAGGACAACCAGGGCGCACTCGACTCCGTACTGGCCGCAGCCGACCTGGTCATCTGCCAAACTGGCTGCATCAGTCACAATGCCTACTGGCGTGTCAAGGATTTCTGCAAGCGCACAGGCAAACAATGCGTTTTTGTCGAAAACCCCAGCACTTCCTCGTTGACACGTTCCCTGCAACAAATTGCCGCAAGAAACGCGACCGCAAAACTCACGGAGAATCCATCCATCTCGTGATTTCATCCGCCATCAAAAAGGAGACCATCATGGACGAATCCAAGAACAAAGCAGCTATCGATGCCCTCAACCGCATCATGGAACTGGAACTTGCTGGTGTGGTGAAGTACACCCACTATGCGCTCATGGTGTACGGCTATCACCGCATTCCGATCGTGTCCTGGATGAAAAGCAACGCTGACGAAAGTTTGGCCCATGCACACAAAGCCGGTGAATTGGTCACGCTGCTGGGCGGGCATCCTTCGTTAAAAATTGGCTCCTTGCTGGAAACCGAAAAGCACGATATCGGCGACATTCTGCGCGAAAGCCTGGAACATGAGAAAAGCGCTCTGGCCGCTTACTATGGCTTACTGAAAATCGTGGAGGGCCACTCAGTGCTGCTGGAGGAGTATGCCCGCGATATGATCGTCAATGAAGAACTGCACCAGGACGAAGTCAACAAGATGCTGCGCCGTCCTGGGGAAACCGCCGCGTTCAAGGAATAAGCTGGCTGGCCGGTTTTACTCGTTTCTCTCGGTGAATTTTTGAGAATAAGGAGATTGGCCTTCGGCCAATCTCCTTGACACCCATCAAAGGTGCCAACCATCGGGAACGTAATCAAAATCCATCAAGGGTTGTTCGCGTTGGTCTGTTGGGCTTCGTCCTCTGGAACATAGACGATCGACCCATCTTTCATGCGATACGCGACGCCCGCCTTCTCTCCTTCGCCCTGACCGATCGATCCGCTCGCCTTGTAGTGCTCGATCTTTTCCCCCTTCTTGACGATCATCTCCATGGAGGGCTTTCCCGGATCGGCGATAACGGTGACATCCTGCTTTGAAAAGGCGTTCAGCATCGGGTTTTGCGCAACGGTGACGAGCAGGGCCGCGATGATCACAAGAAAGATGTCGATCAGGTTCACGACGGAGAGGATCGGATCCTCGCTCTCCGGTTCGTGTAACAGCTTGAGTTTTCCTTGACTCATGCCTTGCTCCGTCGGTTTTCGATGTCGAGAATCTCCTCGGCCAGCCAGCGCCGGCGCACGTTCACCACCCAGTAGGTGATACTGGCGGCGATCAACGCAAGGATTACCGCGGAGAATGCGACGGTCAGGTTTTCGGACACCGAAGCCATATTCCCATCGGACAGGGATTTCAACGCCGGACCCATGGGGATCATCGTGGCCACGAGACCCATCATCGGAGTCACCCGGCTGGTAATGCGGGGCGCTTCCAGGAGTCGATGGGCAAGAAGGTCCAGGCTATCGGCATCAAGAGACGGTGAGGCCTGCCATGCCAGAAGCAGAGGACGACCTCTGCCTTGACGGCGGCGCCAGGCATCCATGGCAAAAGCCCCTAGAACCCAAAATGCGTAGAGGAAAAGCAGAATGATCAACGCCAGTACCGGGAACAGAAATACCTGGCTCAGGCCATACATGGATCGTTCAAGAAAGCTCGACATGGAAATATCCTTTCGTTATCAGATGCGTGTAGCGTAAAACTCGACGATCCGCTGGAGGTCGAGCGGAAAACTTTTGCTTCTCGATGAGCTGCTGGCCGTACTCGGATTTGCGGCTGGCCCGCTTGAGGACGCCGTGTCGTCCAGGCGGATGGGCTCGATTGCCGGGCGACTTTCGTGTCAGACCCGTAAGACCACTCCCCAAGGCGCGGACGATTCCGAGTCGGGGTCCGGTATGACGCGGCATCAGATTCTTCCTTCTGAAGAGAAATGTGTTGGGACTACCGGCCGTGCTTGTCGCCAAGCACCTCCTGTGAGCGCCAGCAGCAGTAACGCCAGCCCGACGTCGGTGGTCGGATCATGGGGCTGCGACGCAGGAGGGGCCACCTTCTCCAATTGCATTCCGCGAACAGGTGGCGGCGCGGGTGGCGGAAGAGGTTTTGCTGCCGCAGTTTGTTTGGTTTGCGCGGAAGAAGAGAGGGGCGAGGTGGGCTGCGCGAGCCCATAGCCAACGTAGTGGGAGAACTTGTCGTTGTCGCTCTTGACGTCGAACCGCTGCGCCAGGTCCTTGTAGCGCCGCTTCAGCTCATCCAGGGTTGCGGCATCCGTTTGCCAGTATCCTTGACGAGCCGCTTCCAGCATGCGCTCCATGACTTGGGCCAGGGCGGCGGGATTGTCGCGTTCGAACCATTGGCGTATCCCAAGCTTGTGTTTGTCCCGAACATAGACATCCACCAACTCCTGCCATTGGTCATCCCGTACGATTTCACGGGCGACGGCGGTCCACCCCCAGAAATTGTTGGTGGCGTCCAGGACTTGCAGGGTGCCTGAATAGCCTTCCGCCATCAGTCCCTTGATATAGCCGGGATGAAACTGACGGGTCGCCATTTCCTTGGCGAGGAACTGGGCCGCTCCTTCCACTGTTCCGGCGCCGTTGCCGCGTAGATTGGAGATGTAGAGCTCAGGAGCCTTTCCATCCAGGTGACGTACCGCGAGGGCGATGCCACCCAGGTATTGGAAGGGGTCGTCGGTGGTCAGCATTCCGTAGAGGTTGGATGTCCGGGATAACACCGCGCCTTCGGTGCCTTTAAGGTGCTCGGCGTAGAGGTTGACGCCGGGGAGGGTCTTGCCCCACTCCTTCTCATAGGTGCCGACGGCATACTGCATTTTTGAAAGATAAAGCTCCGCGAGCTTGCGGTCTCCCTCTTTCTTCCCTTGCCAAGTATCTGTCGCCAGGGCCGCATCATCCAAGCCGGTCCCGTAACTACCTTCTCCGGAGGTAAAGATGCGGGTTTGCCCTGCCCGCAAGGCGACATCCGGGGCGAGACCGCGCTGTTCGAGTCGCTGGGCGATCGCTCGAGAATTGGCCGCTACCGGATTGTCGGGCTCGTCGGCCTCGGCCGCCAGTTTTGCGGCCAAAGCCAGCCACTTCATGACGTTGGGAAAATGGTCGCGATACAGGCCCGTAGCGGAAAGAACCACGTCAACCCGAGGGCGCCCCAATTGGTTGCGGGGTATGAGTTTGACGCCCGTTATTTGGCCACCCACATCCCATTGCGGCTCCACACCCAAGGCCCAGAATGCCTGTGCCTCCAGCAGACCCATGTGGCGCATGGTTTCAACAGACCACAGCGCAAAAGTGAGTTTTTTAGGAACCTTGCCGCTCTGTCGGCGATGGGTGGCAAGCAAGTTCTCCAGTGCCTCTTTACCCGCGGCCCAGGCTTGTTTGGTGGGAACGCGGGATGGGTCGAAGCCGTACAGATTCTTCCCCGTGGGGAACGCGTCCGGGTTTTTAATGGGATCGCCACCGTACGACGTTTGAAGGTACTGCCCGTTCAACACCGTCAGCAGGCCATGCAGTTCCTCCTGGGCGCCGAGATTACGGTACCAGACGCGCGCTTTTTCAATGCCTTCCTTGAGAATCGGCGACAGTCCCGCGGTGCTGGCGTCGGAGGCGAGATAGGTCCGCAGGAATCGATACGGCTCGGTACCGGCGATCTTTTCATAGTCACCGACCAGGGCTTCGTCCGCATCCTCGGGCTTGACGCCAGCATGGAGGGCGGCCGCCTCCCAAAAGGGTTTACCCAGCATCATCAGCACGGTCCCCACGCGATGAATGTCCTTGGGCGCTTGACCGAAGGTATGCAGTCCTGCGGGCTGCGCCGTCTGCGACAATTCGTGGAGATGGCCGTGGAGTTCATCGATGAATGTCGGGAACTGGGCTTTGATCCGCTCGGGCGTCCACCCCATATCCTTATCGATGCGCTCCTTGGCGACGCCGGAGATCACGTCGGCCTTGAGCTTTTCCTTCACGGCGCCTTCGTCCTGGGCCAGCCAGGCATGCAGCAGATCGTGCAGCCTGGTCAGGGCATCGTGCAAGCCCGCGGGGCTGAAGGGCGGCGTCTGGTGACTGATGACCACCGCGCGGCCTCGGCGCTTGGCCTGAATGGCCTCACCGACGTCATCCATGATATAGGGGTAGGCCACTGGCACGTCTCCGACAGCCAGCATCGGATAGTCGTAAACGGACAGGCCGCGCTCCTTGCCGGGGAGCCACTCCTGGTTCCCATGGGTACCGTAGTGCACGAAGGCGTCTGCGCCAAAACCACCCTGCGGCGCGTTGGGTTTCTGGCGAGCCCATAGATAGACCGCCAGGTAGAAGTGGGAGGGGCCCGCCTTCATGGAGTGATAGATGGCCTTTTCTTTCCCTTCCCACTTTTCACCGCGCGGAGGCTGGCTGAAAAGCGCCACCTTGCCCAGCTTGAGGCGCGGAATGACGAAATAGTCCCGGCCATTGCGTCGAACCACCATCGCTGATTTCTCCGGTTCCCCCCAGCGATCCAGCATTTCCTTCTTCAGGAAAACGGGTTGCTTATCCAGCCAGGCGCGATAGTCGACGACGGGAAACAACTCGGCCAAGTCGTCCCGCAAGAGTCCATCGATTTCGCCATCCCGGTAGTACGGAGCCAGGAGGCGCTGCAAGAGATTGGTCAATTCCTTTTCTCCCGGGACGGCTGTGTCGAAGCCTTCGGCCTTCATGAAGGAAAGGGTTTTGACCAGGCTGGCCGGCAGGTTCATGAAGGAAGCCGTCAGGTTTTTCTCACCCGGCGGGTAGTTCCAGTAGATCACGGCGACCTTTTTGTCCTGGTTGGACAACCGCTGGAGGCGGACGAGATTCAGTGCCTTGTTCACCACCGCCGCCGCCTGGGGCGCAATGGATACCAGTTGCTCGTCCCCCTTGCGGACTGCCCCGGCGATCTGGATATCGGTAACGCCGGCATATTCCGCCTGGGCCAGAAAGAACGGCACGTCCATCAGGTTGATCCCTCCGGGATCGGCGGCCCAGTCTGCCTCGTCGCCCCGCCGGTAGGGAATCGCCTGGATGACCGGGATGCCGAGACCTTCATAGATTTTCCTGCGCCCTTCGGCATCCAGCATGATCTGGGTGTTGATCACCACATCCGCAATGGGTTTTCCCTGCAAGGTCAAAGTCGGCGACAGGGTATCGTGACCGTTCAGTGTGCTGTAGACGGGAAGCGGAAGAACCCCGGCGGCTTCGATGCGGGCGATCAGGTCGTCGATGAAGGCCGTTTGTTCCGCTGAAATGTACTGCTGCAGCATCGCAATCGCGATCGTTGGAGGCCGGTGCGCGGGATCGACGCCTTTCCAGCGCAGATAAGCGGCCGGATCCGTAAACACCAGGCCGGGCGCCTTGGGGTGATAAATACCCGCCTTGGGGAAGATGATGGGGGCCTCGATATCGGAAGTCGTCTTGCCCTGGAGTTGGGCTGTTACCGTGCGGAAAAAGCCTTCGAAATTACGGCGACCTCCGTTTGCGTAGTAGCTCACCAATCGTTTGGCGACGTCCTTTGGGATTCCCTGCCAGGAAGGGTTGCTCTCCCACGCCCACAGGAAGGGAGCCTTGAGACCCGGCAGCGCCTTGATCAGGCGGCCGCGTACATAGTCCTCTTGATAACTGTCGATGACGACAAGGTCCTGACCGCGGAAAAGTCCGGCATCGACGTCAGCCGGCAGCTTCTCCACATAGCGAAATTCAACGGTATGGCCCAAGGGACGTGCGACTTCGGTCAACAGGCGGAACTTTCCGGCTGGCACGTTCCCGGTGGCAATGAAAAGGATGTTTCCCGCCCAGGCAGGAAAGGCTGCCAGCGCGAGCAGCAGTAGTAGAAGCTTCTGTTTCATGGTTACCTGAGCGTCCTCCCTCCAAGGCCAATGGCCTTGGAGGGAGGACAACGTTGCTGCACGTCAGAAATCCGCCTGGATGGCGAAGCTAAGGGTGCGACCCGGCTGCGAGTAGAAGTCGACGCCGGCTGGGCGGGTTGCATCGGCCTGGCGGATATCGCTCCACAGCCAATGCTTGCGATCGAAGAGATTGCTGATGGCGACGGTTGCACGCAGGTTGCGGTTGAATTTGACCCAGGCAGATAGATCGACGACGCTGTAGCCGGGCGGACGGAACCAAACGCCGCTACTGTCATCCACTTGATCCTTTTTGGAGGCGGCCCTCAGTCGGCCTTCCAGGCCCCAATGCCCCGCGTCACGAGCCACGATCAGGCTCAGCCGAGTCGGTTCCACGCTATTGATGGGGGCGCCGGTATCTTCGTTGGCTCCTTTGGCATAGGCAATGGAACCGTCGGCCCGCCATCCCGGCGCGAAGTCCCAACCACCACGCAGCTCTGCGCCATGGATACGGACCCGGCTCAGGTTCTGCGACATATAGGTCACCGCGATGCCGGGGATGCATTGCGGACTGCCAGGACAGCCAAGCCGGACACTGTCGATGAAATCCTTGTATCTGTTGTCGTACAGGGCGACTTGGCCACGAAGAGCCCCTTGCTGGTACTTGAGTCCGACTTCCCCTCCAATCCCGGTCTCGGGCTTCAGGTCCGGATTCGGTGTGATGCCGTAGCTTTGTACCGTATTCCGGAAAGCGCCATTGACTTCGTTGTAGTTCGGCGCCCGGAAAGACCGGGCGATCTGGCCATATGCGGCGAAAGCCGGGGTGAATCGCCACATGGCGCCGAGCTTGGGTGACCATGAGCCGTCGTTCTTGCTGGCGACCTGGCGACCAATCGCCGTAAGCACGGATTGCGCAAGCGCATCGGGCTCGGGTTTGAGCGTGCGCCGGTCGTAGCGTATCCCCGGCGTCAGGGAGAGCGCTCCTCCGGCAAGCCCGGAAACCTCGTCCTGGAGAAAGAGTCCGATGGTGTTCGTGGTGCCATTGGCAAAGTCGCGTTGGGGGAAGATATCGCCTGCGAGCGTTTTGGTGGAGGTTCCGCTGGTGAGGTTGTAGACCGTCGCATCCCGGAAGTTCTCGGTCTTCTGGCGGGAGTAATCGATGCCGCCGGTTACCAGGTGCGTCAGCTCCCCGGACTTCAGCATTTTCTCGAGCTGGAGACTGGTGCCGGTCGTGTCTTGACTGAAGGTGAAGTACTGCTGGATGTAGCAGTTGTTGGTTCCACCCGCCGAGGCCGAACACGAAGCGGAGGTGCTGGTACGACGTTGGTCGTTGTGGTTCCTGGTTTCGGCATCCTGGTGGTAAACCCGGGCCAGCAGGCGGTCGTACAGGCCGTTCTCCGGCTTGTGTTCCCACTCCACGCTGCCCCTGAAGCGACGCGCATTGTCGTCACCCTGCATCCAGCTCACCCTGGGCAGGGAGGTGGACAGCCGATACACGTCGGTACCGATCGACTGATCGCGTCCTTCCAGACCCAATGTCACCTTATGGCCGGCGGCGGGCTGGAATATCCATTTCGCCAGGACCCCTTGATCGTCGATCGACTGGGGATTGGCCTTGGTCCGGGTCGCGGAAATCGTGTTGTCGCTGCCCTTGCCATCGGTCTCCTTTGCGGTCGCACTGGATACGCCGATGAGGAATTCCCCCGCGTCACCCCGGAAGGCGCCCAGGGCCGTGAGACGCCGCTCGCTGTTGGCACCCAGCACGCTTGCACGTACCCGGCCCCCGGATTGTTCTCCAGTAGCCAGGATGTCGCTGGGGTCGAGGGTCAGGAACCCGATGACGCCGCCGATTGCATCGGAACCGTACAGGCTGGACGACGATCCGCGCAGAACTTCAACGCGTTTGAGGAAGTCGGGAACCACCGAGAGCGGGGCGCTCATGGTGAAGTTGGTAGGGCCGCCGCCGTTGTAATAGTCCGTCAGGCGTACCCCATCCACCAGTTGCATGACCCGGTTGTCTTCAAGGCCGCGAATGTTGGGGCGTGTCGCCCCGAATCGACGGGCATCACGGGATACGGCCAAATCAGGATCATCCACAAACAGATCCGCTTCATTTGCAGGCAGGCGGCGGTCCATCTGGTCGCGGCCGATGCTTGTCACGGTCGCCGGAACGTTCGCCGCCTCCGTTTCATAGCGGGTTGCGGTGACCACGATGTTCGAGAGCTTTGTATCAGCCAGGGCGGCTGATGCAGGGATTGCGATCGCAGCCAGCGCTAGCGCGATCTGCTTTTTCTTGCGGTGGGGCGTCATGCGGCAAAACCTCCATTTCAAAATGTCGGAATGGCTGGCTGCCTTGGAGCGTCCCCCTAGGTGGCTGGCTTGTAACGGAAGACTCCGTCGGTCAGGATTTCATTGATGAATGATGCTTTTGGTATGTTGCTTTGGCGAATCGTGCGGCCGCGCATTTACCATCGTTTTTTGTAAGGCGGTTACTTGGTCAGGATCAGTTTGTTTTCGCGGGTAATCCGCAGGCAGTAAATTTGGTCCCTATGGACGATCCGTATCTCTTTTTCTCCGCCAAACAGGTCTTTGGAGGAAAGCATTGGAATTGCCTCTGTAGGCCTTTTAGGCGGCATGGCGGGCGTCATTTTGTGACCCTTACTGTTCAGCATGATCACTCCCGGGCAAGGTGACGAATCTGAGATGGGCGGCTCCCGCTTTCCGCGCAGCGGCAAGAAACGCGGCGATGTGTTCGTATGCGGTCGCCCGATCCGCTGACAGATGGATATCCGCCTGAGGCGTCTTGGATGCAATGGATTTGAGCTTGCCGGGGAGTTCAGCCGCCGCGATCGGAACACCATCCCAGTACGCCTGCCCATTGATATCAATGGCGACCCTGACTATTTCAGGCTTGTGTTCGACGGCGGCAGACGTGACGTGGGGCAGATCAATCTTGACCGCTTGCACGAGGAGCGGCGCCGTCACCAGCATGATGACCAGCAGCACGAGCATGACGTCCACCAAAGGAGTGGTATTGATTTCACTCATGGGCCCTGGGGATTCGCCGCGGACGAAGCTGCCTATCGCCATTTCAGTTCCCCTTTGGCGCAAGGTGAGCCCGTTGCGGCTGATGGTGATGGTAGTGTTTTCCCCTCAATGGGCGCCCCGTCATGAGAAAGGCGTGCAAATCGTGAGCGAACGCGTCCAAGTTGGCGAGCAGCACGCGATTGGAACGTGTGAAGGCGTTGTAGGCAAACACGGCGGGCAGTGCGACCGCCAGCCCCGCTGCCGTCATGATCAACGCTTCACCGACGGGACCGGCCACCTTTTCCAGGGAGGCTTGGCCTGAAAGACCGATCGCCGACAGTGCATGGTAGATCCCCCAGACGGTACCGAACAACCCAACGAACGGCGCTGTCGCACCCGTGGTCGCGAGCCAGGTCAACCCGCTTTCTATGTGTCCCTGGGTGTGCGCATACTGCTGACGGAGCGCTCGTTCGATCTGCTCGGAAGGATCGAGACGGGTCGCCAGTGCTCCCCCGGTGTCACAGTGGTCGGCGCACTCCTTGGCTTGCATGGCCATTTCCTGAAACGGCCCATTGCCCAGGCTATCCATGCCCTCTTGGTAAGCCTGTGCCTGCCAGAACTTCTTTACGATACCCGCGGCCTGACGAAGCTTCCAGCCTTCCCAGATCTTTGCCAATATCAGATACCAGGATATGAACGACAGAAATGTCAGCGTGACGAGAACGATCTTGGCGACGGCGTCGCCCATCGTCCATACGTTGACCAGAACTTCTGTAACAGCCATGACTTAGCCTTCTAGATTGAATACGACGAGAACGGTGACCCAGCTCTGAACCGGCATGCTGCCTTGGCGGGCCGGTACGAATCTCCAGCGCCGAACGGCCTCCAGCGCGGCTTCGTCCAGCCGACGGCTTCCCGAAGATGCCTTGAGGGTGATCGACTCGGGCTGTCCCGCTGCATTGACGAGCACTTGCAACTGCACCTCCCCATGCTCGCCCAAACGTCGCGCATACGAGGGATACACGGGTTTGGGGTTGTTCAGGTAGTCGGCGTCAAAACGGGCCGGCACCGTCATCAGGGCTTCCGATGCTCGAGCAGTGGCCGTATTGGACGGGGGCGGGGAGGCCGTTGGATTTTCGATGGCCTCCGCTTGCTGCGTTGAGTGCGTGTTGCTGACCGTTTCCACTGCGGAGGAGGTTGGCGTGGACTTGGCCACCGCCATAGGCACCGAGGCGAGTTTGTAGGGCTCCGTGGATTCGTGACGGACCGCCGGGGCTATTGTCGAATCGGCCTCGACAACGTCTACCGCCATCGTTACCGCGTCCGTCAGCTGATCCGCGTGTTGTGCCGCCGTGGTGGCAAGCAACCCAGCGACAGCCAGATGGCCGCCGGCGCTTGCAGTCGCAATCAATGCTCTGCGAAAGCCGGCCGAGGCTATCCACGAGTGACTCTGGGACAGGCCGGGAAACATATATTCAGACATGCGCGCCAACATACGATGGCGTTGGTTTGGTCGAGTGAATACGCCCTATACCCTTGGCTTGCATCCAGTTACTCGTGAGCGCATCGAAATCATTGCACTGCAGCGTTTCGACCAGCTCTGCCGCCTGAGTGCGGAGGGAATCTTCAACGTTCTCATCCTCCGCCAACCGACAGAGGATAAGTTCGGCAAGATAAAGCGATTGATGGCAGCCGAACTCCAAGCCCCGCGTCAAATGGGCCAGTAGAGCCGCAATCGTTCTGTAGGGGGTAGGGGCATCCATGCAAGTATCTCCCGTGCAATGTCATCCATGAATGGCTGGCTTGCACGAGGCTGGCTTGCCCTGCGGTTAAAGGAGGCGACCTCGAGTAACCATGATTTGGGGAAGCTTGAAGCCGCCCTCAATTGATAATAATTATCATTAATATAATTTGAACTGTCAACACTTCTCCTCGTCAATCCGGCATTTCCGGCGCCGGACATCGTGGAACGGGTCGAAGCGGGAGCGCAGCCGATCGGACTGGTCTCGAAGGTCCTGCGTTGATTCTTGCCCTTGCCCAGCGTGGGGACGCGCAGCGGCGGGCATTGGGATTTTCTTGACCGCCTGCAAATCCCGATAGAGACCGCACCCTGGCGTGGTTGTGATTTCCGGACGAGTGCTCAGTCCAGCGGCGAATCCCGCTCAAGCGAAGAAATAGCCCAACGCGCGATACCGAAACAGGAAAAAGGACAAATCAAAGCAGGATCCGAACGGCCACACGCGATGACATGGACGTGGGAGGCCTTGAACAACGGAGTCGAAGGGTCGTCGCCGATACCGATCAGGATAAGCGTCTTGCCGCCGTCACTGCTTCGGCGCATGGAAACCAGCACCCAGCCCGAAGACAAAAATATCCAATACGGCAACGAATGGTTGCAGTCAAGTTTGTCGCGGAGAAATCTAGAGATGAGACAAGCTCAAACAGGTTGAATCGTTTTGCCCAATACATTGGAACAGTGGTTATTACTGTCGTAATTTCGTTCGTA
The DNA here is from genome assembly GCF_007833355.1 of Denitratisoma sp. DHT3. Classification (NCBI taxonomy): domain Bacteria; kingdom Pseudomonadati; phylum Pseudomonadota; class Betaproteobacteria; order Nitrosomonadales; family Sterolibacteriaceae; genus Denitratisoma; species Denitratisoma sp. DHT3. The sequence goes on along the minus strand of NZ_CP020914.1, from coordinate 78,361 downwards.
TTTTTCTTTGCGGTAATTCCAGCGAGTGGATGGGCGGCAGGTCAATCTGACTCCGGGGATGGCGGGCTGGACCACGATTGGAGTCAAATCCGGATCGGCGTCGAGATCAACCAGACCCGCATCGCCAGAGGCGGGACGACAGGGACGGAGGCGAGGGTCAGGGTTGGTGTGGTAGGGGCCAAGGACGGGCCAAAGCAAAAAGGCCCGCCAAAGCGGGTCTTTTTACACCTGGATCTACACCGGAATTTGCTTTGGGTTTCGTTGCCGCCTTGAAACCCACACCATTACTGGTGGGTGGTACAGGGATTGAACCTGTGACCCCTGCCGTGTGAAGGCAGTGCTCTACCGCTGAGCTAACCACCCGTCGAAGAGGACGCGCATTAGACCATATTCGGTGTACCGGGTCAAATCGAGCGCACTCGATTATCGAGCGGTTATTGACCCGGCGTCTGGACGATGGGGCGGCGAACCCGGATAATCCGCCCTTTTTCCCTGACCGGATCATCATGTCTGCCAGAATCATCGACGGCAACGCCCTTTCCGCCACCGTGCGGGGGCGGCTGGCCGAGCGCGCCGCGGCCCTCACGGCCCGGGGCGTCACCCCCTGTCTCGCCGTCATCCTGGTCGGCGAGGATCCCGCCTCCGCCGTCTATGTGCGCAACAAGGTCGCCGGCTGCGAAAAGGCCGGGATGCGCTCGCTCAAGGACACCTACCCGGCCGACGTGGATCCGGCCGTGGTGCTGGCGCGCATCGCCGAACTGAATGCCGATCCCACGGTGCACGGCATCCTGGTGCAACTGCCGCTGCCCAAACAGTTCGACGCCGACGCGGTGCTGGAAGCCATCGCCCCCGAGAAGGACGTAGACGGTTTCCATGCCGACAACGTGGGCGCCTTGATGCAGGGCAATCCCCGCTTCATCCCCTGCACACCCTACGGCGTGATGGAAATGCTGAAAAGCGAGAACGTCCCGCTGAAGGGCGCCGAGGCAGTGATCGTCGGCCGCAGCAACATCGTCGGCAAGCCGATGGCGATGCTGTTGCTGGCCGCCGGCTGCACGGTCACGGTGTGCCATTCGCAAACCAGGGACTTGGCCTTCCACACTCGCCGCGCCGACATCCTGGTAGCCGCCGTGGGCCGGCCGAAGATGATCACCGGCGACATGGTGAAGCCCGGCGCGACGGTGATCGACGTCGGCATCAACCGCCTGCAATCGGGGCCGGATGCGGGCAAGCTCTGCGGCGACGTCGACTTCGCCTCGGCCAGGGAAGTCGCCGGCCTGATCACCCCGGTGCCCGGCGGCGTCGGACCCATGACCATCACCATGCTGCTGGCCAACACCCTGGAATCGGCGGAACGGGCCGCGGCGGAGGCCCGGCCATGAACCCGCATCCCCTGGTCGGCATCGTGATGGGCTCGGATTCCGACTGGCCCACGATGCAGGCGGCCGCCAGGATTCTGGAAGAGTTCGGCGTCCCCCACGAAGCCAAGGTGGTGTCCGCCCATCGCACCCCGGACCTGCTCTTCGACTACGCGGCGACCGCTCGGGAGCGGGGCCTGCGAGCCATCATCGCCGGCGCCGGCGGCGCCGCCCACCTGCCGGGCATGCTGGCCTCCAAGACCATCGTGCCGGTGCTGGGCGTGCCGGTCCAGTCCAAGGCCCTGAACGGCCTGGACTCGCTGCTCTCCATCGTCCAGATGCCCCGCGGCATCCCGGTCGCCACCTTCGCCATCGGTGAAGCCGGCGCCGCCAATGCGGCCCTCGCCGCGGTGGCCATGCTGGCCGCCACCAACGACGAGCTGGGCCGGGCGCTTTCCGAAAAACTGCTCGCCTTCCGCGCCCGTCAAAGCGAGAAGGTGATGCAGATGAGTCTCGACGCCCCGCAATGATCCTGCCTCCCGCCACCCTCGGCATGCTCGGGGGCGGCCAATTGGGCCGCTTCTTCGTCATGGCCACCCATGAGCTGGGCTACCGGGTCATGGTGCTCGACCCGGACCCCCACAGCCCGGCAGGCCGCATCGCCGACCATCACCTGGTCGCCGCCTACGAGGATTCGGAGGCCCTGGCGCGGATGGCGGACCAATGCGCCGCCGTCACCACCGAGTTCGAGAACGTGCCGGCGCAGACCCTGGCCTATCTGTCCAAGTTCCTTCCCGTGCGTCCGGGGGCCGAGGCCGTCGCCATCTGCCAGAACCGCATGGCGGAAAAAGGCTTCCTGCGCGACCAGGGCCTGCCCCACGCGCCCTATGCCGAAATCCACGCCGAGGCGGACCTGGCCGGCGCCGACGGCGCGCTGTTTCCCGGCATCCTCAAGGTCGCCCGCTTCGGCTACGACGGCAAAGGCCAGGCTCGGGTCGCCAACCGGGAGGAGGCGCTGGCCGCCTTCCGCCAGTTCAAGGGCGAAGCCTGCGTGCTGGAGCAGATGCTGTCCCTGGACTACGAGGTTTCCGTGGTGCTGGCGCGGGACGAGAACGGCCGGGTGGAATGCTTCCCCACCGCCGAGAACAGCCACCGCCACGGCATCCTCGACGTGACCCGGGTGCCGGCGCGCACCTCGGTCTGCATGGCGGGCGACGCCGAGGAGTTGGCGGCCCGCATCGCCGCCGGCATGGACTATGTCGGCACCATGGCGGTGGAGTTCTTCATCTCGCGGGGCCGTCTCTACATCAACGAAATGGCGCCCCGCCCGCACAACTCCGGCCACTACACCCTGGACGCCTGCGTCACCAACCAGTTCGAGCAGCAGGTGCGCGCCCTCTGCGGCCTGCCGCTGGGCTCGCCGCGAGCCCACAGCGCGGCGGCGATGGTGAATCTGCTGGGCGATCTGTGGTTCCAGCACCCCGATCACCAAGGTCACCATGCCCGGGAGCCCGACTGGGCCAAGCTCCACGCCATGCCCGACCTCAAGCTGCACCTCTACGGCAAGCATCACGCCCGGCCGGGACGCAAGATGGGGCATTTCACGGTGATCGGCGCGGACCCGGCCCAGGTGCAGCGGACCGCGCTGGCAGCGCGCCGGGCCATCGGCATCCGCGACGACGAGTGAGTCTAACCGCGCATGGAAGCCAATTTTCCACCCCGTCCCATGGAATACGCGAAAAGCAAGAAGGCCCACCCCCTCCCGGCCTCCCCCTCTCCGGGGGAGGTGACGAAATCGGCTCGCTACGCTCGGATATTTGAGCCGCTGCTTCGATTCGGTGTTTCGTCGTAACACATGACCATGGATGAGTTGGAGCGCGCCGTTCTCCTGCTGCGGGCCGGCGAACTGGTCGCGATACCCACCGAAACCGTCTACGGCCTGGGCGCCGACGCCGCCAACCCGGCGGCCGTGGCCCGCATCTTTGCCGCCAAGGGCCGTCCCGCCGACCATCCGTTGATCGTGCATATTCCCGACGCCGGTCACCTGGAGCGCTGGGCACGGGACATTCCGCCCGCCGCCCGCGCCCTGGCCGCCGCCTTCTGGCCCGGCCCCCTGACGCTGATCCTGAAGCGCCAGCCCACGGTCCCCGACGCCGTCACCGGCGGTCAGGACACGGTGGGCCTGCGCGTCCCCGGCCATCCACTGGCCCGTGCGCTGCTTGCCGCCTTCGCCGCGGCCGGCGGCAGCGGCGGCATCGCCGCGCCCTCGGCCAACCGCTTCGGCCGCATCAGCCCGACCAGCGCCGACCACGTGCGGGAAGAGCTGGGCGACAAAGTGGCCCTGATCCTGGACGGCGGTCCCTGCGCGGTCGGCATCGAATCCACCATCGTCGACCTGTCGCGGGGCGCGCCCGCGATCCTGCGCCCCGGCGCCATCACCGCGGCCCAGATCGCGGCGGTCCTCCAGGGCGCCCCGGTCGACGCCGATACCGGCAACGCAGCTGCGGCTGCGGCCCCACGCGTCTCCGGCTCGCTGGAGGCCCACTACGCCCCCGTCACGCCGATCCGGCTGGTGGCGCCGGCGGACCTGGAGACCACCGCGCAGGCGCTGCGCGCCCGGGGCCAGCGCCCGGCGCTGCTGACCCTGATGCCGGGCGCCGATGACGACCGGCTGGCCGCCGGCGCGGATGCCGCCGCGTATGCCCACAACCTGTACGCCGCCCTGCGGCAGCTGGACCATCTCGGCGCCGACCTGATCCTGGTGGAAACGCCCCCCGCGACGGAAGCCTGGCAGGCGGTCCACGACCGCCTGGGCCGGGCCGCGGCCGGCGCAACGGGAAAACCCTGAACGGCAGGTGGCGCCCGCCCGCAGTCCCGCCCCAAGGCTGTCCGCCATCGCCATGAACGAGACCGCCCCCCGCCGCATCGCCCACCTGGACATGGACGCCTTCTATGCCTCCGTGGAACTGCTGCGCTACCCGGAACTGAAGGGCCTGCCGGTCGTCATCGGCGGCCGCAGGATCGATCAACCGACGACGCTGCCCGACGGCAGCCGGTGCTTCGCCCGCCTGCGGGACTACGTCGGCCGCGGCGTGATCACCACCTCCACCTATGAGGCACGCGCGCTGGGCGTGTTCTCCGCCATGGGCTTGATGAAGGCCGCGCGCCTGGCGCCGGATGCCATCCTGCTGCCGGTGGATTTCGATGCCTACCGGCAGTATTCCAGGCGCTTCAAGGCCGCGGTGGCGGCGATCGCCCCCGAGATCGAGGACCGCGGCATCGACGAGATCTACATCGACCTCACCGCCCTGCCGGGCGATTCCCTGGAGATCGGCCGCCGCATCAAGCAGGCGGTGCGGGAAGCCACCGGCCTGTCCTGTTCCATCGCCATCGCCCCCAACAAGCTGCTGGCGAAAATCGGCTCCGAGTTGCAGAAGCCGGACGGCCTGACGATCCTCGTCGAAGACGACATCCCGCGCCGCATCTGGCCCCTGGCGGTGAGCAAGATCAACGGCGTCGGCCCCAAGGCCACGGAAAAGCTCGCCGCCCTGGGGGTCATTGCCATCGGCGACCTGGCCCGCGCCGACCCGGCGCAGCTTCAGGCCCACTTTGGCCGCGGCTACGGCGAATGGCTGCACCGGGTCGCCCGCGGCATCGACGAACGCCCGGTGATCACCCATTCCGAGCCCAAGTCCATCAGCCGCGAAACCACTTTCGAGCGCGACCTGCATCCGCGCCAGGACCGTCCGGCCCTGAGCGCGGCATTCACCGCCCTCTGCGAACAGGTCGCCAACGATCTCGCGCGCAAGGGCTACGTCGCCAGAACCGTCGGCCTCAAGCTGCGCTTCGACGATTTCCACACCGTGACCCGCGATCTGACCCTGCCGCACCCCGTCGGCGATGCGGCGATGATCCGCCGTGCCGCCGGCGCCTGCCTGAAGCGGATCGTGCTGGAGCACAGGATACGGTTGCTCGGCGTGCGCACCAGCAGCCTCTTCCCCGTCGGCGAAGTCGCCGACCTGGCGCCGGCGGAGGAATCCGTCCAGGGCGAACTGGAGTTGTTCACCCACCCCGAACCGCCGACACCGGGCGCATGACAATGCAATCCGGAATGGATGAATCCCGCCGCAACTCGCCGCCGACCTGCGCCGGCTGCATCCACTTCTACATCACCTATGACCCGGCCTTTCCCTACGGCTGCCGCATCATGGGCTTCAAGAGCCGGCGCCATCCCCATTACGAAGTGAAGGAGGCGACAGGGACGACTTGTATGGCAAGAAAGATGGCACCTCGACAGGCACCGGAGAATCAAGCCAGGTGACCGGCTCATGGGCAGCCATGCGACAAGCCCGTCATTCCATGCCATCATCGCGGCCATGAACGCCATACCCTCCGGCACCGCACCCCGCGCCGATATCGAATCCCTCTACCCGGTCTTCGCCGCCCTCCCCCAACCGCTGCGGCAGACCTGCCTGAGCGTCGGACAGAGCGTGCGCATTCCGGCCGGCGGCATCCTGTTCGACGCGGGCCAGCCCTGCCCCGGCTTTCCGCTGGTCCTTGCCGGCACGGTGCGGGTGATCAAGGCCGCGCCCAATGGCCGCGAACTCCCCCTCTACCGGATCTTTCCAGGCGAGTCCTGCATCCTCAGCTCCGGCTGCCTGCTGGGCGGCCAGCCCTATTCGGCGCGCGGCATCGCGGAAGTCGATACCGAATTGCGGCTGCTGCCGTCCGCCCTGTTCGATGAATTGATGGCCACACCGGCATTCCGCGAGTTCGTCTTCAAGCTGTTCGCCGAACGCATGGCGGATCTGATGGCCCTGGTCGAGGAAGTCGCCTTTCGCAAACTGGACCAGCGCCTGGCGGCCCTGCTGCTGGGCCGCGGCCAGACCCTGCACCGCACCCACCAGCAACTGGCCGACGAGTTGGGCAGCGTGCGCGAAATGGTCAGCCGTCTGCTGAAGGGATTCGCCGAGCAGGGCCTGGTCCGGCTGGGGCGGGAACAGATCGAGATCCTCGACCCCGAGGGACTGCGCCGCCTCTCCGCCCAGCGTTGAGGCCGTTCCGCGCCTTACGCACGGGAGGCCCGCTGTCGGACGGATCTCACCCTGGTAATGGCGATAGGCTTACAATTGTCAGTTGAATAAACCGTCCCCGGAAGTCAATCAGTGACAGCGATGCTGCGTATCATTCTGCTGTGGGCGGTGTTGCCATTCGCTGCGGCCCATGCCACCGATCCGGTGAGAATCGGCGTGCTCGCCTTCCGCCCCAAGCCGCAGACCCTGGCCCAATGGCAGCCCTTGGCGACAGCCCTCAAGAAGGCGCTGCCCGGGTATGACATCCAGGTCCAGGCCCTGACCTATGATGAATTGAATCAGGGTGTCGCCGCGCGGCAACTCGACTTCGTCCTCACCAATCCGGGGCATTACGTACTGCTGTCGCGCCGCAACCGCCTGTCGTCGCCCCTGGCCACACTCGCCACCGCTGGGGACGGCGTCCCCAGCGGACTGTTCGGCGGCGTGATTTTCAGCCGAGCCGACGCACCGTCCATCGGCACCCTGGCCGACCTGAGGGACAGGACCATAGCCACCGCCAGCACCGAATCTCTGGGTGGGTACCAGATGCAGGCCTACGAGCTGTTGAAGGCCGGTATTCGCCTGCCGGCCGACGCCAGGCTGCTGAGCACCGGCATGCCCCATGACAAGGTTGTCGAGGCGGTGCTCTCCGGCCAGGCGGACGCGGGGTTCGTGCGCACCGGACTCCTGGAGGCCCTGGCGCGGGAAGGCAAGCTGGACATGCGCCGCATCCGGGTGATCAACCGCCAGGCGTTGCCCGGAACCACGGTGCAAATATCCACCCGCCTGTATCCGGAATGGCCCTTCGCCGCCCGCTCCGACCTGGATGAAGACCTGGCGCGGCACGTGACGGCGGCACTGTTCCTGCTCGAACACGACACCGCCACCACCAAGGCCATGCAGGTACGCGGCTTCCTGGTGCCGGCCGATTACATGCCGGTGGCCGACCTGTTGCGCGGACTGCGGATGCCCCCCTTCGACGAAGTGCCGGAATTCACCCTGGAGGACATCTGGAACCAGCACCGCTGGCCGATCGTGCTGCTGCTTGCGTCCTTTGGACTGATCGCGCTGCTGGCGGTACGACTGCTGCTGGTCAATCGGCAGTTGGCCGAGGAACAGCGCGTCGTACTGCGTCAGCGGCAGGAACTGCAGGAAAGCGAGCAGCGCTGGAAGTTCGCCCTGGAAGGCTCCGGCGACGGCGTGTGGGATTGGGACATTCCCTCGGGCAAGGTGTTCTTCTCCAGGCGCTGGAAGGAAATGCTGGGCTTCGCCGAGCACGAGATCGGCGACGACCTGTCGGAATGGGAAAGCCGCATCCGGTTCACCGACAAGGCGGCAACCCTGCGCGCCGTCCAGGACTATCTGGACGGCAAGACGCCGACCTATGTCAACGAGCACCGGCTGCGCTGCAAGGACGGCAGCTGGAAATGGATCCTCGACCGGGGCGTGGCCGTCAACCGCGACCAGGACGGCAAGCCGCTGCGCATGATCGGCACCCATTCCGACGTGACCCGGCGCTACCAGGAACAACTGAAGCTCGGCCAACTGCTGATCGAGCAAAAAGCCATGCTCGACAATCAGTTGGTCGGCATCGCCACGGTGCGCAACCGGGAAATCCGCTGGGCCAACCCGGCCTTCGCCCGGATTCTCGGCTACACCCCGGAAGAATTGCAGGGTATGACGACCCGACAGTTCTATCCCGACCAGAAAAGCTATGAATCATTTGGCGAGACCGCCTACGGCGCGCTCAGACGCGGCGAGCGATTCCGGACCCAGCGCCAGTTGGTGCGCAAGAGCGGCAGGGCCATCTGGGTGGACATGAACGGCGTCCTGATCCATCCGGAAACGGACGAGTCCCTGTGGGGCTTCCTGGACATCACCGAACTCAAGAATGCCGAGGAACAGATCCGCAATCTGGCGTTCTACGATCCGCTGACCCGGCTGCCGAACCGCCGCATGCTGCATGATCGGCTGAGCCAGACGCTCGCCACCTGCCATCGCAGCGGCCGCCACGCCGCGCTGATGGTGCTGGACCTGGACAACTTCAAGTCCCTCAACGATACCCACGGCCATGCGGTGGGCGATCTGCTGCTGGTGGACGTGGCACGGCGATTGAGGCATTGCGTGCGGGAGATGGACACCACCGCGCGCTTCGGCGGCGACGAGTTCGTGGTGATGCTGACCGACCTGGATGAAGATCCCGATGCCGCCACCGCCCATGCGGGCGTGGTGGCGGAAAAAATCCGCCTGGCACTGGGCACCCCCTACCAATTGAGTATCGAACATGAGGGAAAACCGCCCCTGACGGTGGAGCACCACTGCACCGCCAGCATCGGCGTGGTGGTCTTCGGCAGCCACCAGGACAACCAGGACGATCTCTTCGAGTGGGCGGATGCGGCCATGTACCGCGCCAAGGAGGAAGGCCGGAACCGGGTGCACTTCCATCGTACAGGCGACGGCGCCACATCCGGCTGAGATTCGACTGAGACCCACGCCATCGGAATACTGGGTGACTTTGGTTACAGACCGCCCCCGGCGCCGCGTGTTTGAATCGGACCGTTTCAATCAATGAACCCGCCCGAAACCGCCGCTTTGCGGCGATCTTCCCTCAAGGGGCAGGAAAATTCGGGGCGGCCCTTCGTTTTATCGAGAGGAGATGCATCATGAAACTCAATGTCGGCGGTATCGATCGCGTGCTTCGGATTCTGGCGGGACTGGCCCTGATCGCCTGGGCGCTGATGGGCGGCCCGGTCTGGGCCTGGATCGGCGTAGTGCCCCTGGCCACCGGGCTGGTGGGTTTTTGCCCGGTCTACCCCTTGCTGGGCATGAACACCTGTCCGATGAAAAAGACGGGCAAATAAATCACGATCGTATTACTGACAGGCCCGGCAGGGTCTGGCGGGCGTTACAGGAGGTGGCCACGGCCACCTCTTTTGTATTCAACCGGCGTAATTGCGCCAAAACCGCAGCGATCCGGGGTAGTTCCGCCGGTTCATTGCGGCCGCGTCCCAGCCACTCGGGCGGAATGTCCGGCGCGTCGGTTTCCAGCACCAGCGCATCCAGCGGCAGCGTGGCGGCCAGTTCGCGGATGCGCAGGGCGCGGGGATGGGTCATCGCGCCGCCGAAACCCAGCTTGAAGCCCAGCTCGATGAATGCGTCCGCCTGCTGGCGGCTGCCGTTGAAGGCGTGGGCGATGCCGCCGACCACCGGAATGCGGCGCAGGTGCTTGAGCACCAGATCGATGGCCCGCCTGACGTGGAGGATCACCGGCAGCTCCGCCTCGCGGGCGATCTCCAGTTGCGCGACGAAGAAGCGTTCCTGGCGCGCGTCGTCGCGGGACTCGACAAAGCGGTCGAGACCGATCTCGCCCACCGCCAGAGCCGGCTCCTGGCTCAAGGTCCGGCGCAACGCATCGAGATCCTCGTCCCGGGCGCGATCCACGAACAACGGATGGATGCCGTAGGCGGCGCGACATTCGAGATATTCCCGACACAGGGCACTCACCGCGCCGAAGTTTGCCCGCTCCACCGCCGGCACCACCAGTGCGCCGACTCCCGCCGCCCGGGCCCGGACCAGCACCGCCTCCCGGTCGGCGTCGAACTCGGCGGCGTCGAGGTGGCAGTGGGTATCGATCAACACCCGCTTACAGTGAAACAACAAAGTCGTAGTCGACTGAAACGACCGAGCGTAGCGAGCAGATTGGCCACCTTCCCCGCGAGGGGGAGGTCGGGAGGGGGTGGGCCTTCTTGCCATTCACGCATTTCATTCTCGGTGTGTGAAGCTGGATACCATGCGCGTTAAGCCACCTCGTCGATCCACGCCTGCTGGATCGCTTCCAGTTGCTTCTCGCCGCAATGCCGCTGATCTTCCTCGAAGCCCGGCAATTCCATCACCCAGCGCATCAGATCGACGAAGTTGATCCGGGTGGGGTCGACCTCGGGGTGGCGCTCGATCAGTTCCAGGGCCACGTCGAGCGAATCGGTCCATTTCATTCTGCCACCTCCGTAGGGCCGCCCCAAGGAGGGGGCAAGTCATACACTTGGAGCGGGCAAAGCCCGCGAACAACAGTCACCCTCTTTCTCGGAAAGGGGGATGGGGGGATAGTCATTTCCTGCCGCCCCCTTCTTTGGCCATGTTGATGGTGTACTTGGGAATCTCGACCACCAGCGGCGTGTCCTTGATCACCGCCTGACAGGACAGCCGCGACGTGGGCTCCAGGCCCCAGGCCTTGTCGAGCAGGTCGTCCTCCTCCTCCTCGGCCGGGTCCAGGGAATTGAACCCCTCGCGGATGACCACGTGGCAGGTGGTGCAGGCGCAGGACTGCTCGCAGGCGTGCTCGATCAGGATGTCGTTCTCCAGCAGCGTCTCGCAGATGGTGTCGCCGGGCTCGCCCTCGATCACCGCGCCGTCGGGGCACAATTCGACATGAGGCAATACGATGATCCGCGTCATGAGCCCAGTTCCTCCACCTTGCGTCCGGAGAGCGCCCGCTGCACGTTCTTGTTCATGCGGCGGGCGGCGAATTCGGCCGTGCCCTTGCTCAGCGCCTCCATCGCGGAATCGATGGCGCGCTTGCTGTCGCCGATGATCACCGACTGGAGCTTGGCGATGCAGGCATCGACGTGGGCCTTCTCCAGGGTCGACAGCAGCTCGGCATCCTCCCGCAAGGCCGACTGCGTGGCCTCCAGCAGGCGCTGGGCCTCCACCTGAGCCTCGCGCAGCGCGCGACGGAAGGCATCCTCCGAGGCGTGGCTGTAGCCGTCCTTGAGCATCGCCGCGATCTCGTCGTCGGACAGGCCGTACGATGGCTTGACCTCGATCCGCGCCTCGTGGCCGGTGGTCTGTTCGCGGGCGGTGACGGAGAGCAGGCCGTCCGCGTCGACCTGGAAGGTGACCCGGATGCGCGCCGCCCCGGCCACCATCGGCGGCATTCCGCGCAATTCGAAGCGGGCCAGGGAGCGGCAGTCGGACACCATCTCGCGCTCCCCCTGCACCACGTGGATCGCCATCGCGGTCTGGCCGTCCTTGAAGGTGGTGAACTCCTGGGCGCGGGCGATCGGAATGGTGGAGTTGCGGGGGATGATCTTCTCGGTCAGCCCGCCCATGGTCTCGATGCCCAGCGACAAGGGAATCACGTCCAGCAGCAGCCAGTCGTCACCGGCGGCGCGGTTGCCGGCCAGGAGGTTGGCCTGGGTGGCGGCACCCAGGGCCACCACCCGGTCCGGGTCCAGGTTGTTCAGCGGCTCCTGACCGAAGAATTCGCCCACGGCGCGCTGGATCTGGGGCATGCGCGTGGCGCCGCCCACCATCACCACGCCCTTCACTTCATCCGTCGTCAGCCCCGCGTCCCGCAGCGCCTTGCGCATCGGCGCGATGGTCTTCTGCACCAGGGTGCGGGTGATCTCGGTGAATATCTCGGTGGTCAGGGTCACGTCCACGTATTCGCCGCTGGAAAGCTTCACGGTGATCGGCGCGGTGCCATGGTTGGTCAGGTATTCCTTGGCCTCCCGAGCCCGTGTCAGCAGCAGGCGCGCATCGTTCGGCGACAGGGGCGCGAGGCCGGCCTGCTCGATCACCCAGCAGAACACACGCTGATCGAAATCGTCGCCGCCCAGGGCGGAGTCGCCGCCGGTGGCCAGCACCTCGAACACCCCCTTGGCAAGCCGCAGGATCGAAATGTCGAAGGTGCCGCCGCCCAGGTCGTAGACCGCGTAGAGGCCCTCGGCGCCGTTGTCCAGACCATAGGCGATGGCGGCGGCGGTGGGTTCGTTGAGCAGGCGCAGCACGTTGAGGCCGGCGAGCTTGGCCGCGTCCTTGGTGGCCTGGCGCTGGGCATCGTCGAAATAGGCCGGCACGGTGATCACCGCCCCGGTCAGCGGACCGCCCAGGGCCGCCTCGGCCCGTACGCGCAGGGTGCGCAGGATATCCGCCGACACCTCGACCGGGCTTTTCACCCCCTGGCAGGTGCGCAGCCGGACCATGCCCTCGCCATCGATGAAGTCGTAGGGCATGGTTTCGATGTGGGCGATGTCGCGGCGTCCGCGGCCCATGAAGCGCTTGACCGACACCAGGGTGTTCTTGGGGTCCGCGTCCTGGCCCGCCTGGGCCTCGAAACCGACGGTGACGGCGCCGCTCGCGCCGTAGTGCACCACCGAGGGCAGCAAGGGCCGCCCCTGTTCATCCTTGAGGATGCCCGCCACGCCGCTGCGGACGGTGGCCACCAGGGAATTGGTGGTCCCCAGGTCGATGCCGATGGCCAATCGGTGTTCGTGGGGGGCGGCGGCCTGCCCCGGTTCGGAGATTTGCAAAAGTGCCATGTACGTTAGCGTGAAACAGTCAATTGAAACGGCAGGTCAAACAGTCGAGCGTAGCGAGCCAACGCCGTCACCTCCCCCGGAGAGGGGGAGGCTGGGAGGGGCGGGCCGTTCTTGCCCTCCACGTATTTCATGCGCTGGTGCGGGAGATCAGTTGCCATGAGTGTTACGCCCCGCTCGCTTCGAGGGCTTCGTCTATTTCGTGCAACAGTTTTTCCTGGAACATCAGCTGCCGGACCCGTACGCCGGCGTCGGCATAGTTCCGTTTCGCATCCAGCGCCTGGCCCAGGGCCGCATACTGGGCCTTCATCTCGCCGCGCAGGCGCGCGTGCAACTGCTCCAGCCCCTCGACGTCGCCGTCCTCGCGGGCTTCCTCGACGGACTCGCGCCATTCCATCTGACTGACCAGGAACTCCGGCGCCATCGCGGTGTTGCGCTCCACTTGCGGATCGTGGCCGGCCAGTAGCAGCAGATAATGGGCACGCTGCAGGGGCGACTTCAGGGTCTGGTAGGCCTCGTTGGCGCGCGTGGCCCACTGCATCGCCACCCGCCGGTCCGCCTCGGTCAAATGGGCATGCTTGTCCGGATGCACCCGATGCTGCACTTCCAGATAGCGCCGATCCAGTTCCGCCAGGTCCAGGCCGAAGACGCGGGGCAACCCGAACAGGGAGAAGTGATCCGCAGTCAGTTGCAAATCCTCACTGGTCATCACACCTGGAAGCTTTCGCCGCAGCCGCACTGATCCTTCACATTGGGATTGTTGAACCTGAAGCCCTCGTTCAAGCCCTCCCGCGCGTAGTCCAGCTCGGTGCCGTCCAGATAGGGCAGGCTCTTGGGATCGACCAGCACCTTGAGACCCTGGCTGTCGAACACCACGTCGTCCTCGTTGGCGGCATCGGCGAACTCCAGCTTGTAGGCCATCCCCGAACAGCCGGAGGTCTTCACGCCGAGGCGCACGCCGATACCCTTGCCTCGCTTGGTCAGGAAGGCGACGACGTGACGGGCGGCGCTTTCGGTCATGGTGATCATGTCAGCCTCCCTGCTTCTTCTTGTAGTCGGCCACCGCCGCCTTGATGGCGTCCTCGGCCAGGATCGAGCAGTGGATCTTCACCGGCGGCAGCGCCAGTTCCTCGGCGATCTGGGTGTTCTTGATCTCCAGCGCCTGCTCCACCGTCTTGCCCTTGACCCATTCGGTGACCAGGGAAGAGGAGGCGATGGCGGAACCGCAGCCGTAGGTCTTGAACTTGGCGTCCTCGATGACGCCGTCCTGACCCACCTTGATCTGCAACTTCATCACGTCGCCGCAGGCGGGAGCGCCCACCATGCCGGTGCCGACGCCCTCATCCTCCTTGGAGAAGGAACCCACGTTGCGCGGATGTTCGTAATGATCGATGACCTTTTCACTGTAAGACACTTTAACTCTCCTTCTAATCAGTTGCCCCCGCCCTCGGGGTGGGGGTTAGGGGGAGGGGAATTGCCCGCCCCCTTGGGGCAGCGCATTGACGCCCCGCGTCAATGCGCTGCCCACTGGACGGTGTTGAGATCGACGCCGTCCTTGTACATTTCCCACAGGGGAGAGAGCTCCCGCAACTTGTTCAGCTTCTCGTGCAGCAGTTTCACGGTGAAGTCGATCTCCTCCTCCGTGGTGAACCGCCCCAGGCTGAAGCGGATCGAGCTGTGCGCCAGTTCGTCGGAGCGTCCCAAGGCGCGCAGCACGTAGGACGGTTCCAGGGAGGCCGAGGTGCAGGCGGAGCCGGAGGAGACGGCGATGTCCTTGATCGCCATGATCAGCGACTCCCCCTCCACGAAGTTGAAGCTGACATTGAGGTTGTGCGGCACCCGCTGCGTCAGGTCGCCATTCACATAGACTTCCTCGATATCCATCAGGCCCTTCAGCAGCCGATTCTGCAAACGCCGGATGCGCTCGTTCTCGGTGCCCATCTCCTCCCGCGCCAGGCGGAAGGCTTCGCCCATGCCGACGATCTGGTGCGGCGCCAGCGTCCCGGAGCGCAGACCCCGCTCATGGCCGCCGCCGTGCATCTGGGCTTCCAGCCGGATGCGGGGCTTGCGCCGTACGTAGAGTGCGCCGATACCCTTGGGACCGTAGGTCTTGTGCGCCGAGAAGGACATCAGATCCACCGGCAGGGTGGAGAGGTCGATCGGCATCTTGCCGGTCGCCTGGGCGGCGTCTACATGGAAGACCACGCCCTTTTCCCGGCACGCGGCGCCCAGTTCGGCGATCGGCTGGATCACGCCGATCTCGTTGTTCACCGCCATCACCGAGGCCAGCACGGTATCGGGGCGCACGGCCTGCTTGAACTGGTCCACGGTGATCAGCCCGTCCTCGCCCGGCGTCAGATAGGTCGCCTCGAACCCTTGGCGCTCCAGTTCCTTCACGGTGTCGAGCACGGCCTTGTGTTCCGTGGCCACGGTGATGATGTGCTTGCCCTTGGTGGCGCCATAGAAACGCGCCGCGCCCTTGATCGCCAGGTTGTTGGACTCGGTCGCGCCAGAGGTCCAGATGATGTCCTTGGCGTCCGCATTGACCAGCGCCGCCACCTGTTCGCGCGCCTCCTCCACGGCCTTTTCGGCTTCCCAGCCGTAGGCGTGGGAACGGGACGCCGGGTTGCCGAATTTTTCGGTCAGGTAGGGAATCATCTTCTCGGCCACGCGCGGGTCCACCGGTGTGGTGGCCGAATAATCGAGATAGATCGGAAACTTCAGCATCTCATCGCTCCAGGTATTGCGGCCAGCTCAAGCGGAAATGGCCGTCAGGTTCAATAGTTGTTGCTTCAGCGCGGCCAGGGCCGCCAGAAAGCCATGGATCTGCGCTTCGGTATTGGCGCTGCCCAGGCTGACACGCACCGCCCCCTTGGCCAGTTCGGGCGCGACCCCCATCGCCAGCAGCGTGGCCGACGGTTGGTGATGCGCGCTGGAACAGGCCGTGCCGCTGCCCACCGCATACCCGGCCCGGTCCAGGCGCCCCACCAGGGTCTCGCCGTCCAGGTCGGAAATCGCGAAATACACGGTGTTCGCGACCCGCTCCGCGCCAAGGCCGAAGACCTGCGCACCCAATGCCGCCAGCCCTTCGATCAGTTGACCGCGCAGACGTACCAGGCGCTGATGTTCCACCGCCAGTCCCGCCGCCGCCAGTTCGCAGGCGACGCCGAAACCCACCATCGCCGCCACGTTCTCGGTGCCGCCGCGCAGGCCCCGCTCCTGGCCGCCGCCGGCGATCAGGGGGGACAGTTCCAGGCGCTTGTCGACCACCAGGGCGCCGATGCCCTTGGGGCCGTGGATCTTGTGGGCAGAGATGGTCATCGCATGCACGCCGGCGCCGTTCAAGTGACGGAAGTCCAGCGGCAGCTTGCCCAGCGCCTGCACCGCGTCGGTATGAAACCAGGTCCGCCCCGGCTTGGCCTGCGCCGCCAGGGAAGCCACGTCCTGGATCACGCCGGTCTCGTTATTCACCAGCATCACCGACATCAGCGCCGGCTTTTCCTCCAGCGCACGGACGAAATCGGCCGCATCCACCCGCCCGTCCCCATCCACCGCCAGTTCCCGCCGGCGCCAGCCATGCCGTTCCAGTTGCCGGGCCGGTTCCCCCACGCTGGGGTGCTCCATCGCCGACACCGCCAGCAGGCCCGGCTTCATGGCAAGCGCCGCGCCCTTCAGGAACAGGTTGTTGCCTTCGGTGCCGCCACTGGAAAACACCACTTCCGTGGGATGCGCGCCCACGGCGGCGGCCACCCGCTGCCGCGCCTCGTCCATGGCCTTCAAGGCCGACCGGCCGTATTCATGGCGGCTCGACGCATTGCCGTAGCTTTGCGCGAAGTACGGCGCCATCGCCTCCATCACCGCCGGAGCAACCGGCGTCGTGGCGTTGTGGTCGAGATAGGCGGGCGCGAACATGGCTCAAATCACCGCGGCTGTCGGATCAGGCGGCAACGCGGCTCTCGGCGCGGCGGGTGACGCGGCGGCTGGGCCGCTGGTCCTGCAGCACCGCTTCCGTGCCCGACTCCCGGCGCTGTTCCTGAACAAGGGACTCCAGGGAAACGCTGCCAAGATAGTCGTACATCCTGTGGTTCAGGTTGGTCCACAGGTTGTGGGTCATGCAGGGCTTGCTGTTGGCGCAATCGCCCTTGCCGCCGCATTGGGTGGCATCCAGCACCTCATCGACGGCGCGAATCACGTCGGCGACGGAAATCGCCCCCATGTCGCGCGCCAGACAATAGCCCCCCCCCGGACCGCGCACGCTGGTCACCAGCTTGTCGCGGCGCAGCTTGCCGAACAACTGTTCCAGGTAGGAAAGGGAAATCTTCTGCCGTTCACTGATACCGGCCAGGGTGACCGGGCCTTCGTGCTGGCGCAGGGCCAAATCGATCATCGCGGTTACGGCGAAACGTCCTTTGGTCGTCAATCTCATCGAACACCTCCGTCAGGCTCAAGGTCATTGAGAATAGTTGATCTATAGGGTCAACTTTATTTAATCCGATAATTTCAGTCAACTATTTTCGAGAGGTAATTTGGATCGAACCTATCGGCCGTCTCCACTTCGCCACTGACCGCTATCCCCGCCCGCTCCAGCGAACTCAGCAGAAAAGCGATACGACGGTCGGTTTCGACGGCATGGTCGAGCAGGCCGTGAATGGCGCGCGCCAGCGGGTCGTCCGCATTGGGCGTCACGCCATACGCCGAAAATCCCATCGCCTGCGCCTTGGCTTCGCGCGCCTCGTCGCGGCCGCCCGATTCGATCACCCGCGCCGGGTTGCCCACCGCCGTGGCGCCGGCCGGCACCGGTTTGACCACCACCGCGTTGGACCCGACCTTGGCGCCATCGCCCACCGTGAAACCGCCCAGGACCTGCGCGCCGGCGCCGATCACCACGCCCTTGCCCAACGTCGGGTGGCGTTTGGCGCCGCGGTAAAGAGAGGTGCCGCCCAGCGTCACCCCCTGATAAATGGTGCAATCGTCGCCGATTTCCGCGGTCTCGCCGATCACCACGCCCATGCCGTGGTCGATGAACACCCGCCGCCCGATGACGGCGCCGGGGTGGATTTCAATGCCGGTGAACCAGCGCCCGAACTGGGAGATGAAACGTCCCAGCCAATACAGTCGCCGCCGCCAAAACGCGTGGGCCAGCCGATGCAGCAGCAAGGCATGGATGCCCGGATAGCAGGTCAACACTTCCCATCCCGACCGCGCCGCCGGATCCCGCGCCGCCACGCTGGCGATGTCTTCTCGCAAACGTTTGAACAATTTGAGGTATCTCCCTAGGGTACAAGGGGATTATAGCGATCCGAAACAAAAAACCTACCAATTCACTCGGTTTTTATCGACTGTCACGGCGTCTTGCCCATCAAGGCGGCCAGCAGGCCGCGCAGGATATTCACCTCCTCCCGCTCCAGCCCCTTGCGGGCCATGAGGCGACGCATGCGCGGCATGAAGCGTTTTGGGCTGGCGGGATCGAGAAAGCCGCTCGTGAGCGCGGCTCGCTCCAGATGATCCAGCAGCGCCTCGACATCCTCGTGGCGCGCGAGCTCGCCGGCACCGAAGACGGCCGGCGGCGGCCCCGCGGCCACCAGCGTCTGGCGCAGTTCGTAGCACAGCACCTGGACGGCCTGGGCCAGATTGAGGGAGGAATAATCGGGGTTTGCGGGAATCATCGCCCAACGCTGGCAGAAAGCCACTTCCTCGTTGGACAGGCCCGCCGTCTCGTTGCCGAACACCAGCGCCACATCGCCGGCGGTGGCGGTGGCGGCCAGCTCGGCGGCGGCCTCGCGCGCCCAGAAGGGTTCCACGCCCAGTTCGCGGCGACGCCCGGTGATCGCCGTGGCGAAGATGGTGCCTTCCAGTGCCTCGGCCATCGACTGGCAGACCCGCGCCTGCGCCAGCACGTCGCCGGCGCCGGAGGCCATGGCTTCCGCCTGGGGATCGGGAAAGGTCTTGGGCGCCACCAGCACCAGCCGGGAGAGCCCCATGGTCTTCATGGCCCGCGCGGCGGCGCCGATGTTGCCCGGATGGCTGGGGCGGGCCAGTACGATACGGATACGATCAAGTAAGGAAGCGTCGAGCATGGTCGGCCTGTTAGAATTCACGGCATTTTCCGCGCTTCACCGAATCCATGCATCCCATACTCAACATTGCCGTCAAGGCAGCGCGCCGCGCAGGGCAGATCATCAATCGCGCCAGTCTCGATCTGGACCAGATCAAGGTCGGCGTCAAGCAGCAGAATGACTTTGTCACGGAGGTGGATCGCGCCGCCGAGGCGGCCATCATCGACATCATCCGCGAAGCCTACCCGGAGCACGGAATATTAGCAGAGGAGTCCGGCGCCACCGGCGATTCCGAGTACCAGTGGATCATCGATCCGCTGGACGGCACCACCAATTTCATCCACGGCTTTCCCCAGTACGCGGTCTCCATCGCCCTGGCCCAGCGGGGCATGGTGATCCATGGCGTGGTCTTCGACCCGAGCCGCAACGAGCTGTTCACCGCCAGCAAGGGGGCCGGGGCCTACCTGAACGAAAAGCGCATCCGCGTCTCGCGCCGCGCCAAGCTGGAAGAGGCGCTGCTCGGCACCGGCTTTCCCTACCGGGCCTTCGAGCATGTCGACGCCTATCTGGCGATCATGAAGGACATGATGCGCAAGACCGCCGGCCTGCGCCGGCCCGGTTCGGCCTCGCTGGACCTGGCCTACGTGGCCTGCGGACGCCTGGACGGCTTCTGGGAATTCGGCCTCGCCCCCTGGGACATGGCGGCCGGCGCGCTGATGATCACCGAGGCGGGCGGCCTGGTCGGCGACCTGAGCGGAGAAGCCGCCCACATGGACACCGGCAATGTGATCGCCGGCAACCCGAAGATCTTCGCCCAGTTGCTGCAGGCCATCGCCCCGCACCTCACCGCCACCCTGAAAGCCTGAATGCCCGCCCCCGGGGCGCCGTGCGCCTCAGCGGATGTAGGGCAATTCGATATCCTCGCTGCTGCGCGCCGTGCCGGTCATTTCATGGCACAGGGCGAGGAAGGCCCGCATCCCGGCGGTCTGGAACTTCTGCCGATGGCGCAGGAAGCTGAACTGCCGACGCAGGTCCAGATCCGGCGTGGCAACGGCCACCAGGCTACCGCGCCGGATCGCCTCCCGCAGCGCGAGACGGGAGATGCAGCCGATCCCGAGGCCGCTTTCCACGGCCCGCTTGATGGCCTCGGTGTGTTCCAGTTCGAGACGTATGTCGAGCGGGCCGGTGTAATGGCGCAGCGCCTGATCGAACGTCTCGCGCGTGGCCGAGCCTTTCTCCCGCAGAATCCAGGGCTCCCGCACCAGTTCGTCGAGGCTGGCGCCGCCGCTGCGGGCGAACGGGTGCTCCGGAGCGCAAAACACCACCAGTTCATCGGCAATCCAGGGGCGCGCTTCCAGGTCCGGGTGGCGGCAATTGCCTTCGATCAGTCCCAGATCCAGCTCGAAATGGGCCACCCGCTGAATGATCGTCGCCGTGTTGCGCACCTCCAGTTCCACCCGGCTCTCCGGTTGCCGCTGCAGGAAATTGGCGACGATCAGCGTGGCCAGATAGTTGCCGATGGTCATCGTCGCGCCGATGCGCAGGTGGCCGATGCCGGCATGGCCCCGCAACAGGTCCTCGATCTCGCCGGCACGATCCAGCAGTTCCACCGCGCGGGGCAGCAATTGGCTGCCGGTCTCGTTCAGATGCAGGGAACGGCCGACCCGATCGAACAGCGGCGCATCGAACTGCCGCTCCAATTCAGCCAAGGAAGTGCTGGCCGCCGACTGCGACAGGGAAAGCGACTCCGCAGCCCGGGAAACACTGCCGGCCCGGGCCACGGCGGTAAAGACTTCCAGTTGGCGTAGGGTGAATTTCATATCTATTTAATGGATTAACTATATAGATATTATCCATTTAACTGATTTATGGCGAAACTACAATGACAGCAATCCCCATTTTCTTTTTGTGGAATCGTCGTCATGAGCAACATCCGAGCAGCAAGCAATCTGGGCACCGAGCGCGTCCTCAGCGTTCGTCATTGGAACGACAGTCTGTTCAGCTTCACCACCACCCGCGACCCGGGACTGCGCTTCATCAACGGCCAGTTCGTGATGATCGGCCTGGAACATGAAGGCCGGCCGCTGATCCGCGCCTACAGCATCGCCAGCCCCAACTACAACGAGCATCTGGAATTTTTCAGCATCAAGGTGCCCAACGGCCCGCTGACCTCCAAGCTGCAGCATCTGAAGCCGGGCGACCCGGTCGTCGTCAGCCGCAAGCCCACCGGTACCCTGGTGCTGCGCGATCTGCGGCCGGGCAAATACCTTTACATGTTCAGTACCGGCACCGGCCTGGCGCCCTTCATGAGCCTGATCCAGGACCCGGAGACGTATGAGCGGTTCGAGAAGATCGTGCTGTTCCACGGCGTGCGGACGGTGAGCGAACTGGCCTACACCGACTTCATCACCAAGGAACTGCCCGACAATGAATTCATCGGCGAGCTGGTGCGGGAAAAACTGATCTATTACCCCACCGTCACACGGGAACCTTTCCGCAACCGCGGCCGGCTCACCGATCTGGTCGAATCGGGCAAGTTGTTCGAGGACATCGGCCTGCCGCCGCTGGACCCGAGCCGTGACCGGGCGATGATCTGCGGCAGCCCCGCCATGCTGGCCGATACCAGCGCCCTGCTGGATGCCCGGGGCTTCCAGATATCGCCCCACATCGGCGTGGTCGGCGATTACGTGATCGAGCGGGCCTTCGTCGAGAAATAAGCTTGACGACATAGAGCGCCGGCCACACAAAAACAAGGGCCTCCCGTCTTTCGACGGGAGGCCCTTGTCGTTTCCGCAGCAGGGCAGCTTAGGCCATCTTGCCCAGAATGGCGCCGCCGGTGGGCACGCCGACACCGGAAGTCACCAGCGCATGGTTGATGGTCTTCTTCGGCTGATTGACCGAAGTACCCCGCACCTGGCGTACGGCTTCGACGATGCCGTTGACGCCATGGATATAGGCTTCCGACAGCTGCCCGCCATGGGTGTTGGTGGGCAGACGGCCGTCGATGCGCAGGGTACCGCCCTTGACGAAATCCTTGGCTTCGCCGGCGCCGCAGAAGCCCCAGGACTCCAGCTGCCACAGCACGATGGGCGAGAAGGCGTCGTAGATCACCGCGGAATCGATGTCGTCGGGCTTCAGGCCGCACTGGGCGTAGGCCATGTTGGCGGCATGGGTCATCTCGGGCAGGCTGCCGATCTCGGGGCGGTAGAAGGAAGTCATCTCCTCCTGGTCCTTGCCGGAGCACTGGGCCACGCCGCGAACCAGCACGCCGGGCTGCTTCAGGTCGCGGGCGCGCTCGGGGGTGGTCACGATCACGGCGGAGCCGCCGTCGCTTTCCTGGCAGCAGTCGAGCATCTTCAGGGGTGCGCAGATCTTCTTGGAGGCGTCGTAGTCCTCGCGGCTGAAGGGGCGCTGGTAGAAGAAGGCCGCCGGGTTGTTGACCGCGTATTCGCGGGCGGAATGGGCGACTTCGAAGAAGGCGTCGGGCGTGCAGCCGCTGATGTGCATGTAGCGCTGGGTGAAGGTCGCCACCCAGGAGGCCGGCGTCAGGAGGCCGAAGGGCATGTACCAGCCGTAGTGGATGGCGCTGCCGGAGATCAGGGAGCCGGAGACGCCCTGGGAGTAGCGATGGCCGGAGCGGCCGTTCAAGGCGCGATAGACCACGACGGTCTCGGCGATGCCGGTGGCCACGGCCATGGCGGCCTGGAGCAGGCAGCCGGTGGCGGCGCCGCCGCCGTAGGGCACGCGGGCGAAGAAGGAGAGGTCGTTGCAGCCGAGGGTGCGGGCCACATCCACTTCCTCGTTCTGGTCGATGGTGAAGGTCACCATGCCGTCCACGTCGGAAGGCTTCAGGCCGGCATCGTCCAGCGCCGCCTTGACGGCCTCGGCGGCGAGGGAGAGTTCGGAGCGGCCGGAGTCCTTGGAGAACTCGGTGTTGCCGATGCCGACGATCGCGGCCTTGTCAGAGATATTGCGTTCCATGGATCAAGCCTCCTTGGGCAGAGCGACGCGCACGATGCCGGACATGTGCTTGCCCCAAACGTTGTTGACGCCCTCGACGGACACATCGACGATCCCGCTGGCATCGTCCTTGGCGACCACCTCGCCGGTGACGGTCATCACCACGCCGGGCACGTTGGGCGCGCCCAGGCGCAGGTCGATGCTCCTCAGCGTCGAATCGGGGCCGGCCCAGTCGGTGACGAAGCGGCCCATGAAGCCGTTGCTGGTCAGGATGTTCATGAACACGTCGGGCAGGCCGGCGGCCTGGGCGACCTTGGTCTCGTGATGCACTTGGGTGAAGTCGCGCGAAGCGATGGCGCCGCTGACGATCAGGCTGGTAGTGATGTCGATCTTGAGTTCCGGCAGTTTGTCGCCCACCGTCACGCTTTGATAGCTCAATGTTTTGACGTTCATAGTGAAACCTCGCTATTCCTTGGAGTCCGATCAGGCGGGATAGAACTGGGGCAGATGGGTCTTGTCGTCCACCTTCTCGACCTTGCCCTTCACCTTCATGCCGATATGGACCGCATCGGGATCGCAACCGACGATGCCGGCCACCAGGCGGGTTCCCTCTTTCAGAGTGATCACGCCCGCCACCAGGGGATAGGGATAGCCGGGGAACTGGGGATAGGAAATCTCGGTGAAGCTGAACACTTCGCCTTCGAGCGAGGATTCGATGGAATCCCACTCCAGGGACTGGCACTCGCCGCACATGGGACGGGGCGGATGGCGCAGGGTGCCGCAGCTCTTGCAGCGCTGGATCAGGACCTTGCCCTGATCCACGGCTTCCCACCACCAGCCGTTGTCATGGCCACGCGGCGACTGGATGCGGGTGGGCGCCTTGATCGGGGCCTTGGCGGCCTCGGCGGCCGCCTCGTCCTGCTGGACCGGGATGAATTTCAGCACGCGGAATATCTGCTTGCCGATGGAATCGCCGTTCTGGTCGGTGAAGTTGGTGGCGGTCTCGATGAAGTAGCCGAAACCCCGCGCCGTCTTCTTCGGCTCGGAGATGCTGTCGATGATGGTGTGAAAGAAGACCTGGTCGCCCGGCCGCAGGTCGCGGTGGAACTCGGTCTTGGTGTTGGTGCCCAGGGTGCCGGTGAAACCGTGGGCTTCGAAGACGTCATGCAGTTCGCGCTGCAAATCCTTCGCCGGGTTCTTGCACATCGGGTAGCCTTCCATGGACCAGATCTGGAGCATGGTGGGCGGGGCGATCAGGCCCTTCTTGCTGGATTTGGCGGCGAATTCCGCATCGGAATACACCGGATTCTGGTCTTCGGTCACCTCGACCCAATGGCGGATCATCGCCGCATTGACGTCGTCCTTGCCCTGTCTGCGCGGGGCGATTTCGCGGCCCACATAGGCGTGGATCTTTTCTTCAAACGCTTTGAGTTCTTCAGGAGTCATGGTTCTTTTCCCAGATGAGATCAAGCTGAAACGTTAATTCATGGAGACGGGCGTCCCCGAACCGGCGGCAGAACGGGGAGCCCTGACCGGAGTTATCGAAAGTACCGTCAGAAGCACGTGGAATCGGCCATCGCAGGCAAAAGGGCGCAGAGTGGCACAGCACAATCCCCTCGTTTCCATTATATGAGGCTGCGACAGCGGGTTTTGTTCGCATCCGCCGGCAGCCTGGCGCCAGGCGCCAGCAACAGCGCCGCCCTCGGTTCGCAACCGGGCGCCATGAAATCTCGGGGAAACCGCAACACCGCTTGGGAATGCCAACGGCAACCCGTGATGCCCGCCGCGGATTATTTGATGCGTGTCAGTTTCGGTCGCGCCGCGCCACTCGACTCCGGTGCCGGGGCATCCGTCGACGACGCGGTCCCGGCACCGGGTTCGGGTTCGAGTTCGCTCGGCTGGCTTTCCTCGTCGAGACTCCGCGACTGCCCGGATGCCTCGCCGGCGACCTCGAAAGCCATGCCCTGGCCATTTTCCCGGGCATAAATGGCAGCCACGGCCGACACCGGCACGATGATGGGAAATGCCGTGCCGTTGAAACGGGCCTGAAAGGTGATTTCCTCGTTGCCCATCAGCAATTGATGGGTTGCATCGACCCCGACGTTGAGGACGATCTGACCGTCTCGCACGTACTCCCGCGGCACACGGGTACGGCTGTCGACCACGACCTGGAGATAGGGCGTAAACCCCTGGTCGACGCACCATTCTTGGATGGCGCGAATCAGGTAGGGCTTGGTGGAGATCATCGGGAAATGCGAGGCGATGGCCGGGACGACGCACCGCCCCGACCAAGTGCGCCTATCGGCGCATGACTTTCTCGGAAGGCGTCAGGGCATCGATGAAACCTTGCCGCGAGAAGATGCGCTCGGCGTATTTCATCAGCGGCACCGCGGCTTTCGACAATTCGATGCCGTAGTGGTCCAGGCGCCACAACAGCGGCGCGATGGCCACGTCCAGCATCGAGAATTCCTCGCCCAGCAGGTGCTTCTGCTTGGCAAACAATGGCGCCAGTTCGGTCAGGCGGTCCCGCACGTGCGCGCGGGACTTCTCGGCCGACTTGAGGTTCTTCTCCAGTGCGTCGATATGGCTGAACAACTCGTGCTCCATGGTGTAGAGCAGTTGCCGCGCCTTGGCCCGGGTCTGCGGGTCCGGCGGCATCAGTTGCGGATGAGGGAAACGCTCGTCAATGTATTCATTGATGATGTTGGCCTCATAGAGCACCAGATCGCGGTCCACCAGAACGGGAACACGATTGTAGGGATTGATGACGGCGATATCTTCGGGTTTGTTGAAGAGGTCGACATCGATCACCTGGAAGTCCATCTGCTTTTCGTACAGAACGATGCGGCAACGATGGCTAAACGGACACGTCGTGCCCGAGTACAGGTTCATCATGGTACTCGTACCCCAGGAATAATCGGCATCGCGCACAACCTTCCGGGCTGGTGGTGCGCTGGCTTCACGATGCCCCATAGTATTGGATCAAGCGATAAGTTAATGAACGTCTTTCCAGTACTCGCGTTTCAGCGCGTACGTCAAGACAAAGAGTCCGGCCAGGGCGATCAACACGATCACGCCCAGTTTCTTCCTGAACTCACCCACCGGCTCGCCCATGAATTGCAGATAGCCGACCAGATCGGCGACCGCGGCGTCGTATTCCTGCGGCGTAAGCTTGCCCGGTTTCTCCAGCTTGAGCTTGTGATCCTCACCCATCACCTGCTCGCCCTGCAGTTCCCAGAGCACATGGGGCATGCCCACGTTCTCGAAGACCACGTTGTTCCAGCCCGTGGGCCTGGAGGGATCGCGATAGAAAGTGCGCAGATAGGTGTACAGCCAGTCTGCACCGGAACCGAACTCCGACGCGCGGGCACGGGCGATCACCGTCAGGTCGGGAGGCGCGGCGCCGAACCAGACCTTGGCATCCTCGCGTTGCATGGAGATGCGCATCAATTCACCGACCTTGTCGGCCGTGAACAGCAGATTGTCCTTGATCTGCTGATCGCTCAGCCCGATATCCTGCAGGCGGTTGTAGCGCATGTAGGACGCCGAGTGGCAGTTCAGGCAATAGTTGATGAAAAGCTTGGCGCCATTCTGCAAGGCGGCATTGTCGCCCGCCCTGTCCGGCGCCTTGTCCAGATGGAGTTCGGGACCGCTGGCCATGGCCAGCAGAGGAGCGAACAGCAGGGTGATGAGCAGTTTTTTCATTATCCAGTCACCCTTTCCGGTTCGGGTTGGCACTTGTCCATTCGCGACCACCAGGGCATCGTCAAGAAGAACAGGAAGTAGTAGATCGTGAACAGCTTGGCGATCGGCTCGCCCGGAATCACGCCGAAGAAGGCATAGGACGGCGGCTTGGTGCCGAGGAAACCGAGCACGATGAAGACCACCACCCAGATCGACAGCAGGGTCTTGTAGATCGGCCCGCGGTAGCGGATCGACTTCACCGGACTGCGATCCAGCCAGGGCAGGAAGCCCAGGATCACCACGCCGGCGCCCATCGCGACCACGCCCCAGAACTTGGCGTCGATCCAGAAGAAGTTGACGGTGACGGCACGCAGCATCGAATAGAAAGGCGTGAAATACCACACCGGCGCGATGTGTGGCGGCGTCTTCATCGGATCGGCGGGGATGAAGTTGTTGTACTCCAGGAAGTAGCCGCCGAACTCCGGCATGAAGAAGATGATCAGCGCGAAGATCATCAGGAACACCACGACGCCGACGATGTCCTTCACCGTGTAGTACGGGTGGAAGGGAATGCCGTCCAAAGGAATCCCCTCGGCATTCTTGTGCTTCTTGATCTCGACACCGTCCGGGTTGTTGGAACCCACCTCGTGCAGCGCGATCAGGTGAGCCACCACCAGGCCCAGCAGCACCAGCGGAATCGCGATCACGTGGAAGGCGAAGAACCGGTTCAGGGTGGCGTCCGACACCACGAAGTCTCCGCGGATGAAAACCGACAGATCCGGCCCGATCAGGGGGATGGCGGAGAACAGGTTGACGATCACCTGGGCGCCCCAGAAGGACATCTGGCCCCAGGGCAGCAGGTAGCCGAAGAACGCCTCGGCCATCAGGCACAGGAAGATCAGCAGGCCGAAGACCCAGATCAGTTCACGCGGTTTGCGATAGGAGCCGTAGAGCAGGCCGCGGAACATGTGCAGGTAGACCACCACGAAGAACGCCGAGGCGCCGGTGGAGTGCATATAGCGGATCAGCCAGCCCAGCGGTACGTCGCGCATGATGTACTCGACGCTGGCGAAGGCGACCGGCACGCCGGAGGCGTTGAGCGCCGCATCCGGCTTGAAATGCATGGTCAGGAAGATGCCGGTGACGATCTGATTCACCAGCACCAGCAGCGCCAGGGAGCCGAAGAAGTACCAGAAATTGAAGTTCTTCGGAGCGTAATATTCGGACAGATGGTCCTTGTAAAGGGACATCAGCGGGAAGCGGGCATCGACCCACCCCACCAGATCCTTCAGCTTTGCATTCACCGAACTCATGTTCTCAGGCCCCCTTATTGTCTTCGCCGATTAGGAGCTTGGTATCGCTCAAGTACATGTGCGGCGGAATCACCAGGTTCTCCGGTGCCGGCTTGTTCTTATATACGCGCCCGGCCAGGTCGAAGGTCGAACCATGGCAGGGGCAGAGGAAGCCGCCCGGCCAATCGGCATCGATGCCCGATTCGGCGCCGGTCTTGAACTTGTCGGTGGGAGAGCAGCCCAGATGGGTGCAGATACCCACCGCCACCAGATACTCCGGCTTGATCGAGCGCGCCTGGTTCTTGCAGTATTCGGGCTGCATGGGCTTTTCGGACTGCGGATCGGAAACCTTGTCCTCGGTCTTTTTCAGCGACTCGAGCATTTCCGGCGTCCGATGGATGATCCAGACCGGCTTGCCGCGCCATTCGACGGTCATCATCTGGCCCAGTTCGAGCTTGCTGATATCGACTTCGACCGGAGCCCCTGCTGACTTGGCGCGCTCGGAAGGTGCCATGCTGGCCAGGAACGGCACGGCCGCCGCCACGCCGGCCACTCCGCCCGCAGCGGAGGTGGCGACGAGAAGACGGCGCTTGCCGCAATCCACTTTTTCGTCACAACTCATGGTGTTGTTGAGCCCCAGAAGATAAAGAATGAAAAAGACGCGCCCGGGCAGCCCCCGGAAAGCGGCCGATTATAGCGGAGTCGGGAGGCCGATTAAAACCCCTCCCCAAGGCACGACTTTCCTCTGGATCAAACCGCCCCCGACGTCCGCAAGGATTGAATTTCATCCGGCGCATAGCCCAGACCGGCCAATACGGCATCGGTATGCTCGCCCAAGGCCGGTCCGATCCACTCGGTACTCCCCGGCGTCGCGCCCAGCTTAGGCACTACGCCAGGGATATGGAACTCGCCGCCACCGGGCAGCGCCACCCGCTCCAGCATGCCGCGCGCCAGGAACTGCGGGTCCTTGAACATGTCGGCCACCGAGTAAATGCGGCTGGCCGGCGTCTCGGCCTGACTGGCGATCGCCAGCACCGTCGCCTCGTCATGGGTCGCCACCCAGTCGCCGATGGCGTCGTAGATCTCCGCCGACCGTGCGTCCCGACCGGCGTTGTTGGCCAGGAGCGGATCGTCGGCCAGGTCGGAACGGCCGATGGCCGTCATGAAACGCCGAAAAATCGCATCGCCGTTGGCGCCGATGGCCACGTGCTTGCCGTCCCGGGTCGTATAGGTGTTCGAAGGCGTGATCCCGGGCATGATGTTGCCGGTGCGTTCACGGACGAAACCGAGGACGTCGAATTCCGGCACCAGGCTTTCCATCATCGCGAATACGGCTTCGTACAGCGCCACATCCACCACCTGCCCGGCGCCGCCGTTGACCTCCCGGTGACGCAGGGCCATCAAGGCGCCGAGCGCCCCCCACAGGGCGGCGATGGAGTCGCCGATGGAAATCCCGGTCTTGACCGGCGGCCGATCGGGGAAACCGGTCACGTAGCGCAGACCGCCCATGGCTTCGCCGATGGCGCCGAAACCGGGCTGTCGCGCCATGGGGCCGGTCTGACCGAAACCGGACAGGCGCACCATCACCAGCTTCGGATTGAGCGCGGAGAGCGCCTCCCAGCCCAGGCCCAGCTTTTCCATGACGCCGGGACGGAAATTCTCCACCACCATGTCGGCGTCTCGCACCAGGCGATGGATCAGGGCAATTCCGTCAGGATGCTTGAGATTGACCGTCACCGATTTCTTGTTGCGGGACTGGACGAACCACCACAGCGACGTATCGCCATGCATCTTGCGCCACTTGCGCAGGGGGTCGCCCTCGCCGGGGGCCTCGATCTTGATCACCTCGGCGCCGAACTCGGCCAGGATACGGCTGCAGAAGGGTCCCGCGATCAAGGTCCCGAACTCGATCACCTTGACCCCGGCCATGGGCTTGGCAGCCACGTTTGCCATACTCAATACTCCCGTCGTTCCACCAGCGCCTGGGCCACGGTGGCGGCATCGGTGAACTCCAGTTCGCCGCCCACCGGCACGCCCCGGGCGATGCGACTGGTCTTCAGCCCCCGCGCCCGCAGCAGCTCGGAAAGATAATGCGCGGTGGCCTCGCCTTCGTTGGTGAAATTGGTGGCCAGGATCACTTCCCGCACCAGGCCGTCGCCGACCCGCGCCATCAGCCGCTCGAAGGCCAGTTCACGCGGGCCGATGCCGTCCAGTGGCGACAGCCGCCCCATCAGCACGTAATACAGGCCGTTGAAGGCGTGGGTCTGCTCCATGGTGTTGAGATCCACGGGCATCTCGACCACGCACAGCAAGGAAGGGTCGCGCTTGGACGAGGCGCAGCGCTCGCACACCTCGGCTTCGGAAAAATTGTTGCAGCGCTGGCAGTGGCGCAGGTTCTTCAGGGCATCGTCGATGGCCCGCGCCAGGCGTTCTCCACCCCGGGGATCGTGCTGAAGCAGGTGATACGCCATGCGCTGGGCCGACTTGGGCCCCACTCCCGGCAGGCAGCGCAACGCCTCGATCAGTCCGTCGAGACAGGACGGACGCGCCATCAGAAGGGCAACTTCATGCCCGGCGGCAGATTGAGGCCGGCCGTGAAAGCCCCCATGCGCTCCTGGGTGGTGGTCTCCACGCGCCGGTTGGCGTCATTGACCGCGGCCGCGATCAGGTCCTCCAGCATCTCCCGGTCGTCCATGGCGGCGGGGTCGATCGCCACGCGCCGCACGTCGTGCTTGCAGGTCATGACGATCTTGACCATGCCGGCACCGGACTGCCCTTCCACCTCGATGGCCGCCAGTTCCTCCTGGGCCTTCGCCATGTTCTGCTGCATCTGCTGGGCCTGCTTCATCAGCGCGCCCAGATTGCCAAGACCACCTTTCATTCCTGCCACTCCTCAAATGGGTTTGATCGTCGATTCGTCGATGGCGGCATCGAATATGTCCACCACTTCGCGTACAAAAGTGTCGCCCTCGATGGCCGCGATGGCCCGTTCCTGACGCTCCCGCTGTACGTTGCGGGCCTTTTGCGCCGGTGTCACCGACTCCGTCTCGGCCAGGTCCAGCGTAAGCCGCAAGGGATGACCGAAATGGTTCTGCAACTCGGCCTGCAATTTATCCTGCTGGATCTTGCCCAGCAGGTGCTTATGCACCGGTGCCAGGCGCAGGGTGACCTGGGTCTCGTCCATCGCCACCAGTTCGCAATGCTGCGCCAGCTGGCGCACCATGCCGGCGAGCGGCAGACGGGCCACCAGCTGGTGCCAGGGGTCGTCGTTCCCGGGGGTCGAACGGCTGTCCGCGGCCGGCTCCGGCGCTTGGACCTGCGCCATCGGCGCGGCGGCCGCGGGCTCCGCACGAACCACGGTCGGCGGCCGCTGCGCTGGCGCCTCGACCCGCGCCGCGCGCGCCGACATGGCCGCCGTTTCCGGACGGAAAGCCGCCAGACGCAGCAGGGTCATCGTGAAACCGGCATACTCGTCCGGCGCCAGCGCCAGATCGTCACGGCCGTGGATGACGATCTGATAGCAAAGCTGCAGGAATTCCGGGTCAAGCGCGTCCGCATAGACCTGCAAACGGCTCCGTTCGGCCGGATCGGAGAGGGCCTCCGGCGCCAGTTGCAGCAGGGCGATGCGGTGCAGCAGGGTTGCCAGTTCCTGCAACGCGGAATCGAAGGCCAGGCTGCGCGCCTCCATGCGGTCGGCCACGGCGACCAATGCCGCCGCATCCGCCGTGACCAGGGCATCCAGCAGCGCGTAGAGATAATCATCCCCCACCGTGCCCAGCATGTCCCGCACCCCCTCCTCCTCCACCTTGCCGGCGCCATGGGCGATGGCTTGATCGAGCAGGGACAGGGCGTCGCGCATGCTGCCCGCCGCGGCCTTGGCCAAGTGCCGCAATGCCTGCGCCTCGCAAGCCACCCCCTCCGCCACCAGGATGCGGGACAGATGCTCGACGATGTGCCCCTGGGGCATCTGCTTGAGATTGAACTGCAGACAGCGGGACAGCACCGTCACCGGAATCTTCTGCGGATCGGTGGTGGCGAGGATGAACTTGATATGTTCGGGCGGCTCTTCCAGGGTCTTCAACATGGCGTTGAAGGCGGAGTTGGAGAGCATATGGACTTCGTCGATCACATAGACCTTGTAACGGCCCCGAGTCGGCGCGTAGGTGGCGTTCTCCAGCAACTGCCGCATCTCGTCCACCCGGGTATTGGTCGCGGCGTCCACCTCGATCAGATCGACGAAGCGGCCGCCATCGATTTCCGTGCAGGCGGAGCAGGTGCCGCAGGGCGTGGGCGTGATCCCGGCCTCGCAGTTCAGCGCCTTGGCCATGATCCGGGCCAGCGTGGTCTTGCCGACGCCGCGGGTGCCGGTAAAGAGATAGGCGTGATGCAGCCGCTGCTGCTCCAGGGCATGGGTCAACGCCCGCACCACGTGCTCCTGGCCCACCAGCGTCGAGAAAGACTTGGGACGCCATTTGCGCGCCAATACCTGATAGCTCATGCCGCCGCCGGGTCGCTTCGAAAAATGGGAAAGGGTGGCGAGCCTGACCCCCGGCACTTGCGAGAATCGGCTGTGGCTGCTTCCTTCCGGACCTGACCAGATTCACCGCCTCACAATGCGGGGAGACCCGCCACGGCGCATTCTAACAGAGGACTCACCCGGCCAACCGGATCGAGGCAGCTATTTCAATGGCGCCACCGGGCTCGCTGTCCAGCTCATCGAGCCCGACCGGCACCCCTAACGCTGCGCAGCAGGCACCACAGGATTGACAGACACCGGCGCTCACAGCACCAGATAACTGATACCCCAGGCGATGGCCGCGATCAGTGCGCTGGCGGGAATGGTCAAGATCCAGGCCCAGAAGATGCCCCGCGCCACGCCCCAGCGCACCTGCTTGGCGCCGGCGGTCGTGCCGACGCCAGCGATGGCGCCGGTGATCGTATGCGTCGTGGAAACCGGAATGCCGAAGCCCGTCGCCATGAACAGCGTCAGCGCGCCGCCAAAGTTGGCGCAGAAGCCGCGCGGCTGGTCCAGCTTGGTGATCCGGTTGCCCATGGTCTTGACGATGCGCCAGCCGCCGAGCATGGTGCCCAGCCCCATCGACAGATAACAGGCCACGATCACCCAGGTGTCGGGCCTGGTCGACGCCGGGTCGGCAACATTGGCGGCCAGCAACAGCATCCAGATGATGCCGATGGTTTTCTGGGCATCGTTGCCGCCGTGTCCCAGGCTGTACATCGCCGCCGACAGCAACTGGAGCCGGCGGAAAGTCGCATCGGCCTTGCCTGCCGGCACTCGGATGCAAAGCCAGGCCACGGCCACCATCAGCAATCCGCCGAGCATGAAACCCAGGAAAGGCGCCACGACGATGAACAGGATCGTCTTGCCCAGTCCCGCCCAGATCAGGGAAGCGAAGCCGCCCTTGGCCACGGCGGCCCCCACCAGGCCGCCAATCAAGGCGTGGGAAGAACTGGACGGAATACCGTAATACCAGGTGATCACATTCCAGATGATGGCCCCCACCAGGGCGCCGAAGATCACATGATGATCTACGATCGTTGGATCGATGGTGCCCTTGCCGATGGTGGTGGCCACCTTGAGCTGGAAAATGAATATCGCGACAACATTGAACAAGGAGGCCCAGATGACCGCCTGATGCGGCTTCAGGACTCGGGTGGAAACCACCGTGGCAATGGAATTGGCCGCATCATGAAAGCCATTCATGAAATCGAACAGCAGCGCCAGTACCACCAGCAGGATGATGGCTGGCAGCCCTATTTCCAGACTGGACATGGCGACACCACCCGATCAGGCGTTTTCGAGGACGATGCCCTCGATGATGTTGGCCACGTCCTCGCAGCGATCGGTCACCGACTCCAGCAGCTCGTAGAGCCCCTTGAGCTTGATCAACTGCCGCACATCCGCTTCCTCGCGAAAAATCTTGGCCATGCCCTGGCGCATCACCCGGTCCGCATCGGACTCCAACTGATCGATCTCCTGGCAGGTGCGCAGGATGGCCGGGGCGTGGCTCATGTCATTCAGCAGGAATACCGCCGTCTTCACCCGCTCGCAGCAGGACACGCAGATGTCGGAAAGCCGCCGGGCCTCCTCCGTGAGCTGGCGCACGTCATACAGATAGATGGACTCCGCCACGTCCTGGATCAGGTCCAGGATATCGTCCATGCGGGTGATCAGCTTGTGAATCTCGTCCCGATTGAGGGGGGTGGTGAACACCGTATGCAGCAGGGAGATCGTGTCATGAGTGATCTTGTCGGCCCGGGTTTCGGTCTCGTCGATGGCTTTTGCATGCCGCCCGAGGGTTTCCAAATCATTGCCGACATCGGCCACCAGCGCGGCCAACTGCCGCCCGCCTTGCACCACCAATTCCGCATGAGCATTGAAAAGTTCGAAAAACTTTCCTTCCTTGGGCATCAGCTTCGAGAACATAACGGAGTCGCTAGTAGGGTTGAACGGCGCGCAGTCTACCAGCTCTGCAGCTCTGAAAGCCGCCAGTCAGAGCGGAATTGCTAGAATCCACCGCAACACTCACTCCTGCGGCCCACCCGCCATGAAACGATCCCGCTTCTCCCGCCGCAGCAAACACACCCCCGATGTCGAAACCCTCTGCCGCCTGGCCCAGGCCCTGGGGTTGTCGTCCAGCCGCATCGAGGATGCGTTCTGGGAAGCCCGGCTCATCGTCCTCATCGACAAGCTGTTGAACGCCGACGACGAAGCCGCCCTCAACGCAGCCCTCGACCATCTGTATCAGACCGGGGAACGGGGCTACGACAACCTGGCCGATCTGATCGAATCCCGCGGCGAAAGCAGGCCGGCGGAAAGCGACGGGGAGTTCGACATCCTGCTGATCGCCGCCCCCGTCCTGTCCTGGTCCCGCTACAGCATCCCTTCCGGCCCCCTGCCGAAAGAGGTGCTGACCGACCTCAAGACTCATCTACAGGCCCACATTCTGGCGGACCATGCCCGGCTGGCCCTGGCCGATGCGCTGTTCAGTCCGGATCAACTGCCCCAGAGCTATTGCGACACGCTGCACCTGACGCAGCGCCTGGGCCGCAGCGCCGTCCAGGCGCGCAACGAGCATTTCGATCCGGCGGACCTGGCCGAGACCATGAACTTCCTCTCGGACACCCGCTATTTGCTGGGTGCCGTGGCAGTGCCCAAAGGCGGCGCGGTCTTCCGCTGGCAGGAGGCCGACGGCAATCGGGAAGGCGCCATCCGCCACTGGCAACTCCAGGGCGGCGAGGCCCTGAAGCCGGCCCTGCCGGCCTGTGCCATCGAACTGCTGGCCCCTTCGGCCTATCATGCCGCCTGCCGCGACGCCGATCGGCAATCCCGGCCGCACGCCCTGCGCGCGGCGCTC
This sequence comes from Denitratisoma sp. DHT3, assembly GCF_007833355.1. NCBI lineage: Bacteria > Pseudomonadati > Pseudomonadota > Betaproteobacteria > Nitrosomonadales > Sterolibacteriaceae > Denitratisoma > Denitratisoma sp. DHT3. Next base: position 43,249 of record NZ_CP020914.1, on the reverse strand, counting down.
GCTTTTCTCCACGCCACGTTGAACGTGACGGCCGACCAACTCCGTGCCGTGATCGCCCCCTTCCACGATCAACGGCTGGAGGAATACCGGGTCGGGCTGACCCTCGCGGCGTCGAACCAGGTCATCCATGGCGTGGTCTGGCCCCTGCTGGAAGCGGAGGACGAAGCCAGCGACATTCCCGGCCAGATCGAGGCCGTCCTGAAGGAGGCGGGGGTCAGGCAAATCATGCTCCTGGACCATCGCTTTCCGCTCGAATACTGCGACGACTGCGGCGCTCCGCTCTATCCCAATCCCGAAGGCGAGCCGATGCACGCCGAAGTTCCCGAAGGCCATGGCACCGAGCCCCCCCGGCATCTGCATTGACGCGTCTGACTGGCCAGGCGACAAAACTTGCGCATGCTCCTGTTGTCCATCCGCCAATTTTGGCGGCGAATCTTTCGAGGCGGAGGGAATTCCATGGCAAGAGTAACCAAGACCGAAGACGACTGGCGCCAGCGATTGTCGGCCATCGAGTATCACGTCACCCGTGAGAAAGGCACCGAACGGCCCTTCACCGGCCGCTACTGGGACTGCGACGAGAACGGGGTCTATCGGTGCGTCTGCTGCGGCGCCCCCCTGTTCGAGTCGTCGCAAAAATTCGATGCGGGCTGCGGCTGGCCCAGCTTCCGGCAGCCGGCGGCCGGCGCCGAAATCACGGAAAGCGCCGACCACAGCCATAATATGCGCCGGACCGAGGTCACCTGTTCCCACTGCGGCGCCCATCTCGGCCATGTTTTCGACGACGGCCCACCCCCTGCCGGGTTGCGTTATTGCATCAACTCGGCCGCCCTGAAACTGGAGAAAAAACCAACTCCATGAAATTCCTGTTCGACCTGTTCCCGATCGTCCTTTTTTTCATCGCTTTCAAACTCGGCGGCGTATTCGTCGCCACGGCCGTCGCCATTGCCGCCACCGCCGTCCAGGTCGCCTGGGTGTGGTGGCGGCATCGCAAAGTGGACACCATGTTGTGGATCAGCCTGGCGCTGATCACGGTATTCGGCGGTGCGACCCTGCTCCTCCACGACGAGGCCTTCATCAAGTGGAAGCCGACCGTGCTGTACTGGCTGTTCGCCACCGTGCTGACGGTCTCCGCGCTGTTCTTCCGCAAAAATCTGATTCAGTCCATGCTCGGCGAGCAGATCACTCTGCCCGCACCGGTATGGACGCGCCTCAACGGCGCGTGGATCGTCTTCTTCCTGGCGATGGGCGTTCTGAACCTGATTTTTGCGTTCTCCTTCCCCCTCGAGACCTGGGTGAATTTCAAGCTGTTCGGCGGCATGGGATTGATGCTGGTTTTCGTCATCGCCCAAAGCCTGTATCTGGGGAAGTATGTTGCAATGGAAAAGAAGGAAAAGCCCTGATGCTCTACGCAGTCATCGCCGACGACAGGCCCGGCAGCCTGGAAAAGCGCATGGCCGCCCGCCCCGCCCATTTGGCCCGGCTGGACGCCCTGCAGGCCGAAGGACGCCTGTTGCTGGCCGGTCCCTGCCCCTCCATCGACAGCCCGACGCCGGGCCCCGCGGGGTTTTCCGGCAGTCTGATCGTGGCGGAATTCGACTCCCTGGAAGCCGCCCAGACCTGGGCCGCCGCCGATCCCTATGTCGCAGCGGGCGTATACGCCCAAGTCACCGTTCGTCCATTCAATCGCGTCTTTCCAAAATGAGCCCGACCATTGCCGCCATGCGCCGCTTGTTGACGGACCTGGAACCTCTCGTCCTGGAAATCGAGGACCAAAGCCACCGGCATATAGGACATGCAGGCGCCGCCGCTGGCGGCGGCCATTTCGACATGACGATCGTATCTCCGCGCTTTATCGGCAAGCGCCCATTGGAGCGCCATCGCTTGGTGTATGATGCTCTCCGCTCCCTGAAAGGCCCGCACGGCTTTCACGCCCTGAGCATCACGGCCAAAGCGCCCGACGAAATCTGATCCCAAAACCAGACAAAACACCAGAGGACTCCTCCATGAAATACCCCCTGCTGAAGGCAACCCTGATCCCCCTGGCTGTCGCACTGAGCGTCCCCGCAGCCTTCGGCGCGGCTCCGGCAAAGCCCGCGGCGGCCTCCAAGGCAGATGGTTCGACTGCGGCACCGTACGTCACCGTGAACGGCAAGGCGGTGCCCAAGCACCGGGCCGAGTTCCTGCTGGCAATGCAGAAGGCCCAGGGTCGTCCCGACTCGGAGGAATTGCGCCAAGCCGTGCGCGAGGAAATCATCCGGCGCGAGATCCTCTCACAGGAAGCCATCAAGAAAGGCGTCGACAAGCGTCCCGAGGTCATCGGCCAGATCAACATGGCGGCCCAAGGCGTCCTGATCAACAGCTACATCAACGACTACCTGCACGCCAACCCGATCAGCGACGAGGCCGTCAACCGTGAATACAATGCCATCAAGGCCCAACTGGGCGACACCGAATATCGGGTGCGGCACATCCTGGTGGAATCGGAAGACCAGGCCAAGGACATCATCGCCAAACTGAAGCAGGGCGAAAAATTCGAGACCCTGGCGCAGCAGTCCAAGGATCCCGGTTCCAAGGAAAAAGGCGGCGAGCTTGGCTGGTCGATTCCGTCGAATTACGTCAAGCCCTTTGCCGACGCGATCGTCAGCCTGGAAAAAGGCAAATTCACGGAGGCCCCGGTCAAATCCGATTTTGGCTGGCATGTCATCGAACTCGAGGAAACCCGAGCCCTCAAGCTGCCGCCGATGGACGAAACCAAGCCCCAGATCGTGCAGCGCTTGCAGCAGCAAGCGGTCGAACGGCACATCGGCGAATTGCGCGCCAAGGCCAAGATCGATTGAATCCGAAGCAAACGGCAACGATCGTCACGGGGGCTGCGGCCCCCGTTTCTTTTTCGCCAATACATTGAAAGCAGCCGATGTTTGAGTGGCTCCGAAACCGATTGCGCCGCAGAGCGGTCGCACAGTTGGGGATCACCGAAGCCGAATGGAGTGCGGTAGAGGCCGGCTTGCCCTGCCTGGCCCGGCTTGACGACACCGAGCGGATGCGCCTGCGCGCACTGGCGCAGAGCTTTATCGTCGAAAAACAGTGGGCGGGGGCCGGCGGACTGGCGCTCGATGCCTCGATGCAAATCTCCATCGCGCTCCAAGCCTGCCTGCTGGTGCTCAACCTCGGCCTGGAATGGTACCGTGGCTGGGTGGGCATCGTGGTCTACCCTGGAGACTTCATCATTCCACGCAAAACCATGGACGAAAACGGCATCGTGCATGAGTACGACGACTTCGCCCTGGGCGAGGCCTGGGAGGGCGGACCGGTGCTGCTTTCCTGGTTTCCGCCCGAGGCACAGCCGTTGGGCATCAACGTGGTGATTCACGAATTCGCCCATAAGCTGGACATGCGCCAAGGCGGTATCGCCAATGGGCGCCCTCCCTTGCATCGAGGCATGTCCCGCAAAGCCTGGCAGACGATCCTGGGCGACGCCTATGAACATTTCCTGCAGACCGTCGACCGTGGTGAAGAAACCGAACTCGATCCCTACGGCGCCGAGCGGCCCGAGGAGTTCTTTGCCGTTCTCAGCGAAGCATTCTTCGAAACGCCGCAGGTGATTCAGCGCGACTATCCTGCGGTTTACGATCAATTGCGCCAGTTTTATCGTCAAGACCCATGCGCCGCCTGCTGATCATCTACCACAGCCAGAGCGGCAACACGGCCCGCATGGCGCAGTCGGCACTGGAGGGCGCACAAGAGGAAGAGGGGGTAACAGTCGTCTTCAAGCGGGCTTTTGACGCCAACATCAACGATCTGCTGGCCTGCGATGGATTGCTGATCGCCACCCCGGAAAATTTCGGCTACATGAGCGGCGCCATCAAGGATTTTTTCGACCGCACCTACTATCCGGCCGAGGGCAAGACGGTGGGAAGGCCTTATGCACTGCTGGTCTCCGCGGGCAACGACGGCAGCGGAGCGGTTCGGGAGATCGGACGCATCGCCACCGGCTACGGCTGGAAACTGGTGGCGGACCCCATCGTCGCCCGGGGACCGATCACCGCCGATACGCTCGACCGCTGCCGGGAACTGGGCGCCGCGATGGCCAGCGGCATCGCATTGGGAATCTTTTGACATGGATCAATGCGAATTCAGTCATAAAAAATCCGCCATAGTGTGCTACAAGGTGAAATTACTGCATGCTACAATCCTGCGCTGGTCGGCGTTCGAACCCGGCCGTCCGGTTCAAGCCGGGCTATATTGACTTGACTTATCGATAAAGGCAAACAAATGAAACAGTCTCTCCTCGTTGCTGCTCTGCTTGCTCTGGCCGTGACCGCTTGCGGCAAAAAAGAAGAAGCTGCTGCTCCGGCTCCCGCTCCTGAAGCTGCTGCTCCGGCTCCCGCCGCCGCTCCCGCTGCTGAAGCTGCTGCTCCCGCCGCCGCTCCCGCTGCTGAAGCTGCTGCTCCCGCCGCTGACGCTGCTGCTCCCGCCGCCGCTGCCGAAGCCAAGAAGTAATTCTGGGCTTCCCAGCACGAAAAAGCCCAGCTTCGGCTGGGCTTTTTTTTGCCGATTTTCCCCATCCGGCAACGCCGGATGGGGAAATGGAGTTTATTTGAGCTGCTCGTGAAGCAGATTGAGGATTTTCCTCGACGTTTCCGATTTATCCACTCCACCCTCCCGGGTCAGGACTTGCACCGAGGTGGCATCGGCACTGCTCTTGACGTGGATGCTGTAGCGGGCGTTGTCGATGGTCACGGGCTTGTCGCTCTTCCAGAACATCAGCTTGGAAAAGAAGCCCGGCTCGCCGGCCGTTTTTTTGACATCGGCCTCGGGGTCCACATAGCGCACGTAATAGACGCCCTGGCTGCGGTCGCGGTCTTCCACGGTGAAGCCGATCCGGTCCAGCGCCAAACCGACCCGGCGCCAGGCCCGGTCGAAAGGCTCGCTGATTTCCAGTGACGCAGGATTACCCGCGCCCGGCGGCAGGATCTTCGCCCGCTCCTGCTGCGGCTTCTCCGCCAGCATCGTCGCGGCGCGCGCCTCCTCGACGCCCAGGCGGACCATCAGGCGGCGCAGCATCTCCGACTCCAGGCCCGTATCCACGGGACGGGGCTGCCAGCGGGTCTGCTCCTTGCCCTCGTTGATGTACACCTCGACCATGCCCCGATGGCTGATGTAGATCTCGGTGGTGCCCGCAGTCGCGCCCGGTTCGAGACGGGAACGGAACTTGTCGAGCTCGCCGGTGGAATACGCGCTGTCGAAGATATTGCCCAGCGTGCTCCGCAGCATGTCCTGGGGAAGCTTGGCGCGATTCTCGGCCCAGTCGGTTTCCATCACGCCGGACTCGGGACGCTCGCTGCCGATGATGAAACCCGACTCCTGCCAGAACTCCTTCACCAGCGGCCAAACCTTGTCCGGCGCTCCCGGCACGACCAGCCAGCGCTGAGTGCCGGCATGCTCGATCCGCATATTGTCGAACTTGGGCAGCACATCCTGGCCGGTGGAAGCCCGCACCTGGCCGCCCCGCTCGCCGGAGTAGGTCGAATAGCTGGCCGTTCCCTTGGGATTGGCGATATCCGGCACCGCATAGCGTTCATCGCGGCTCGGCGCCGAAAGATCGGGGGGAATTTCCAGTGGCGGCAATTTCCCCGCCGACTTGTAGTCAACCTTTTTGTTTTCCAGCAGCGAACTGCTGCAAGCGGACAGCAGCAGTCCCAGCGACAGCGTCAGCACCAACGACTTCGGCTTCATGCGTCTTTACCTTAAGTGGTCAAATCTGGATATCCGCTTCACGCATGGCACTGCGCAGGCGGTCATGGAATTCCGGAGACAGCGGCGTCAGCGGCAGGCGCAGCCCCCCTTCGATGAGGCCCAACTGCTGCACGGCCCACTTGACCGGAATCGGATTGGCCTCGACGAACAGGTGCCGATGCAGGCCCAGGAGACGGGCGTTGAGCTCGCGGGCAGCCGCCAGGTCGCCCGCCAGGGCGGCTTCGCACATCCGGTGCATCAGCCGCGGCGCCACGTTGGCGGTCACGGAAATGGTGCCCTGGGCGCCGAGCAATATCAGGGCGAGGGCCGTGGCATCGTCGCCGCTGTAGATCGCGAACTCGCGCGGCGCCCGCTTGATCAGATCGCAGCCCCGCTCGATATTGCCGGTGGCATCCTTGATGCCGACGATGCCCGGCACCTGGGCGAGGCGCAGCGTGGTGTCGTTGGACATGTCGGCCACGGTACGGCCGGGCACGTTGTACATGATCAGGGGCAGTTCCACCGCCTCGGCGATGGCCTTGAAATGCCGGTACAAACCTTCCTGGGTAGGCTTGTTGTAATAGGGCACCACCGACAGATGCGCAGCGGCGCCGGCGCGCTTGGCGAACTGGCCCAGCTCGATGGCTTCGCGGGTCGAGTTGGCGCCGGTACCGGCGATCACCGGTACCCGGCCCGCCACGTGGCTCACCGCCGTCTCGATGATCTGGCAATGCTCTTCCACGTCCACCGTCGGCGACTCGCCCGTGGTGCCGACCACCACGATGGCGTCCGAACCTTCGGCCACATGCCAGTCGAGCAGGCGCCTGAATCCAGGCAGATCCAGGCTGCCGTCCTCATGCATGGGGGTGACGATTGCGGGGATGGAACCGGTAATCATGAACAAATCCAAGACAAATGAGCTTGTGATTCTAACCGAAAGCGCCCCGCCTACAGACCGGCCAGAACCTTGATGTGGGCGGCGGCGCTGCGCCCCAGGGCCGACAGCGCATACCCGCCCTCCAGCATCGAGACGATGCGCCCGCCCGCATGGGTCTCGGCCAGCGTCTTGAGCTGGGTCGTGACCCAGGCGTAGTCGTTCTCCACCAGCCCCAGGGAAGCCATGTCGTCCTCGCAATGGGCGTCGAAACCGGCTGAGATCAGCACCAGCTGCGGCGCGAAGGCGTTCAGCCGCGGCAGCCACAGGTCGGCCACCATGTCGCGGAATGCGTCGCCACGGGTGCCGGCCGGCAGGGGCACGTTGCACATATTGGCGGCCGGATGGTCGGTGCCGCTGTAGGGATAGAACGGGTGCTGGAAACTGCCAACCATCAACACGCGCGGATGCCCGGAAAAAATGTTCTCCGTGCCGTTGCCGTGATGAACGTCGAAATCCACGATCGCCACCCGCTCCAGTCCCCAGGCCTCCAGGGCATGGCCGGCGGCCACGGCGATGTTGTTGAAAAAGCAGAACCCCATCGCCCGCGCCCGTTCGGCGTGATGGCCGGGCGGACGCACAGCGCAAAACGCATTGCTGGCCTCCCCCTTCATCACCAGGTCGACGCCCAGCACCCCGGCACCGGCCGCCCGCAGCGCGGCCCGCAAGGTTCCGGGACTCATCACCGTGTCCGGGTCCAGATGGACGATGCCATGACCCGGCGCACTGTCCTGAAGCTGCTCGACGTAGCTGCGCGGATGCACCCGCAGCAAATGCGCCATCTCCGCCAGCGGGGCGTCATGGTGCTGGAGATAGATGTCCAGGCCGGCGGCGATCAGGCGGTCGTTGATGGCGTCCAGCCGATCCGGGCATTCCGGGTGATCCGGCCCCATGTCGTGGAGCCTGCAATCATGGTGGGTGATGTAGGCGGTGGTCATGAAAGGGATGGCATACAATCAACTGAGACGCTTTCATTATCTCCCAGCCACCTTGCGCCATGCTTGCACCCTCATCGGACTCCCCCATGCAGCAGGTCCTCGCCGCCGCCGGGCGCGTGATTCTCGGCAAGGAACGCCAGATCCGCCTGGCCGTGGCCTGCCTGCTGGCGCAGGGCCACCTGCTGATCGAGGACATTCCCGGCGTCGGCAAGACCACCCTGGCCCACCTGCTGGCCCGGCTGCTGGGGCTGGAATTCCAGCGCATCCAATTCACCAGCGACCTCCTGCCGGCCGACATTCTCGGCGTCTCCGTGTTCGACCGGGAGATCGGCGCCTTCCGCTTCCACCCCGGACCGATCTTCGCCCAGTTGATTCTCGCCGACGAAGTCAATCGCGCCACGCCGAAAGCCCAGAGCGCGCTGCTGGAGGCCATGGAAGAACGCCAGGTCACGGTGGAAGGCCGGACGCGCCCCCTGCCCGTGCCTTTTTTCGTCATCGCCACACAGAATCCCGCCCATCAGATCGGCACCTTCCCCCTGCCCGAATCGCAGTTGGACCGCTTCCTGATGCGCCTCCAACTGGGGTATCCGGACCGCGCGGCGGAACGCGAACTGCTGGCCGGCGCCGACCGGCGCACCATGGTGGCGGAGCTTTCCCCCCTGCTTCCCCCCGCGGCCCTGCAAGAACTGCAACAGCAGGTGGCGAGCGTCCATGCGGCGCCGGCACTGATCGACTACGTGCAGGCCCTGGCCGAACACACTCGCCACGGCGCCGACTTCGCGACCGGCCTGTCGCCCCGCGCGGCGCTCGGCCTGCTGGCGGCCGCCCGCGCCTGGGCCTGGCTGGAAAGACGCGACCATGTGCTGCCGGAAGACATCCAGGCCGTGCTGCCGGCGGTCGCCGGCCACCGTTTGCACCCGGGCGCCGGCACTGACGTCGCCCCCACCGCCGAGGAAATGGCGCGGCGTCTGATCGAGTCGGTGCCCCTGCCCTGAACCGGCCAAGCCGGAACCCGGCAGGGAAAGCTTCGATGAACCTGAAAACCGCACTTCAAGCCACAGAGATCACAGAGGACACAGAGTGGAAGCGGATTTGCCGCAATTGACCCGATCACCTTGCGGGTGAGCGATCCAGCGTTGGCAACCCATTGCCTTTCCCCTGTGATCTCCGTGTCCTCTGTGGTCCTCTGTGGCTGACTGAGGTTTTAAGAATGTTCGACTTGCCGTTTCAACGGGCCATTTCGCGGCCACCGTCTCCGTGAACCTCGTCGCCCCCCTGCGTCAGCGTTTCTACCGCTGGGCCTTGCGTGGCAAGACGGTGGAAGCCTCTCCCATCGTCCTCACCCAGCGCCGCATCTACGTGCTGCCCACCCGGGCCGGACTGGCCTATGCCGCGAGCCTGGCGGTGATGCTGGTCGGCGCCATCAATTACGGTCTGAGCCTGGGGCACGCCTTCGTTTTTCTGCTGACGGGCCTGGGCATCGCCGCGATCCTCGCCACTTTCCGCAATCTGGCCCGACTGCGCATCACGCCCGGCCGCGCCGAGCCGGTCTTCGCCGGCGACACCGCCTTCTTCGGCCTGGTGCTGCACAATCCACGGCCCGACAGCCGCCCCGAACTGCGGCTACGCGCCGGCAACGGCGCGGCCGTGGCGGTGAATGTGCCGGGCGGCGACTGCATCGAAGCCGCCCTTCCCGTACCCGCCGCGCAGCGCGGCTGGCTGCCCCTGCCTCGCGTCACCCTGGAAACCTCCTATCCGCTGGGGCTGGTCAGGGCCTGGGCCTATGCCGTCCCGGCCCTGAACTGCCTGGTCTATCCGCGACCGGCTCCCCTGGCACCGCCCCTGCCCCTGGGCGACGGAGGCCGGACCGGCGGGCTGCGCCAGTCCGGCGGCGGCGACGATTTCGCCGGACTGCGCAGCCACCAGCCGGGCGATCCGCGCCAGCACGTGGCCTGGAAAGCCGCCGCCCGCCATCCGGAAGGAGAGCTGCTGACCAAGACGTTCGCCGGCGAAAGCGCTCGGACCCTGTGGCTGGACTGGGAGCGCCTGCCTCCCGGGCTGGACGACGAGTCGCGCCTGTCGCTGCTCGCCCGCTGGGTCTGCGATGCGCATGGCGCCGGCCTGGCCTGGGGGCTGCGCCTGCCCGGACGCAGCCTGAAACCGGCCAGCGGCGCGGTCCACTACCACCGCTGCCTGCAAGCGCTGGCGCTCCATGGCAGCAACTAAGCCGCACTCCCCGCCGATCACGCAGCGGCAGGTCCTCTGGCTGGCCGCCGCCGCGCTGGCGGTCGGGTTGCCGCTGACGCCCTACCTGCCGCTCTGGCTCTCCGGCCTGGCGGGGCTGGCGCTGATCGGGCGCGGCTGGCTGCTCTGGCGCCGCATCCCCCCGCCACCCCACTGGATGCTCAACCTGGTCGCCGTGGCGGCTCTGATCGGCGTCGGCCTCGAATATCGCACCATCATCGGCAAGAACCCCGGGATCGCGCTGCTGACCCTGTTCCTGGCCTTGAAGCTGTTCGAGATGCGCAGCCGGCGCGACGCCTACGTGGCGTTGCTGCTGGCCCTGTTCCTGATACTGGCGCACTTTCTCCACAGCCAGAGCATCGCGGCCGCCATCGCCGCGCTCGCCGCCCTGCTCGTGACGACCGGCGCCATGATCGCCCTCAACCACGACCAGCCTTCGCCGCGCCGCACCCTGGCCCAGGCGGGAAAGCTGCTGCTCCAGGCGACACCCTTCATGGTCCTGCTGTTCATCCTCTTTCCCCGGCTGTCGACGCCGCTGTGGGGGCTGCCGGCCGACGCCCACGGCGGCCTCAGCGGCCTCTCCGAAAGCATGGCGCCCGGTTCCATCACCGAACTCTCGCTGTCCGACGCGATCGCCTTCCGCGCCCGCTTTTCCGGCCCGCCGCCGCCCAAGGCCGAACGCTACTGGCGGGGTCCGGTGCTGGAGTATTTCGACGGGCGGACCTGGCACATCGGTCCGCCCGGCATCGGCGATGGGCTGCCCTATCGCCCGGAAGGGCCGGCCATCGACTATGAAGTCACCCTGGAACCCCACAATCGCCACTGGCTCTTCGCCCTGGACCTGCCCGGCCAGGTACCGAGCCAAGGCTATATCACCCATCAATATCAATTGCTCAGCAAGGAGCCGATTCACAACCGCCTGCGCTACCCGATGCGTTCCCACCTGGCCCTGGCGGTGGGCAAGGACGAGACCGAAGCCGTGCGTCGGGCCGCGCTGCGCCTGCCCACCGGCTTCAATCCGCGCAGCCGCGCCCTGGCTGAGGCCCTGCGCGGCGCCGCGAAAGACGACCGGGCGCTGGTGAACGCGATGCTGGCCCGCTATCGAACCGAGTCCTTCGTCTATACCCTGGCGCCGCCGGCGCTGGGACGCCACAGCATCGACGAATTCCTGTTCGAGACGCGGCGCGGCTTCTGCGAGCACTTTGCCGCCAGTTTCGTTTTCGTGATGCGCGCCGCCGGTATTCCGGCTCGCGTGGTCACCGGCTACCAGGGTGGGGAAATCAATCCGGTGGACGGTTTCCTGCTGGTGCGCCAGTCCGACGCCCATGCCTGGGCCGAAGTCTGGCTGAAGGGAGAGGGCTGGCGGCGCGTGGACCCCACCGCCGCGATCGCGCCCGACCGGGTGCAAAACAGCCTGGCCGCCGCGGTGCAAAGCGGAGACCCGCTGCCGCTGCTGGAGCGGCCGACGCTGGCATGGCTGCGACAACTGCGCTACCGCTGGGAAGCCCTGTCGAACCACTGGAACCAGTGGGTGCTGGGCTATGACGACCAGCGCCAGCAGGAACTGCTGCGCCGTCTGGGTATGGCCGCCCCCGACTGGCGCACCATGGGCATTCTGCTGGCCGTCCTCTGCGGCGCGCTGATGCTGCTGCTCGCCGCCTGGACGCTGCGCCAGTGGCGGCGCGCGGACCCGTTGCAGGCGGCCTGGCGGCGCTTCCAGCGCAAACTCCGCCCGCGCGGCCTGGAACGGCGGCCCTGGGAAGGACCGTGCGACCACGGCCGACGACTGTGCGGCGCAATGCCGGGGAAGGCAGGTGAAATCGAAGCCATCTGCGGGCTTTACGAGTCCCTGCGCTACGGTAAAGTGGCCGACAGCCGTTCCGCACTGTCCGATCTCAAGCGCCGCATCGCCGAATTCTCGCCATGAAACCCATGAAGTTTCCGTCCCTCCTGTTATGCCTCCTGGCGGTCTGTCTGCCGCCCCCGGCCGCCGGCGCCAGCGCCGTCGACTACGCCCAGCGGGAGGACGTGCGCGACTTCATCGGCGACCTTTCGCGGCGCCACGGCTTCGCCAGTGAGGAACTCGCCCACCTGTTCCACCAGGCCCGGCCCCTGCCGGCCGTGCTGAAGGCGATCCAGCCCCCCAAGGACCCGGGCATCCGCTCCTGGCAGGCGTACCACGACCGCTTCGTCGAGCCCCGCCGCATCGCCGCCGGGGTCAAGTTCTGGGCCCTGCACAGGGACCCGCTGCTGCGGGTGGAGACGCTCTACGGCGTGCCGGCGGAGATCGTCGTCGCCATCATCGGCGTGGAAACCATCTACGGCCGCCACATGGGCCGTTTCGAGACCTTCTCGGCCCTGACCAACCTGGCGTTCGACTACCCGCCCCGCGCCGGACTGTTCCGCCGCGAGCTGGAGGCCTTGCTGCTGCTGGCCCGGGAGGAGGGGCGTTCTCCGCTCTCCTATCACGGCTCCTACGCCGGCGCCCTGGGCATGCCCCAGTTCCTGCCCAGCAGCCAGCGCCAGTGGGCGGTGGATTTCGACGGCAACGGCCGGGTGGATCTGGCCAGCAGCGTCGACGCGATCGGCAGCGTCGGCCGCTTTCTGGCCGAGCATGGCTGGCAGCGGGGCGGCCCGATCCTGGCGGCCGCCGCCGTGAGCGGAGAACGAGTGGAGGAATTGCTTGAGGAAGGCATCGCGCCCAGGCGCCTGCCGCGGGAAATGGCCGACTACGGCGTGGCGACGGAAGACGCGCCCGAAGCCCCGGCGGCCCTGATCGACTACGTCACCCCCGGCGCCCAGACGGAATACCGCCTGGGCTACCAGAATTTCTACGTGATCACCCGCTACAACCGCAGCAGTTTCTACGCCTCGGCCGTGGCCGACCTGGCGGCGGCCCTGCGCCAGCGCATGCGGCAGGAATCCGGCCTGGCCGCGCTCGGCTCCGCGCACGACGGCGCGGCGTCGAACGGCTCAGAGCAGGGCGTCGCGCCCCAGGCCGTCCCGCGTTAGCCGCCGGCGCAGGCTCTGCAAGGCTTCCATCTGGATCTGGCGCACCCGTTCGCGGGTCACGCCCATGGCGCTGGCGATGTTTTCCAGGGTTTCCAGTTCCTGCCCGTTCAGGCCGTAGCGGCGCTCGATGACCAGGCGCTGCCGTTCCGACAGCTCCTCGATCCAGCCTTCCATCAGCCCTTCCACCTCCACCTGGGCCAACGTCAGTTCCGGTCCGATCTCGTTGTCGTCGGCAACCGCATCGCCGATGGTCAGATCCGGATCGATCTCCAGCGGCGCATCCAGGGAAGCGGTGCGCTCCGGCAGGGTCAGGATCTGACGCACCTCATGCACCGGCTTGCCGAGCACGATCGCCACGTCCTCCGGACCGTGATGCACGGAACCGTCCTGGGTATCCAGTTGCCGCAGGGTGCGCAGCACCTGGTTGAGTTCCTTCACCACATGGACCGGCAGACGGATGGTGCGCGACTGGTTCATGATCGCCCGCTCGATGTTCTGCCGGATCCACCAGGTGGCATAGGTGGAAAAGCGGAAGCCCCGCTCCGGGTCGAACTTCTCCAGCGCATGGATCAGGCCCAGATTGCCTTCCTCGATCAGGTCGTCGAAGGGCAGGCCCCGGTTCTGGTAATGCCGGGCGATGCTGACCACCAGGCGCAGATTGGACTCGATCATGCGCTGGCGCGCGGCGAAATCCCCCGCCTGCACCGCCCGCGCCAAGGCACGCTCCTCGTTGGCCTTCAGCAGGGCATGGGTGCCGATCTCATTGAGATAGAGCTGTGTGATGTCATCGAGGAAATCAAGCTCCGCCCCTTCCGTTGCCGTGGTTTCCTCTTCACCTTCGGAGGAAGCCTCGATCTCCTCATCCCTGGCAAACGATTCGTCGCTCACGGCACGTACCTCCTAGCGTTTGGGTAAATACTGGGTGGGGTCTACCGGTTTACCTTGACGTCTGATTTCGAAATGCAGCTTGGGCTGGTCGGCGTCCGTGCTGCCTACCTCGGCGATTTTCTGTCCCCGGGTCACACTCTGCCCTTCCTTGACCAGTATTTGACTGTTGTGGGCATAGGCCGAAAGGAAGGTGGCGTCGTGTTTGACGATCACCAGCTTGCCGTAGCCGCGCAGCCCCGTTCCCGCATACACCACCTTGCCACTGCCCGCCGCCAGCACCGGATCCCCCGGCTTGCCGGCGAGGTCCACGCCCTTGTTGCTGCCCTCGCTGAAACCCGCCAGTATCTTGCCCGAAGACGGCCAGGCCCAGCCGATCCCATCGGCCGGCGCCTGCGCCGCGCCCTTGTCGGCGGCCGGCGGCGCGCTGGCCACCGGCACGGTCTGCATCGGCTCCGGCTGGCGCAGGCGCGCCAACGCCTCTTCCGAATAGGCCTGTTTTCCGCCTTTTGGTTCCCGCACCAGGACATCGCCCACCGCGACCGCCGCCGCCGCGGCCACCGGGCGGGATTCCACGGCCGGCGGCGCCGCCACCGGCCGCACCTCGACGCCGGCGCCGGCATTGTCCGGGGGCGTCACCCGCAACTGCTGGCCGATCAGGATGCGGTTGGGATCCTCCAGATTGTTCCAGGCCGCCAGATCGCGATACGACTGGCCATGGTCGAGCGCGATGCCATACAGGGTATCGCCCTTTTTCACCACGTAATGACCCGCCGGCACCTCGGCCGGCGCGGCGGCCAGCGACAGGCCACGGGTTTCCACCGGCACCGGCGGGTGGCTGGAACAGGCGGCCAGCCCCAGGGTGGCGGCGCAAAGCAGGAGAACTCTCATTCAACCCCCGGCAACAGCGGCACGAAACGCACCGCGTCAAAACGCGTTTCCTTGAATCCCTCGGGACCACGCTCGACCAGCAGCAGAACCTGTTCATGGCCGCCGCCCACGGGCAGGATCATGCGCCCGCCCGGCGCCAGCTGGTCCCGCAACGCCTGCGGCACCCCGGCCGCGGCCGCCGCGACGATGATCGTATCGTAAGGTGCCGCCTCCGCAAGCCCCAGATTGCCGTCAGCGTGCTTAAGTCTCACTTGCGGGAGACGCAATTGGCGCAGATTCTCCCGGGCGCGGCTCAGCAACGGCGCGATGCGCTCCACCGCATACACGTTCTTCGACAACATCGCCAGCACCGCCGCCTGGTAACCGCAGCCGGCGCCCACCTCCAGGGTCTTGCCCAGCCCCTCGCGGCCGGCCAGCAGCAACTCGATCATCCGCGCGACCACGTAGGGCTGCGAGATGGTCTGGCCCAGGATCAGGGGCAGCGCCGTGTCCTCGTAGGCCCGGTGCGCCAGCGCCGGCTCGACGAAAATGTGTCGCGGCACGGCGGCGATGGCCGCCAGCACCCGTTCGTCGCGGATGCCCTGCTCCCGCAGGCGCTCGATCATGCGCGTCCGGGTGCGCTGCGAGGTCATGCCGATGCCCTGCAGGGTATTCATGCCAGCAGCCATTCCTGGGCAGCGCCGATCTGGGCCGTGTGGGTCAGATCGATCTGCAGGGGCGTCACCGAGGCGTAGCCCTCGGCCACCGCGTGGAAATCGGTGCCTTCCCCGGCATCGGCGGCCTCGCCGGCCGGGCCCACCCAATACACGGTCTCGCCGCGCGGACTCAACTGCCTGACCACCGGCTCGGCCTTGTGGCGCCGGCCGAGGCGGGTGACCCGCAGTCCTTTCAGTTCGGTCAGGGGAATGTCCGGCACATTCACGTTCAACAGCACGGGGCCGCTGAAGGGCCGGCGCTGGAACCGCTGCACCAGATCCCGGGCGACCTTGGCCGCCGTCGCGAAATGCTCGCCGTGCTTGCCCACCAGGGATACGGCGATCGACGGCACGCCCAGCAGGTAGCCTTCGGTGGCCGCCGCCACGGTGCCCGAGTAGATGGTGTCGTCGCCCATGTTGGCGCCCAGGTTGATGCCGGAGAGCACCATGTCGGGCTTGTCCTCCAGCATGCCGGTCACCGCCAGATGCACGCAGTCGGTCGGCGTGCCATTGACGAAGTGGAATCCGCTGGGCGCGCGGCGCAGCGAAAGCGGACGATCGAGCGTCAGGGAATTGCTGGCGCCGCTGCGGTCGCGCTCCGGCGCCACCACCGTCACCGTGGCCAGGTCGGCGACCGCCCGCTCCAGGACCATGATGCCCGGAGCAAAATATCCGTCGTCGTTGCTGAGCAGAATGCGCATAGCGGCAGCCTTGATGTTTTCATGATGGATGCGGGGGGCGGCTTGCCTGTCTCCCCGCCCGGCGCGGCGCCGCCCCTCCCCGGTCGCTCGACCGCGCCTGATGGGAGCGGATTCTAAAACAAGAACGCGGCGTCCGCGCCGCGTTCTTGAAGACAAGCGCTTACGCTTGTCGACGACTCAGGCGTCGCCCTGGGTCAGCGCCAGCATCAGATCGTTGATCCGCCTGACGAAGGTGGCCGGATCGTCGAGCTGCCCGCCCTCGGCCAACAGCGCCTGTTCGAACAGTACCGTGGCCCACGCGTCGAACCGGTCTTCCTCGTGCCTGAGGCGCAGCACCACCGGATGCCTGGGGTTGATCTCCAGGATCGGCTTCACGTCCGGCGCCGACTGCCCCGCCGCCTTCAGCAAGCGGGCCAGGTTGGCCGACATGTCGTGCTCGTCGGCCACCAGGCAGGCGGGGGAATCGGTCAGACGATGGGTCACCCGCACATCCTTGATCCGCTCTCCGAGCGCGGTCTTGATCCTCTCCACCAGGTTCTTGAATTCGCCCGCGGCGGACTCCTGCTCCTGCTTCTCGGCCTCGTCGGCCAGTTCGCCCAGGTCCAGGCCGCCCTTGGCCACCGAGGCCAGCGCCTTGCCCTCGAACTCGTGCAAGTTACCCACCACCCACTCGTCCACCCGGTCGGAGAGCAGCAGCACCTCGATACCCTTCTTGCGGAAGATTTCCAGGTGGGGGCTGTTCTTCGCCGCATTGAAGCTGTCGGCGGCGACGTAATAGATCTTGTCCTGCCCCGCCTTCATCCGCGCCACGTAATCGGCCAGGGCGACGGTCTCCTCCGGCGTGTCGGCGCGGGTCGACGCGAAGCGCAGCAGGCCGGCGACTTTCGCCTTGTTGGCGAAATCCTCGCCGACCCCTTCCTTCAGCACGCGGCCGAACTCGCCCCAGAACCGCGCGTACTTCGCCTTGCCTTCGTCATCCTCGCTGCCGGCCAGGTCCTCCAGCAGACCGAGCACCTTCTTGGTGCAGCCGCTGCGAATGGCCTCGATGTCCTTCGATTCCTGCAGGATCTCGCGCGACACGTTGAGCGGCAGGTCGGCCGAATCCACCACCCCGCGCACGAAGCGCAGGTAGTTGGGCAGCAGCTGCTCCGCGTCGTCCATGATGAACACGCGGCGCACGTAGAGCTTGATGCCGTGGCGCGCGTTGCGGTCCCACAGGTCGAACGGCGCGCGGCCCGGCACGTAGAGCAGCTGGGTGTATTCCTGGCGCCCCTCGACGCGGGCATGGACCCAGGCCAGCGGGTCGTCGAAGTCATGGCCGACGTGCTTGTAGAACTCCCTGTATTCGTCCTCGGCGATGTCGCTCTTGGCGCGGGTCCACAGGGCGGAGGCCTTATTGACCGTCTCGTCCTCGTCGGTGACGACCTGGGCCTTCTTCTCCTCGTCCCAGGACTCCTGCTTCATCACGATGGGCTGGACGATGTGGTCGGAATACTTGCGGATGATGGAGCGCAGCATCCATCCCGAGAGCAGGTCGTCCTGGCCTTCGCGCAGATGCAGGGTGATCTCGGTGCCGCGGCTGGGCTTGTCCACCATCTCCACGCTGAACTCGCCGGCGCCTTCCGACTCCCAGCGCACGCCCTGGCCGGACTGCTCGCCGGCGCGGCGGGTGAGCACCGTCACCTTGTCGGCGACGATGAAGGAAGAATAGAAGCCGACGCCGAACTGGCCGATCAGATGGGCATCCTTCTGCTGGTCGCCGGTCAGCCGGCCGAAGAACTCGCGGGTGCCGGACTTGGCGATGGTGCCCAGGTTGGCGATCACCTCGTCCCGGCTCATGCCGATGCCGTTGTCGCTGACGGTCAGGGTACGGGCTTGCGCGTCGAAGGCGATGCGGATCTTGAGGTCGGGATCGGACTCGAACAGCGCACCGTTGTGCAGGGCCTCGAAACGCAGCTTGTCGCAGGCGTCGGAAGCGTTGGAGATCAGTTCGCGCAGGAAGATTTCGCGGTTGGAATACAGGGAATGGATCATCAGGTGCAGCAGCTGCTTCACCTCGGTTTGAAAACCCAGGGTTTCCCGATTGGCGGCATCGACGGACATGAAGGGAGCTCCAGAAAACAGACGAGTCCGATTGATGGGGGCGAAACCGCGGATTTCAAGGGGCGGCCCCCAGGAGGCTGCCGTTTCACATCGCGTCGAGTTAGGATGCGGACTCCCCACCAGACGAACCAGACAGGAAGGAGAGCCCCATGAAACTCTATTACGCCCCCGGCGCCTGCTCCCAGGCCGCCCACATCGTCGCCCGGGAAGGCGGCCTGACGCTCCAGTTGGTCAAGGTCGCCCTGGGCAAATCGGTCACCGAGCAGGGCGCGGACTACAAGGAGATCAGCCCCCTGGGCTTCGTGCCCCTGCTGCAGTTCGACGACGGCCGCACCCTGGGCGAATGCTCCGCCGTGGTCCAATACCTGGCCGACCAGGCGCCGCAAGCGGGCCTCTTGGCGCCGGCGGGCAGCTTCGAGCGCAACAAGACCCAGGAATGGCTGAGCTTCATCGCCACCGAAATCCACAAGAGCTTTTCGCCCCTGTTCAATCCACGGCTCGACGCCGCCGCCCGTGAGCAGGTCCTCAAGACGCTGACCAGCCGGCTGAACCATGCCGCCAGCCAACTGGAAAAGCAGGACTACCTGGTGGGCAACCGCTTCAGCGTCGCCGACGCCTACCTGTTCGTCACCCTGGGCTGGACGCAGTACACGAAGGTCGATCTCGCCGCCTGGCCGGCCCTGACGGCCTTCGTGCAGCGGGTGGCCGCCCGCCCGGCCGTCCAGGCCACCCTCAAGGCGGAAGGGCTGATCTGAGCCGCCGTCATTTTCAGCGGTAGAGAATTTCCAGAATCTCGATCTCGCGCCACCCCTGGGGGCTCTGGAAACGCACCAGGTCCCCCTCCCGCGACTTCATCAAGGCCCGCGCCAGCGGAGAGATCCAACTGATCATGCCGGCGCCCACGTCGGCCTCGTCGATGCCGACGATCTGGTAGCGGGCCTCCGCGCCCTCCTCGTCGCAGATCGTCACCGTGGCGCCGAAGAACACCTGATCGACGTTCTCCTGTTCGGCCGGGTCCACCACCACCGCGCTGTCCAGGCGCTTGGTCAGGAAACGCAGGCGGCGGTCGATCTCCCGCAGCCGCTTCTTGCCGTAGATGTAGTCGCCGTTTTCCGAGCGATCGCCGTTGCCCGCCGCCCAGGACACCACCTGGACCAGATTGGGCCGCTCCACCTTCACCAGATGCTCGAACTCCTCGCGCAGCAACCGATGGCCGCGCCGCGTCATGTAGTTTCGGGTGCCGGGCGGCAGGGCGGGCGCGGCGACCTCGCCATCGTCCTCGTCCTGATCGGTTTCCCGGGTAAATGCCTTGCTCATCGCTATCTCAACGAAAAATCCACCCGGTTGCCCGGCGCCTCGCCCTTGGCCGCCTCGACCTTGGGCGCCAGCAGGAACACCCGCTCGGCGGGCACCTTGCCCGTCTCCAGCAGCCAGGCCTGGGTACGCCGCCCGCGCTGCTCGGCCAGGGCGCGCAGCTCCGCGTCCCCGGCCGGATAGAACGCCAGCAGGCGGGCCTCCATTTCCGCCGGCGGCAGGCTCTTGGCCAGGCCGACCACGTTGCGCGGCTTGTCCGGAATCTTCTCGTCCGCATACACCTTTTCCAGATACAGCGGATATTCGGCGGCGGAAAGCGTCACTTCGTGCAGGCGGCCGCCTTTTTCCGCCTTGCGCACCTGCTCGGCCAACTTGCGCGCGCGCAGCTTGCGGTCCAGCGTGGCGCGCTTGATCCCGGCCTTGTCCTGCTCCGGATCGGCCCGGCCGGTCACTTCGAGGGTCAGCGCCGGGCGCTCGGCCATCGCCTTGGCCAGCGCCCGCAGCCGGGTCTCCACTTCCGGCGTCGGCACGGCCAGTCCCGGCGGGAAGACCGCATTCGACAGATCCTCGCCGCCGCCGAACAGGGAACCCAGCAGGGCGAATGGCGATGTCACGGCCTTCACCACCAGATTGAGCAGCGCCTTCACCACGATGCCGCCGATGCTGAACTTGGGATCGTTCAAGGAACCGCTGATGGGCAGATGGATGTCGATCTCGCCGCGTGAATTCTTCAGCAGGGCGACGGCCAGATTCACCGGAATGGACAGGGCGTCCTTGCTTTCCACCTTGTCGCCGAATGTGAGCTGGTCGAGGAAAAGCTGGTTCTCGGCCGTCAACTGTCCATGTTCCACCTTGTATTGCACGTCCATCGAAAGCTTGCCTTTTTCGATCGCGTAACCCACATAACGACCGGAATAGGCGGAAAAACCGGGCATGTCGATCCCCCGTGCGCTGGCCTGGATCTCCAGGTTCGGCGGCGAGGAAAGCGGATCGATCCGCCCCTTGATCTTGAGCGGCGCCGTCCCATCGATGCTGCCCTGCAATTCCAGGGGACTCAGCGTGCCCGCGGCGAGCGCCTCCACGGAGCCGTTCAGATCGGTCAGGCGGACTGAATAGTTCGGGCGGATGAAGCGGTCGGTAAACCTCACCCTGCCGTCGGTGATCGTTACGCGGCCGATGCGGACGTCCGGACCGGGCTCACGTACGGCCGGTACGACAGGTACGGCCGGCGCGGCCTGGGCGACGGCGTCCGCCATCGGAGCGACCGGCGCCGGAACACCCTGGACCAGCGCCCCATCGGCATGCTCGACATGCTCGACATGCTCGACATGCTCGGCATCACCCGGCTCGGCCGCGGACAGATCGACAAGCTCGGGATCGGACCGGGCAATGCCCTTCAGATTCAATTGGCCCCGCTCGTTGAGCAGCACCTTGGCGGAAAAGTCGTTCAGCGCCACCTCCCCGACCCGCAGCGACAGCGGCGCGGTGGCCAGGGACAGACGCGTCAGGCGCAGACGCTTCCAGCGCAGCAGATCCTCGGCATTCACCCGATCCAGCACATTCACGTTGCCCAGCGCCAGTTCACCATCGACCGCGGCCCGTCCGCCCTGGTACTTCGCGCTTCCCTTGAAACTGAGCTCGCCCCGGGTCAGCAGCGCATTGAAGCGATCGGCCGCCCAACCTTGCAGCGCCACCAGATCCACCTGGCGCGCATCCAGCGCCAGATCCGCCTCGCCCTTGAGATTGACGCTGCCGGCCAGCGCCAGGCGCCCCTTGCCGCTGACCGAGGCCGAGGCCTTGAGCGGAACCGGCGCCGCCTCCCCGCTCGCCAGCCGCCCCACATCGACGGCCAGGCCGGCCAGGGTGAAGGGCTTCACCTTGGGCAGATTGTCGTCGCCATAGGTCACGTTCCCGCCGTTGACGGAGAAATGCGCCAGCGACCAGGACCAGGGCGCAGCCGCAGTCTCGGCGGCCGCCGGTTCCCGCGCCGCCTTGCCCTCAGCCCCACCCGCCCCACCGCCGGCGGCCAGCGCCATCAGATCCAGCCGCCCCTCGCGGGTGCGCCGCAGGGTCAGATCCGGCGCCGACAACTTTCCGTCGGCGACCGTGATCCGGCGCGCGCCCAGGTCTACGGCGATATCCGTCAGGCCCAGCGATTCCAGGTGCAGGAAGTCGGCCGTGCGCCCCTCCGGCCCTTCTTGCCCGCCCTGCCCGACCTGGCGCAGCGCCAGGGCCGTTCCCTGGGCGGGGACCAGGCGCAACGCCTTCAGCTCGACGCGGCGCCTGGCGAGATCGGCCCGAACGCCATCCGCCGACAATTGCGCGGCCCGCACCCGCAGGCGCCCGCCGAGCAGGTCGGCCCGCACATCCTTCAGAGAGACGTCGCCCGCCACGCTCAGCGCCGGCGCCTTGCCCGCCGGCGCCTGGAGGTCGAGCTCCAGCCGGGCGCCCAGCCGGGCGGCGCGAAGCAGCGCCGGAGACGGCGGCGCATAGGCGAGCAGCGGCATCAGATCGAGATCCGTCAGCGCCACCGCCAGGGTTCCGTCCCGCGCCGCGCCGAAAGGCCGCAGCCTGCCGCCGATGCTCAGCGCGGCGCCATTGACGCGGGCGCTGAAACGGGGCTCGACGAACACCTCGCGGCGTGAAGCCACGCTGGTGATGAAGGGCACCGTGAGTTCGACGTCGCTCAGGCGCTGGGTACGCCCGGCCACCTTGTCCACCAGCTCGATCTCGCCGCCCTCGACGGCGATGTCATGGATGGCGAACTCGGGCGTTGGACGCTCCTCCTTTTTCTCCGCCAGCCAGACGTCCAGCAGATCGGAGACATTCAAGCGCCAGCCCGATTCCCGCACCAGATGCAGCTTCGGCCGCTCCACCCGCAGCGCGCTGACGACCGGAACGCCGCGCAGCAGGGACGCCGCGGACAGATCCAGGTACAGCCTGTCCACCGAAAGCACATCCCCCGCCTTGAACCCTTCGACGGTCGCCGCCAGGGCATAGGGCGACACCGTCAGCCGCTCGATGCTGACCGGACGATGCAGCGCGGCGCCCAGGGCCGACTCCAGCCTGGACTTGGCGAATCCCGGCAGCCAGAAATATCCCAGGACGCCGAACAGCAGCGCCAGGCACACCGCCCCCAGCGCCAGCCAGCACAGCAACCGCAACCGCCCGCCGACGGCGGAGAGTGGAGAAGAACGCGGAACATTCGGAGTGGGAGTGCTCATGATCGGCCGACGCCTTTCAACTGGACTGTTTGATCGCGAGCAATGCCTGATTGCGCAGGGTCTTCAGCAATTGCAGCTCCCGTTCGGGAATGGAGATCGACCCCGCCCTGTCCCTGTCACAATAGATCAGCGCCACCGGATTGCTCTTGATCACCAGCGGGAACAGGGCGAAGGTCTTGGCCGGTATCCGCTCCCGGAACCAGGACGGGATCTTGCCGGCGATCTTGGGATCGTCGATGTCGGTGATCAGGATATCCACCGACTTGGCCAGCGCCAGATGGAACACGTCAGGCTCGTAGGCCATCGAAAACCTGAATTTCCTGGCGATCTCCGCCGTGTCCGGGCCGAAGCCGAAACGACCCGACATCTGGCCGCTCTTGACATCCTTCAGGCAGAGCAGGACCCGCTGGAAACCCATCGCCCGATATATGGTCTCCAGCGTGATGCGCAGGATGTCGTTGAGAGAGAAATCGTCGACCAGAGAATTGCTGATGTCCTGGATGCCGGCCGCGAGCACCGACTCCGCGTCGCGCCGCAACGCATCCTCGTTATCCCCGCCGTCCCCGCCCAATTCCACGGTCTCGATACCCGGCAGCGGATCGTTGAGCACCGTCCGGGCCAGGGAGTCGCTCAGTCCGTCGCTCTCGCCGCCGGCCTCGGCATCCTTGTTCGCGCCGTTGAATATCCGCACCTGGCGGGCGAAGGGGCTTTGCTTCAGATTGACGTGCAGGATGCTGGCCAGGTCGGCCAACTCACTGAAGGACTTTTCCACCAGGCCATGGATTTCCTGATTGGACAAGCCCACGCTGGCCGCGAAGCGCTCGGAGACGCTGCGCATCCGCCTGGCGCGCTCCTCGGGCGTACCGCCGGCGATCATGTCGCACAGCTCGTTGGCGAATCCCGAAATCACCCGCAAGGTTTCCTGGTGGGTGGCCGGCTTGCGCACCGGCCCCGCATCCAGCTTGCGCATGCTGGCGACGATGGTCTCGGGAAAGCCCCAGTTCCTGGCGATGGCGATGCCCAGATGCTCGAAGGAAACCCCCAGTACCTGGGCCGACGCCTGAACCTCGCCGATCTGTTTTTGCTGCATGGCGATGCGGATGGTCTCCACTTCCTCGGGGAAGTAGAACTGGGACAAAAGCTTGCCCAGATCGTGGAACATGGAGCAGATGAAGGCTTCCTCGGCGTCGCGCGCGATGGAGCGCCTGCTGGCGTCGCGGGCCATCAGCGCGGCCATGTTGGCGCGCAGGAATCCCTCCTTCAGATCCTTGGCATTGGCCTTGTCCTGCAGATGCTCGAACAGCAGCACCGTGATCGCGAGATTCCGGATCGCATCGAAGCCCAGCACGACCACCGCCCGYGAYACCGTGCTGATGCTGCCGCCGCCGGCCTGGCGGTAATACGCCGAATTCACCAGGCGCAGGATCTTGTTGGTCAGCGCGAAGTCCTTCAGGATGGTGTTCGACAGCTTGTTGATGCTCTCTCGATCCGAATTGGTGAGYTTGTTGATCGCCGACACGGAATCCGACAGCGCCGGGAAATCCGACTTGTGGCGCATCCGGCGCAGCAGGAATTCCAGGGTGGCCTGCTGCTGTTCCGTCGCGCCATCGGCGGCGGCGCTGCCGATGTCCAGATAGGCGTCGACGCCGCCGCGCATCTGCCCCGCGTCGCCGAAGCGCAGTTCGCGCTTGCGCGCGCAGGCCTTGAGAATGATGTCGCCGAGCTTCTCGTCGATGCCCCTGGGCAGTTGCACGTCCTCGTTGCGGATGCGGTAGACGATCTGCCCCACCGAGTCGCCCTGGATGGCACGCCGGCCGGTGATCATTTCCAGCAGGATCAGCCCGGCGGCGAACACGTCCATCTGTTCGCTGACGCAGCGGCTCTCCAGGTACTCCGGCGCCATGTAGGCGGGCGTGCCCAGTAGTCCCTCCTCGCCCGCCGGCAGATCGTTGCCCCGCACGGCGATGCCGAAATCCATCACCCGCGGCGCGCCATCCGCGTCCATGATGATGTTGGAAGGCTTCAGGTCCCGATGGATGATGCCCTGCGCATGGGCCTGCGCCAAGGCGCCGAGTACCTGGCGCATCAGGCCGGCGGCCAGCGCCGGCTCGATCGGCCCCTCGCGCCGCAGCCGTTCGGCCAGGGTCTGTCCGGCCACGTATTCGAACACCAGATAGGGATCGCCGCCCTGCTCGCCGGCATCGAAAATCGCCACCACGTTGGGGTGCTGCAGCTTGCTGACGGTGCGCGCCTCCGCCAGCAGCATGGCATTGCGCTGAGGATCGGGCTGGTCGAAATGCATGGTCTTGATGGCGATCTCCCGCTGCAGTTGGGGATCCCAGCCGAGGTAGACCACGCTTTGCGCGCCGCGCCCGAGCTCGCGGCGGATTTCATAACGTCCGATTGTCCGTGCCATGCGCCCGATTCTAGCGCCCGGCGCGCCGCTGCCGGTGCAATTTGCGCGGGGTCGCGGGGCAGCCGCATGAACGACTGCAAATTGGCTCCCCCCCTCCGCAAGGGGGAGGCCAGGAGGAGGACGGGGTGGGATAAATGGCGCATTCAAACGCTTACGCCCCCCCAAAAAAACCCATCCCCACCGCCGTCCCTCCCCTTGAAGGACTCTATTTCTGCAACGGCTTCTCGGCGCCGGTATGCACCTGGGCAAAGGTCAGGATGACCTCGCGAAGTATCTTGCGCTGCGGCGCGGGAAGGCTCAGGAATGCCTCGAACACCTCGCGTTCCTGGTAGCCCACCGTGGCATCCCATCGCTTCTTTTTCTCGCGCACCGAATTGATGGCGCTCTCGCCGAAGCGCAGGACATGGGGTTCCACCTTCAGCCAGTCGGCGAGCACCTGAAGCTTTTCCTGCGATGGAATGGCTTCGCCCCGCAGCCAGCGGCGCACCGCCTGCACCGTGACCGCCCGGCCCCAGTAGCGGATATTGAACTCCCGTTCCAGCACGATGGGCCTCAGGGGATAACCCGCGTTTTCCATCGCCTTTCGCAGACGCTGACTGAACTCCGCTTTTTCGTCCATGAACAGGAAGTTAATTTCTTGTCACCTTCAATAGAAACTATTTGTTCATTTATTGATAAATTTCATGTTCATTACATTAAAAATGAACGCATCATCCCGATTCGCCTGTCGCCGGTAAGTGGGTGCTGCTCTTGACTCTTCGCCAATGTCCCTCCTGTATCTGAAACATTTCGAACTCGCCCGCCCCCCCTTTCAGATCACGCCTGACACCGATTTCTTCTTTTCGGGCAGCCGGCGTGGGGGCATTCTTTCCGCACTGCAGCATGTCGCCTGCCACGAGGAAGGCATCGTCATCGTGGTGGCCGAGATCGGCAGCGGCAAGACGCTACTCGCCAGATTGCTGATCGCGCACCTGGCGGACAATGTCGATTCGGTGTACCTGGCCAACCCCCGCTTCAGCCGCGACGAGATCATCACCGCCATCTCGCGCGACCTGGGCCTGACCGATCTGTCGTCCTCCACGGAGGGAAGCCTGGCACGCCTGCACGAGGAGCTGCTGCGGCGCCATGCCCAGGGACGCCGCGTCATGCTGGTGGTCGACGAAGCGCACGCGATGCCGCCTGAATCGCTGGAAGAGGTGCGCATGCTGTCGAACCTCGAAACCGACCGTCACAAGCTGGTCAACATCGTGTTGTTCGGCCAGCCCGAGCTCGACACGCTGCTTGCCGACAGGAAGCTGCGGCAGGTCAGGGACCGCGTCATCCACCGCTTCGAACTGCCGCCGCTCACTTCCGAAGAAGCGGAGGCGTATATCGACCACCGCCTGCGCATCGCGGGATGGCGCGGCGGCAGGCTGTTCTCCCCGGCCGCGATGGCGCTGGTGATCAAGGCGTCCCAAGGCCGCGCCCGCCGCATCAATCTGCTCGCCGACAAATCGCTGCTGGCCGCCTATGCCAAAACCGCGCAGCGCGTCGACAAGAGCCATGTGCGGACGGCCTTCGGCGATCTCGACGCAAACCCGGCGCAGACACGAACAGCGGCAAGCCGCCGCGGCTGGCGCCTGGGGGTTTCGAGTTTCGCGCTGGGAGCGTTCCTGTCGGCGGCGGTTGCCTGGTGGCTGGCGCATCCGGCGGCGTCGGCGAGTCCGGCGCCGCAGACCGCCGCCGCCGTCCAGGACGGCATGGGAACGTCATCGCGGGCGGTGTCGCGCAAGGTTTCCCCCGTGGTTTCCCCCGTGGTTTCCCCCGTGGTTTCCCCCGTGGTTTCCCCCGTGGTTTCCCCCGTGGTTTCCCCCGTGGTTTCCCCCGTCATTGCAGAGCCGGACCCAGACATGATCATCACACGCACGGAAGCGGCGGTTGCCGACCCGCAGCAGCGCGGATTCACCCTGCAACTGGCGACACTGCCCGCGCGAGTCGATCTGGCGAAATACCTGAACAAAATCAAACCGCACGTCGACCTTTCGAACGTCTATGCGCACAGGAGAAACTATGCCGACCGGGCCGCGGTCGCGATATACCTCGGCAGCTACCCCGACGAGCAGGCGGCTCGTGAGGCGCTGAGCGCCTTGCCGCCGCAACTCAGGGCGGATCATCCGGTACTCAGGACATGGGCCGGCATCCGAGCGGAGCAACATCCTTGAAACGACACCATCCCCCGACCCAGCGCGCCAGCGCGCGCACCCTCGCGCTCTCGCTGGCACTGGCCATCCTCGTCGCCGGCTGCGCCACGCCGGCGCCCGCCCCATCGGCGCAGCATCTCGAACCCGCCCCTCCGGTCGCCGGTCAGGCGCCGGGGTTCTCCGCCGTACCGGCGCTGCCGCCCCCTCCCCGGCCGACGGAAAAGGCGGAGGTCTACAGCGTCGTCGTGCACAACCTGCCAGGAAATGATCGAAAACAGCAAGACCAAATCGATCGTCAACGACATGAAGTCGATCCAGGCCGCCTACAACGGCTACATCGACCGCTACAACACGCCCCCGGGAGACGAAGCCCTCACCACCTTCCAAGCCCGCGGCTGGCCCAACACGGTAGGAAGCGCCGCTAGCAACGGCATTCTCACGGCCCCGATCGGCGCCACCTTCACCAACGCGGCCGGCGAGAACCAGGTCTTCTGGCAGGCCTTGCGCGCTTCCGGACTGTTGAGCGGAGACCCCACCGCCGTGGGCACGGCGGCACTGCCCAGGCATCGCGCCAACGGCGCGCTCGGCATCGCCACCGGCCAGGTGTACGGACTGACAGGAGCCTTCGTCTGCGCTTCCAATCTGTCGTCCAAGCAAGCCGCCGCGGTGGATACCTTGATCGACGGTCCCCTGCCCGCCAACAACATCGGCAACAACATCGGCAATCTGCGTGGGGCGACCGGTGTCGCGCCGTTGGCACCCACCGCCCTCGTGCCTGGCGGGGCCACTTACGACGAAACCATCGCTACCACCTGGACCGTGTGCATGAAGATCGGTTGATCGATCCCTGCTTCGCACTGCCGCCACGGCAGGTGCCGCGATCACGCGGCGCCTGCCGTTTTTTCATGGCGACCGGAGCAAGGTCGCGGGGCAGGCCAGGGCAATCACATGAAATACCCTGCGCGGGGTCGTTGCCAAGGCCGGACAGCCCGCATAAGATGCCAGCATGGAACCGATTGCCGACATTGAAGCCATCCAGCTTCGACTCGATGAGCTACGCCTGGAGCACCGCGATCTGGATACGGCCATTGCCCGGCTGATCGACGATCCGGTGGGGGACGAATTGATGCTGCGGCGGCTGAAAAAGCGCAAGCTGCTGCTCAAGGACCAGATCGCCCTGCTCGAACGCCAGCTCGAGCCCGACGAACCGGCCTGACCTCCCGATTCCCTCACACCGCCCGGCTCCACGACACGATGCGCCTGCAACCATCCCGCCCCCTGCTGCTCACGATTCTGATCGCCGTCCTGCTGTTCGCCGGCTTCAAGTTCATGACCCGCCCCAAGCCGGTGCCGGTGCTGGTGACCGCCGCCGCGCCCGGCCGGGTGGAGGCCACCGTCGCCAACACCCGTGCCGGCTCCGTGGCCGCCTGTCGGCGGGCCAAGCTGGCGCCCCCGGCCGGGGGCCGCATCGCCCGCCTGCCGGTGAAGAAAGGCCAGCGGGTGGCGGCCGGCGAGTTGCTGCTGGAACTCTGGAACGACGATCTCTCGGCGCGGGAACGCCTGGCCCGCGAGCAACTGGTCACCGCCCGGGCACGGGTCGTCGAGGTCTGCCAACTGGCCCGCGCCAGCGGCAGCGAGGCCCGCCAGGCGCGGCAGTTGCGGGACAAGGGCTTCATTTCCGAGGAGCGGGTAGTGCGCGCGGAGGCCCAGGCCAATTCCGGCGCCGCCAGCTGCGACTCGGCACGGGCCCAGATCAAGGAGGCCGAGGCCCGCATCGCGGCGGCTCATGCGGACACCGAGCGCACCGTGCTGCGGGCGCCCTTCGCCGGCATCGTCGCCGAGATCAACGGCGAACTCGGGGAATACCTGACGCCCTCGCCACCGGGCATTCCCACCCTGCCGGCGGTGGATCTGATCGACGACACCTGCCTCTACGTCACCGCGCCGATCGACGAGGTGGATGCCGCCCGGCTGCGCACCGGCATGGTCGGCCGCATCACCCTGGACGCCTATCGCGGCCACCATTTCAAGGGCCATGTGCGACGCATCGCGCCCTACGTGCTGGCGCTGGAGAAACAGGCCCGCACCGTGGAAGTGGAAGTCGAGTTCGACGAACCGCCGCGCGGCGAGGGCGGCGGCAACCTGCTGGTGGGCTACAGCGCCGACATCGAAGTGGTGGTGGAAGCCCGCGACGACGTGCTGCGCATCCCGACGCCGGCCCTGATGCCGGGCAACAAGGTGCTGGTGCCCAAGGACGGCCGCCTGGAGGAACGCAAGCTGGAAATCGGCCTGTCCAATTGGGAGTACACCGAAGTCAAAAAAGGTCTGGGCCGGGGCGAGCAGGTGGTCACCTCCCTGGATCGGGAGGGCGTCAAGGCCGGCGCCAGCGTCACGATCGAGGCGCCCAAGCCCTGATCAGGCCCGGATGCCCGCCTCCACCCCGATGATCCAGCTCTCCGGCATCAAGCGCGTGTTCCGCGTCGGCGACGAGGAGGTCCATGCCTTGCGCGGCGTGGACCTGTCCATCGGTGCCGGCGAATACCTGTCGATCATGGGCCCCTCGGGGTCCGGCAAGTCCTCCCTGCTCAACGTGCTGGGCCTGCTGGATCGCCCCAACGCCGGCCATTACGCGCTCGACGGCCGCGACGTGACCGGACTCTCCGACGACGAGCTGGCCCGGGTGCGGCGCGAGAAGATCGGCTTCGTGTTCCAGTTCTTCCATCTGGTGTCCCGCCTTTCCGCCGAGCAGAACATCGAACTGCCGATGGTCCTGGCCGGCGTCGAGCCGGCGGAGCGCCGCCGCCGCCTGGACACCCTGCTCGCCGAATACGGCCTGGAGAACCGCGCCCGGCACCGTCCCGACCAGCTCTCCGGCGGCCAATGCCAGCGGGTCGCGATCGCCCGGGCGATGTCCATGCGCCCCCGGCTGATCCTGGCCGACGAACCCACCGGCAACCTCGACCGGCATACCGGCCAGGAGGTGATAGCGCTGCTGGAGAAACTCCAGGCCGCCGGCGGCACGCTGGTGGTCGTCACCCACGACGCCGAGCTGGGCGCCCGTGCGCGCCGCCGCCTGCGCATGGTGGACGGCGAGCTGGTGTCCGACGAAACGGACTAAGCGCCGTGCGGCCGGCCGATACCCTCGACTTCGCCTGGAAGGTGGTGCGCGGCAATCGCACCCGCACCCTGCTGATCCTGCTGGCGATGGGCATCGGCGTCGCCGCCGTGCTGATGGTGACGGCGCTGGGCGAGGGCGCGCGGCGCTACGTGCTGCAGCAGTTCAGCGGCCTCGGCGCCAACCTGCTGATCATCCTGCCGGGCCGGGCCGAGACGGCGGGCGGCATCCCCGGCTTCCTGGTGGGCAAGACGCCGCGCCTGCTGACCCTGGACGACGCCCTGGCGCTCACCCGCAGCCACGGCGTGCGCCGGGTGGCGCCGCTGATCGTCGGCACCGGCGACGTCCATGTGAATGCCCGCAGCCGCGAGACCGCGGTGCTGGGTTCCACCGCCGAATTCATCGAGGTGCGGCAGACGGACCTGGCCCAGGGCGTGTTCCTCCCGGCGGGCGACCCCCACCATGCCCAGCCGGTCTGCGTGATCGGCGCCAAGATCAAGCAGGAGCTGTTCGGCACCCAGGGCGCCGTCGGCGAGTGGCTGAAGATCGGCGACCGGCGCTTCCGGGTGGTCGGCGTGCTGGCGGCCCAGGGCCAGTCGCTCGGCTTCAACACCGATGAGATCGTGATCGTGCCGGTGGCCTCGGCCCAGGCCCTGTTCAACAGCGAGGCGCTGTTCCGGGTGATGGTCGAGGTCAAGTCGCGCGCCCAAGTGCCGGCCGCCAAGGAGGACGTGCTGGAGATCCTGCGCCAGCGCCACGAGGGCGAGCGCGACGTGACGGTGCTGACCCAGGACGCGGTGCTGTCCACCTTCGACCGCATCCTCGGCGCCCTGACCCTGGCCGTGGGCGGCATCGCCGCCATCAGCCTGTCCGTCGCGGGCATCCTGATCATGAACGTGATGCTGATCTCGGTCACCCAGCGCAAGCGCGAGATCGGCCTGTTGAAGGCCCTGGGCGCCACCAGCCGCCAGATCCGCCTGCTGTTCTTCACCGAAGCCGTGCTGCTGGCGCTGGGCGGCGCCGGCACCGGCCTGGCGGCGGGCAAGCTGGGGCAATGGCTGATGGCCGACATCTACCCGGCCATCCCCATCGCCCCGCCCTGGTGGGCGCTGCTGGCCGCGCCCCTCACCGCCATCGTCACCGCCGTGCTGTTCTCGGTGGCGCCGGCGCGCCGGGCGGCACGCCTCGACCCGGTGCTGGCCCTGTCCTCTGGACGCTGAACGATGCGCGCCGCCGACTTCCTCCGCTTCGCCTGGCAATCGCTCACCGCCCACCGCCTGCGCACCGTCCTCTCGGCCCTGGGTATCGCGGTGGGCATCACCGCGGTGATCCTGCTCACCAGCATCGGCCGCGGCCTGCACAGCTTCGTGATCGACGAGTTCACCCAGTTCGGCACCAACATCATCGGCATCACGCCGGGCCGCACCGACACCCGCGGCGGAGCGATCGGCGCCATCAACACCGTGCGCCCGCTGTCCATCGACGATGCCCTGGCCCTGCGCCGTGCGCCCCACGTGCTGGCCACCGACCCCACGGTGCAGGGCAACGGCGACGTGGCGTACGAGGGCAAGAGCCGGCGCGTGATGATCTACGGCGTCAGCCACGCGATGTCGCAAGTGATGCGGATGAACGTCAGCAGCGGCGACTTCCTGCCCGATGACGACCCCCGCAGCGCCCGGGCGATGGTGGTGCTGGGCGCCAAGGTGGCGCAGGAGCTCTTCGGCGACGCCAATCCGCTCGGCGCCCGCCTGCGGGTAGGGGGCGAACGCTACCGGGTGGTGGGCGTGATGGAGGCCAAGGGCCAGGTGCTGGGGCTGGATCTGGACGACACGGTGTACATCCCGGTGGGCCGCGCCATGGAGATGTTCAACCGGGAAAGCCTGATGGAGATCCACCTCACCTACGAGCCCACCGCCCCGCTGGCGGATGTGGAGGCCGGCATCCGCGCCGTGCTCACGGCCCGCCACGGCCGCGAGGACTACACCGTCACGCCCCAGCAGAAGATGCTGGAGACCTTCGGCACCATCCTCGACGCCATCACCTTCGCCATCGCCGCGATCGGCGGCATCTCGCTGCTGGTGGGCGGCATCGGCATCCTCACCATCCTCACCATCGCGGTCTCCGAGCGGACCGGGGAAATCGGCCTGTTGCGGGCGATCGGCGCCACGCGCAAACGCATCCTGCTGATCTTCCTCGGCGAGGCGGCGGTGCTGGCCGCCCTGGGCGGCGGCGCCGGTCTCGGCCTGGGCTGGCTGCTGGCCCTGGCGCTGAAGCTGGCCCTGCCCGCGCTGCCGCTGGAAACGCCCTGGTCCTACGCCCTCGCCGCCGAGCTGATGGCGGTCAGCGTCGGCCTGGTCGCCGGCGTCCTGCCCGCCCGCCGGGCGGCCCTGCTGGACCCCCTGGAGGCGCTGCGTTCAGAATAAAACGGGTCGTCGCCCGCGTCCGGCCCCTCGCTTAACGTGTTAACGTGCTGTTGAGCAAGGACTGATTCGGTAAGGCTGGCAACTCAAAAACGGCGAGATTCCACAATAGGATTTCGCCGTTTTCTTTTGCCAATCAACACCGCGGTGGCGAAATCTCGAATGCCAAATTATTCCCGTCCTCACGGTAGGCACCGGCAGATGTGCCGTTTCGGTTGCAGCATAGGCCGATGGGCAAAGCACCGCAGCTTATCGCCCTGTCTGGCAACAGGCCCTCGAGCCGTCAGACTTCCGGCATGGCCCCGCCCGGGGTTGCAGTGCCAGCACCGGATGGCGCTGCCTCGGGCAGACTCTCCCCCATACTGGAGCTAGCATCACCAGCCGCCGCCTTGCCTGCCAACTTTTGCCGGCGTTTTTCTTCCTGTTTGTTTTTCTTCGCCAGATCTCGCTGGCGTTTTTCGAACTGGTAATTTGGTTTCACCAAGAGGGATCCTCTATTCGCCGCAAGGGCTTAATTGAATGAACACAACAAACGTGCCGACCGGCGCAAACGTGCCGACCGGCGTCCATTACATAATCAGGAACGCTTGCTGCCGCCATGCCTGGGCAACTGGGACCGGGCTTCGTCCACACTCAGGCTGCGGCCTTCGACGCTGCTGCCATTGAGTCCGGCAATAGCGGCCTGCGCCTCGTCGGCGGAACCCATCTCGACGAAAGCGAAACCTTTGGAGCGACCGGACTCCCGATCCATGATCAACTGCACCGAGATAACCGCACCGTAGGGCACGAACATCTGTTCGAGATCCGGCTGGGTGATCTTGTAGTCCAAATTACTGACATAAAGTTTTTTACACAAGGGCATTCTCCAGCGATTAAAGGAGGGGAAACCGGGGGCATCAGTCTGACTGCCGGCCTCCTGGCAGAGGCCTATTTATACTTTTTGAAAACGGTTCTTGCATCCTGGTGCGCCCGTTCCAGGGTACAGATTGACGGATCGTCGTCGTGTCCGCTGAAGAAGTCATCGGCTTGGGCGCGCATCACCATCTGTATCGCCGCCTGATCGCCCAGGCCGTACTTTTCGGTGATCAGCGTAGTGACTTCGTCGAGGAATTCTTCATAGATCATTTCTTATCGGCTCCGTGGTTGCCTCGGCCCCTGCCGCACCATATCGATATATAGCGACTCCACCTGCGTCCGCGCCCAGGGAGTACGGCGCAGGAACTTGAGGCTCGAGGCGATGCTGGGTTCGTGGCTGAAACAGCGGATATCGATCCGACGCGCCAGACCGTCCCAGCCGTAACATGCCACCAGTTCGTTCAGGACCGTCGCCAGGGTGACGCCATGGAGGGGATTGTTAGGCTGTGTTTCTGTCATGGATACTTGATGTCCGGCGGACGCAAAGCCAGAGACGATCACCCTAGGGTTCTGAGTTATGGCGCAACCGCTCGGGATCGTTCCTCAAGGCAACCACTTCCACCCATCTGATAGTCACGGCATATGACCGGCCGACGCTCGTAGATCGTGCACCGCATTGTGTTTCGATCCAGGGCCGCACACCAGCCGTCGTCCAGGCGAAGCATCACCCATCCGCCCCACCGATCCTCGGCTGTCAGTCGCAGCGGGAGGTCATCGTCCCCCATCACCATGACCTCCAGCTTGCAACAACAGGCCGCACAGGTGGCGCACGCTACCGCCGAGCCCTGGTCCGCGTGGGGCATCTCGTTTCTTGTGCTCATAGCCGGCATTGTCCCATGGGGAAAGCCAGGGATACCATGAATAAACGGCCGACACCGCACCTCCTGCCCGACCCACACGAGCCCTCTGGCCGGGGGGCGCCGTGGCAAGGGGCTTTCTTGGCCGCTCACGTGGTCCTGATCGACTATGCGGACTGACACTCTGACCGGGGTCCCTGGCCCCCTCTTCCCTTTTTAATCCTACGCCATCGCCGCCGACGACCGCGCCTTCGCCTGGGGCCGCCGCTACGGCTGCTATCTGGAACGCCTGCGCGGTATCGGCCTGGCGGCCTACGCCAGCGATCCGGCGAGCTGCCCCGCCCCGGGCGGCCCCAGCGTCCACCCTCCCGGCGGAATTACCCGGGGCCGGCCGGGTTCCACCGATCTCCCGCTCGAGCCCGACTGAACCAGTCCAGCAGCGCGCGGGCATCCTCGCCGCCATCGGCCGGCGCCCAGGGAGCACAGTCGGCAGGACCGACCGGAAGGTAGGGCCCCTGTTTGACCTCGAAGATGACCCCGCCCGGATCCAGCGAGAGCACCGCATGCCAGACGCCGGCCGGAGTTTCCACCACCGCCGCGTCCTCGCCCAGGACGTGGCGCGCCGATACCATGCCGGCCTCGTCGAAATGCAGCACCACGAAGCGGCCCCGCAGAGGATGGAGCAGCTCAAACGTCTGCTGATGGCGGTGCGGAACCACCATGGTATCCGGCTCCATGGCGATGGCCAGGCGCTGGACCGGATCGGCCAGTTCGGCATGCAGGTTCAGGTTCATGCGCCGCCGGGGCGAGCGCTGGGCGGCGCCGGCGAGGGCGTCGAGATCGGCTGGGCTGATGGTTTTCAAGACGACAATCCGCAGATGGAAATGCAAAGTGAAGAATTGTCGCCGCAAATGGCGTCGGACATCTCGCCGCTTACTCCGATACCTGTCGGCTGGCGGCGTCCAGCAGCGCCTCGACCGCCGCCAGGGTAGCGCCGTCGCGGTCCCGCCCCGGATGGTATTCGACGATCTCCAGGCCCAGCAGATCCGGCCGGCGCAGCAGCCCGCGCCAGACCGCCACCAGTTCCGCCGGGGCCAGGCCCGGCCCCGCGGGGGTGCTGACGGCGGGCGCCAGGGCGCTGTCGAGGACGTCCAGGTCGAGGCTGACACCAAAGGGCGTGCCGGCGATGGCCAGGGCTTCCGCCCAGACCTCGGCCAGGCCGCGACGGCGGACTTCCTCCAGCGCAAAGACCCGGACGCCGTGCCGCGCCAGCAGCGCCGACTCCGCAGCCTCGAAGGAATGGGCGCCCACCACGCAGACGCGGCGCGGGTCCAGCACCGCACCGGCATGGCCGGCCCATGCGCCGCCCCCTTCACCCAGCAGCGCCGCCAGGGGCATGCCGTGGCAATTGCCCGACGGCGTGGTGGCGGGCGTATGGGCGTCCAGGTGGGCATCGACCCAGATCAGGCCCGCTTCGGTCCCCTGGCGCCGGCACCAGCGGGCGACGCCGCGCCAGGTGCCGGCGGCGATGCTGTGGTCGCCGCCCAGCACCAGGGGGCGCTCCCCCGCCGCCAGCGTTCGCTCCGTCGCCCGCGCCAGGTCCTCCAGCAAATCGGGCAGCGTTGCCGCGGCGGACGGCGTCAGCAGCGGACCGCCTGCTACGGCATCGCGCCAGCGGACGAGGAGTCCGCCACGACGCAGCGCCGCGAGCAGATCGGCCTCCATCATCCGGGCGGGCGCGGCGGCCGTCCCGGTCGCGCCATGAACAATGCCCAGCGCGCTGGCCACCCCCAGGGCGCACAGAGGATGCCGGGAAAAGTCCATAGGCTCGCTCATCGGCCCAGGACGGAATTCAGGCGTGGCCGGTGCTGCCGAAACCGCCGGCACCCCGGTCGCTGGCGGGGAATTCATCCACCACGTTGAAGCCCACCTGCACCACCGGCACCACCACCAGTTGGGCGAGCCGGTCCAGGGGACTCAGGGTGAACGCTTCCTTGCCGCGGTTCCAGGTGGAGACGAAGATCTCGCCCTGGTAGTCGGAGTCGATCAGCCCCACCAGGTTGCCCAGCACGATGCCGTGCTTGTGGCCCAGCCCGGAGCGCGGCAGGATCATCGCCGCCAGGCCCGGGTCGGCCAGGTGGATGGCGATGCCGGTGGGCACCAGATGGGTCTCGCCCGGCTGAAGGGTCAGCGGCGACTCGATGCAGGCCCGCAGGTCCAGGCCGGCCGCGCCGGGCGTGGCGTAGTGGGGCGGCGCGGCGCGCAGCCGGGAATCGAGAATCTTGACGTCGATGTGGTGCATGTGTGGACCTTTCCCCCAGCCCCTTTCCCGAGGAAAGGGGTGACTTCGGTTCGCTTCGCTCCCCGCTTCTGGCTACCCCGCCTTGGGGCGGCCCGGCGGCGGGGGACCTTTCCCCCAGCCCCTTTCCCGAGGAAAGGGGTGACTTCGGTTCGCTTCGCTCCCCGCTTCTGGCTACCCCGCCTTGGGGCGGCCCGGCGGCGGGGACCTTTCCCCCTCCCTCTTTCCCGAGGAAAAGGGTGACTTCGGTTCGTTTCGCTCCGCCTTATCGCGCCAGCAGGGCGGCGATGTGGACGATGATGCCGCGGGCGACGGTGAGCTTGTCGGCCACCGGCAGCGGATGGGCGCCGGCGGCGTCGAACAGGGTGACGGCGTTGCTGTCGCCCCCCAGGCCGTCCTGCACCAGATTGCCCACCACCAGCGGCAGTTGCTTGGCCCGGCGCTTGCCCTCGGCGTACTCGGCCAGGTTGCGGCTCTCGGCGGCGAAGCCGACGCAGAAGGGCGCATCCGGCCGGGCCGCCACTTCGGCCAGGATGTCCGGGTTGGGCGTCAGTTCGATGGTCAGCTGCGCGCCGGATTTCTTGATCTTGTGCTCGGCGGCGGCGAGCGGACGGTAGTCGGCCACCGCCGCCACGCCGATGAACACGTCCTGGCCCGGCAAGGCGGCCAGCACCGCGTCCCGCATTTCCAGGGCGCTGCCGACGTCGCGCCGCGTCACGCCGCGCGGCGTGGGTTGGGCGGTGGGGCCGGCCACCAGGGTGACTTCGGCGCCGGCCTCGGCGCAGGCCCGCGCCAGGGCGAAGCCCATCTTGCCGGAACTGGCGTTGGTGATGCCGCGCACCGGGTCCAGCGGCTCGAAGGTCGGGCCGGCGGTCATCAGCACCCGCTTGCCGGCCAGGACCTTGGGCTGGAGGAAGGCCAGCAGATCCTCGAAGATCTCCGCGGCTTCCAGCATCCGGCCCTCGCCCACTTCGCCGCAGGCCTGCTCGCCGCTGGCCGGGCCGAGCAGGGTCACGCCGTCGGCGCGAAGCTGCGCCACGTTGCGCCGGGTGGCCGGGTTGTCCCACATCTGGCGGTTCATCGCCGGGGCCGCCAGGAGCGGACAGGCCCGCGCCAGGGCCAGGGTGGAGAGCAGGTCGTCGGCCAGACCCTGCGCCATCTTGGCCAGGAAGTCGGCCGTGGCCGGCGCCACCAGCAGGGCGTCGGCGCCGCGGGTGAGGTCGATGTGGGCCATGCCGTTGGCCATGCGGTCGTCCCACAGCGCGGTCCATACGGGCCGACCGGACAATGCCTGGAACGTCTGCGGGCCGACGAAGCGGGCGCCGGCCTCGGTCAGCACCACGTCCACCGCGGCTCCGGCCTTGACCAGCAGGCGCGTCAGCTCCGCCGCCTTGTAGGCCGCCACGCCGCCGGTGATGCCCAGCACGATGCGCCGGCCCTGCAACTGTGCCACAGCCTGATTCATGACATTAGAATGGAACGTTGTGTCGAATGCGGAGATTCTACTATGTCGATTTCCACCTGGCCCGCGGCCGAGCGCCCGCGCGAGCGCCTGCTGCTGCAGGGTCCCGCCGCCCTCTCCGACGCGGAACTGCTGGCCATCTTCCTGCGCACCGGGCTGCGCGGCAAAAGCGCGGTCGATCTGGCGCGGGACCTGTTGGCCGGTTTCGACGGCGGGCTCTCGACCCTGGCCGCCACGCCGGCCCGCGAACTGGCGCGGCGCCCCGGCCTGGGGCCGGCCAAGGCCGCCCAACTGGCAGCGGTGATGGAACTGGCCCAGCGCATCCTGCATGAGGACGTCCGGGAACGCGACCTGCTCTCATCCCCCGCCCAGGTGCGCGACTGGCTGCGGCTCAAGCTGGGCGGGCTGCCCCACGAGGTGTTCGGCGCCCTCTGGCTCGACAGCCAGAACCGGCTGATCGCCTACGACGAACTGTTTCACGGCACCCTCAGCCAGACCAGCGTCTATCCCCGCGAGGTGGTCAAGCGGGCCCTGGCCCGCAACGCCGCCGCCGTGGTGCTGGTGCATAACCACCCCTCCGGCGCCGCCGAGCCGTCGCGCGCCGACGAGGCCCTGACCCGCGCCCTGCGCGAAGCCCTGGCCCTGGTGGAGGTGCGCCTGGTCGATCACCTGGTGGTCGCCGGCCCCCGTGGGACGGTGTCCTTCGCCGAGCGGGGACTGCTCTGACGCGCTCTGACAAAAGACTTGAATAAGTCGCGGACTCTCGTATAGAATGCCGCGCTTTGCTGTAATCGACTGACTGGAGCAACCAAATGTCCCGCGTTTGCCAAGTGACGGGTAAGGCCCCGATGGTGGGGAACAACGTGTCCCACGCCAACAACAAGACCAAGCGCCGCTTCCTGCCCAACCTGCAGAGCCGCCGTTTCTGGATCGAATCCGAAAACCGTTTCGTGCGCCTGCGCGTGTCCAATGCCGGCCTGCGCACGATCGACAAGAAGGGCATCGAAACTGTCCTCGCCGAGCTGCGTGAACGCGGCGAAGCGGTATAACCTGACGGAGAATCATCATGGCTAAAGGCGGCCGCGAAAAGATCAAGCTGGAGTCCACCGCTGGAACCGGCCACTTCTACACCACCAACAAGAACAAGAAGACCACGCCCGAGAAGCTCGAATTCATGAAGTTCGATCCCAAGGCGCGCAAGCACGTGCTGTACAAGGAAATCAAGCTCAAGTAATAGGCAAGTCCGGCCGATCTCCGGTCGCACCTATCGATCAAAAGCCCGCTCCGGCGGGCTTTTGGCGTTTACGTCGCTCACGTACGCCGCTCACAACCCAGGCCGCGTCCGCCGCGCTCACCCCTGGAGCAGACGCACCTCCCGCTGCGGGAAGGGGAACGCGATGCCGACCTCCTTGAAAGCGCGCCAGATCGACAGGTTGATGGCGGAGCGCAAGCCGCCGGTCCCGGCCTCCGGATCGCGGATCCAGAAGCCCAGCTCCAGACTGATGCCGGAATCGGCGAAAGCCAGCACCACCGCCTGCGGCGCGGGGTCCGCCAGCACCCGGGGCTGGGCCCGGGCGATCCCCTCCAGGATCGCCAGCGCCTGTTCCAGGTTGGTGCCGTAGGACACCTGGACCGGCAGACCGACCCGTACCTGGCGATCGGTATAGGATTCGTTGCCGACCACGGAACTGACCAGCAGTTCGTTGGGCACGATGGCCTCCACGCCGCCCAAGCCCTTCAGCACCGTATAGCGGGTGGTGATCCGCGTCACCTGGCCGCGGTCCGAGCCCACCGAGATCACGTTGCCGATGCGGATCGAGCGGTCCAGCAGGATGATGAAACCCGACACATAGCTGGCCGCGATCTTCTGCAGGCCGAAACCCAGCCCCACGCCCAAGGCGCCGCCGAATACCGAGAGGGTGGTCAGGTCGATCCCCACCAGGGGCAGGCTGATCAGCACCGCCAGCAGCAGCAGCAGGGCGCGGGCGAGACGGGACAGCACCTCGCGCAGATTCCGGTCCAGCCCCTCCACCCGCCCCAGGCGACCTTCCACCAGACTGCCCAGCCAGAGCGCCGCCAGCAGGGCCACGACCACCGTGACGACCCCCTGCGCCACCAGCCAGAGGTTGAGCTGCTGCCGCCCGACGGGGAAGCTGATCTCCTCCAGCAGCCCCACCAACTGCGGCAGCAGCCCAGGACATGGAGCGCCACCAGCGACCAGGCGCAGAAGGCGAACATGCGCTCGAAAGCACCCAGCCAGCGGGCGGCGCTGAAACTGATGCGCAGCACATAGAACACGATGCGGATCGCCGCCAGGGAAAGCAGCAGGGGCACCGCCACCGACAGCAGCGTTACCGGGAAGTGGCCGCGCAGCAGGGCGCGCCCGATCAGCACCAGCACCAGCGCCGTCATCGGGAAGATCAGGCGCCTCACCCCGCCCTTGCCCACGCTGTGGTGCATGCCTGCGGCCGGGCGCGCGCGCAGGGTCCGGTCGAGCAGCGCGGCCAGCAGCAGACAAAACGCCAGCATACCCACCTGCCACCAGACGTCGGGCCGTTCCAGATCCCGCCAGAGTCCCGTCGCCAGACTGTCCCATTCACCGCTCATGGCTCGTCCCTCATCTTTCAAAACCTCCCGCGCACCGTTTCACCGGCCCCCCCGGCTCCCGCATTCTCCCAGCGTCGCCAGCAAGCGGGCGTCCTCCCGGGCAGATGGGCGCAGGGCGCGCCCGCCCATTGCCGCCGCGCCGGCCTGCGACCGGCCCGCCCCCTGCTCCGCCTGCGCATAGGGTTCCGCCTCGTCGCGGTGGCGCTGCCAGTTGGCCAGGTAGGCCCGCGCCAGCGCCGGATGGTCGCGCAGCAGCAGCAGGTTCTCGGCATTGCGGGCCTGGGCCGACCAAGTGTAGTTGTAGCTGCCGGTGATCACCACCGGGTGTTCCCCTTCCGGGTCGATCAACAGAATCTTGTTGTGGGCGGCGCTGTAGCGCCGCTCCAGGCGCAGCGGAATGCCCGCCGCCGCCAGCAGCGGCAACTGGGAATTCCCGCCTTTCTCCGCCATCGCCGCGTCGGCCAGGACTTCCACCCGCACGCCGCGCTGGTGCGCCTCCACCAGGGCGCGCGCCAGGGTGCGGCTGGTCAACAGATAGGCCTGGACATGGACCGCCTGGCGCGCCCGGCGAGCGCGCGCAGGATCGCGCCCTCGGCGTCGTCCCAGGGCGTGAACAGCGCCTCCACGGTGCCGCGCGCCGGCAGCGGAGCGGCCGCGCGGGCCGCCCCCGTCGCCAGCAGGGACGCCGGCCAGGGCGGCCAGCGCAACCCGAGCCACGCATGCCACCCATGCCACCGAAGCGCGGCGCGGCTTCAAGACTGGCGTTCCAGCACCGCGGCGTAGAAACCGTCGGTGCCATGGCGGTCGGGCAGCAGCCGCAGCGACTCCCCCATCTCCAGGGCGATGCCCTGGGCGGCCAGGATCTCGCCGCAGGAACGGCGCGCGAATTCCGGATGGGCGGCGAGGAAACCGGCGACCACCGCCTCGTTCTCCTCCTCCAGCAGACTGCAGGTGGCATACACCAGGCGGCCGCCGACCTTCACCAGACGGGCCGCGGCCGCCAGGATGGCGGCCTGCTTGGCGGTCAGCTCGGCCACCGAGTCCGGCGTCTGGCGCCATTTCAGGTCCGGATTGCGGCGCAGGGTGCCCAGGCCCGAGCAGGGCGCATCCACCAGCACCCGGTCGATCTTGCCGGCCAGGCGCTTGATGCGCTGGTCCTGCTCGCTGGCGATCGCCGCAGTATGGACGTTGGACAGGCCGGAGCGCGCCACGCGCGGCTTGAGCTTGGACAGGCGCTTTTCCGAGACGTCGAAGGCGTAGAGCCGGCCGGTGGAGCGCATCAGCGCGCCCAGCAGGAGGGTCTTGCCGCCGGCGCCGGCGCAGAAATCGACCACCATCTCGCCGCGCCTGGGCGCCACCAGATGGCCCAGCAACTGGCTGCCCTCGTCCTGCACCTCGATGCTGCCGTCGAGGAACAGCGGATGCTTGGCCAGCGCCGGCTTGTGGACCAGGCGCAGCCCGAGCGGCGCGTAAGGACAGGCGCCGGCCTCGATGCCGTCCGCCTTGAAGCGCTCCAGCACCGCCTCGCGCGTGGTCTTCAGGGGATTCACCCGCAGATCCAGCGGCGCCGCCTGGTTGAGGCTGTTGGCCAGTTGCAGCACCTCTTCCGCCGAACGCCCGGCGGCGAGCAGCTTGTCCGTCAGCCAGCCGGGGAAGTCGGCCGCTTCCGCCAGACTCAATTCCGGCGCCACCCCGGATTTGGCCTGTGCCTTCAGCTCGGCCACCCATTCCAGTTCCCGGGCCG
Source organism: Denitratisoma sp. DHT3 (assembly GCF_007833355.1). NCBI lineage: Bacteria > Pseudomonadati > Pseudomonadota > Betaproteobacteria > Nitrosomonadales > Sterolibacteriaceae > Denitratisoma > Denitratisoma sp. DHT3. Next base: position 617 of record NZ_CP020914.1, on the reverse strand, counting down.
TCAGCGCCTCGGCCAGCTGGCGCTGGCTGAACCCATCAGGGCGCACCAGGGCCGCCAGCAACAGGCGGCGCGGCGTCACTCGCTCGCCGCAGAGCTTTTCCAGCCCAGCGGCGGCGCAACACGCCGTAGGTGAGGTCGGCCACGAAGCCCCGCTCGCGGTGGCCCAGATCGCGGTGGTCGCGGAAGATCCGGGACAGTACCGCGTCGGCCGGCTGCTCGAAGCGCAGCATGGCGGTGAGTGCGTCGCCGGCATGATCCAGCAGGCGGGAAGTGATTTTCATCGTCGTCATTTTTCGTAGTCCATTTCTTCGGCGAGCTGGTCGAACAACTCGCCCTTGCGATCCAGATGGCGGATTTTCACCGGCAAGCCGGCCGCCTCCTTGCCCAGCCAGACCTCGGTGGTGTCGCCGCCGCCACTGGCGGAGCGCACCCGCACATGCCAGGTGGTGAAGCGGCCCGCCTTCAGGAGCAGGGTTTCCTGGCCCAGCCACTCGAAGGCGTAGCGTTCCACCTTGCGGCCCGTGGCCACCGCCATCTGGAAACCCTCGCCGCGCTGCGCGGCCTGCATCAATTGGTAAAACATCGACAGCATGTCCTCGGCCCCCTCGCTGAACGCC